>CAWUWN010000064.1:0-7936 GCA_963926265.1 uncultured Burkholderiaceae bacterium
TTGAGCAAGCAATCGCGACATCATGAGATTGTCCGCATCTAACAACATCACGTTTTCAGCATGATGAACGACAGCGCGGTGATCCCAAATTGTGGTGACTGCGGATACAGCAAACGCTGCTGATACTGACCTAAAGAAACTCACTAATCCAGCCGCGGAGGCTGTTTCCTCGGGGCTCACACTCCCGAGTGCCAAGCCAGTGGATGAAATAAAAAACATCGGCATGCCAAGCCCCATGATCATGATGGGAAAGGCAATATCCCAGTACGTCATGTCGGTATTACTAAACATACGTAATCCCGTCACAAGCGCCAGCCACAGTGCACCCGCACTGATCAATCGACGACGATCGACGCGATTGGCAAACTTAGTCACAAGCGGCGCCATACAAATAGAAAACAACGCAGTCCAAGCGGTGGTGTAGCCAGATTGGCTCGGGGTGTAAAACATATTGGTTTGTAACCACAAGGGGGTCAAAACATTTAATGCAAAAAAACACGCATACCCCATACTCATCGTCAGCACCGCAACCGCAAATCCACGATGTCTGAACACCCTCAAATTGACGATAGGATGTTCGTGCGTCAACTCCCAAATCAAAAACACCGCGAAGCCGACAAGTGCGACCAAGGAAAGCACAACGATTTCAGTCGACGCAAACCAGTCCATGTCCTTGCCCAAATCAAGCATAAGCTGCAAAGACCCCACCCAGATCACTAATAAACATAGGCCCACAACATCCATCGGCACGCGCTTGAGGGAGAGCTCGTAACCACCCAACAACTTGACCCCAAAAAAACAGCCGAGAAGTACCAAAGGTAAGTTGATATAAAAAATCCAGGACCATGAGAGATTGTCGCAAATGACACCACCCAAAATAGGACCGACAATCGGGGCGATCAGAGTCGTCATCGCCCAGATCATGATTGCGAGTCCCGCTTTTTCTCTCGGAAAGATTCTCAAGAGCAAGGTTTGCGAAAGGGGCATTAAAGGACCGCCCGCTAACCCTTGCAGCGTTCTAGCCAAAACAAGCATTTCAAGCGAGGTGGCTAAGCCGCAAAAAGCAGACATCAGGCCAAAAAGGCCCATCGCCCAAATAAACGCGCGCACGGCACCAAAGCGCGCGGCAAGCCAGCCCGTCAGAGGGACAATGATCGCTTCGGCCACCGCATAGGAGGAAATGACCCAAGTCCCCTGATTGATCGTGACGCCGAGACTGCCAGAAATAGTGGGGATCGAAACATTGGCGATTGTCATATCGAGCACCGACATGAAATTCGCGCTTGCAATGAGAAACGCGGCAAACCAGAGTGTGCCGCCCTTTAAAGGTTCCAAATTTTCGAGACGAGATGTTGTCGAAGACATCTGCTCCGCCTAGGGTTGATCCACGCGGATGCGCACGGTCATCGATAAGCCCACGCCAAGCGGATGCGTACGAAGCTGTTCAGGGTCAAGCGCAATACGCACCGGCAACCGCTGTACGACTTTGATCCAATTGCCCGTGGCGTTTTGTGCGGGAATGACCGCAAAAGCCGCTCCAGAGCCTCCTGAAAAGCCCATCACCGTTCCACGATATTTCACTGTGGGGCCATACCAGTCCGACAGCGCTTCAACAGTTTGCCCGATCCGAACGTCTTTAAGTTGTACCTCTTTAAAATTGGCGTTCAAGTACATTTTTTCAGTTGGAACAATCGCCAATAACGTTGTCCCTGCCTGAACCCGTTGGCCCAATTGCACCTGACGTTTGGCCACCACGCCTGAGATCGGCGCGCGGATGACTGTTCGTTCCAAATTAAGTTGTGCCTGTTCTGCCTTCGCGCGCGCCAACTGCACCTCAGGATGATCCTGAATGCTGGTATTAGCCGTCAATGCTTGATTCATTCGCCGAGCGCTTTGCGCGGTCTCGACGTTTGCTCGGGCGAGCGCGACGTTGGCATCAGCCGCCAACAGACTTGCCTGAGCCGAACGCGAAGCATTTTCAGCGCGCGTCAACTCATCGGCAGAGACAGAGCCCGAACTTGATAGCGCACGTCTGCGTTTCAAATCAATCGCTGCTCGCTCATCATGCGCTTGAGCAGCCTGTCGCTCGGCATACGCTCGCTGAAGATCTGCCTCTCTGGCTAACAACTGCGATGCAAGCGTTTGATCATGTAGAAAATAGCCTTCAACCTTTCATAACGTCCGATCAAGCTCAGCCTGCGCTTCAATCAATAACAATCTCGCATCGGCTGGATCAATCTTTGCTAAAACGGCGCCTTGAGTCACCGCTTGCGTATCAATGGCGTGAATTTCCTGAATCGTACCGTCGACTGCAGCAGCAACTTGAGCGACTTCTGTCGCCGTATAGGCATTGTCTGTTGACACAAACCGTGATCCAAGCAGCCACCAATACGTCGTAAAGAGAACTGCCACGATAATCACCACGACTAATAAGCGAAGCAACCAACGCTTTCTTTGTTGACCATGGGTCGTGCCTGATTGATCTGGGACATTCGTATCTGAAGAAGATTGCATCATCACTTTGGCAAACGAAGAGGTTCGGTTTGATTGGACTGATAGCCACCGCCAAGCGCACGCACGAGAGCGACATCCAACATGAAATTTCGGGCGCGCAACTCCGTCACCATGCGCAGCGTCACCAGCATAATGTCCTCTGAAGTCAAAACCTCGAGGTAGCTAGAGAGCCCGCCACGATATCTTCCTGAGGCAAGCCTGTTAGCCTGTTCAGCGGCTGAGAAGCCACGCTCAGCCTGAAGCAACTGTCCCGAAAGCGCGCGAAAACTGGTCACCACATCCGCTACATTTTGCAGAGCATGAATCAGCGTGTTGTTATACGTCGCCACCGCCATGTCAAATTCGGCTCGTGCACCCAATAACTCGCCTTGCAAACGACCGCCTGTAAAAATCGGGAGTGATAAGGCCGGTCCGACAGCACCGTAGGTTGAACCACTTTGCCCCAGGACATTGAGTCCAAGAGATTGCAGACCAAGAATCGCAGCCAAATTCACATTGGGATAAAAATCAGCCTCCCTTCTTTTCACGAGGTTGGCTTGGGCCTGTGCCTGCAGGCGAGCAGCCACTAAATCAGGACGCCTGCCAATTAAATCCACTGCGAGTTCTTTGGGCAAACCAAAAGGTCTTTGCAACACAGAGGCCGGGCGGGTGATGTGTAAACCACGATCAGGACCGGTCCCCATCAAACTTGACAGGCGATTCCGTTGCAATGCAATTTGTTCCTCTAAAAAGAGCACTTCTGTCTGAGCCTGCGCCTCTTTGGCCTGTGCCTCCAGCACACTCGCTTTGTTTTCAAGCCCATGAGCGTGTCGTTCACCAAAAAGTGTTTGTGTGCGCGTTCTAACGATAACTGCGCGCTCAGCAGTATCTTTGAGCGCATATAAACGTGCGAACTCGGCGTAACTCGAGGCGAGCGAAGTGGTCAAAATCAACACTGCCTGAGCCAACTCTGCCCGGCGCGCCTCAATCTCAGACGTAGCGGCCGCCAAACCAGCACGGTACTTACCCCAAAAGTCAATTTCCCAACGTATATTTAGGGCGATCTGACCCACGTCATTCCAGCCACGTACAACATTCGCGGGGGCCGTCAAATAGTTGTAACTCAACCGCTGCACGCCCGCCGTGGCCTGCACGCCTGCTTCGGGCAATAGAGGTGCACCGGCAACCTGACCAATCGCTTGCGCGCGCCGAAGTCTGGCTTGAGCCACCCTCAAACTAGGCGACCCTTGCAAAGCCTCCGTCATGAGCTGATTGAGTTGAGAATCGTCGTATTTTGTCCACCAACGATCGGTAGGCCAATTCCCTACGGGAGCAATAAAAGAGTCTTTCGCGACCAACGTCTCAACGCTTGTTTCGGACTCGGGCTGCTCTGCTTGCGGCATAGGTGCACACCCTGCGACAAGCAAACTCAACATAAGACCTAGGTGGCAACCTAGGGACAGATTCAACCGAGTCATCTCCTACCCAGATATGTTCGTGTTATTTGCCATAGATATTACGCTGTTTACCCCCCCTCCAAAGACGCCATATGGTATTTTTCTTAATACGACGAATTTGGAGCTATTAATGCTTAAACTGAACTTTCACCCTACTGGTCGCCATTTTTTACAGATTCCTGGTCCAAGCCCTGTGCCGGATCGTATCTTGCGTGCGATCAGCCTACCGACCATCGACCATCGCGGACCAGAGTTTGGTGCGTTAGGTCGCAAGGTGCTGGAAGGAATGAAAACTATTTTTAAGACAGAACATCCGGTCGTGATTTACCCCGCCTCAGGGACGGGTGCCTGGGAAGCAGCCTTGGTTAACACGCTCAGCGCAGGCGACCACATTCTGATGTTTGAAACAGGTCAGTTTGCCTCGCTTTGGAACAAACTCGCGACACGTATCGGCCTCAAGACTGAAATCATGTCATGGCAAGGTCAAGACGAAGATTTACCCAACGCGCCAGGCTGGCGCCGTGGTGTTCAGGCTGACATGATCCATGCGCGTCTGCTAGAAGACAAATCCCATGCAATTAAGGCCGTTTGCGTGGTGCATAACGAAACATCGACAGGCGTGACCTCTGATATCGCTGCCGTGCGCAAAGCCATTGACGATGCCAAGCACCCTGCTCTGTTGATAGTTGACACCATTTCTGGCTTGGCCAGTGCCGACTTTAGACACGATCAGTGGGGCATCGATGTGTCTGTCAGTGGCTCGCAAAAAGGCTTGATGTTGCCCCCTGGGATTAGCTTTAACGCTTTGTCACCGCGCGCCATCGAGGCCTCCAAGACCGCCAACCTGCCACGCTCATTTTGGGCATGGGATGAAATCATTGAAATGAATAAAGATGGCTACTGGCCCTACACGTCCAGCACCAACCTGCTCTATGGCCTGTCGGAGGCAATTGATATGCTGACGGAGGAAGGCATGGAAAATGTCTTTGCCCGTCATCAACGCTGGGCAGCTGGCGTGCGTGCCGCCGTTACCGCCTGGGGCTTGCCGATTCAATGCGCCGACCCGAGCGTGTACTCGCCAATTTTGACTGGCGTCATCACACCCGTGGGCGTTGATGCGGATGCGATCCGTAAGCTGGTTCAACAACGCTTTGACCTGTCGCTCGGGACTGGCTTGGGCAAGCTTAAAGGCCGGATGTTCCGAATTGGTCACTTGGGTGATAGCAACGATCTGACTTTGCTCGCGACACTTACGGGCATTGAAATGGGTCTGAAACTTTCTGGTGTCAAACTCGCCGGCAGCGGTGTTGCGGCAGGCATGGACTATTTCGCCAACGTATCATGAGCGCCGTCGCATCTCCTGCGCTCCCCAAGCCGGTTTTCTTTGCACCGACCAAAACTGGCGTCAGCTCGCCTCTCGCGCAACTGCTGTCCAAGGAGTTGCGTGGGGATGTGTTGTTTGACGGTGCCAGCCGGGGACGTTATTCGACTGACGCCTCGATCTACCAAATCACGCCCGTTGGCGTGGTGATTCCTCGCGATCAGGCAGATGTCCTACGCGTGCTCGACATTGCACGTGATCAAAAAGTCGCGGTGTTGTCTCGCGGCGCGGGAACGAGTCAATGTGGACAAACTGTGGGCGACGCGCTCATTATCGATAACAGTCGGTGGCTGTGCAACGTCGTAGACTTTGATGAAGACGCCCGTTCGGTCACGGTCGAACCCGGCATTGTGTTGGACCATCTCAATGCATGGCTCAAGCCCTATGGCCTGTGGTTCCCTGTCGATGTTTCGACGAGTGCGCAATGCACGATTGGCGGCATGACGGGCAACAACTCCTGTGGCTCGCGCTCGATCGAGTACGGCAATATGGTCCATAACGTACTTGGCATTGATGCTGTGCTGGCCGATGGGACGCAGGCGTATTTTGGCTCGCTCAAGGCGCCTGTTCAGGGTCCAAGACTACAGGGAATTTTAGAGACGCTTAAAACGATCGCGACGCGTGAGCGCGGCGAACTCGCTGAGCGCATTCCTAAAGTGTTGCGGCGTGTCGCGGGCTACAACATCGACCTGTTCGACTGCCAAAACCCACGTGCGTATACGGATGACGGCATCGCCAATCTTTCACATTTGTTAGTGGGCTCAGAAGGCACCCTCGCCTACAGTCGCCAAATTACACTCAAGCTTTCTCCCCTGCCCGAACACAAAACACTGGGTGTTGTGAATTTTCAGAGCTTTTACAAAGCAATGGAATCCGCCCAGCATATCGTTAAGCTCAAACCCACTGCTGTTGAACTCGTCGACCGGACCATGATTGATTTGGCGATGGAAAATCCCTCGTTCAGACCCGTCATTGAAAAAGCCTTGGTCGGTTCACCCGCGGCCATTTTATTGGTTGAGTTTGCCGGGCAAGACCAAGCTGAGATGATTCAGCAACTAGAGGAGCTCGACACGCTCATGAGCGATCTGGGCTTGCCTAATTGTGTGGTCAAAATGCCCGAAGCCAAAGCGCAAAAGGCACTTTGGGATGTGCGCAAGGCCGGCCTGAATATTATGATGAGCATGAAAGGCGACGAAAAACCGGTTTCTTTTGTCGAGGATTGCGCCGTCCCTCTTGAACACTTGGCCGACTACACCAGCCGCCTGACCGAGGTTTTTAACCGCTATGGGACGGAAGGTACCTGGTATGCCCATGCGAGCGTGGGAACCCTGCACGTCCGCCCGATTTTAGATATGCGACGTGATGGCGCCGCGCAAATGCGCGCGATTGCCGAAGAAACGTCTGCCCTAGTTCGTGAATACAAAGGTGCCTTATCGGGTGAGCATGGAGATGGCCTATGTCGCGGCGAATGGGTGTCTTGGCAATATGGTCCACGTATTCACCAAGCGTTTGCAGAAATCAAAACCCTGTTTGATCCTGAGAATCGCTTTAGTCCGAATAAGATGATTCATCCCCCCAAAATGGATGATCGCAGCAATTTCCGTTTTGCACCCGGCTATACAGTCGCCTCGACACCGACAGCCCTAGATTGGTCTGCCTGGAACGTCTTGCGTGATCCGATGACTGGCGTTGAAACTGCGCCCGGCACGGGTCTCGACGCAAGCGGCGGCTTAGCCTCGGCCATCGAAATGTGTAATAACAACGGACATTGCCGTAAGTTTGATGCCGGTACGATGTGTCCAAGCTATCGCATCACCAAGGACGAGCAACACCTGACGCGTGGACGTGCCAATACCTTACGACTGGCGCTGTCTGGTCAACTAGGTACCGAAGGCTTAGCGAGTCTCGAAGTCAAAGAAACACTGGATCTATGCGTATCCTGTAAGGGTTGCAAGCGCGACTGCCCGACGGGCGTCGATATGGCCAAGATGAAAATCGAAGCCCGTGCGGCTTGGGCTCAACGTCACGGCACGACCTTGCGTGAAAGACTCGTCGCGTACATGCCCCGATATGCGGGCGTGGCGAGTCGCATTGGTGGCCTCTTGAGTGCACTGGAGCACACGCCAGTCATCGGTGCGATGACGAAGCGTGCACTTGGGTTTGCAACAGAGCGTTCCTTGCCTCGCTTTAAAACGAGCTTTCTTGGACAGCAGGCCGGACAGACACCCGCCACCTCCGGTCGTGAAGTCTTGCTGTTTGTCGATACGTTTAATAACTATATTGATACACAAAATGCCTATGCAGCACAGCGCGTGTTGCAGGCTGCGGGCTATACCGTGCATTTAAATCAACGCCCAGGCGAACGACCATTGTGTTGTGGCCGCACCTTCCTTTCTGCGGGGATGGTGGACCAAGCCAAAGTCGAAGCCCGACGCACACTGGATGCACTGGTACCTTTCGTCAAACGCGGTGTGGCGATTGTGGGGCTCGAGCCATCATGTTTGTTGACCTTGCGTGACGAATTTTTAGACTACGGATATGGCGATGAGGCCAAACTACTCGCGCAACATTCCTTTATGTTTGAAGAATTTTTAGTCAACGAACA
>CAWUWN010000065.1:0-19418 GCA_963926265.1 uncultured Burkholderiaceae bacterium
CACTTAATATGCATTTCCAAACTTCTTTGTGAGCACTTGATTTCGTTTGCAATTACTTGACCTGTTACAGCCAAGCAACCTGCGACACTCATTCCAAGCGCCCACACTTATCGGTTGTCAAATTTTTAAAGAACAAGGTACAAAATTAAAACCATTACTGCAGCTCGCTGTATTTATTAGCTAGAAGCAGAGAGACGAGATTATGAAGGAGTTTTTTGTCCGTGTCAAATTAGTTTCGTTTTATTTGCAATTTATTTTGCTCACAACACAGAACTGATTTAAAGCCAACAAAAAACCACTACAAAATAACCTCAAACACCTATTTCATTCAGAGCCCATAGTGGCAACGCTGAAATCAATGCTTGGGTATAAATCATTAAAAAGTTGCTTTTGCAACGTAGTTAAAGATGTTTTAAGCCAAGCCCGCTACTATAGCATAACCACTTACGCATGCTCCGAAGCTGAACAAAATGACTGAAGATATCCTGATTAATGTGACCCCTTTTGAAACACGCGTGGCCATCGTCGCTCGTGGGGCCGTCCAAGAGCTCCATATGGAGCGCAGCACGCAGCGCGGTCAGGTTGGCAATATCTATCTTGGCAAAGTCGTGCGAGTTTTACCTGGCATGCAAAGCGCCTTTGTTGAAATTGGGCTGGATCGCGCAGCCTTTATTCACATTGCTGATTTAAGAGAAAATCGGGCTGAGCGCGCACTCGGAACCCCTCCTACCCCGATAGAAAAGCTGATCTTTGAGGGACAGAGCCTGATGGTTCAAGTCATTAAAGACCCTCTTGGCACTAAAGGCGCACGGCTTTCCACTCAAATTAGTATCGCGGGCCGCATGCTTGTATATCTGCCCCATGAGCCGCACATTGGGATTTCTCAAAAAATCGGTTCCGAGGCAGACCGGCAGCTTTTACGCGATCGGTTGCAGGCCTTGTTGCCAGCCGAGGAAAACGGGGGATTTATTGTGAGGACCCAAGCTGAAGGTGCAACCGACCAAGAGCTTGAAGCTGACCTCACCTATCTCAAAAAACTGTGGGGAAATGTTCAGCAGGGTGCGCGAACCTTGCCAGCGACCAGCTTACTTCATCAGGACCTGACACTGGCTCAGCGGGTACTTCGTGATATGGCAACCCCTGACACACACCAAATTTTGATCGATTCGCGCAGCGTTAGTACTGAACTGAAGGCATGGGCGGAGATTTATACGCCTTCAGTGGCCGAACGCATCCAGCATTTCAGCGGTGAGCGTACACTTTTTGATACGGCGAATATCGACGAAGAAATCGCTCGAGCGCTCTCAAGACGTGTAGACCTAAAGTCCGGAGGCTATTTAATCGTTGATCAAACCGAGGCGCTTACGACCGTCGATGTCAATACCGGTGGCTTTGTAGGAGGTCGTAATTTTAACGACACCATTTTCAAAACCAACCTAGAAGCAGCACAAGCGATCGCACGCCAGCTCAGGCTGCGCAACCTCGGGGGCATCATTATTTTGGACTTTATCGATATGGATGAAGTAGAACATCGTGATGCAGTTTTAGCCGAACTCAACAAAGCACTCGCCTTTGATCGTACCCGTATGACCGTCAATGGCTTTACTCAGTTAGGCCTCGTGGAAATGACCCGCAAACGCACCCGAGACTCGCTGGCGCATCAATTATGCGAACCATGTCCGACGTGCCAGAGTCGTGGCAATGTGCGCACCAACAAAAGCATTTGTTATGACATTTTGCGCGAGATTCTACGTGAGGCGAAACAATTCAATCCACGCGAGTTTCGAATACTCGCCTCGCAAGGAGTGGTTGATCTTTTCCTCGAAGAGGAAAGTCAGCACCTCGCTGTGCTTGGGGACTTTATAGGAAAAAAAATCTCACTCGAAGTGGCCACGGACTATACACAAGAACAATATGACATTGTTCTCACTTAAGCCGCGATGTCAATACAGGATCATATGGATATGGATAAGCTTACAAATTTAAGGGATGCGGCTAAACTCGAACGGCGTCAATGATAAAGATTTTTAAAAATCGCCAATAAGACATCAGACAAATCTAATGGAGAAAGAGATGATGAAGTTTTCAAAAGTACGCTTGGCTCGCACCTTAGGGCTCGCAACTGTTGCGATCTCTAGCGCGCTAAGCTTTTCTGCTTCGCATGCGCAATCAACTTACCCAAACAAATCTATCAAGTTCGTTGTCCCCTACTCTGCCGGTACGACAACTGATGTCATTGCTCGCGTGTATGCGGACAAACTGGGCAAACTACTCGGTCAAACCATTATTGTCGATAACAAAGCTGGCGCTGGCGGCAATATCTCGGCTGAGTCGGTCGCACGCGCTGCTCCCGACGGTTATACATTAACGTTTTCAACTAGCGCCACGCACGCCACTAACCCTGCTCTTTACAGCAAGGTTAATTTTGATCCCATTAAGGACTTCACACATATCGCTCTGATGGTGTCTGCCCCGAACATGCTTGCGATCAATCCTAAGATTCCTGTGACCAATATGGCAGAACTCATTGCTTATGCCAAAAAGAATCCAGGCAAATTGACCTATATTTCTGCAGGCTCGGGTACTTCACCACACATGGCAGGTGAACTACTCAAAACAATGGCTGGCATTGACATTCAACATGTCCCTTACAAAAATATTAATCAAGGATTTACAGACCTGTTCGCAGGCACTGTTTCCATGACTTTTTATCACGTACCCGTGATTTATCCTCATGTCAAAGACGGGCGCCTCAGAGCCTTGGGTGTTGCAACCAGCGAACGCAGCCCGATTGCTCCTGAAGTCCCGCCCATTGGGGACACAGTGAAAGGTTATGACATTCGTCCATGGTGGGGCCTAGCTGGACCAGCAGGAATGCCAAAAGATGTTGTAGCCAAACTTCACAAAGCGACCACACAAGTATTAGCCGACCCAGAAGTACAAAGCCGTTTCAAATCAATGGGGTTGATCATCACACCCATGACCACTCAACAATTCAACGACTTCACAGTAAGCGAGTTAGCGAAGTGGGGCAAAATTGTTAAAGACTCTGGCGCTAAAGTGAACTAAACAGGACGTTTTGCCTACGAAGGATAGAGCCAGTAGACGCTTATCTGCTGGCTCTTTATTTATCAATCCATATCGAATGATCCAAGAAGCACTCGTGCCATGAAAAAACAGCAGACCGCTATGCTTTTGCCAACCACTGTAGTTGGTAGCTATCCACAGCCAGACTGGCTCGTGGATCGAGAACAATTGTCCAAAGGGGTACCCCGAACCAGGCAACAAGAAATTTGGCGTATTCCAACTGAGCGGCTCGAACAGGCCCAAGACGATGCCACGATATTAGCGATACGGGACATGGAGCGGGCGGGAATCGACATCATCACGGATGGCGAGATCAGAAGAGAGAGTTATTCCAATCGTTTTGCAATGGAACTCGAAGGTGTCGACGGCAACACCCCTGCCATCATTACGTCAAAAGCAGGTTTACAGACACCCGTTCCCCGCGTGGTCAGCAAAATCGAGCGCGTCCACCCAGTTGAGATTCGGGACTTACTGTTTTTAAAAGCCAACACAGATCGGTTAGCAAAAATTACTTTGCCCGGCCCTTTTACGATGGGCCAGCAAGCCAAGAATGAGTTCTATGACGATGATGAAGAAATGGTGATGGACTTTGCTGCGGCTGTGAATGCTGAGGCCTTAGATTTGCAAGCTGCTGGCGCGGACTTCATTCAACTCGACGAACCTTGGTTGCGTCATGACCCCGAGGCGGCTGAACGCTATGCAGTCCGTGCGATTAATCGTGCCTTACAGGGTATTACGGTGCCGACAATTGTGCATTTGTGCTTTGGCTATGCGGCAGTCGTCAAAGGGCAAAAACCAACCGGCTACTCATTTTTGCCCGGCCTGAGCGACTCGATCGCAAAACAAATTTCCATCGAAGCAGCACAACCCCGACTTGACTTGGGTGTACTGCAAGATCTGGCTGGTAAAAAAATTATGTTGGGCGTTCTGGATTTGGGAACGCAAGAAATTGAAACGCCCGAGATCGTGGCTGAGCGTATTCGGGCTGGATTGAAATACGTTGCTGCTGAAAACATGATTCCTGCACCCGACTGCGGAATGAAATACTTACCTAGGGAAGTTGCCTTCGGTAAGCTATGTGCACTCGCCGAAGGAGCAAAGATTGTCAGACAAGAACTTTCTTAATTCGAGATCAGGAAAGTTCGGGATGCATGGTATGCCAAGGGGTGGCTTGTTCGAAAGCCGCTCCAGCTCGCAAGACGGTCACCTCATCGTAGTTTTTACCTATCAGTTGCAACGACACAGGCAAGCCAGTGCCCGATAAGCCGCTCATCATTGCTAAGGCGGGATGACCTGTTAGATTAAAAGGAACGCGGGCCTGTCTGGTATAGGTCCGCACCACCTCTTTGCCATCATCAATACGGCAAGCAGGATCTAAGGAGTTGGCCGCCAACAAAATATCCACTTGTTCAAAGGCATTATTGACGCGATCAATCAAAACACCGCGCATCTGCATGGCCTGAACGTAATCTCCCGCGCTCAAAAATGCGCCACAAAGGAGCTTGCGCCGAGTCATTTCCGCATAGTCTTCTGGGCGGTCACGAAGATTTCTGGCATGAATCGCCCAACCCTCTGACATCAAAATAATTTTTTGCGCAGCGCTAAACTCCTGAAGCGAAGGCAATACGATGTCCTTTACCTCAGCACCCAATGTGCGAAATACCTCGCAGGCTTCGTTGAGAGCACGGGTCACGTCGGGATGGGCGATTTCGTCCTTTTCATGAAAATGACGAATAAAACCAATGCGTAACCCTTTGACACCCAGCTTGAGATCTCTGGTGTAAGACACAGGATTGAAAGACCCCGGAGACGTTGCTGTTTTCACCATCACGTCAAGTAAGAGTGCGACATCTTGAACCGTGCGCGCCATCGGACCCACGTGATCCAGCGACATGGACAGCGGATAAACACCTTGCCTAGACACCAAGTCATAGGTTGCCTTGAGCCCCGCCAAACCGCACGCTGC
This sequence comes from uncultured Burkholderiaceae bacterium, assembly GCA_963926265.1. GTDB lineage: Bacteria > Pseudomonadota > Gammaproteobacteria > Burkholderiales > Burkholderiaceae_B > Zwartia. The sequence continues at coordinate 5,054 of CAWUWN010000065.1, forward strand.
AGCAGGGTGACGCACGGATCCACCGGTATCGGTACCGAGTGCGAGGGGCAAAAAACCCGCAGCGAGTGCCGTACCAGATCCTGAAGATGAACCCCCGGGATGGTGCGCGATATTCCAAGGATTGCGGGCAGGTGGAAACGGCAAATCAAACGATGGTCCACCAATTGCAAACTCATGTAGCGCGAGCTTGCCCAGCAAAATAGCCCCTGCCTCGCGCAAGGCAGTCACAACAGGCGCGTCCTCGACGGCCACATGCTCAAGCATGACCTTAGAGTGGCAAGACGTCCGTTGCCCAGCCATGTCGATAATATCTTTGATCCCGACTGGAATTCCATGCAGCGGCCCCAAACGCCTACCAGCCTTGAACTCGCGCTCTGCCAGCTTCGCAGCTTGGAGTGCAGCCTCGCGATCGAGCTGAATAAAGGCGTGACATTTAGGTTCCAAGGCGTCAATACGTGCCAGTAAGGCTTCAATCACCGTCACAGGAGAAAGCGTGCCTGCGTCATAAGCTTGACTAATTTCCGAAGCGGTCATCCAGTGCATCATGATTTCACCAGCATCACAGGCCAAAGCTCGGAGGTATTGTCGATAGGCGCTTGAAAAGCAGCGCGAATATTTAAAGCGGTTCTGGCAGCGGTGGCGACATCTTCTGGGAATCTCGCCAGCGCGATTTCAAGTCCCGCTAACCTAGCGAGCATCTGAATGTCATCGTCCTGACTAACTGAAGCAGCATTGGAATGCGCGCTTGCCTGATGATTTGAAATTTTGTCCGCCACTTTCGGTTCCTCTATATTTTTCGTGTTTTATATTTTTTTATTTCAAACTGAATTTTTTACGGCGTATAAAAGCTCCAAACTCCGCACGCTCAGGCAATGAATAATGCCGTGCCTTGTCTTCCGACCAAGCATTTATTTCCACATCCGGATATATATTTGAATAACGCTGACGTCGAAGAGGAAATAAAGCGTGTCGGCGCGCATCATAAGCCTCGATATGGCCCCTGAGACCGCTCTCGTCAAATTGATCGATATGCGTGGTCACCGCCAAAGGGAGTCGCGGCATGATGCGTCCAGACTCCAAAGGATACCCCACGCAAAGACCCGCCACAGGAAATACAGCTTCAGGTAAACCTAAGAGTTCACTGGTTTGATCGGCGTGATTTCGCACAGCACTAATGGGAACTGTGACTAGACCAACCGCCTCAGCCGCACGAATAAACTGGGTCATCACGATGCCGGCATCGACCGCAGCATTCATGAAATGGTCAAGGTGGTCGTTGGCGAAAGGCTTACCGCACCATTGTCCGATTTGCCGTATGCGGCGATTATTGCCGCAAAAAACCAAAAAGATCGGAGCATCATTCATCCAAGGCATGTCAGGAATCAAGTCTGCGATGGCTTGAATTCGAGTGCGGTCTGCGACATGGACAATGTCAGCTTGCTGCAAATCAGATTTTGAGGGCGCTGACAGGGCACAAGCAAAGAGCAGATCAAGAAGATCGTCTGGTACCGCTTGTGTGGCCCATTTACGATGCGAGCTATGCGTGAGCATCCTAAGCAATTCATCTTGACCAGGCAAATCAACAGGCACCTGCAGCGGCTCGCCAAATCGCTGGAGCGCCGCATCGGCTAGTTGTTCGGATAGCGTGATGGGGCTCTGCGACATAACGAGGACTCCTATTCTTCGCGAAATTGCATTTGATACAGGGCGGCATATGCGCCCCCAGATGCCAGAAGCTCGGCGTGCGATCCTTGCTCGACGACTTTACCGTGATCCATCACTACGATCATATCTGCATTTTGAACGGTTGATAAACGATGGGCAATCACAAGCGTGGTCCTACCCTGCATCAAAGTCTCAAGAGAGGCTTGCACCTGTCTCTCGGAGTCATTGTCGAGCGCAGAGGTTGCCTCATCAAGAATCAAAATAGGAGCGTTTTTAATCAATGCACGCGCAATAGCCAGCCTCTGCCGTTGCCCACCTGACAGACGTGTCGCATTTTCGCCCACCTGGGTTTGGAGCCCTAGCGGAAGAGATTGAACGAATTCAAGCAGATTAGCAGCTGCCAAGGCGTTCATCACTTCCGTTTCGGAGGCATCATGCAATGCTCCATAGCCCACGTTAACCGCAATCGTGTCGTCAAACAGCACCACGTCCTGACTCACCAAAGACAACTGCTCGCGCAATGCTCTCAAATCAAGGGAGGCAATGTCGCGACCGTCAATCAGTACCTCGCCAGACGAAGGCGAAACAAAACGGGGAAGCATATTCACCAGGGTTGTTTTGCCACTCCCCGAGCGGCCAACTAAAGCCACTGTTTGTCCAGGCGCAACAGAAATCGTCACATCAGACAGAGTATTGGTTTGGGCATCCTCAAATCGGTGCGAGACAAGGCGAAACTCAACCCTACCTTTTGCCCTGCCCTCAAAGCGTCCTTTTCCTGTCTCTGGTTCGGAGGGTTGATCCACCAGAGTGAATACACTTTCGGCCGCCACAAGCATTTTTTGCATCCGCCCAGCGACTTTGGTGAGGCGCTTAATCGGATCAAAAATTTGTGCAAGCGCCGCCATAAATGCGGCGAAACTCCCGACCGTGAGCGTCCCGGCGTTGGCTTGGCTGAGTGCAACGGAAATCACTGCAGCCACTGCAATAGCTGTAATCACTTGTGTAATGGGCGTCATTGCGGCATCGGAGGTGGCTGCCCGCATATCAAAACGTCGCAAACGACCGCTGACGTAAGAAAAACGACTACGCTCAAAAGCATACCCATCAAACAGCTTGACCACCCGCTGACCGTCAATTCCCTCACTGACCACGCGGGTCAACTCAGCATTCATATTGACGGTGTCTTGGTTAATGCGACGCATCCGTGCAATAAAAGAGCGGGAAATCAGCACAGAAATTGGCATCGTCACCAAAATGATCAGCGTCAGCTCCCAAGACATATAGAGCAGCACGCCAATCATTGCAATTACCACCAGTGTTTCCCGCACAATGACGGTCAGTACCTCTGTCGCATATCCTGTGACATTACCAGCATCGACGGTAAAGCGATTTAACAATCTTCCGGTATCCCCTTTTTTGAAATCGCTGTCAGGCATGGTCAGCAGCTTTTCAAACATATCGCGTCTAACGCCGAGCAATACATTGTTTGCCACCCAGGCAAGCAAGTAATCACTAAAAAAGTTGCAGAGCCCTCTAAGGAAGATCAACGCAATGATGGCTAGAGGGACCTGCCAGACGTATTCGGGCTTGGTACCCGAAAAGCCCTCATCGAGCAACGGCTTCATTGCAACAGCGAGCGTCGGCTGGGTCGCAGCAGCTGCCGCCATGAAAAGAATCGCGAGCGCAAGTCCTTTCCAATAGATTCCAACGCGGCTGTAAATACGCGTCCACAGATTATTATTGAGTGATGCAGAAGCCGCAGACGCTGATCTGGAAGAAGTCAAAATGAAGCTCTAAAATCAGATAATGTTTTGATTTTACCCCTCTGAGACAACCCGCGTCAGCATAATGCTCTGCCCCCCAACTAAAACAGATCCAACAATGACTGCACAAGACTTGACGAAGCACCACACTCCAATATTGATTCGCCTGCCAAACTGGATTGGCGATGTCTGCATGTGCCTACCCGCACTCGACTTGCTCAACCAGGCCGGTGTGCCTGTTGTCGTATGCGCGCGAGGCTGGGCCAAGGATTTACTAACTGGGCTCAAAACCGAGGGATTTATCGAAATGACAAACTCGCTTCGAGCAAATGTTCGCGCTTTGCGCCAATGGCGACGTGAACACCCTTCACACCAGCGAGGCTTGCTGATGCCCGATTCACTCTCAAGCGCGCTGACTTTTAAATTAGCTGGACTCCAGAGTGCAGGTTGGCGCGATGATGGACGTTCACTACTTCTCAAATGGGCATACAACAAACCCTCTGAGCCTATTCATGCGGTGGAATCGTGGTTTGAACTGACTCAACGCGCGCTGAGTCACTGGGGTATCGACACCCACAAGATTTTTTTATCAACATCACTTAAATTGCGTATTACAAACGAACATAAGCAATCAGCTGCCGCCGCGCTAAGAGAGGCAGGCATTCAGTCCGGTGGCTTCGTACTAATTGCTCCCACAGCTACCGGCCTGCATCGCGGTCAAAAGAAGGTATGGCCGCATTTTGACGCGCTTGCCCGCGTTCTGCAAAACAACCGCGTCACTGTGGCTATGTGCCCGCCCTTATCTGAGCAAGCGTCCGCCATTCGGGCTGCCCCGACAGTGGACTTGATCCGGCCCCTCAACCTAGGTGCTTTTTGCGCGCTCACGCAGATGGCAAAACTGGTGATTTGTAACGACTCGGGCGTCGCACACCTATGCGCAGCCTCTGGTGCCCGGCAACTCACACTTTTTGGTGTGACCGATGCCGACAGAACAGGCCCCTGGAACCCTGAAAGTTGCAATTTGGGGCAAAATGGAAATTGGCCGACCGTAGGAGAAGTCGTACCCCGTATGCAGCAATTATTAACTTCACCAAACTGAGCCAACACTTTTGCTTTCTTCTATTCCTTTTTCAAACATTCTTCTTTATCCGCCTGGCTTGTGCTTGCTATTACTTGCCGTGGCCTTGATTCTGAGTCTGTTGAAATGCCGAGCGACTGCGATCTTACTCGCCGTCCTGGGTCTGACATGGGTGTTAGCTTGGTCACTGCCTGTCACCTCCCTGTATTTTGGCGGGAGACTTGAATCTCAATATCCAAAAAAACCAGCGCGTGATTTGCCTAGAGCCGATGTCATCGTCATTTTTGGTGGAAATACACAGTCCAACAGAGCAAACTGGTTCGAACCTTATAACCGTGCAACGGCCGTGGATCGAGTGGACTTGGCGGAAGCACTGTATTTAGCTAGCCGAGCACCTAGAATTTTGATTTCTGGAAGCGCACGCGATGGCAAAATCACTGAAGCACAGATCATTGCCAGACAACTTCGGCAACGAGGTATTCCCGACTCAGCATTACTACTAGAAAATGACAGTCGCAATACTTATGAAAATGCCCGCTTTACAGACATTGCGATGCGTGGCAAAAAACTCAAGACAGCGCTATTAGTCACTTCTGCCTTACATATGCCAAGAGCCTTAGGTAGCTTAGAGAAAAGAGGGATCCAAGTGACCGCAGCCAGTGGCGCTGCACAAATTGTTTTGCCTGCCAATCATCCTCCCGAGCTTTGGGTGCCTCATTTGAGAAGCCTTGAGGCGAGCCGTACGATCATTAAAGAGTATCTGGGCCTGTTCGGCTACTGGGTACGCGGCTGGCTCTGACGTGACTTGCGAGCCCTAATAACAGCGAGATAGAGCTCCTCATAGCGTTTGGCAACTGCGTCCCAAGAAAATGTCTCAACTAAAACTGCACTCTGTTGCACGAACTGCGCACCCAGCGTTTGTTGAGGATCCAAGGCGAGTAAAGCTGTAGCAATAGAGCTGGCATCTTTTGGATCGTCTAGCACCCACGCATTATGCCTATGTTGGACGAAGGCAGCAAAACCGCAATATTGCTGCGCACTGAGCACCACAGGCAGGCCATGCGCCATGGCCTCAAGTGGTGCCATACCAAAACTATCGCGCAAAGTCGGATGCACATAAATATCTGCGCACTGATAAAAGGGTGAAACGTCGGATACAGGATCGATCAAGTTCACCCGCTCAAACAACTCAGGATATTGACGCTTAAAGAAAATGCCTACCTCCTCATCTGCTCCAACGACTGCAAGCTTGAAGTGTGCAGGCAATTGCTTAAGCGCCTGGGTCACAGCTGTCAGGCCTTTTCTCATCGGGTTGCGAGCCACCAATAAACAACCCACATCAGAGGCGGACCATCCAAGTTGGGCGCGGACACGCTTGCGTGTCTCGGAATCGACAGAAACGGGGTGAGCACCCGGCGGAATAACTTCTACCTTATGAATGCTAGGATATGCTGCAAGCAGTTGGTCTTGTACAGAGGGAGAAACAGCCACAATACGCTTGTCAGTTGAAGTTCGCGTTGAGGCGGCTTCCAGCCACAGATATGCAAGATTGCGGGGCTCCAGACAACTTAAGAGGCCACGCCAGGTGGCTTGCAAAAAAAAGCGTCGGAATTTGATTGGCACCACATGGAAAACATGTACATCGCCAGCGAGGCCCATCGCATGGGTATGCACGACGTCAAAACCAGCATCTTGCCTCGTCAACCTATGCGACCAAAACGCAAAATGCAACGCGCGGATCCAGCCTGGCCAGCTATTAATTTTTTGGACATGGATCTCCTTGATAGGGAGGTCGTGATCAAACTCTCTTGCGATCACTGTCAGATCATGATCACATGAAAGCTTTTTAAAAAGATGAACCGCGTACGCCTCTGCTCCTCCAAACTTTCGACCAAAGCGCTCGGTCACAAGCGCGATACGTAAACGCTTAGCCACGGCGACGGTTCTCGTGCCCAGTCAAACACTTCTGGAAAAAGCGCAGCATATGCGTCGTGCGCCAGATCCCTACTCTTGGCAATAAAAAGGGACCATCCTGCGGTCCTGCTAAGCCGCGTCGCGTGGTTGTCGCATTTTGATAACCTGCTGCAGCGGCCATCTCTGCATGCTCGGGATTGAATTGACCGTACGGGTAACAAAACGCATTGACGTCTTGTTCAACGACCTCAGACAATATCTGACGAGACTGCGTCATCTGCACCCTTGCCTCCTCTGTTGACAGCTCCGGCAAACGTACATGGTCTAACGTGTGAGAGCCGATTTCTTGACCCGCCTGAGACCAAACTCTGGCCTCAGTTTTTGTCATCAACGGCGAAAAAGGCACATTATTTTGTGCGTCCCAGACATTGCTGCCATCAAACTGATTTGCTACCAGATAGTTGGTCGAGGTAAACCCTAGCTCCGTCAAAACAGGTAAGGCATTCAGGAACACATTGCGAAAACCGTCATCAAAGGTCACACCAAATACTTTGCCTGTACGCTCACCGTTTAAATAGGGTGTGAGGTCGCGCATGCTCAAGCCGCGATACCCAAGACGATGCATCCAACGCATTTGGCGAGCGAAGCTTTTAGGGTGAACTGTTAAGCTACGAAACTGAGTGCCACGAGGTGCTGGCACATCAATTTGGTGATACATCAGGATCGGAATAGAAGTATTCATTTTTTAATCATATCTGGGGCGGTCTAAGCTCTATACATTGCTGATATACCGCGAGAGTCTGTTGCGCAAAGTCAGGGAGATTAAACCACTGTTGCGCATGACGTCGAGCCTCAGTCCCTAATTGGGGCAAGAGAGTTGGCTGAGCAAGGATGATTTGCAAAACCTCAGCGATCCCTGACACGTCGCGCACCTCGACAATCCAACCATGTTCGCCGTCAGTCAGATTTTCTGGCAACCCTCCGACGCGCGTAACTAAAACAGGCAAGCCAAGCGCCATCAGCTCTCGGCAAGCGAATGAAAGCGCTTCTTCATACGACAACACGTAACCAACATCACACGCTGCTAAAAGCGGCCGAACGTCATCAAGCAAACCTGGGAAACTGACTTGCTGCTGCATCTGGAGCTTGACAACCTCAGCCAATAACTCAGCTCTGGGCGGATCACCCGCCACAACAACATGAAAACGCCTTCTGAGCGCCTCAGGCAACTGCGCCACTGCAGCCACTAAATCTAACCAGCCTTTTTCTAGATCAGAGCCACCCGCGCTGCCAAGAACAATCGTCCCCTCAAGAGCAGCTCCCAGATAACGGACGCGCAATGCTTCTTTTTCGCCCGGAGTTACTGGCGAAAAATGATGCGTGTCGATACCGTGACGGACCGTAGTCACGCGACAGTTTCGGTATACGGAGTCCCGCAAATGACCGCCTATATAATCACTGACAGCAATCACATGGTCTGTTGCAAGTGCAGCCCGTAAGCGATGTCCAAAACTTCGTAAGGGATGATCATTGTGTTTGGTAAAAACGACTTTAGGTCGCCCATGCAAACCGAGCAGGGCCAACATCACTTGTTTGTGATCGGCAGAACCATTGACATGGACAATATCAAAGTGTTCTTTTTTTAATAAGGACCGTAGCCTCGCCCGATCCCCTAACCAAGAAGAGGGCCGCGTGGTGAACTCCATTGCTACAAGTTTGACACCTGCCACCTCGCCTGCCAGCCTGTAAAGCCTGCTCGATGCGGGGCACGCCACCGTCAAGGTGTGCTCAGCCGCGAGCGCTTGCAAAAGATTGACAATATAGGTGACGTGTCCGCCGCCATTACCGCCATGGAAATTGGTGTAAAGAATTTTCATTTGGGACTATTGATACTGCCTGTATTGCTCGCGCGTTGCTTGTCTCGGCACAACATCATCAGTTTCGAGTAACGAAAAAAACTGCCTGCCGCTGCCGTCACTGCAAGGACTAAACCGTAACGTCCATCCATAAAGCCGCGCCGCAATAAATAAATACGAAAAAAGGTCCATGTGCTATGACCCAGAATACTCATGATTCCCGCACGTTTGCCCTTGGCAAACATCATATACGCCGCATCTGTAGAGTAACGATTCATCTTTACGATCAATGCGTCTAGCGTTTCATAAGGATAATGCAGCAAACACGCCTTTAGTTTTGCAGTCTGACCGCTGACCTCGACACGTTCGTGGACAAGTACATCGGTAAAACGACCTGCCTCACGGCGAAAGAGTCGCAAAACCTCGTCCGGCCACCAGCCGCTGTGCCGAATCGGCTGACCGCACAACTCTGATAATCGAGGTACAAAATAGCCATCACAGGTCGGTGCAGTTAGAGTTTCGGTGATTTCGAGCCTGAGTTCAAGCGTAACGCGCTCATCTGCATCAATCGATAGCACCCAGGGCTGGGTCGCAGCCTCAAGTGCGCGGTTTTTTTGTGGACCGAAGCCAGGCCATTCGGTCGACTGATAGACGACCGCGCCATACTGTTCTGCAATCTCTAGTGTTCCGTCAGAGCTGCCAGAGTCAAATAAGATGATTTCATGAGCAAAACTCACTGACTGCAAACATGCCGCAAGATGTCGTGCCTCGTTTTTGGTGATGATGATCACCGAAAGAGGCAGCGTGTCACTCACAGATGACTTATCCATGCGGAGCATGATGCCTGTTCAGTCGTTTGTCTCGAACATCTAACCATCTTCTGTAAACAACCTCGGTATGACGCACCAGCGCCTCAGGGGTAAAGTCGGACACTAAATTGTTCCAAATACGATCATAGCCAGCCTGTCCCATTTGCTTACGTAAGACTGGATTATCAATCAGTTTGAGCAAGGCCTTTTGAAGGCTTTCAGCGTCATCTAACGGCACTAAGAATCCGGTGCGACCATTCTCCAGCATCTCTGGCACACCCCCGACGGCCGTGGCTACCACAGGCAAACCCGCTGAGGCTGCCTCTAGAAAGACCGTACCACTCGCTTCTAGCCTCGTCGTTAAACAAAAAAGATCAAAACCAGCCATGAGATTATTGATGTCTTCGCGTCGACCTAACAAATGGACACGCTCCTGCAGATTCAAGCTATGTAAGAGTTGGCGAATATTTTGTAAAGTTGGTTCGCCCGAACCCACAATAACGAGATGCAAATTAGGACGTTGAGCAAACAGCGGCAACATCGCATGGATGAGTTCAGAGTGGCCTTTGTTGGCGCGCATCACAGCAACACAACCCACAATAACGGCCTCAGAGGATAGGCTCAACTCCTCACGCAAAGTCGAATGCTCAACTTTACATAAAGGATGAACAGGTGTGTAGATCGTTTCAACTCGCTCCGGCGAGACGCCTTTTTCAATCAGTTGCTGACGAACAAACTCACTGTCTGTTGTGACGCAGTGCGGCAGCCAAGTATAAGAAAGCAAAGACGTCACTCGATTGGCCAGATGGCGCGAGCGCACTATGAGAGGAGTTTTGGCTAAACGCCCAGCGGTGGCCGCAATGATGGTATCGCGTCGACTATGCGTATTCAGAACATCAAAGTGTCCCTGCTTCAAAATGTCACGAATGTTGGCGATTGCACGAACAACGTTCAGCTTGCCATCCATCTTCATCGCGTGGACCACAAAACCCTCTTGCTCAAGCCGATCTTTAAGCTGCGCATGCGGTTGGCAGATGGCCTCAAGATCATGGCCGGCCTCTCGCATGGCAAGCATTTCTTTAAAGATGCGGTGCTCCTGACCACCAAAACTAGTCGCAGCCTCGGAGTGGATGATGCGCATAGGCTTTTCTTTACTTGTAGGCAACTTCTATATCCCCTGCGGAGGTCCAAGCGACTAACTGTTCAACCAGGCTCTCGGACAGTCTCACCCGCCATGATTCGTCCAGCCTGAGCGTGCACGAGGCTGAGTCAGTTCCGTACTGGATTTCAACAAGCGTGCCAGGCATACCATTTTCAGGCGCCGCACGAAACGGCTTGAGCATGCGCATCAGCCTCACTGCGTCGGCATTACCATTGAGTCGAATTCGTAGCGCCTTGGCACGCTCTTCACGGGCAAGTTGCAAATCGTAAATCTGCTCAGCCACGACACGCATCCCACCCGAGTATTCGTCATTAGTGACTTTTGCCTGGACAATCAGAAGCTGATCTTCACGCAAACGGTTGCGGTGTTGCTCCATCATTTCAGCGTAAACCGAAACTTCAACTTGTGCACTGCCATCGTCCAAGACCACGAACAACATTTTTCCACGACGCGTCATCATGGTTCTAAGTCCGGCAATCACTCCGGCCACCCACTGTAAATCTCGCGAAGGTTCGAGACGATTGAGCGACTTACTCACAAAATGGCGAACCTCAGTACGCCACGCGTCAAATAAATGACCACTGAAAAAATAACCTAGGGCAAGCTTTTCCTCAGAAAGACGCGTATGAAGGTCCCAAGGGGCGCATTGCGCAAGCTCACTCTCTACAACACCCGCGCCATCATCGCCAAACAAAGAGACTTGATTGGCACTTCGGGCGGCCTGTTCAGCAGCTTCGAGAGCTGTCCCCAGAGAGGCCAGCAAAGCGGCGCGATTGGCTTCGATCAGATCGAAGGCCCCTGCGCGTATCAAGGCTTCAATGCTGCGACGATTGACAGAGTGTCGGTCAATCCGACGGCAGAAATCAAACAAAGAGACAAACGGCCCGTCCGCTCTAGCCCGCAATATTTCTTCGACAGCCCCCTGGCCTGTCCCTTTCACCGCACCCATGCCATAACGAATCGTTCGTGGCGGCAGACCACCCGCAGAATGCTCGTCCAAGACTGGCTCAAAGCGGTAGCCAGAGGCATTGACATCAGGAGGCAATACAGTGATGTTATTAACCAGACAGTCTCTCCAGAACGTCTGAACCTTGGTGGTGTCATCCATATCGGAGGACAGTGTCGCAGCCATAAACTCGGCTGGATGATGCGCCTTGAGCCAAGCCGTTTGGTAGGCAATCAGCGCATAAGCTGCTGAGTGCGATTTGTTAAAGCCATAGCCTGCGAACAGCTCCATCAGATCAAAGAGCTTGACTGCCAGCTGGGCGTCATAGCCCTTTTCGACTGCACCCTTTTCAAATAACTCGCGATGGGCTGCCATTTCTTCGGCTTTTTTCTTACCCATGGCGCGGCGCAATAGATCAGCGCCTCCCAGAGAGTAACCACCGATGATTTGAGAAATCAACATAACTTGCTCTTGGTACACAATCACACCGTAAGTGCTTTTAAGCGTGTGCTCAAGGTCAGTATGGAAATAGTCTACCGAGGCGCGGCCGTGTTTACGATTGACGAAGTCATCCACCATGCCAGATTCAAGGGGGCCGGGACGAAACAAGGCAAGCACCGCCACGATGTCTTCGAACGTATTTGGGCGTAGCTTTTTAAGCAACTCCTTCATACCACGCGACTCAAGCTGAAAAACAGCTGTTGTGTTGGCATCACATAAAATTTGATATGTGGCTGGATCCTCGAGCGAGAGCGACATGATGTCAAAATCACGCATCGCCGGATTAAAAGCTCGCACAAAGCGCACAGCCCAATCCAAAATAGTCAGGTTACGCAGGCCCAAAAAGTCAAATTTGACGAGACCCGCAGCTTCGACGTCATCTTTATCAAATTGGGAAACTGCACTACCTTCCTGACCAGGCTGGCAGTAAAGGGGGCAAAAGTCAGTCAGTTTGCCCGGAGCAATCAAGACACCTCCTGCATGCATCCCAACGTTGCGTGTCAGACCTTCGAGGGGGCGAGCCAAGTCTACAAGCGCCCGAACTTCTTCTTCGGTCTCGTAACGCGCTTTAAACGTGGGCTCATCTTTGAGGGCACGATCAAGCGTCCACGGATCAGCCGGATTGTGAGGGATGAGCTTGGACAAACCATCGCAAAGCATATAGGGCATATCTAGCACTCGCCCCGCATCACGCACTACGGCCTTAGCGCCCAACGTGCCAAACGTCGCGATCTGACTGACTGCCTCACGGCCATATTTTTGCTTGACGTATTCAATCACGCGCTCGCGATTATCCTGACAGAAGTCAATATCAAAGTCGGGCATCGAGACGCGTTCAGGATTAAGAAAGCGCTCGAAAAGCAAGTCATAACGGATCGGATCTAAATCAGTAATGCCTAAAGAATACGCGACGAGTGAGCCCGCTCCAGAGCCACGACCAGGACCGACGGGCACGCCATTATTTTTACCCCAATTGATAAAGTCCTGAACAATCAAGAAGTACCCTGGGAAACCCATATTGATGATGGTCTGACACTCGAGCGCCAAACGAGCTGAGTATTGAGGCATCGCGCTTGCGCGGGAATCGGGATCAGGAAATAACTGCAGCATTCTCTTTTCGAGGCCAAGCTCAGAGAGCTGAATCAGATAATCGTCGAGAGAGATACCCTCTGGGGTCGGGAAATCGGGAAGCTGAGGCTGCCCAAGTACGAGTGTCAAGTTGCATCGCTGAGCGATTGCGACCGCATTCGCCAAGGCGGAAGGCACGTCGCTGAAACGCTCTAGCATCGCCTCTGTAGATAGGAGGTACTGGTCAGGCGTGAAATGACGGGGACGTCTCGGATTAGTGAGGATTTCGCCTTCAGAGATGCAAACACGTGCCTCGTGGGGCTGAAAATCCTCGGGATTCAAGAATTGCACTGGATGAGTCGCGACCACCGGCAACCCACAGTCAGAAGCCAAGGCCAGTGCTGCTCGGCAATAGGACTGATCGGCCTCCGCCTCCGTGCGCTGCAACTCAATGTAATAGGCACCCGGAAAGATGTCCTTCCACTGCATGGCACAAGAACGCGCCAACTCCAGGTTACCCGCCGTTAAGGCCTGGCCGACGTCGCCGCCGCGAGCGCCTGACAAAGCAATCAAGCCCTGCACTCCTTGTAGCCAATCTCGACGCATCTCAGCCCTGCCACGATGGGCATTCGTGAGCCAAGCACGGGTCAACAATTCGCATAAGGCTAAATAACCGCTATGACTGGCGACGAGCAGTAGAATACGATGCGGTTTCTCACGATCATCGTCATTGGTCAGCCACACATCGCAACCGGCAATGGGCTTGATGCCAGATGATCGGGCTTCTTTGTAAAACTTGATCAAACCAAAGAGGTTTGACAAGTCTGTCAAAGCAACTGAGGGTTGACCAAGCTGCGCAACACGACTGATCAGATCTGGAATCCGCACAGTCCCATCCACAACCGAAAATTCGGAATGGACTCGGAGATGGACAAAGGGCTGAGGACGAACGCTTTCAGACATAGGTTGATTGTACCTATTGTTGGGTCAGATATAGTTACACTGAGCGATGGATGGAGTATCTGGGCAGCACCCTTGCTTCACAACCCCTTAGGATGGAATTCAGCATGAAATGGATCGTTTTGGCCGTTTGGATCGGAGCTGTGCTTTTTGCACACTTTCGTGGCCGTGTCCGGCTCCCCCTGGGGCGACAATTGTTAGATCACTCGATCATTCTGGCCCCGATCAACACCTTTATGGTGCTCACTTCCCGCGTTCCAACTACACCCTACATCCCGACTAGTGCGATGCCTGAGCTCAAGCTGCTTGAAGATAATTGGGAAACGATCCGAGACGAAGCACTGCATTTAGCCAGTTTGCGTGAAATCAAAGCCCCTGAGTTACACAATGACATTGGTTTTAATTCTTTTTTCAAATACGGCTGGAAACGCTTTTACCTGAAGTGGTATGACGCCAAGCACCCTTCAGCCGCCGCACTTTGCCCCAAAACTGTGGCCTTGCTCAACCAAATCCCCTCAGTCAAAGCAGCCATGTTTGCCGAGTTGCCGCCTGGCGGGCAACTGAACCCCCATCGCGATCCTTTTGCCGGATCCTTGCGCTACCACCTGGGCTTGGCTACGCCAAACAATGATCTTTGTTATAT
>CAWUWN010000066.1:0-18801 GCA_963926265.1 uncultured Burkholderiaceae bacterium
GCAAACTTGACCCATTGTGCAACGCGTTGCGCTTTGGTGTCGCCTGAGACAAGCTCATGGCCCAGAATGATTGCTTTGTCTTGACCCGCGTTTTTGTATTTCAACCCGACAAGGTGACGCTCTTCGTCGTTCATCAAGGGCAGATTGACTGAAGCAGGAAAAGCGCCTTGTGCATACTCAACAGGAGCTCGAACATCTAGCAATGGCGCGCCACTCAAAAGGATCGAAGAAAAATCTTCAGTATCTGGTCGAATGTTCATTGTTTGCGCCTGTCCTGAAGGATGCAATCTGTCAGTGGGGGAGCGGAAAGTGTGAGCTCAAAGCAGCGCAATTCATCACGTCTAAAAACATGCACCGTGATTGTTTGATCTGGCTGGTAGCGTGTCAGAATTGCATCCAAGGAATTAGATCCAGAGTCCACACGGACGCCATCTACTGCGACCAGGAGGTCATGGGCTGAAAGGCCCGCAGTATGAGCGGCACCGCCTTCAAGCGCGGCTGCAATCACCAGGTGCTCACCCTGTTTGCGCGTGCGAATATCTAACGAAGGCCGAGTGTTTCCAGACTTCCATTCCAGATTTAGGCCCTGCCCCGCTAACAGTTGTTTGAGCGGCAGATCTTCGTGTCCATAGGCCCAGCGCTGAATCTCGTGCGAGACATCGACACCGGTCGCTTCTCGCACGAGTTGTGGAAAGCCTTTCTCTGACAGTCCGATGGGATTGCCTTGGTAAAAGTCACGACCATAACGCTCCCACAGCAAGCGCATCACATCATCGAGGCTATGCTGTTGTGCCGTTGCTTGTCGAATCGTGAGGTCGAGAGCCAGTGCGACCAGTGAACCCTTTGTGTAGTAGCTAATGATGGCATTTGCTGCGTTTTCATCTTGCTTGTAATAACGCGTCCACGCATCAAAAGAGCTTTCTGCGACCGACTGTTTGTGGCGTCCGGGCATGTTCATGACAGAGGAGATTTGTTTTCCTAATGTCTTGAGGTAAGTTGGACGATCAATCACGTTACTTCTTAGCAAAAATAAATCATCGTAATAAGACGTGAATCCCTCAAAAATCCAGAGCAAGCGCGTGTGACTTTCAGCAGCAAGCCTGTAGGGCGCAAAGGCGGCAGGTTTGATGCGTTTGACATTCCACGTGTGGAAGTACTCATGACTGACCAGACCTAAAAAGGTTTGATACCCCTCGGGCGCTTTGTCATGTCCAAGTGTGGGCAAGTCTTTGCGCGAAGCCATCAGGGCTGTGGAGGCACGATGCTCCAAGCCGCCATAAGCGTCCCCCGTCACCATAGTCATAAACACGTATTTGTTTGCGCTATCGAGAAACGGTACTTGCGCTGTTTCAGGCTCAAAGAAACGGATCTGCGCTTCGCAGATTTTTTTAACGTCCTGCGCGATGCGTTTGAGATCAATGTTTGGAATCAGGCCGGTAAACACCATTTCGTGTTTTGCGCCGCAGGCATTAAATGTAATGACGTCTGGCGTACCCATTTCCACTGGATGGTCAATTAATGCATCATAATTTTCAGCAAGGTATGTTCCGAAACCATTGCGCGAATTTTTTGCGTTGGCGCGTGCGTCCGGGGGCAGGCTCGTAAAAACATTCCAGCGTGCAGGGCCTGGGGGCGGTAATAGCGACACACGGCAGGGATGATCTTCCTGGCCATGCACCTGAAAAAAGACGCTTGTGCCATTGAAAAAACAATGTGTTTCGTCGACATGGGCGCCTCGCACGGATAAATCCCATGCGTAGATCACTGCTGTGATGGTGACAGGGGCTTGGCAGGGCGCAATACGCCAACGATGGTTATCTAACTTGGTAATGGCGATTTCTTGATAGCCTGACTTTGCTGAGATGTGCTCGATATGGCGTGAAAAGTCGCGGATCAGGTAGCTGCCTGGGATCCAGGCTGGCAGGGAGATTATTTGCCCTTTGGGGTCCGGCTCTGCAATACGCAGAGTCGCGCGTAGGCGATGTCCGGACAAATCCACGGGTTCTAGGCTGTAAAGTAGAGGCTTGCTTTTAAGTTTACGGTTCATAACCTCTATCTTATTTCACATTTTCAGGAAGACATCATGAGCGAAAGTTTTGTGCTGGTTGAAACGCGGGGCCGAGTGGGCCTCCTGACCTTAAACCGCCCCAAAGCATTAAATGCGCTGAACGATCAGCTGATGGATCAGCTTGGCGCTGCTTTGTTGGCGTTTGATGCAAATGATGAGATTGGTTGCATTGTCATTACTGGAAGTGAAAAAGCATTTGCCGCAGGTGCAGATATTGGTGCCATGAAAGATTGGTCCTATATGGATGTTTATCGCAGCGAATACATCACCCGCAACTGGGAAACATTGCGCTCAATCCGCAAGCCTGTCATTGCGGCTGTAGCAGGCTACGCCCTGGGCGGCGGTTGTGAGCTTGCGATGATGTGCGACTTTATTTTGGCGGGTGACTCGGCAAAATTCGGACAGCCAGAGATCAAACTGGGTGTCATTCCTGGGGCAGGTGGGACTCAGCGATTACCGAGGGCTGTCGGCAAGGCAAAAGCAATGGAGATGGTCTTGACCGGGCGCATGATGGATGCCTCAGAAGCCGAGCGTGCTGGCCTCGTCTCTCGTGTCATTCCCGCAGAGCGTCTTTTAGATGAGGCCATCGAGACTGCAACAGTGATCGCTGGCATGTCAATTCCCATCGCCATTATGGCAAAAGAGTCCGTCAATCGTGCCTTTGAGTCCTCGTTGCACGAGGGAATTTTGTTTGAGCGTCGCGTTTTTCATGCGTGCTTTGCGACAGAAGACCAAAAAGAAGGGATGGCCGCTTTTGTGGAGAAACGCAAACCCAGTTTTAAAAATAAGTAGCTTTTTATCAGCTGGGTGGTGACCCCCTTTGTTTTGGCAAGAGCAGTCATTAACCAGCATATTTATTAAAAAAGGGTCAAGCTTATGGATGCCAAGATTGTGCCAAGATTGTGGATGTCAAGATTGTGGATTGCACCACCTATAAAAAACAGTTATAATCGTTGGGTTTGCCGGAAAGTATAAATTTTTTTATGGCTGACTCAGCGGCAAAAAAAATGCAAAAGCAAGTAAAACCAATGCAGGTTAATTCGGTTGTTTTAACCGAAGCAGATTTGGTTTTGATTGATGCGCGTGCTCGAAAAGATCTGAAGCGGGTCGTTTTTGCTCAAGCACTTTCAGCAATAGTTGTTGCATTGTTTGCTTGGCTGGTTGGCGGTATTGATGCGGGGTGGTCAGCTTTAGCTGGTTCTGGTGCTTACTTAATCCCTAATTCTTTATTTGCAATGCGACTTTTTTTAGCGACATTTCGTCCTGGTGGATCAAGTGCCCTCTTATTTTTAGTGGGTGAGTTCATCAAGGTATGCGCTGCTGTCGGATTGTTGTGGTTGTTAGCTCATGTAGGTGCTGAGCGCGTGGTGTGGCTGGCTGTCATCGCTGGCTTGATCGCTGCGCTCAAAGGCTATATTTTGGTGCTGATGTTAGGAAAGCGTGCGGTGACGCGCCCAACAAACGGCTAGTTTGACGAATTTTTTAGAGAACCCTCATGGCTGCTGCAGCTGACGTATCACCCCAGGCCGCATATATTCAGCACCACTTGGTGCACTTCAATAGTCTTGGCGAAAAGCAAACCGCAATCGCCCACTTTAGTGTGATCAACTTCGATTCAATGTTTTGGTCGTTCTTGATGGGTTTAACTGCGGTAGGTTTAATGTGGTTTGCAGCTAGAAAGGCGACCTCAGGTGTTCCTGGGCGCTTTCAGGGTTTTATTGAAATGCTGGTGGATATGGTCGACCAGCAGGCCCGTAGCATTATTCCTAGTGAAGAAACTCGCAGGTTAGTTGCACCATTAGCTATGACAGTTTTTATGTGGATTGTGCTGATGAATGCCCTGGACTTGATCCCTGTGGATCTTGCCCACTACGTGTTTCATTTGATGGGTATTGGCATAAACATCACGGATCCCCTCCATTATCATCGCATTCTACCAACTGCTGACCTAAACGTACCGATGGGTATGTCTATGGGTGTATTGCTGTTGATGTTGTACTACGGTCTCAAAATCAAAACGCCTGTAGGTTTCGTTAAAGAGTTGTTTACTGCCCCTTTCCATGCACACGGTTTTGCTGCGGTACTTTTGGCTCCAGCCAACCTCTTCCTCAATCTTGTGGAGTATGCAGCGAAATCGGTGTCACTTGGTATGCGACTATTCGGCAATATGTTTGCCGGTGAACTGGTATTCATGTTGATCGCTCTGTTGGGTGGTGCTTGGACAGGCTTTAATTCCATGAGCATGAGCTTAGGGATAGCTCATATTTTGGCTGGCTCGATTTGGGCGATTTTCCATATTCTGATTGTGTTGCTGCAGGCGTTTATTTTCATGATGTTGACCTTGGTTTACATCGGACAAGCTCACGAAGGCCACTAAAAGAGTAGTGAGTGTTTCGTCAAGTGCGCAGCTTGATAGTTTTTACTTGGCGGTTTTGTAGTTTGAATTTTGACATTTTTAATTTTTGATACATAGATACTAATTAAGGAGTTTTCATGACTAACGTCGCTTTCGTAGCTCTCGCTTGCGGTTTAATTATAGGCTTGGGTGCTTTTGGTGCCTGCGTGGGTATTGGCATGATGGGTGGCAAGTACCTTGAAGCTTCAGCACGTCAGCCTGAGCTGATGAATGCTCTGCAAACTAAGATGTTTTTGCTGGCTGGTCTGATTGATGCCGCGTTTTTGATTGGTGTGGGTATCGCCATGTTGTTCGCTTTCGCAAATCCTTTCGTCTAACCGATAGGATAATCACAGGCCTTTTGGGTGAGTGAATGAGTGCACGTGCTAAAGGTTGATGTTTTCACCTTTGGCTTATTGATTCAGCCCTTCCAGGCAATTCGCCTGAAGGGCATAAGATGTAATAGGGAAACGACCGTGAATCTGAACGCGACGATCTTTTTCCAGATGATCGTGTTCTTTGTCTTAGGTTGGGTCACGATGAAATTCGTGTGGCCTCCTCTGACAAAGGCTATCGACGAGCGACGCCAAAAAATCGCTGAAGGCTTGGCTGCTGCCGAAAAAGGCAAGACAGACCTCGCCCAGGCTCAGGCGCGTATTGGTTCGATCGAGGCATCTGCGAAAGCTGAGCTGCACACCCGAATGATTGATGCTGAAAAGCAGGGCGCCCAAATTATTGAGCAAGCCCGTGCCGAAGCTGAAAGCGAACGCGCGCGAATTCTCGCGCAGGCAAAACAAGACGCCGCTCAAGAAGTGCAGCGTGCGCGTGATGCACTGCGTGACGACGTTGCAAATCTCGCGGTCAAAGGTGCT
Organism: uncultured Burkholderiaceae bacterium; assembly: GCA_963926265.1. Taxonomy (GTDB): domain Bacteria; phylum Pseudomonadota; class Gammaproteobacteria; order Burkholderiales; family Burkholderiaceae_B; genus Zwartia. Next base: position 5,336 of record CAWUWN010000066.1, read on the forward strand.
GAGCAGATTTTGAAGCGTGAAGTCGATGCGCGTGCCCATGCCGAGTTGCTCACGCAACTTAAGGCACAGCTTTAATATCCGGGGTCTACATGGCAGAACTTTCAACCGTTGCTCGTCCTTACGCTGAGGCAATCTTTGCCGTAGCGCGTCAAGACGCTGCAGGTTTGGCCGCATGGGCCGAACAGGTCCAGCAACTTGCTGACATCGCAGCGGTCGAAGACGTGCGTGTCGCAATGGCCGACCCGCGTCTCGAAGACGCTCAGCGTTCGAGCGTATTTTTGAGCTTGGTCAAGCCAGCTCCTACAGCGGCTTTGCAAAACTTTATAACGTTGCTAGTTGCAAACGATCGGTTGTCATTGCTAGGTCAAATTGCCGAGCAGTTTCATGCTTTGCGAGATCAAGCTGAGGGTGTCGCGCAAGCTGACATCACAAGCGCTTTTCCAATGACCGAACAGCAGGTCTCAGATTTAATTAAACTGCTTGAGCCAAAATTTGGTCTCAAGCTCAAGCCCCACGTGAACGTTGATGCCTCCCTGATTGGCGGCGTGCGTGTTCAAGTGGGTGACCACGTACTCGATACATCCGTGCAAGCGCAGTTAGTCCGCATGCGCGTCACGATGGCGGTTTAATCCGCTCTAAAGATTTCAGGAGTCTGAACATGCAACTCAATCCGTCAGAGATTAGCGAACTACTCAAGAGCCGTATCGAAGGTCTGGGCACATCGTCCGATATTCGTACACAAGGCACGGTCGTTTCCGTGACCGACGGCATCACCCGCATTCATGGTCTGTCAGACGTGATGCAGGGAGAAATGCTTGAGTTCCCCAATAACGTTTTTGGTCTTGCGCTCAACTTAGAGCGTGATTCTGTTGGCGCTGTTATTTTGGGTGATTACACAGGTGTTTCCGAAGGTGACGCAGTCAAGGCGACTGGTCGCATTCTCGAAGTGCCGGTTGGTCCAGAGCTGTTGGGTCGTGTTGTGAACGCTTTGGGCGTGCCGATCGACGGCAAAGGCCCAATTAATGCCAAAGAAACAGACGTTATTGAAAAAGTGGCGCCAGGCGTGATTGCACGTAAGTCTGTTTCTCAGCCAATGCAGACTGGCTTAAAATCTATTGACTCTATGGTTCCAATCGGTCGTGGCCAGCGCGAGTTGATCATTGGTGACCGTCAGACAGGTAAGACTGCTGTCGCGGTTGACGCCATCATTAACCAGAGAGGCAAGGGCGTAAAGTGCGTTTATGTTGCGATTGGTCAAAAGGCTTCGACAGTGAACAACGTGCTGCGCAAACTCGAAGAGTTTGGTGCGCTTGACTACACCATTATTGTGGCCGCTACAGCTTCTGACTCCGCTGCAATGCAGTACTTGTCAGCGTATTCTGGTTGCACGATGGGCGAATACTTCCGCGATCGTGGCGAAGACGCTTTGATTGTTTATGATGATTTGACCAAGCAAGCGATTGCCTACCGTCAGGTTTCATTGCTTCTGCGTCGTCCTCCAGGTCGTGAAGCATACCCTGGTGACGTGTTTTACCTCCACTCACGTTTGCTTGAGCGCGCAGCACGCGTCAATGAAGCTTATGTCGAAAAGTTCACAAATGGCGCTGTAACAGGGAAGACAGGCTCACTGACTGCCTTGCCAATTATTGAAACACAGGCTGGTGACGTTTCCGCCTTTGTTCCAACCAACGTGATTTCGATTACTGACGGTCAAATCTTCCTTGAGACAGACTTGTTCAACGCAGGTGTGCGCCCTGCAATTAACGCCGGTATTTCGGTGTCGCGAGTGGGTGGTGCAGCGCAGACCAAGATTATCAAGAAGCTCTCCGGTGGTATTCGTACTGACTTGGCTCAGTATCGAGAACTCGCAGCGTTTGCCCAGTTTGCCTCTGACCTAGATGATGCAACGCGTCGTCAACTCGAGCGCGGCAAGCGCGTGGTTGAATTGCTCAAACAGCCTCAGTATCAGCCGCTGCAAGTTTGGGAGCTGGGTGTGATTCTGTTTGCTGTAAATAACGGATATTTGGACGACGTCGAAGTATCTAGCGTATTGCCCTTTGAGAAAGGTATTAAAGACTACCTCAAGGTGAAAAACGCTGCGATGATCGAGCGGATCGAAAGCACCAAAGAATTGTCGAAGGATGATGAGGCAGAGTTGGTTGCCGCATTGGCCGACTTCAAAAAGAACGGTACCTACTAAGTAACCCGCTATAGCCCCGACCCAACTTCATTGTTAGGTTGTGTGCAAAGCAGATGGTCTGAAACCTGAACGACAGGTCTGACACAGGAAGCGAGATGGCAGGAATCAAGGAAATTCGAACAAAGATCAAGAGCGTGCAAAACACGCGCAAGATCACCAAGGCGATGGAAATGGTAGCCGCCTCCAAAATGCGCAAAGCGCAGGAGAGGATGCGTGCTGGTCGTCCATACGCCACGAAAGTGTATGACATTGCTAGCCACCTGATGGAAGCGAATCCCGAGTACACACATCCGTACTTAGTCGAACGCAGCGACCTGAAAGCGGTTGGTATTGTGGTGGTTTCAACCGACAAAGGTTTGTGCGGTGGCTTGAACACTAACATCATGCGCTTGGTGTTAAGCCGTATGCGTGAATTCAATGGTAAAAACGTTCGCACTCAATACACAGCTCTTGGTAACAAAGGCTTGGGAGTGTTGACGCGTATCGGTGCTGATGTTGTTTCACAGGAAATCGGTTTGGGCGATCAGCCTGAGCTTGATCGTTTGATCGGTGCGATTAAAGTTCAGCTAGATGATTTTCTTGCTGGCCGCATCGATGCGGTTTATATCGCGACTAATCGATTCGTCAACACAATGAAGCAAGAGCCAACTTTCACTCGTCTCTTGCCTTTGCCTGGCAAATTGGTTGATCCTTACCATGCCTCAACGGCAACCAGTCATGATGGCGAAGCCATTACGGCTGATCATGGTTGGGACTACTTGTATGAGCCAGATGCGCAGACTGTGATTGACGATTTGTTGCAGCGTTACGTCGAAGGTCTAGTATTTCAGTGCGTAGCAGAAAGTATGGCATCAGAGCAGTCTGCCCGTATGGTTGCCATGAAGGCAGCTTCGGACAATGCTAAGAAGGTGATCGGTGACTTGCAACTCGTCTATAACAAGACGCGCCAAGCAGCGATCACTAAAGAAATTTCGGAAATCGTGGGGGGCGCCGCGGCCGTCTAATTTTAGATTGCCTACCGGTATCCCATCAGACTTTATCAAGCAAGGATCAGACATGAGCAACGGAACCATCGTTCAGTGCATCGGCGCAGTGGTGGATATTCAGTTTCCCCGCGACAACATGCCCCATATTTATGAGGCACTCACCCTAGCGGATGACACTTCGGCATTTGCTGAAAAAGGCTTGACCTTTGAAGTCCAGCAGCAACTTGGTGACGGCGTTGTCCGTACCATTGCGCTGGGTTCAAGTGACGGATTGCGTCGCGGTATGGCTGTCGCTAAGACTGGCGCACCTATTTCCGTGCCAGTTGGTACGGGTACCCTCGGTCGTATTATGGACGTGTTGGGTCGCCCGATTGATGATGCGGGCCCAATCGCCAGTACAGAATTGCGTGCGATTCACCAGCCAGCCCCAAAATTTGACGAGCTCTCACCTTCGGTTGAGTTGCTTGAGACAGGCATCAAGGTGATTGACTTGGTGTGTCCTTTCGCCAAAGGCGGTAAGGTCGGTCTGTTCGGTGGTGCCGGTGTAGGCAAGACCGTCAACATGATGGAACTCATCAATAACATCGCTAAGCAACACAGCGGCTTGTCCGTGTTTGCTGGAGTGGGCGAGCGTACACGTGAAGGTAACGACTTCTATCATGAGATGGAAGAGTCCAATGTGTTGGATAAAGTTGCCATGGTGTTCGGTCAGATGAACGAGCCTCCAGGTAACCGTCTGCGTGTGGCATTGACTGGCCTGACAATGGCTGAAAAATTCCGTGACGAAGGCCGTGACATCTTGTTCTTTGTGGACAACATTTATCGCTACACCTTGGCCGGAACGGAAGTGTCCGCTCTGTTGGGTCGTATGCCTTCTGCTGTGGGTTACCAGCCTACGCTTGCCGAAGAAATGGGTGTGCTCCAAGAGCGTATTACTTCTACAAAGACTGGTTCGATTACTTCGATTCAAGCCGTTTACGTGCCTGCCGATGACTTGACCGATCCATCGCCCGCCACAACGTTCCAGCACTTGGATTCGACCGTTGTGTTGTCGCGTGACATCGCTTCGCTTGGTATTTATCCAGCGGTTGATCCACTTGACTCGACCAGCCGTCAGCTTGACCCTAACGTCGTGGGCGAAGAGCACTATAACGTTGCCCGTGGTGTTCAGCAGACGCTCCAGCGCTACAAAGAATTGCGTGACATTATCGCGATTTTGGGTATGGATGAATTGTCTCCAGAGGATAAGCAGGCTGTTGCCCGCGCACGTAAGATTCAGCGTTTCTTGTCACAGCCATTCCACGTTGCTGAAGTGTTTACTGGCTCGCCCGGCAAATACGTTCCTTTGTCGGAAACACTGCGTGGCTTTAAGATGATTGTTGAAGGCGAATGCGATTCATTGCCTGAGCAAGCGTTTTATATGGTGGGTGGGATCGACGAAGCCTTCGAAAAAGCCAAGAAACTCCAATAAGGATCCGTCATGGCTACCGTCAAAGTTGACGTCGTCAGTGCAGAAAAGTCTCTGTATTCTGGTGTCGCAAAGTTTGTAGTTCTGCCTGGTGAGTCGGGTGAGTTGGGTATTTTGCCCGGCCACACGCCTCTGATTTCACGCATTCGTCCTGGACTGGTGCGTATCGTTCTCGAAGACGACTCAGAAGAGTCAATCTTCGTGGCAGGTGGAATTCTTGAAATTCAGCCTGGTCATGTCACTGTGCTGTCAGATACCGCCATCCGTGGCGGTGATTTGGATGCCGAAAAAGCCGAAGCGGCGCGTTTGGCGGCACAAGAAGCGCTTGCTAATGCAAAAGACAAGGCAAGCATGGACGTGATGCAGGCAGAGCTTGATATGTTGGCTGCCCAAGCAAATGCTGCACGCCGTATTCGTGAACTCACGAACAAGCAGTAATCTACTCAATGCCTTGCACTTTAAAACACGCCTTTTAGGCGTGTTTTTTTGTCAAATGCCGCATGATTAAGCGTTAAAACTGAATCAAGATAGCAGAAGGTATATCTACGAATGTGTTGATTCCGAATATCTCATATCGCTCTAAATCTCTACTCTCAGAGGTTTTTACTGGAGCGAAATGTCATGCGTCAGCAAATAGATTGTGCCGTTCTCATCCTCTCGGCCCATCAGGCATGGATGCCCAAGGTTCTTAAATCAATAGAGCCTGCTCTCAACCGAGTGAAAATTCATAATTTAGAGTGGGAAGCCGGCCATGATCTGGAACTCTGTCAAGAATTTGATCAAGACTCACGCGTCAGCTTGCCCGTTGAGACGCTGGCTCAGGCAAGCATTGGACTAAGGCGGTATGACGTTGTGCTGCTACCCGTTTCAATGGAAACCATTGCATGGACGCGCCAGGCTCTTGCAGCGATCCCACGAGGTCCTTTCACCCCTTTGCTTGGGATTTTTAAGGACATGCGTTCTGCTGCCACTCAGGACCTGCTCGAGATGGGTGTGACAGACTTCGTGCGCGTGCCAGTATGTCCCGAAGAATTTCGCGCCAGACTGTTAAACACGGTCACTGCTGTCCCGCGCCCAGGAAGCTTACGAGAGCCTTCACTAAACTATGGTCAATCGATTGCGATCGCGAGGGGTGCTTTACCCAGAATGAATGAAGCAAGCCTGAATAAGTGGTTAGAGTTAACAAAATCTAAAAGAATTGCCAAATCAATTCCGCTTGAAGAGCAGATAGACAATGTGTTGGCTGGGCTCCTGCCACCTGCGCCAGGCACAGACAAGGGTGCAAGTGAGACGCTTGAATTAGAGACAGGCAGTGCCATCACAAGCTTTGATTCAACTCTTTCTGAGACCTTGCCGGGGAATCATTCAGACTCAAATAAAAGAGTATTCAGAGGCCATCTAAAGGCCATCAAAGCGAAAATGGTAGAAGATTTAGAACGCGGATACATCATCGACGCGCTCCAAAAAAATAAAGGAAATATTGCGAGCGCTGCGAGCTATTCGGGTAAACATCGAAGAGCTTTTTGGGCTTTGATGCAAAAGTATGAAATTGAGGCTGAGGGATTTCGCCCCTCAATGGGCAAGCATTGGTGATCCGATGTGCAGCAAGGGTAAAATGATGGCAACGTCAATGACTGCGTGCCCATTTGTGTGGCTGCATCGCTCGAACAAAGGAATTGTGTGTCAGTTGCCCCATTAAAGAACGACTTATTGTTGCGTGCGCTGATGCGCCAACCTGTCCCATACACCCCGACATGGTTGATGCGTCAGGCTGGCCGATACTTACCCGAGTACAACGCAACGCGTGCGCGCGCAGGTTCTTTTATGGGACTTGCTCAGAATCCAGATTATGCCGCAGAGGTCACCCTTCAACCGCTTGATCGTTTTGAGCTAGATGCCGCAATTTTATTTTCAGATATTTTGACGGTTCCTGATGCGATGGGTTTAGGACTTTCCTTTGCTCAAGGTGAGGGGCCGCGGTTTGCTCATCCTATTCGCGATGAACAGGATGTGGCTAAGCTGGCTGTGCCAGACATGTCGAAGCTTCAGTATGTATTTGATGCCGTTCGTGTGATTCGTCGTCAATTAGATGGCAGAGTTCCACTGATTGGTTTTGCGGGAAGCCCTTTTACGGTCGCCTGTTATATGGTTGAGGGCAAGGGTAGTGATGATTACCGCCTGATCAAAAGTATGTTGTATGCACGGCCAGATTTGTTACATCGGATATTAAAGATCAACGCAGAGACTACGGCTCAGTACCTGAATGCTCAGATTGATGCAGGCGCACAAGCAGTCATGATTTTTGACAGTTGGGGCGGTGTCTTGGCAGATGGCTTGTTTCAACAGTTTTCACTGCACTACACCAAGCAGGTCGTGAGCGCGCTCAAGCGCGAAAATGAGGGGCGTAAGGTTCCGGTCATCGTCTTTACTAAGGGCGGTGGTCAGTGGCTAGAGTCTATTGCTGCCTGCGGTGCAGATGCTGTGGGGCTGGACTGGACGGTAGATCTTGCTGCCGCGCGTAGACGCGTATCAGACTCTGTCGCATTTCAAGGAAATCTTGATCCGATTGCGCTGTTTGGTGGTGAACCGGCAATTCGCCAAGAGGTAAGGCGAGTGTTAGATAATTTTGGATCAGTGGGTACTGGCGGGCATGTTTTTAATCTTGGTCACGGTATCTCACAATTCACCCCGCCAGAGTCCGTTGGGGTGTTAGTCGATGAGGTTAGAGCGTACAGCCCCAAGTTACATGAGTTGCGTACCGAAAAGTGAGTATTCATGCGGCTTTTAAAAGAAAAAGAGCTGTAATCCTGCACTAAATTGATGCAGTTGTGCACAGAAATAAATATCATGGGAAAACCCCTAATTTTAGAAAGTCAATTCTATGATGATCTTTTAACTTTATGATTTATAAAGAAAAAGTTCGTTATGAATTGTTATAAAGAGGTTTTCTTTAGTATTTATAGTCTACTTGATATGCAACAGCTCAATGGTTTTCCCCAAAGTTATCCACAAGCTCAGGCCTCAATTTTTTGAAGCTATGCTGTGTCAGTCTTTTAGCCCGAAATTCAAGAAATCACATTAAGTACATGTCAGATTCGCGTCATTTTCCGTTGGACTCTACGACCTCACTTGAGGTCTGGGTCCGTGTGGCGCTCGATGTTCCTCTAGATGGGCCTTTTGACTATCGATGTGCTCAGGAGGTCTTGGTCGGTGACCGAGTCATTGTTTCGTTTGGGCGACGCAAAATGATTGGGCTGGTGGTTGAGTTGCCGTCGGAGCCTGGTTGTGACCCGAGTTTGGTCAAGGCTGTAGAGACAGTTCTCAAAGACATTGCACCACTGTCAACGAGTTGGCTCAGATTTACTAAGTTTGCAGCTGATTATTATCAGCGACCGCTTGGCGAGGTGGTCATGCCTGCTTTGCCGGTCGCATTGAGAAGCCTCAGCGCCTATCAAGGTAAACGCTCCGCTGGAGGACCTGTGGCGCGCTTAGACCAGCGGCGTGTACTAAAAATTAAGCCAACGGAAATCACTGAAGCTCCATCCCTAAATGAGGCACAGCAACACGCAGTCGACGCCATATCGGCTGCAGAAAGTTTCCAAACATTTCTTTTGTATGGGGTCACAGGTAGTGGCAAGACGGAGGTGTATTTGCATGCCGCCGCCCAAACTTTGGCGCGTGGCAAGCGTGTACTCATGCTGGTCCCTGAAATCAATCTCACGCCACAGTTTGAACAATCCCTGCGTGCGCGTCTTGAGCCTGTTGCGGGCATTGGGGGCGTTGCGGTCCTCCATAGCGCACTTTCCGATGGAGAGCGGTTAAGGGCGTGGTTACGTGTACAACGCGGTGAAGCCAAAGTTGTGTTGGGCACCCGATTGTCAATTTTTGCACCGCTAGACGATGTTGGTTTGATTGTGGTGGACGAGGAGCATGACCCGTCATACAAACAGCAAGATGGTTTGCGGTATTCAGCGCGTGATTTAGCGGTCTGGCGCGGGCATGATTTGGGGATTCCCATCGTGTTGGGTTCTGCAACACCGTCGCTAGAAAGTTGGGTGCATGCTGAAAAAGGAAACTATAAAAGATTGGATCTGCCTAGCCGTGCACGCGACGTGACTTTGCCTTCGGTGCGACTGGTAGATACGCGACGCCTCAAAATGGAACACGGTATGTCCGTGCAATTGCTCGATGCGATGCGTGCGCGTCTCGCCAATCGAGAGCAGGTGCTGATTTTTTTGAATCGTAGGGGTTATGCACCTGCATTGCATTGCACGTCGTGTGGATGGGTCAGTCAATGTCCAAGGTGTACGACATTTACCGTCTTGCATCGCATGACACCGGGGCGTCATCAGCTGCACTGTCATCATTGCGGGTACCAGCAACGTGTTCCACAGTCCTGCCCGGACTGTGGTGATCAGGATATGCAGCCTATCGGTCGAGGCACGCAGAGAATCGAAGAGCATCTGGGCTTGTTGTTTCCTGAGGCACGGGTGGCGCGCATTGATGCGGACAGTACGCGAAAAAAGGGCAGTGCGCAGGCATTGTTTGCGAGCGTGCATGCAGGCGAGGTCGATATTTTGGTGGGCACACAGATGGTGGCTAAGGGGCATGATTTTGCCAACCTCGGTTTAGTAGGTGTGTTGAATGCGGATGCGATGTTGTTCTCGCAGGACTTCCGTGCACCAGAAAGACTTTTTGCACAATTGATGCAGGTAGCTGGTCGTGCAGGGCGTCATACCGGACATGGTGAAGTGATTGTGCAGACGGGTTATCCCGAGCAGGCGGTCTATCAAGCCTTACTTAAGCATGACTACTCAGGCTTTGCGCGTCACACCATGAGCGAACGTCAAGCCGCAACACTACCGCCGTTTTCACATCAGGCGCTACTCAGTGCCGAGGCGCGTGAACTCAACGTGGCACTTGGCTTTTTGCATGCTGCTCGCGAGGCCGCACAAGCATTACTTGAGTCGCAGCAAATTGAAAATGTGATTATGTTGTATGACCCTGTGCCGTTGAGGATCGTGCGGGTCGATAATATGTGTCGTGCACAGTTACTCGTAGAGGCGACGCATCGCCCAGCGCTGCAGTCGCTCTTGAAAAACTGGCTCGTCGCTCTACAAGACCATCCCGATCTGCGTCGAGTACGATGGCAGCTTGAAGTTGATCCGCTCGAAATCTGATTGGTCCCCATGTCAACGTCTTTTACTGACGGTCTAAATACTGTCCAGCGCGAAGCAGTGCTCTACCTCGATGGCCCTTGTCTCGTGCTGGCAGGTGCGGGCTCAGGTAAGACCCGTGTGATCACTCAGAAAATCGCTTATTTGCTCTGCGACTGTGGTTATCCTGCGCGTAACGTACTGGCACTGACTTTCACCAATAAGGCGGCGCGCGAGATGGAGGATCGTGTCAAACGACTCGTGGACCCCTCTATTGCAAAAGGCCTCACGATCAGTACGTTTCATTCGCTCGGCGTCAAGATTTTGCGCGAAGAGGCGCACCATGCGGGACTCAAGCCTCGATTTTCAATTTTTGATTCTGATGATGCGCTTGCGATTATTCAGGATCTACTAGCAACCACCGATCGAGGGCGGTTACGCTCCGTTCAGCAGACGATTTCTCTGTGGAAAAATGCGATGTTGGACCCGGACGCCGCGGCTAACATTGCTGCCACACCAAGTGAAATTGAAGCCGCACGCGTATATAGAAGCTATAACGCTACGCTGGCGGCCTATCAGGCCGTGGATTTTGATGACCTGATTGCGATCCCTGCGCAGATTTTTGAGCGTAGTGTCGAGGCACGTGAAAAGTGGCAGAAAAAGGTACGCTATCTTTTGGTGGACGAGTACCAGGACACCAACGTGTGTCAGTACCGTTTAGTGCAGTGGCTGACGGGGGCGCGTGCGATGTTTACCGCAGTCGGCGATGACGATCAGGCAATCTACGCTTGGCGCGGTGCGACGATTGAAAACCTCGCCAAACTCACGACGGATTACCCGCAGATTAAGTTGGTCAAGCTCGAACAAAACTATCGCTCGAGCCAAAGTATTCTTGCTGCAGCCAATCATGTCATTGCCAAAAATCCAAAACTTTTTGAAAAGAAATTATGGTCCGAGCACGGCATGGGTGATGCCATTAGCGTGACCGCGATGGCGAGCGACGAGGTGGAGGCTGAAAACGTCGCGATGAAAATCTCTGCCGCACGGTTTGAAAAACAAGCGACATGGAAAGATTTTGCGATTTTATATCGCGGTAATCATCAGTCGCGAATCGTTGAACAAGCCATGCGCAATTTGCATATTCCTTATACGATTTCAGGCGGACAGAGTTTTTTTGATAAAGCAGAAGTCAGAGATGTGCTGGCGTATTTGCGGCTGATCGCCAACGAAGATGATGACCCAGCTTTTATTCGTGCAGCCACCACGCCTAAACGAGGGATTGGACAGGCTACGTTACAGACTCTTGGACAGTATGCCGGTGAACGACAAATCTCATTATTTGCAGCTTTGTTTGAACAAGGTATCGAGCCTCGGCTGAATGCGAGACAACTTGAGCCTCTCCGAATGTTTGGAGAGTTCATTGGCCGTATTCAGTATCGTGCCGGTCGTGTTGACTCTGGTCAGACTGTGCATGCGGCCGAGCCTGCGGATGTCATTTTGGATGACTTGTTGAGCGCGATCCAATACGAGCGTTATCTTTACGATATTTTGGATGAAAAGCCTGCGCAGTCACGCTGGCAAAATGTGCTGGAGCTCACAGGCTGGCTCAAGCGTAAAGCGGAAGCGGACAGCATGGGCTTGATTGATCTGGTGCAGCATGTGGCACTTGTGACGATGCTTGAGCGTAACGAAGAAGACGAGCCGGATGCTGTCAAGCTTTCAACGCTCCACGCTTCTAAGGGCTTGGAATATCCGCACGTATACCTACTTGGTGTAGAGGAAGGATTGTTGCCACACATGGGTCGTGATGAGGAAGATGTTGATCCTGCCAAGGCGGCTGATGCGCTGGTGTCGAGGATTCAAGAGGAGCGGCGTCTGATGTATGTAGGCATTACCCGCGCTCAGCGGAGTTTGCATTTGAGTTGGTGTCAAAAACGTCGTCGTGCGCGTGAAGACTTGGTGCGTGAGCCTTCGCGTTTTATCGAAGAGATGGGGTTATCAGCGGCTTCGCTTCAATTACAACCCGATACGATGAGCCCCAAAAATCGCCTTGAGATGCTCAAGGCGATGTTGAACAAGAAAACTTAAGTCAAATGTTATGACTTCAGATTGGCGAGTGTGTTACGCCAAAACTGCAATCGCCTTGGCAGAGTTGAAACAAAAATATGTTCGCGCAACGTGTGCGCACCATCGCCTTCGGCACCGAGTCCATCAATAGACGGGCAACCAATTGCAGCGGTAAAGTTGGCGTCACTTCCGCCGCCTGAAACGGGTGCTTCCTCGAGCACAAAGCCGGCCGCGTTTGCAAAGGGTTTGAGTGTCTCGAGCAGTTTGTCTGCAGCGGGAGATTTGACCATCGCCGGACGATTGAGCTCAACATCAATATCGAGCGTGACATCAGGGTCAACGGGTTTGAGCGCTTGCATACGTGCCAAGACCTCTTGACCTGTGGCTTCGTCTGGAATTCGGAAATCCACCATTACTTCGCAATGCGATGGGACGGTATTGGTGACGGTGCCGCCGCTGATCGTACCCACGCTGAAGGTGATGCCACGGCTATAGTCTGTCATAGATTCGAGTGCAAGAATTTGATGGGCCATTTCGCGAATGGCACTGCGTCCTTTTTCGTGGGCCATACCGGCATGAGAAGGTTTTCCCGTGACAACGAGCTTGAGCATGCCGGTTCCTTTACGGCCTGTGACGCAGCGTCCTCCATTCGGGCGGGCAGGCTCAGGAACGAGGGTGTAGATCGCACGCTTGGCAAACGCTTCAATGTGTTGCCGTGAAGCATGGCTACCCACTTCCTCGTCGGGGACGAGCAGAAAGTCGACTGGTATATGGGTGGAGCCTGGTTTGGAAAACTCTCCCAAGGCAGTCAGTGCTAAAAAAGCACCTCCCTTCATATCAAAACTGCCAGGTCCGTAGAGCTTATCGTCCTCGATTCGGCAAGGGTTGGTTTCAAGCGTGCCATGCGGGTGGACGGTATCGATGTGGGCGAGCAGAAGCAAGCCAGGTCGCGTGTCACCTTCTGCACGGTTGGTCGCATGGATCATCGGCAGTTGGGTGGGGCCAATTTCGCTGAGAGCGACTTTGAGCCCTGCAGCCGTAGCTTGGGCGACCACAATTTGTGCCATGCGATGAACTGCTGCAGGATCACTGGAAGGTGACTCACACTCGATCCAAGTTCGTACCCTTTCAGCGAGAGCTTGTGCTTCGGGCGTAATAGCGGGACGGTCGAGTCCTGGTGCAGTTGCGGTGTTCATGTTGATCCTATTCGTAAGTGGCTATGAATGAGCTTTTTGAAAAGATACTCGATTTCTGAGTTCGCGAATGGCATCTGGTAACTCGCCAGCAGTGAGCCCAATCGGCCCGCGTCCCTGTGCGACGAGCGCATCGGCTGCGGCACCGTGAAGCCACACTGCGGCTGGAATTGCTTGTGCCGGAGGAATACCTTGCGCCAACAAGCTGCCAAGCAAACCGCTCAGGACATCTCCTGTCCCTCCAGTGGCCAGGCCAACGTTACCAGTGGTGTTGATTTGCCAGATTCCTTCGGGTGAGCAGACGATCGTTCCCGCACCTTTGAGTACGATCCAAGCTTGGTAAAGATGCGCGAGCTTTTGCGCGGCGCCTGAGCGGTCTGACTGGATTGTTTGGGT
>CAWUWN010000067.1:0-23873 GCA_963926265.1 uncultured Burkholderiaceae bacterium
CAAGAAAGGATGGATTCAAACTGCTCCGACACTCGCAGAGCTCACTAAAAAGCTCAACTTGCCAGCTGGCAGCCTCGAAGGCACCGTCAAGCGTTGGAATGAACAATGTGCAACGGGCAAAGATAATGACTTCAATCGCGAAAAAATGATTCAGCCTTTTGGTTCAGGCCCATTTTACGCAGTCGAACTTTCGCCTTCGATGCTCAACACGCAAGGCGGCCCCCGTCGCAATGCGCGTGCCCAGATCGTGCGTCCAGATGGCACGCCCATCCCACGTCTTTATAGTGCGGGCGAGTTAGGGTCGATCTTTAGCTACCTGTATCAAGGCACTGGCAACATCGGCGAGTGCTTTGCCTTTGGTCGTATTGCGGCTCGCAACGCTGTGGCTGACAAGGCCTGGTCTTAAATCTATGCATTAAAAAGTGATCCCGCGTCTGTTGACCGGGGTCACTTTCAATCACCATCATTTTTTATTAAGCTCCTGAATAAAAAACGTTTAGATTCACCCCAAGCTTTATGCTAGGATAAATTTAGTTGCATTAAATAGATCAAAAAGCACGACAACACAATAAACAGTAAAGAGACAAAGCATCCAAAACAAAAGACAAGAGCGTACATTCGTACATACTGAAGTGCGCTCAAATCACTCAGTTATTTTGCATCCATACAAAGAGGTTCAGCATGTCTGCTCTTTCGGAGTCACTTAAGAAGTACATCGGTATGCAATCCGAAACCGAGATCGCCTGCGATACAGTTGAACGCGGCGCTGTTCGGCGGTACGCCCAAGCCATCATGTACGAAGATCCTATCTTTAACACCGCTTCTGAAAACAATGCGCGTTATGGCGGACCCGTTGCACCTCCATTATTTCCTACGCATATGTTTCGTCGAGACTTTGGCAAGTCTGATCCTATTCAAGATAATGCCAAAAATCCAGATTTTGATGGCATCGTCGCCGCAACGAGCTCCCAAGGCCTACCCGCGCTTGAGCCCTTGGAAGGATACGCTTTACTCAATGGTGGCTCTGAGATTGAGTTCTTTCGATATGCACGTCACGGCGAAAGCATCAAGCTGACGTCTCGTTATGCTGACATTACTGAAAAAGAAACCAGTAAGGGGCTGATCATTCTGGTCGTCACAGAATCAGAATATCGAAACGGCGAAGGTGAATTGCTTATTCGTACACGCCGCACGCAGATTCGGAGGAAATGATATGGCACTTGGCAAAACACCTTATTTCGAGGATGTCGTCATTGGCACCGACATTCCGGGTCTTGAGAAAGGGCCTTTGACCACTGCGCACCTAATGCGTTGGTCTGCAGCGATGGAGAACTGGCACAAGATCCACTATGACAAACCTTTTGCAATGGAGCACGACAAGCTGCCAGGCCTGCTGATCAATGGCTCGCTCAAACAACAGTTTGTGATGCAACTGCTCGCAGACTGGGCGGGCCCACAAGGATGGGCTTGGAAAGCGGGCTTTCAGTTTCGTGCAATGAACTTGGTAGAAGAAACTGTTCACGCGTGGGGACGCGTTATGGGTAAGCGCGAAGGTCCTGACTTTGGGCTAATCGATATCGAACTCGGCATCATCAACGATACGGGCAAGGAGTCGACTCCTGGAACTGCAACAGTTGCGCTACCTTACAAGAACGGTCAGGCACTGCCTTATCCGTTTGTTCCGCCAAAGCTGTAGTCACTCAACTCACACTAACTCACCATGAGGCACCATGAATGGAAATGAACTATCCAGACGGTGCCCTGAGTGAGCTGCGTGTTCTTGATCTGAGTCACGGCATTGCTGGGCCCTTTGCTGCTAGGTTGTTAGGTGACTATGGCGCGGACGTCATCAAGATCGAGCGTCCAGTGACCGGTGATTTTGCGCGCACGCTTCCCCCACTTAAACACGATACGCCAGAACCTGAGCAGAGCCTATTGTTTCAATATCTCAACTGGAATAAACGCAGTCTCGCACTTGATTTAAAACTTCCAGAAAATAAGCCTTTACTTCAAAAGCTTGTCGAGCAAAGCGACATTGTCATCGAAAGTTTTCGCCCTGGCCGTCTTGAGCAATGGGGCTTAGGTGTAGATCAGCTTCTCGCTTGGAAACCTAGCCTTATTATCACCTCAGTCACGAATTTTGGGCAAACAGGACCCTACGCACAATATGCTGCAAGCGACCTCACCCTTCAGGCAATGAGCGGCATCATGCAGATTAGTGGCCAAGTCGATCGCGAGCCACTCAAGCACGGCCTGTCCCAATCCTTTTATTGTGCAGGACTCACCGCAGCTTACGCTTCGATTATGGCCTATACGGCGGCGCAAGCAGATCAGTTTGGCGAGCACGTAGACGTCTCTATTCACGAGTGCCTCGCTTCTGAGCTAGTACTCAACGAGTCTTATTATGCATTTCTAGGTGCGGTGCAAGGGCGGCGCGCAATTGTGCAAGATCCGTTTGCAGGTGAGCCCATTGAAACGCGTAAGGGCTACCTCGCCTTTCAAACAGGCGGAGGGGCGCCATTTGAAACGCTAGCCGAGCTATTCGATCGACCAGAGTTTCTTGATAAACGTTTCTCAAGCCCACCCGAGCGAGAAAAGCGCGTGCCTGAAGTCAAAGCATTGCTCGAAGAGTGCGTCGCGAATCGTGACGCCAAAGAGGTATTCCTCGCGGGTGCACAAAAACGACTGCTCCTTGGCGTTGTCCAAAGTGCGGAAGATTTGCTTGCATGCGAACACCTGCAAGAGCGTCAAGCTTTTATCCAGGTAGATCATCCTGCGACAGAGACACAGGTGCGTTTCCCCGCTGAACTCGCCAAGTTGTCATTAACGCCCACCTCAGTGCGCAGACGCTCTCCAACACTCGATGAACATCGCGATGAAATCCTCGCACAGATCAGGAAGCAAAGATGACACAAGCTACCCTGCCACTGACAGGCATACGGGTTTTGGATTTATCCTATGTCTTCGCCGTGCCATACATGGCCGGTATGCTGAGCGACTTGGGTGCTGAAGTCATCAAAATCGAAGCACCGCACAAACTGGATCAAACGCGGGGGCGTGCGTTTGGTCCCTATCTAGATAACGACCCTGCCGAGGACCCCTGGAATCGTTCTGGCATTTTCTATGTCGTAAATCGTGGCAAACGCTCTCTCGCAATGGACTTGAGCCAAGCAGAGGGACAAGAAATTTTTCGCGATCTTGTCGCCAAGAGTGATATCGTCCTTGAGAACTATACGCCGCGCGTCATGCGAAAGTGGGGCTTAAATTACGACGAGCTCAAGAAAATAAAACCCTCACTGATCATGCTATCCAATACAGGTTATGGCTCCACCGGTCCATGGTCATCGTTTCCAAGCCAGGGCACGACACTAGAAGCCACGATGGGCATCACCTTTTACACAGGCTATCGCGGCGACAAACCATGGAAAGTTGGGCAGTCTTATCCTGACTTCATTGCTTGCTGGGCTGGGCTCAATGGCCTATGGGCAGCGATTGCACACATGCGAAAAACGGGTCAAGGTCAATGGATTGATGTAGGCATGTACCAACTCGGCGTGGCACTCATGCCCGAGCCATTACTCCAAAAACAGCTGGATGGCACAGAGCCTATTCGAATGGGTAATGAACACGCTGAGCACGTTCCGAGCAACTTGTACCAAACGAAAGGAAATGATCAGTGGCTGGCGCTCACCGTTCAAACAGATCAACAATGGATCGCGTTAACAGAACTGATGGAACAACCCAGCTTGGCGGTTGACTTAAAGTACAGTACTGCTGCCGCTCGCCGCGAAAATAGAACTACCATTAATACGTTGGTTGCCGCATGGTGCCTCGAGCAAGAATCCAATAAACTTTGTGAGCAACTTCAAACTCATGGCATTGCCGCGGGTCCTGTTTTAAACAGCCGCGACTTGCTGCGTGACCCACACCTCAAGCATCGTAATTTTTACGAAACAGTTTCACACCCCGAGCCCATCGGTGAACGTCCGATCATTGGTCGTCCCTACAAATTGCGCTTTCGTGATGCACATATTAAAAAATCTGGCCCGCGTTTTGGCGAGGACAATGACAGTATTCTGCGCGATCTTCTAGGAAAGACTGCAGATCAAATTGCAGCGCTTAAAGCATCGAAAGTGGTGAGTGACTTACCGACCAACCCAGGCCTATCCGGAACGATGGATACCGACTCAATGTTGAAATTAAAAACATTAACCGCAGTCGATCAAGACTACCGAAAGATTTAAGGAGAGCTTGCCGTGCGTGCAATCAGCCGAAGTGATGGATATCTGGGTGCCGGAATGATTGGCATGCTCTTATCAGCAGGATATCTGCATATGACCCTCGATCTCCCAATGGGTGAAATAGATCAACCTGGCGCAGGTGTCTTTCCATTATTAGTCGCGGGTGTTCTCTTTATCGCGAGTCTTTCAGCGTTGTGGGAAGGATGGCAGAGGCGTGCAACGAGCGTTGCACTTGACCTACCTCAAGGAAAGGATCGCACTCGACTCATCAAACTGATCTTCTTACTCCTCATATACTTTCTTGTAATTCCTTGGGTGGGTTTTCCGATCAGCAGCATTGCATTTTGTTCTCTATTGATTCGCCTGCTATCCACTCTCACTTGGCGTCGCAGTATTGTTTATGCCTTTTTCATGACTGCCGCAATCCACTTAATATTTATCACTGCACTTAAAGTCCCTATGCCAGTAGGTGCACTCATCGAAATGTTTAGGAGTTGATA
Organism: uncultured Burkholderiaceae bacterium; assembly: GCA_963926265.1. Taxonomy (GTDB): domain Bacteria; phylum Pseudomonadota; class Gammaproteobacteria; order Burkholderiales; family Burkholderiaceae_B; genus Zwartia. Next base: position 4,742 of record CAWUWN010000067.1, read on the forward strand.
TGGACGCCATCGAAGGGCTTCTTTACGGCCTAAATATTGCATTCACGTGGAATAATTTATTGGCAGCACTCGTTGGTGCACTCGCTGGCACACTGATCGGCGTATTGCCGGGACTAGGTCCAACCGCCGGTATTGCAATGATCTTGCCCTTAAGTTACGCGCTAGATCCCACGAGCGGTCTGATCATGATGGCCGGCATGTATTACGGCGCAATGTATGGCGGTTCTACAACTGCGATTCTGATCAATATGCCCGGTGAGTCGGCCTCTGTCATTACATGTATTGACGGCTATAAGTTGACGAAGAAAGGGCGTGCGGGTGCCGTCCTTACTATCGTAGCAATTGGATCGTTTGTAGGAGGTGGGTTGTCTGTACTAGGTGTCATGCTCTTCGCACCCGCTCTCGCCAATGTCGGCGTGCTCTTTGGGCCTGCAGAGTTCTTTGCGTTAACTGCAGGTGGCCTAATTCTATTTTCACGTATCTCAGGCGGTACGCTTGCCGCGGGTATATTTCCAATGGCAATTGGACTCATGCTCAGCACGATCGGCCAAGAAATGGTGACCGGCGCAGATCGTTTCACTTTTGGCGTAGAGGATCTGACGCTCGGGGTTGAGCTTGTCGCGCTTGTTGTCGGGCTCTATGGGGTGACAGAAATTATGTCAGTCGTTGAGTCTTTGCAAAGCCAGGGGAAACCGATACCCGTCAAGATTAAAGAGATGTTCCCCTCTCGCGAAGAGTGGCGTCGCTCGTGGGCACCGTACGGTCGCGGTACAGCGATTGGATTTGTACTAGGTTTATTGCCTGGCCCCTCAGCCACGATGGCGAGCTTTGCTTCTTATCGCCTAGAAAAAGGTGTCTCGAAATATAAAGAGCAACTTGGAGAAGGTGCGATCGAAGGTGTTGCAGGACCTGAGACGGCAAACAACGCTGCCGCAACTTCATCTATGGTACCGCTGCTTGCGCTTGGGATTCCCTTTGGTTCTGTCACAGCTTTAATGCTCGCTGCGATGATGGTGCACGGTGTGCAGCCAGGCCCAATGATGATGAGCACACATCCAGAAATATTCTGGGGCGTGATTGCATCCATGCTAATTGGTAATGCAATGCTGGTTATCTTAAATATCCCACTGATTGGCGTGTGGGTGAGTCTGTTACGCGTCCCTAACCATATCTTTCTCCCCATCATCCTGATGGTCGCAACCATAGGCTGCTATAGCGTACGCAACAGCATGGTAGATGTGTATATGTTATGGGCAATCGCTTTGATCGGCTATGTATTACGCAAGCTTGAGTTTCAGCTTGCCCCGCTTGTAGTCGGCGTTGTCTTGGGGCCACTGATCGAAAAGCATTTACGCGAAGGTTTATTCATGAGCCTCGGCGATATCTCGGTCTTTTATACCAGCCCGATTGCGATTGGCATCTGGTCTGTCGTCATCTTCGTTTTATTGCTTGAACCTCTTCGGACTGTGTGCAGTAAATTGTTTGGTATCAAAGTCAAAAAGCTTATCCCGGAGAGCTCGGAGTAGCCTCTACTTTGACCCAGCCCGGATCTAGACCGATGGCACCTTGCTCAGCCAAGGTCTGAATCCGATCTTGTGCATAGCCCATCTCCGCCAAAATCTCAGCCGTGTGCTGACCGAGTCTTGGTGGCGGGAGGCGAACAGCTCCTGGTGACTCGCTAAACTTGATGGGCAAACCTGCCATTGACATCATGCCCAAGCCTTCAAGCTCGATTTCCTGCACCATATCGCGTGCTTGCACTTGGGGTTGCGTGACGACTTTGTCAATTGTATTGACAGGCGAGCACGGCACATCGTTTGCTTGCAAACGTTTTTCCCAATAAGACAAGGGCTGCTTGATGATTTCATCACCAATCATTTGAATCAATAACCGGCGATTCAATGAACGCATTTGAGGATCAATAAAGCGCGCATCCTCCAACCAACTGGATTGCTCAAGCGCCGCACATAAGCCCTTCCACATCCGTTGATTAAAAGCAGAAATCACAATCCACTGATCGCTCGCTTGATAAGCGCGATATGTCGGGCTTGTTAATGCGCCACTTCCGCTCGGACCAGGCACTTCACCACTTGCAAAATAACGTGTAAAGAACTGGGCAAGCATCGCCATGTGGCCTTCGAGCAAGGAGGTATCCACCCGCTGTCCTCGACCTGTTCGGTGCCTTGTTTCGAGTGCCATCATGACACCGATTGCACCGAACATCCCGCCACCAACATCCGCGACCGACATACCCATTTTTGCAGGACTGCCCTCGGGATCACCCGTAATACTCATCGAGCCCGCATACGCCTGCATAAACAAATCATTTGCAGGTTCTTTGCTAAGCGGTCCAGTTGCACCAAAGCCACTGATTGCACAATAGATCAGCCGCGGATTCACACGCGACAAACTTTCGTAATCCAGTCCCAACCGCTCTAAGGCACCCACGCGATAGTTGTGTACCAAAACATCTGCGTCCTCAATGAGTGCGCGCGCGATCTCAACACCTTCTGGTGTTTTCAGATCAAGCGCGATACCTTTTTTATTTCGATTGGCCGCAGCATAGTAGTAGCCCATCGCTCCATGGAAATATGGCGACCAAGCGCGGCTGTCATCACCAACTCCTGTTCGCTCAATCTTGATGACATCGGCACCATAATCACCCAGCAACATTCCACAAAATGGACCGGCCATTGCCACGCTGATCTCTACGACTTTTATGCCTGTGAGCGGAGCTGCCATAGTTGTCTCATCCTAATTTTTATATTGAGTCAGCGAAGCTAATGGTGTGTTTCGGTGACTTTTTATGCGTCAAGCATGACAACGATTTTTCCAAAATGCTTATTCGTGCGCATGCGCTCAAATGCTTGGGCGATATCTGCAAAGGCAAAGGTACTGTCAATCGGCAACGACAGCTTTCCCGACTCAAGATGCGCACCTAAATCACCCAGTGCCAAAGAAGTAATGCTGCGCACTTCTTCGACGCTTCTGGTTCGGAATGTCACGCCGGTGTATTTGATCCGCTTGAGCGCATGTAAATCAAAATCGAATTCAGCGAAACGACCTGCCATTCGACCGACGTTTACAATACGGCCCAAAATTGCACAGGCCTCAAGGTTCTGATTGCCAAACGGACCGGAAAGCTGATCAATAATCAGATCAACACCCTTGCCACCATTTGCTTCAATTGCGTGCTGCGGCCATTGTGGGTCACTATTATCAATCGCAAAATCTGCACCAAATTTTGTAAGTTGTGCCCGACGCTCTGGCGTGGTGGATGTACCAATTACGGTCTTAGCACCCATAATTTTCGCAATCTGCATGGCCATCAGTCCCACTCCCGATGATGCTCCCTGCACCAGCACGGTGTCGCCTTTGCGCAATTCTCCTGCTGTCATGACCGCATTGTGCATGGTTTGAATCGAGATCGGCAATGTGACTGCTTGCTCATAGGTCATTGAAGCATTGGGAATGTCCATGACTCGACCCCAGTCAGCCACCGCATACTCCGCGTAGCCTGCTGTACCGGAACACATGACTCGGTCTCCGGGTTTAAAACCTCTTACTCGCGCGCCGACCTCCTCGACTTCGCCCGCCCACTCCATGCCAGGTATCGTCCCTGCACCACCGACCTTGCCGTGTGCACCGCCTGCGAGCACACCTAAATCTGCACGGTTGAGGCCGCAAGCACGGACCTTGACGAGCACTTGCTCGGGACCTGCTGTAGGCTTGGCAACCTCTGCAATTTCAAAACCATTTTCTGTGACGACAACTGCTTTCATAATATGACTTCCTTATTATTAAGATGTAAAGACACATCAATCTTTATTTCGATTCACTCAATCGCACTTGGCACTCATGCCACCATCCACGATCAGCTCTGTTCCAGTGATAAAGCGCGCTTCGTCCGAAGCAAGAAACAATACGGCATTGGCTGTATCGCGCCCATCACCCATAAATGGCATTGGAATACGCGCCTGACGAATTTTAAGCAAGCGCTCTGAATCACCTGCGCTCTGCGCGCCGGCGAGCGTAGCCTCAACAAGCGGCGTATGAAGTTGGCCAGGTAAAACAGTGTTGATGCGGATGCCCTTCTTTGCGTACTCGACACCCACCACGCGTCCAAACTGAATCACACCCGCCTTAGCTGCTGCGTAACCTACTTGGGGTGCTCCTGTAAACCGAATACCTGAGGTAGATGAAATATTGACGATCGCACCGGCACCTTTTTCTTCCATCACAGGCATGACATATTTACACATTAGAAAGACAGTTTTTAAATTGATATCAATCTGCCGATCCCAATTTTCTTCGGATAACTCGATAGGACCTCCACGAGACGGTCCCCCAACGTTATTGACCAAAATATCAACTGTGCCATAGCGCTTTAAACACTCAGCAACCAGCACCTGGATCGCGGTACTATCCGTGACGTCGCAGGTATAGGGCGTGACATCACCACCGGCCTGTTGAATCAATGCAAGCGTTTCATCCATTGCAGTAAGATCTTGATCGACCGCAAAGACGCGAGCACCTTCTTGCGCAAAACGTACGGCAATTGCGCGACCATTACCCCAGCCAGGACCGACACATCCCGCTCCAGTGACGATTGCAACCTTGCCTGCTAAACGACCTGTTTGATTTGCCATCTTTTTTCCTAGCTTTTAGCGGGTGGCGGAAATAATGCCACCATCCACGACGATAGTTTGACCGGTGATATAGCGCGCTTCATCACTGGCCAAAAATATGACAGCATGAGCAACATCCCATGACTCACCCATATAACCGGCAGGCACCTGCTTATGCCGATGTGCCACAAAACCGTCAAAATCACCTTTGGCGTATTTATCTGCTAAACGCTTCACAAGCGGTGTAAACATCAAGCCTGGTGCCACACTATTGAGTCGTACGCCACGGTCAGCATAAATCACACCCGTTGTTTTCATCAGCTGCTCAAGAGCCGCTTTACCTGCAGCATAGCCAACCTGTGGTTTACCTATGTAACGATGCGCCGCCACTGAGGAAATACTGATGACTGAACCTCCTCCCTGCGCAGCCATTGTTGGCAGTACGTATTTGCATGCAAGGAAGGCACCTTTGACATTGACATCCATCTGATCATCCCATGTCTCTTCACTCATCGAGACTGGATCACCTGGTTCAGAGCGACCCACGTTGTTGACCAAAATATCGATACGTCCGTATTGCGCCATGCATGCATCCACGAGCTTTTTGACGTCTTCAGCTTTTGTTGCATCGGCCACCATGACATGTGCAGTCCCACCCTCTTCAGTGATGATCCGCTTTGTCTCTTGGGCAGCTTCGAGGCTAAGGTCTGACCCAAAAACACTGGCACCCTGTCTCGCTAACGCGACGGCAATCGCTTTGCCGTTACCCCAACCCTCGCCCAGCGTTCCACAACCGGTAACGAGCGCAATCTTGCCATCTAGTCTGAACATATTGTCCCTTTTGATTGTTGTTCTATGCAGTGTCATATTACCTGCCTGCCAACCTAGGAGCAAAAGGCTTTTTAATACATCTGCATCGCAAATCTCAAACAGCGTCCATTTAGTGAAATTAGCTTTCAAAATGAAACAAGCCCGAACTTTACAGTTCGGGCTTGAAACAGGGTCACCTAAAAGATCAGTATTGCAAAATCATCAGGTCAAATCATTCACCAACGATGCTAACGTATCGTCAGGCAATGTTTCCACATGCATAGGGTACTCTTTATGGTCGCATCCAACCATCATCTGAGCACCTGCTTTCAAAGACTTCTTCATTTCTGGTGTCAACTCAAAACGCATAAAGTGCACCGAAGATGTTTTATCGGCCGTGGTGCGTTCTAGATCTTCGTTTGCGATCGCATAGACACGAGGCTGACCTTCAACCTGAACAAACATCTTATGCTCAACACCTAGCAACTTGGACAACGCCAAACGCCGCTCGCTTTCGTTGGGATACTCAAGCATCATCGTCGCTTTGAAATTCGAACCATCCGGCACAAGCGGGTTGTAAGCACCCAACTCATCCTGAATCCCTTCGTCATCAAAGATTTTCTCGACACGCAACATTTCCTGTACTTGATAACGCATCAACAACTCGTTTTCAAACAACAGGTTCAAATGCTCGCCCAGACGCACACTGCGCTTGCGACGCTCTTCAATCGCTTGCTGACGCATTTCCGGGCGGGCTTTGTGATAAGCCTCGAGAGTCATCAAACTTTCACGCGTAATTTTGCTCATTTTCAGTTCCTTTATAGACCGTATGCTTTGGCGATCAAGGTGAGGGGGTGAGCCAACTCAGCTTTCGCCAAGCCGTTTTCTTCCATACCCTGCTCGATATGATGCCCTGCGAGCTGGCAATCCGAGCTGATGTAATCTGGAGTGTTGTTGGCCATGGCTTTAAATACTGGCTTACCGATCTTCATTGCCTGATCATGAAACTCTTTCTTGACACCCCAGGTTCCTGAGTGACCTGAACAACGCTCAACCACGTTGACTTCTGTACCCGGCACTAGTTTCAATGTCTCCGCTGTCTTTTTGCCTACGTTTTGAACACGGGAGTGGCAAGGAATGTGATAACTCACATGGCCCAACGATTCTTTAAAGTCCGTATTAAGCAAACCATCTCTGTTGCGTGCGATGAAATACTCAAACGGGTCCCACATAGCGGCTTTGACGAGCTGAACATCCTCCTCATCAGGGAACATCAGGGGCAGCTCTTGCTTAAACATCAACGTACAGGAGGGGATCGGTGTAACGATCGCGTAGCCTTCGCGTGCAAGTTTCGCGAGCTTAGGAATATTTTTGTCTTTGTTTGCAGCTACCGATTCCAGATCGCCGAGCTCAAGCTTAGGCATCCCGCAACAGGCTTCTTTATCGACCAGCTCATAAGGAATCTGGTTGTGCTCAAGGATCTTGATCAAGTCTTGACCGATACCTGGTTCGTTGTAATTGATGTAGCAGGTGGCGTAAATCGCAACCTTACCGGGTGTCTTCTCGCCATCTTTCACCGGCCAAACCGTCGAGGTCGTTGCCAGTTGAGTAAAGGTCTTGGGCGCGTACTCAGGAATCCAGGCTTTCTTGTCCACGCCAAGTGTCGACTCCATCGCCGAACGCATCACGCCTGTGCGATTGATAGCGTTAACAGCCTCCGTCACGATTGGAATGCCGGCGAACATACCCATTTTGTCAGTCGAAGCGAGCAACTTGTCGCGCATCTTGACGTCGCCATTCTTGAATTTCACGGCTTTCGCACGCAACATCAAGTGAGGGAAGTCCAAGTTCCAAGGATGTGGGGGCACGTAGGGACATTTTGTGACATAGCAAACGTCGCAAAGAAAGCACTCATCCACAACTTTGTCGTAGTCTTTTTTGTCAACGCCATGTACCTCACCATCATCGGTGGCATCAACCAGGTCAAATAGCGTCGGAAACGAGCCACAAAGGCTCAAGCATCGGCGACAGCCATGACACATATCAAACACACGTTCCATCTCTGTATGCAGTTTTTCCTCGTCATAGAAGTCTGGATTGGTCCAGTCCAACGGATGACGGGTAGGCGCATCGAGATTACCTTCGCGGTTTGACATAGTGGATCCTTAATTTTGTCACCCTGCATTGGGTGCAACTAAAATGATTGTGACCAGCAAAGCCGGCCACAGATATTGCATCTCAGGCGGCGAACAAAAGAGATTGTCGACCGCCTGAGTTCATCAGAAGCACTTAGTCAACCAGTGCGTCCAAAGCTTTCTGATAGCGATTGGCGTGTGAACGCTCGGCTTTTGCCAAGGTCTCAAACCAGTCAGCGACCTCGTCAAAGCCTTCGTCGCGAGCGATTTTGGCCATGCCGGGGTACATATCTGTGTACTCGTGCGTCTCACCATGGACAGCAGCTGTCAAATTTTGACGGCTGGAGCCGATTGGCAAACCTGTTGCTGGATCACCAGAGGCTTCGAGAAACTCGAGGTGTCCGTGTGCGTGACCGGTCTCGCCTTCAGCGGTCGAACGGAACAACGCAGCGACGTCGTTTTGGCCTTCGATGTCAGCCTTGTTTGCGAAGTACAAGTAGCGGCGGTTAGCCTGTGATTCGCCTGCGAATGCGTCCTTCAGGCACTGTTCGGTCTTTGAACCTTTGAGCTGGGCCATATAGCCTCCTGACAAATGAAAATAAGAAGAAGAAGTGGAGTTTAGATTTGATGTCGTTAAAAATTCGACATAATCAATCCTCTAAACATAGTTTATGCTTAGCAAATCAATAAAGGAAATTAAATTTATCTACTTTTTAGATAGCTTTTACCTAATAGGCTGCAATAGCAAGAGCTCTAGGGGTAAATACCCCCTTAGAGCTAACTATGGCGGGTTACTTGGCTGTATCAGCCATCCAGCGCTCCGTTAAACGAACAAAGTAGCTAGCCCCAACAGGAATAATGGCATCGTTAAAGTCGTAGGAAGTGTTGTGCACCACGCAAGCGCCCTCACCATGCCCCTCCAGACGATGATGTCCCTCACCATTACCAATAAAAGCATAGCAACCAGGCTTGGCCATCAACATATGGGCAAAGTCCTCGGCTGCCATAACGCCGGGAAACTGGTCATTGACCATCTCGGGTCCCACGATTTCTCGCATGACCTGCGCGGCAAACTGCGCTTCTTTAGCGTGGTTCACAACAGGAGGGGATGCACGTCTAAAGAAAATCTCGGCCTGACACTCGTGTGCGAGTGCGATCTGCACCGCCAAGGTCCGTAAACGCTCCTCTAACCGATCAAGCGCCGACACAGAAAAAGTACGAATCGTGCCACCCACCGCCGCCACATCCGGAATGACGTTAGGGGCCACTGAGCCCTCGAGCTGAGTCACCGCCAGCAAGGCGCGCTCAGTACTTGGGATGACTTTTGCCACCAAACCCTGCAGCGCTTGGGCAAACTCAAGCGCTGGCGCAATAGGGTCCGTTCCCGTATGAGGCAGCGACGCATGTGTGCCCTGACCCTTCATGGTGACCTTAAAGGTATTGCTCGAGGCCATGAAAGGCCCGTTATTTAAAGCAAAGCCTCCCACGTTACCAATCGAGAAGTTGTGCAAACCAAAGACCGCTTCGCAAGGGAAGCGCTCAAACAGACCATCTTCGATCATCTTCTTGGCGCCGGCTTTGCCCATCTCTTCGGCAGGCTGAAATACAAAGTTCACCGTACCATTGAAGTTACGCGTCTGAGATAAGTGCCAAGCTGCGGCAAGGAGCATCGTAGTGTGACCATCATGGCCACAGGCATGCATCTTTCCATCATTGGTTGACTTGTGCTCAAACTCATTGATCTCTTGTAATGGCAAAGCATCGAGATCTGCGCGCAAGCTCAAGGTTCGGCCACCATCACCCACCTTTAAGACACCCACAACACCCGTTCCCGCAATGCCACGGTGCACTTCGATGCCCCACTCACCCAACAGCTTTGCGACGATTTCTGACGTCCGATGCTCATCAAAGCCGAGTTCAGGGTGGGCGTGAATATCACGGCGGATTTTGATAAAGCGGCTGTAGTCCGCAAACGCGTCAATGAGGTTCATATGTTTTCTATTCCAATTAAAAATTAACGTTATTTCCGCCCTTGAGACCCAAGATAGCACGCGCCTCATCAGGCGTCGCAACCTCGCAGTTCAAGGCCTCCAAAACTGTACGGATTCGCGTGACCTGCTCTGCATTTGATGCGGCCATCTTGCCAGGCCCAATCCACAGAGAGTCCTCAAGACCCACGCGCACATGCGAGCCCATCGCAGCACCCATTGTTGCCAAGGGTATCTGATTGCGTCCAGCACCTAAGATTGACCATTGATATTGATCGCCGAATAAACGGTCGGCAGTCCGGCGCATGTGCATCAGATCCTCGGGGTGAGGTCCGATCCCACCCAAGATACCAAACACAGACTGAATAAAGATGGGGCCTTTCACCAGTCCCTTTTCTGCGAAATGAGACAAGTTGTACAAGTGGCTGATGTCGTAACACTCAAACTCAAAACGTGTACCGTTCTCCGAACCACGTCGCAAAATTGTTTCAATGTCTTTATACGTGTTTTTAAATACTAGATCGCGACTATTTTCTAGATGCTGTCGCTCCCACTCGTGCTTGAACTCTTTGAAACGATCCAACATGGGAAACAAACCGAAATTCATCGAGCCCATATTGAGAGACGCGACCTCTGGCTGGAATGTCATCGCAGGACGCATGCGCTCCTCAACCGTCATATGAGGACTGCCGCCCGTGGTGATATTAATCACCGCATTCGTTGCCGCTTTTATTTCTTTTAAAAACGGACGAAAAAAATCGGGGTCTTGCGTAGGCTTTCCATCCTTGGGGTCACGCGCATGCAAATGCAAAATGGCTGCGCCTGCCTTGGCCGCGGCAATGGCTGACTGAGCAATCTCTTCCGCGGTCACGGGTAGGTTCGGCGACATACTTGGAGTGTGAATTGCACCCGTTGCCGCACAGGTAATAATGACTTTCCGCGCACTTGCCATACGATCTCCGTGTCTTTGCGTTTAAAAAAATACTACTCTGCTGATTTTTTATGTGCTGCCAACGCCATCAAACGTCGATCGCGCCAGAGGCGTCGCTCAAGCAACTTTTCCTTTGGCAAGATCTTACGTCGTTGTGCTTCAAGTTTTTCAATTACCTCTTCAGACCAAGGCTCGGTTGATGTCTGCTCAGTGGAAATCGACTGATACATATCGTTAAAGCGTCTTGCATAATCCGCCAAGCCGTCTGGCGCATTGAGATCAATCGTTTCAAAAGGTCCCATAAAAGACCACCGCAAACCAAGACCTTCGCGAACGGTCACATCCAAGCCCTCTGCATCGACATAACCCTGCTCGACCAATCTAAAGGCCTCACGCAAGAGTGCCCCTTGCAAACGATTCAGCACAAATCCTTTGAGTTCGCGATGAATCTTGACAGGCTTTTGTCCAACACTTTCCATGACATCCCAAGTCTGTTGAATTACTTGCGCATCGGTCCAGGGCGCACCACAAATCTCCACGACAGGAACAAGATAAGGCGGGTTCACAGGATGGGCAATCAGACAGCGCGCGCGTCCGGTAAGCCCCTCTGTAAACGCCGATGCAGGAATGCTGGAAGTCGAGCTTGCAAGAATCGTCGCAGGAGGCGCGATGGCATCCATCCGCGCGAAGATCTCCTTTTTCATTTCCAGACGCTCAGGCAAACTCTCCTGAACATAATCGGCACCTATCATCGCTTCCTCAAGGGTTGCACAACCGCTAATGCGAGATATCAGTCCCACCGGATCGTGGATCAATCCTGCCGCCTGAAGATCGGCGACTTGTTTGTCTATCAACGTGGCTGCCGTCGCGACTGCAGTAGGATCACCATCCCACATTTTGACGGAGTGTCCACCGCGAGCGAAAACAATCGCCCATGCCTGTCCTACTAACCCTGACCCCACGATCGCGATATTCATATGCGCCTCAATGCTTGTTAGCTCTTTGTTTGATTGCCGTAAACGAACAACTGTTTATCATCATACGATTAGTTCATGACCAACAAGCGATTGACATCCTTGGGGTGCGCGATGATCGTCCAATCCAAGCCAAAGGCCTGATTGAGAGCCAGTGGGGTGAGTACTTCGCTAGGCAAACCATTCGCAATCACTCGACCCTCATTGAGCAAAACAAGTCGGTGACAATGTCGTGCCGCCACATTGAGGTCGTGCACAACAATCAACACGCCAATTTGAGCTGAACCGACAAGCTGCTCTAAGACCTCCATAAACTGAACCTGATGCCTGGGATCAAGGTTGGCAAGTGGCTCGTCTAAAAGCAAATACGCCACGCCCTTATGATGTTCGATCGCAAAACATTGGACTAGCGCACGGGCGAGTTGCACCCTTTGTTGCTCACCGCCCGAAAGCTCCGTATACAAGGCCTCCCGCATTGACAATAGCTCGGCAAGCGTCAGCGCGCGCACTAACCATTGCTCTACCTGCTGTTGACTGGCTTCTGAAAAGGGATAAGCCCCCATCTGCAGCACGTCTTTAACCCGCAGATCAAAATTTAGGCTCGCTTGCTGAGTCACTATTGCACGTCTCTGCGCCTGGTCCAGGGCGCTGAGTTGCGAAAGATTCAACGTATCGATTTGCAAGGTGCCTGTCACCCATGCGAGCTCGCCTGCCATCGCCGCAAGCAACGTTGACTTCCCCGCACCATTTGGCCCCAGCAGGGCTACGAGTTCACCGGGCACGATCGATAGGTCAACGTCGCTTAATACAGCCCGCTGTTCACGATCAAGCGTCAAGTGATTAACGTCAAAAGACATAAATTTAAACAATCAAATTGGTTAGACCAAGTGATCTAACCAATTTTTTGTCAATCACGCTATCGGTACAGTCTTAGCCATCGGGGGCAAGCCCACTACGCTGGCATACCATGCCTCGAGCTTTGGATGGCCTGGACGCCAAGGCTCGTTCGCGAAACGAAAATCTAAATAACCCAACGCACATGCGACGGCAATATCGCCTATGGACTTCAGAGCACCCAAACTTGCCGCTTCTTTTTCCAAGACTTCAATCGCACGGACGACTTTACCGCGCTGCAAATTGATATAGCCCGTACGTCCCTCGTCTTGTGGCAAGCCGATCTCGCGACGACGCGGCTGGCTAGCATCTAAGATGCCATCGCCTATCGCTTGCAAACGTAAGGCAGTCCAACGTGCAGGCCCTGCGGCTGGAAACAGGGCAGGCGCACTGCCAATGCTGTCGAGATACTCACAAATGACGGGACTATCGAACAGAGCCACACCTTGGTCGGTGATCAGCGTTGGAACTTTGCCCAATGGGTTGGAATCTGACAAAATCGGATCTGTCGTGGTAATTGCCCACTTTTCAAGTTGATTGTCGATTCCTCGTGCAATGGCACAAGCCATCGCTTTACGAACATATGGGCTCGCGCCAGAAGCGGTAATTTTCATAAAAACATCCGATTAATGGGTTCAAAGGGTGATAACTGCATTCCGTCTATTTGTACTACAAAAAGCACAACTCTCGGCGCTGCTGCTTTGCAGCAAATATAGGGCGCCTCATAAATAGACCTCTGTAGTAAATTTTGTTCTACAACTCAGCCCCCAAACAGGTCAACGAACATCCCATGGCTAAACCAATCAATCTTCACGACTTCAGAGCCTTGGCCCAACGCAGGCTTCCGAAAATCGCTTTCGACTTTATCGATGGTGGCGCCGATGACGAGTTGGGCATGCTGCGCAACCGAGAAGCGTTTTCATCTCATCAACTTCTCCCCCGCTACTTGGTCGATGTGACGAAACGCGATCAAACTGTCGAACTTTTTGGACGTCAATATTCAAGCCCGATCGGTATTTCACCAACCGGCATGGCGGGTCTTTTCCGCACCGGAGCAGATGCCATGCTGGCCGCCGCAGCAAAAAAAGCGAACGTCCCTTTTCTTTTATCGAGTGCCAGCAATCTCAAAATAGAAGAGGCTGCGCGCATCGCTCCAGACAATGTTTGGTTTCAGATGTATGTCACCAGCGATCCACACATCAATCACGACTTGGTTAAAAGAGCCAAAGAAGCAAATGTAGACGTGCTCGTCATCACAGTCGACGTTCCCGTCAACTCCAATCGAGAACGCAATCGTCGCAACGGCTTTACACGCCCATTCAGAATGACGCCCGCCATCATGCTGGATGCGCTCACCAAGCCAAGTTGGGTGATTGAGTACTTAAAGGCTGGCGGCATGCCGATGATGAGCAACTGGCAGCCTTATGCCAAGCCTGGCGCCTCGGCTGACGAAGTCGCAGATATGTATGGCACCTTGACTCCCGCGCCCATGACAAACTGGGAGACCATTGCTGCCATCAGGGCACAATGGACGGGTCCGCTCGTGATTAAGGGGCTTCTGCATCCAGATGATGCGACACAAGCAGTCAGCATTGGAGCGCAAGGCATCATCGTATCGAATCACGGCGCGAGACAACTCGACAATGTGCCCTCGCCGCTCACCATGCTCCCAGCGATCAAGGCTGCGGTCGGAGATCGCGTAACCTTAATGCTCGATAGTGGAGTTCGACGCGGCTCTGATGTGGTGGTTGCAAAATGTTTGGGCGCAACAAGCTGTATCTTTGGGCGACCGACTCTGTATGCAGTGGCTGCGCTCGGTCAGGATGGCGCCGATCAAGCTTTAGCCATCATGCACAAAGAAATTGATGCGGTCTTGACGCAAATCGGCTGCGGAGAATTCAACAAGCTAGACATTCGCTATCTACAAACACCGCGCTAGAAACACGTAAAGTGGAGCAAGGATTTGTTGTGACTTAAGCGTTCAACACATCAATCACGACGTTGCCAAGTACCTTGCCCTGCTCGACGGCCTCATGCGCGGCGACGATATCGGCAAGAGCAAAGCGCGCTCCGATTGCATGTTTAAGCTTGCCAGACGCAAGCAACTCGCTCAAGCCTTTGACTGCCACTTCACGTTCAGCTGGCGTGAGGTCATAAATTAGGAAAAACTGTAAGGACAAACTCGTCGTCAAACACAGGCGAAAAGGAATCTGAGGAGGCTCGACAAGATTCGAACCGAAACACGCAACAGTTCCGTGGGGAGCAAGCGCGCCATCGCGCACCAGATCCGTCGTCGTGGAAAAGTCCATGTCGATAATCGCATCCGCGCCGCGACCGCCAGTCAATTCTTTGACACGTTGAGCCACGACCTCAGTTTTATAGTTGATCGTGTCTTTGGCACCCGCCGCGCGCGCATGTGCAGCCTTTGCCTCAGAACTGACCGTACCAATCACGCGGGCGCCTTTAAGCACCGCCATTTGGGCAGCATAATGACCAACAGCGGAGGCCGCACCGATCACCAATACAGTTTTACCGGCAATATCTCCACATCGTCTGACCGCCTCGAACGCCGTCAAACCTGGAATGCCCATGCAAGCAGCACCATCAAAATCAACATGGTCGGGCAAAGCAACAGCTTGAGCCTGAGGTAAAGCGACGTATTGAGCCGCAGTCCCGAAAGGTCGCTGATATTGAGTATTCCACAGCCAGACGCGCTCACCCAGTCGATCTTTTGGCACGCCTGGGCCAACCTGATCGATCACACCGCCCGCATCGCTGTGAGGAACGATACGCGGGTCATGAATCGGGCGGTTACGACGCGACTTAACGTCTGAGGGGTTCACGCCAGAAGAGTGGATCTTGACCCGAACCTCACCAGGACCCGCCTCAGATGTAGGAAGCTCACCCACAAACAAAACCTCGCGGGCCTCGCCGTTTTTCTCATACCAAGCAGCTTGCATCGCCTCTTCCTGTTTTTAATTTTTGGTTTGAATTTTTATTTAATTAGTTCACACAGGTCTGTTGGTATTGCACAAGGCGGCCGTACTGATCATAGACAGGAATCTGTGCAGTGCGGCAAGGAACCGGCAGTGAGTAATACTGGCCATAAGGCGGGACGGCGGGAGGGTAGACATTCACGACGCGCGGATAAACCGGAGGCGGCGCGACGTAGCGGTTGTACTGACTACCAACACCAATCACGACTCCAACTGCGGCGCCAAGCGCTGCCGCATTCCAAGCATTGAAATTTTGGTTGTAACCATAGCCGGAAGGATGTGCACGGTGATGATTGTTTTGACGGGCCTGCGAAGGTGCCGCCGCAATCGCAATCAATACCGCCGCGGTGATCGTCAAATACTTAGACTTTTTCATCAAAAACTCCCAGAAATCAGATTACTGCAAACCATAAGCATAATGTCATGCTGCCTATGCAGACACTCAAAAGCAACAAAAGTTCAACCCGCTTGACGCGATAACTTACCTAAAACTGACAAAAATAACCATTATTTATATTGAACGTTGATTAATTTAATAAATTGAGAGAAAACCCTAATTGATAGTAAATGTAATAAGAATAATCTGGTTAGGTTGTGGAACAAAAAAAATTCGCCCAATTCATCCAGGAGACATCTTATGAAAAATACTGAAAAAGAGAACGCAGTCGTCGTTGTAGCCTCAACAGACGCTGTGTCTTCACGTCGCAAATTCTTCAAAAAAGCAAGTGCTGTAGCTGTCGCAGCCCCCCTCGCGGGTTTTCCGATGATTTCTGTCGCTCAATCACCCATTATTTTAAAAATGCAAGGCGCATGGGGCGCGACCGACATATTCAATGAAATGGCGCAAGAGTACGTAAAAAGAGTCAACGAAATGTCTGCAGGCCGTTTACGTATCGACTATTTAACCGCTGGTTCTGTTGTCAAACCCTTTGAAGTCACGGACGCCGTTTCCAAAGGTGTTCTTGATGCCGGTCACACTGTTGCAGTGTATTGGTATGGCAAGTCAAAGGTTGCCTCTTTGTTCGGATCAGGCCCTGTTACTGGCGCGAACGCAGAACAAACCCTTGGCTGGATTCAGCGTGGCGGTGGTATCGAGCTCTATGACGAGCTTCTAAAGAATCTTAAATTAAACATTAAGGGCTTTTTCGCTTTCCCGATGCCTGTACAACCTTTAGGCTGGTTTAAAAAATTACCACCAAGAAATGGCAAAGAACTTGTTGGTTATAAGTATCGTACCGTCGGTCTCGCCGCTGACTTGATGCAAGAGATGGGAATGAGTGTGACCCAACTACCTGGCGGAGAGATCATTCCCGCAATGGAACGTGGTGTGATTGACGCTTTTGAGTTTAACAACCCAACCTCTGATCGCCGTTTCGGCGCACAAGATGTGGCCAAGTACTACTCTATGGGCTCATTCCATCAGTCTATGGAGTTTTTTGAAATCGTATTTAACAAAACGAAATACGATGCCTTGCCAGCAGATCTCAAAGCCATTCTTAAGTATGCTGCGGAGGCTGCATCTTCCTCCAATAGCTGGACTGCTCAAGACAACTACTCTCGCGACTTGCAAGAGTTAATTGTTAAGGACAAAGTCCGCGTAGTTCGCACGCCCAAAGAAGTGTTTGAAGCTCAGCTTAAAGCTTGGGACAAAATTACAGCTAAGCTTGAATCAGAAGATCCCTTCTTTAAGAAGGTTGTCGAATCACAAAAAGCCTGGGCACGCCGAGTCGCCTATTACGGCTTCTTGAACGATGCTGACTTCAAATCTGCGTATGAGCACGTCTTCAAAATCAAACTGCCTTTCTAAAATTATTGAGTCTTAAATTGCGACTCACCCCAGATGCGCAGCACATCTGGGACCCCTTGCAGGGACCGCTGCTTGTTGGCGGTCTTTTTAATTTCGGAGAGATCAATGGTTGGCTATATCCGTTGGATTGACAGCCTGTCTAAAGCCTTGGCCCACTCATTCGGGTGGTGCATTGTGATGCTAACGCTTGGCACAAGCTATGAAGTATTCATGAGATACGTTTTAAACAGACCAACCTCTTGGGCCTATGACATGAGCTATATGTTTTATGGCGCTCTATTCATGATGGCTGGGGCCTACACTTTGTCAAAAAACGCTCATGTGCGTGGCGATTTCCTGTATCAAAAGTGGAAACCCACCACGCAGGCGAAAGTTGACCTAGTGCTGTACATCATCTTTTTCTTTCCAGGTGTCACGGCACTTTTTTTGACGGGTGGCAATTATGCACTTGAGTCTGCCCGAATCCTTGAAGTAAGCGTCAATAGTCCTGCAGGTGTTCCGGTTTGGCCACTCAAAGCTATTATTTTTGCAGCGGGGCTCAGTTTGCTGTTGGCGGGTAGCGCGGAGGTTTGTCGCTGTCTGTATTGCATTAAACATGGCGCATGGTTAAGCCGCGACGAAGACATTAAAGAGCTTGAGCAAGTGCTGCTCGAGACCCATGGGACGGACAAAAAGGTTCAATCATGAGCAATCCAGTCATTGCCCTTTTCATGCTTGGTTTGTTTATTGTTTTTATTTTTTTAGGGTTCCCTATCGCCTTTACCCTGATGGCGATGGCCGTTGGCTTTGGTTTTTATGCCTACTACAACCCAGCCGTCGCGTTTTGGGATAACAACATTTTTTACTTGCTCGTCCAAAACACTTTCAGTGTGATGAGTTCTGATGTATTGATTTCCATTCCGCTTTTTTTGTTCATGGGTTACATCATTGAACGCTCCAATATTTTGGAACGTTTATTTGTAAGCCTGCAGGTTGCGATGCGGCATGTTCCAGGGGCCATGGGGGTAGCAGCGCTTATCACATGCGCTCTATTTGCAACCGCGACAGGCATTGTCGGCGCAGTTGTCACACTGATGGGGCTGCTGGCTTTGCCAGCCATGCTTAAAGCGGGATACGATCAAAAACTTTCTAGTGGAATTATTGCAGCAGGCGGAACGTTAGGCATTCTGATCCCGCCTTCCATCATGCTGATCGTGTACGCAGCAACCGCCGGTATCTCGGTTGTCAAACTCTATGCAGCCGCATTAATTCCAGGCTTTATGCTCGCAGGGCTTTACCTCCTATACATCATCGTGCGAGTCTTGATCAACCCAAGCCTCGCGCCAAAGCCAAAAGATGTAGACCACATTACTTTTTGGGTAGGCTTTAAGCTGTTATTAACGGCATTTTTTCCACTCGCTTTTTTAATTGTGGCTGTTTTAGGTTCAATTTTATTTGGGTTGGCAACACCAAGCGAGGCTGCCGCCATGGGTGCCTTGGGTGGCATTTTCTTATCTCTCGCTTATGGATCGTTTACTTGGGATCGTATGCGCGAGTCAGTCTATCTCACCGCCAAAACAAGCGCGATGGTGTGCTGGCTTTTTGTAGGCTCCTGGACATTTTCTTCCGTATTTTCCTATCTTGGCGGTGAAGGCTTAATTGAGCACTTCATTTTGTCAATGAATTTAAGTACGCTGCAGTTTTTGATCCTTGCGCAACTGATTATTTTCATTCTTGGCTGGCCGCTTGAATGGAGCGAGATCATCATCATCTTTGTGCCAATTTTCTTACCCTTGCTCGCGGCCTTTGATGTTGATCCCTTGCTGTTTGGATTATTGATTGCGATTAACTTGCAAACATCCTTTTTGACGCCACCCATGGCTATGTCGGCGTACTACCTAAAGGGGGTAGCACCGCCCGGTCTAGAGCTCTGGACAATTTTTAAAGGCTGCTTCCCGTTCTTAGGCATTGTCTTGCTTACACTGGTACT
>CAWUWN010000068.1:0-3807 GCA_963926265.1 uncultured Burkholderiaceae bacterium
AGACTCGCGTTATCTCAGTCTTTCCAACACAGGCAATAGCTGCGGCAGCCGCAGAGAAGCAAGCTGCTGTGCGAGCGCAAGGCGAGAAGGAATTAAAAACTAAACTGGTAGGAGTCGAGCAAGGCGAAGTCTTCGCAAACGGCCACGCTTAGATTTTCATATATAAAAAACGGGGCATTACCCCGTTTTTTATTGCAGGGCGTAGGTTGAGAAATATTAGAAAAACGGTTGAATCGCATCAATGATTTTTACGAAGGTATCCAAATGAAGCCTGATGAGCATTTTGAAGTGTTGAAAAAAAAATACCAATCGATAGACAATTACTTCCGATTCATGGGAATTGTCATCAATGAACTTGGTATTGGACTCTCTCGTGGAGAGTTGGCGATCCAAAAGCCAGGGTTTGATGGCCCACCAGGCTTTATACACGCTGGCGTCATCGTATCGTTGGCGGACTCGTGCGCAGGTGCGGGTTGCGAAGCAAATTTACCTCCAGGCGCGGTGGGATTTACCACAGTTGAACTAAAAACAAATTTATTGGGTTCTGCAGGAGAGGGGAAACTTTTATGCGAAGCCAATGCGACGCATATGGGACGTAGCACGCAGGTTTGGGATGCTGTGGTGATGCACGAGGGTTCTGGCCGGAAGCTGGCTTTGTTCCGATGCACGCAGATGATTTTGTATCCAAAGTGACATGCATGCGCTCAAGGTTTATTGCCCAACAACGTTCAGCTGCCCGTCCATACGGGCAGCCAACGCACGGCTTGATTGGGCCAGTCTGCAACCGCCCTATAGCCTTGCCCCTCGTGTGCTTGCATATAGATCACAATCAAACCAAGTGATCTGAAGCCGAACCATGCGGATGCTTACAATGACGCTTTCAGAGGGGTTAACGATGAGCTTGATGTCCGTTGGTTTGCCAGAGGCAATGGCATGAAGCGCATAGCAATCCTGAGCCTTTCAGTGATTGGCCTGCTCTCCATCTTGCTCTTTGTCGGTGGTCTGGCTCTCGACGCCGGTGGGTTTGACAACACCGAAGGTGGCTATGAACCGCCTTATAAGGGGTGGACAGGCACACCGACCGACTGGGACGCGGGCGATACGACGGCGACGGGAATGGCCCGCCGGGGCTATGTCGCCAATCTGCTGGTCGATTGCACAACGGGCATGATCTCGTTCGAGATTTACGGGCAGACTATTCCGTTCCGCACCTTTTCGGCGCGTGCCATCGCCGTCCATCAACCGCGTGAAGCCTGTATCAAACGCGGTTTTGCCCCCGCATTCTGACCGAAGGCAAGACCTCAACGCCTTCATCTGACTGACAGGAAACGCCCCCACCAAATCATCGAGCTTGGATTGTCTGCTATCGGGTATTTTGCAAGCGTGCGAGGGGTATGGGTGTTGATTAGCACCGCTGTACCAGCATCTCTGGCTAACCTAAACATGTCTAATGTTAAGAAGCCCACGCAACAGACGGCAGTTCAAATGCGTAGAAACAAGCTGAGCAAGCAGCTATGGGAGCAGGTGCAGCTGGCAACAGCATTGGCAAGCGGCGGCAGCTTTGCTCCAATCCGTGTCCGTACAGTTAAGGACAAGCTCACTGGTGAGCGCAAGACTGTGGATCAACCCAAGCGTGTCAAGCCCTGGTGGTTTACTGTTGAGGTTGGAACGCTGTGCCTGCAGTTACGCTACGGGGTGCAGGGTCTGGAGATTGGCAAAGGCAAGAACACCATCACACTGG
The DNA here is from genome assembly GCA_963926265.1 of uncultured Burkholderiaceae bacterium. Taxonomy (GTDB): domain Bacteria; phylum Pseudomonadota; class Gammaproteobacteria; order Burkholderiales; family Burkholderiaceae_B; genus Zwartia. The sequence continues at coordinate 1,742 of CAWUWN010000068.1, forward strand.
CTTCAAAGGATCAACTGGTTGACACGCTTAATCTGGTTAAGCAGGCAGCGGAGCATGGTGAGCTGGACAAGCAGCTGGAAACAACCGCAACAGTGTCAAGCTCTAGGTTTATCAAATAAACGCAGGTGAAGCGGGGCTCTTCTCCAAGCGCTCGGTAACTATACGCTCATGCGCTATGACATTCTCAGTACAACTGTTAAGAGAGAATGTTTATGGCTAGTGCTACTTAAGTGACGCGTGCTGATTTTTTGCCCCACATGCCGGATTAGAAAATAAATGCGATCCAAGGTTAATAAGGCTAAGGCTAAGGCTAAGGCTTGTAGCATGTTAGATTGATCGAAATAATCTATTAACCATCATCAATTTAAACCATATGGTTTCACATGCCAGCAAACACTAATTTATTAGATCGTTTGACGAACACCTTTTTCTTTGCCTGCACCTATTTTTTGTTTTACATGGTTCAGATAAAAGTGATGGAGGAGTTTGAATTTTTGCCGATGGCAAGTATTCTTTTTTTACCTGCTGGCGTGAAGTTCTTGGCAATGTTGGTTGGGCGAGGAGCAGGTGTCGCGGGAGTAATGATTGGTGTCGGACTGGTTAACCAGTTCACAGGGGAAACTCAAAACTTACTTCACATGCATCCTTATGCACTACTAGTTTGGATACTGCTACCGTATGTGCTGCTGAGCGCTTACCTGAACAAACGTGGGCACGGGCAGCATCTGAATGGGTTAACCACCTTTGATGTTGTGGTGCTGGTAATCATGGTGTCGTTTGTGAGCTCGATTGGCGCTCAGCTTTACTGGAACGGCTTGGATTCAGCAGCATTCCCATTGCTTCGAGCAATTTGGGGCATGTTTCTTGGGGATATTTCAGGAATTTTTCTAATGCTAGGGCTGGTCATACTCACTCGGAGGGTGTTTTCTCGTGCAGCTGGCGAAAACAAGTCCAAGCAAACAACTTGAATCGCCCCGGGTTTCGTGGAGGCCCGTTGGCTTAAGTCAGACAGACATTGCAGCCTGACTAGCTAATTGCCGATAGTAATTTTCTTCCATCTCGCTCGGAGCCGTGCTGCGAGATGATTACAGGGAACGGCCCAACACCGTCGGGGATTGTCATCTCAATAGGAACTTCTGCCAATCCATAAGCGCGCTCGCCAATAGTGAGGGTTTTGGTCTCGACTGCTGCGCTAACAGCGTTGTTTGTCAGAACAAGTAAAGATATAAAAGCTGTGAATAGTTTAAGTTTGTTCATCTCATCACCTTTTCTGTTGTTGAGACTAAAGTGCAATTCTTTCCACGACAAAATACCCTCCAATTTTTTAATAATTATTAAAATTTATGCTTGTAAAGCCAACCTCTTAGCAGTCATAGTCGCTGTCAATTTCGAATAATGCCCTTCTATTACAGCCGCGCTGTTTCCCATCTGTTTTGACAGCGTGTGTATGTCAGTGCTGTGGCGTAGCAGTTCAAACGTAGCGTAGGTGTGACGCAAGCTGTAGAGCGTTCTGTTCTAGGCATTAGCATCTTGTAGCAAGCCACTGCCTCGCATCAAACGCTTGGGTGCTACGACCAACCCGCCGCAGAGCGTCATTGGGAGCGTTTAATTCCCCTGCACCGTAAAAAGCTGGGCTAGACTCACTCAAGGGTATATACGCGCACCACCCAACGCCCTTCTAACGGACTGGCACAATCAGTACACAAACAATTCAATACCGTTTTATGACGCTATCTACACCCGCCCCCAGGAAACACCGCCACACCCGAACGGTTCATGCCGAAGGCTTCTTAAGAGAAGATGGTCTTTGGGACATAGAGGCCCGCATGATCGACTCGAAAACCTATGTGTACACCGAGCCCTATCGTGGTGACCGTGAGCCCGGCAGCGCCGTACATGACATGGCGATTAGGCTCACCATGGACAGCCAACTGACCTTCACAGCGATTGAGGTCAGTATGGCCGCCACACCCTATCCCACCTGCACCCAAGTGGCTCCTAACTTTCAGGGACTCGTGGGTACCACCATCGGTGGTGGCTGGCGCCGTGTGGTCAACGAATGCGTG
>CAWUWN010000069.1:0-2601 GCA_963926265.1 uncultured Burkholderiaceae bacterium
GGTGGGTTGCGGAGTTGGTGGGTCAAGCAGATGTTGGCGACACCATCACCCTTGGGCGAGCGCATGACGCTGTTTTGGGAGAACACATTCGTCGCGGGGTTTAGCGGCCTAGACGAGCGCTCGCATGCGCAGTGGCAGCACCACACGATGATTCGCCAGCATGCGCTGGGTAATTACCGTGATTTTTTACGCGCCGTCGTTCAGGACCCCGCGGTGTTGATTTACCTTGATAACAACCGAAACACGAAAGACTCGCCCAACGAGAACTTAGCCCGTGAACTACTGGAACTCTACACGCTTGGTGAATCAAACTACTCAGAGCAGGACATCAAAGAGTCCGCACGCGCATTGGCCGGCTGGCATGTCGCGCAATTCGGACCGGTACGTTTCTTTGAAAAAGCTTGGGCACGTGATTACACGGTAAAAAATATCTTTGGAAAACGAGGAAATTTTGACGGACACGGCTTGGTTGACCTCATCCTGCAGCAGCCGTCAGCCAGCCGTTATGTGCCGAAGCGGTTGTGGGCAGAATTTGTTTCCTCAGAGCCGCCTCCGGCGGAGGCGATCGCACACTGGAGCCAAGCCTTTCGCGAGACTGGTTTTGATATCAAGGCCTTGCTGACTGTTGTTTTGAATTCTCACTATTTTTGGGAAGAGCAGTATGTAGGGTCTTCAGTCAAGTCGCCCGTAGAGCTTGTGGTGGGCGCGGTACGTGCAACGCAGACGAAAAATTTTCCGATTTCCCGAATCAACAGCGCGCTCGGAAACTTGGGTCAGAAATTGTTTGATCCACCAGATGTGAGCGGTTGGGGCTATGGGGAGTACTGGTTGAATCCGGTGCTACTCATTGAGCGGGAACAGTTGCAAAACGACATTGCACAAGCGATAGGCGATGGGATGGCGAGAAAAGCAATGCCAGTCATCAAAGGCGCAGCACCGACCAAAACGCTGAAGCTTAAACTAGCAGGAGAGGCCTATCAAGGTCCGCCGGGTTTCGTTGTTCGGTTATTCCACGAAGGCGGCGTCTGGTCCTCTGATCGCCATCTATTGGCGTCTGCCAGAGACACTGAGCGACTTGGGCGATATAAGAATGAAGCGGACTGGATCTGGGAGACTATTGAGCTGGGCATCCCTTCTGATTTAAAAGGTATCAGCAATCTTGAGGTTTACTTTGGTCCGGATGCGGCCGGCAATGGCGGTGATCGAAATTTGTTTGTTGGTGCCGTTCAATGGGATGGGCTCACCATACCCGGTGCAATGGGACGTCAATCTCCCGGATGCCGGGGTGACTCGGGTGGCAAAACAAGACACCCTGACCGACTTTACTGCTCAGGAAACCTGAGGTTTGACCTCAATGAAATAAGAGCGGCGGTTGCAAAAAATGAAGAAAAGCCAGTCGCTGCCCCAACAGATGTTTTGACAAAAGAGTTGGTGTTGTTGTGGCTTAACTCTCCCAGCGAAGGTGGTTGGCAGAGTGCAGACTTCATGTTCGATGGCTTGTCTTTTGGTGGCCGCAATTGGGATTATTTTGGCTTCAAATTTGTAGTGGATGAACGCGGTCGCTTTCTGGTGTCCATTGACGAGGATCGCTGTGCGCCATCTTGTTTTGAGCGCTGGCCTATGGATGCTTGGAAAGATAAGAGCGGGTTGCGGCACGTGTCTATCCACCTCAACAACTACGAAGACTGGTCGCTCAAGCAGTACCACCAGTTGAAAGGGGGCGATAAGGAGTTGGTTAAGGCCATCTTGGCATTGGCGCCAAAAGCCAAAGATTTGATTCTCAGTTATGGTCGAGGCGACGCTGCAGATACCAAGCCCGTTTGGGTTGGACGTTTAGATAGATTTATTGAGATGGGCAAACAGCGTCGTTGGCAGCCGGATACGCCCTTGGTTTTGCGAGAGTCCGTACCTCAGTCGCGTGACGGCGGCGCCGGAAACATGATGCGCATGTCCAACATGATGGATGGCGGTAACCGTTTAGAGAGTGAAGAGTTTGCTTTGGCTACAGGTGTGCTACCCTCTGCCAGTGAGTGGCATCAAGCGCTTGAGACGCATTTAAGCTTGGCGTCGGAGCCGCTCGAAGCTTGGATGCTGAGCGTGCAGGAAGGCGGACGATTGGTCGATGTGCGTGACGTGATCACCAGCCCATTTTTGAATTTGAAATGAGTCTTTATGAATGTTAATCGCCGTCTACTTTTAGCTGCGCTCAGTGCATTGCCTCTGGACAGTGCGATCGGAGCCATGGCTGGCGGTGGGTCGCGTCCAAAATACCTTGTGTTGGTGGAGCTCAAAGGCGCCAATGATGGCTTGAATACCCTCGCTCCCTTTGAGTCTGACGCCTATCACCGCCTGCGCCCTAAGTTGGCGCTTTCCGCGAAAGACGTTATTAAAGTGGGGGCTAGCGAACAGGTGGGTTCGGTGGGCTTGCACAATGCCATGGCGCCACTAGCCCCTTTGCTTGGTCAAGATATTGCGTTTGTTCAAGGTTTAGGCTACCCCAATCAAAATCGCTCCCACTTCAAATCGATTGCATTATGGGAGACAGGGGGCGATGGCAACCAAAGCAATAACAAGGGTTGGATAACCGACTCATTAGAGCGC
>CAWUWN010000070.1:0-4082 GCA_963926265.1 uncultured Burkholderiaceae bacterium
CGCTAAAAAAAATGTACTCATGATTGTGGTCGATCAGTGGCGTGGCGATACGCTCGGCAAGCTGGGTCACCCAACTGTCAAAACCCCAAACATCGATGCGCTCGCCAACGAGGGCGTGACGTTTGCCAAACACTATACTCAAGCCGTTCCCTGCGGCCCAGGTCGCGCCTCGATGCTCACCGGCCTCTACATGATGACGCATCGCGCCGTGCAAAATACCATCCCGCTGGATGCGCGCCACACCAATATCGCCAAAGAGGTCCGTAAAGCAGGCTACGAGCCCGCACTTGTCGGCTACACGACCACAACACCCGACCCACGCGAGACTTCACCTCAAGATCCAAGATTTAAAGTACTCGGCGCGGATATGGAAGGTTGGAAGCCCGTTGGCTCCTGGGGCCTGAAAATGGAAGCCTACTTTGCCTGGGTCAAAGCCAAAGGCTATCCCGTTCCTAAGATCCCCACCAATATCTGGTTGCCCAAAGGGCAAGACGAAGACGACATCGGTGCAACGGCTAAGCCAAGCGCGATCCCTGCTGACCTCTCAGATACCTCATTCTTTACAGACCGTGCGTTGGAGTACCTCAAAGGCACAGAAAACAAGCCTTGGTTTCTGCACCTAGGCTACTATCGCCCGCACCCACCTTTTATTGCTCCAGAGCCCTACAACTCGATGTATAAGCCTGAGGACTGCCCTGCCCCCATTCGCGCAAAATCAGTGGATATCGAAGCAGCACAACATCCGATGCTGGAGTTTTATCTCAAGTCGATTGAGCGTAAAAAGTTTTTCGAACACGGCCAAGGCATGGGTGCCGATATGACGGAACAAGAAGTCCTGCAATTGCGGGCGACCTATTACGGCCTGATGTCCGAAGTCGACGAACATGTCGGACGCGTCTGTGATTATCTCAAGCAAACCGGTCAATGGGACAATACCTTGGTGATCCTGACGAGCGATCATGGCGAGCAGCTCGGCGACCATCACCTGCTGGGCAAGCTCGGCTATTTTGACCAGAGCTTTCATATCCCCATGATTGTGCGCGATCCAAGCGAATCTGCCAATCTCACACGAGGCAAGATCGTGCGTCAGTTCACCGAAACGGTCGACACCATGCCGACTATTCTCGAATGGATGGGCCTCCCCGTGCCACGCACTTGCGATGGTGAATCACTCCTCCCCTTTGTACACAGTGACGAAGTCCCTTCTGACTGGCGCGCCGAAGTGCACTACGAGTTTGACTTTAGAAATATTTTCTATTCCAAACCAGAAGACTATCTCGGACTTGGCATGGACGAGTGCTCATTATCTGTGATTCAAAATGATCGCTACAAATACGTGCACTTCGCAGCCCTGCCTCCCTTATTTTTTGATTTAGAAAAAGATCCGGGTCAATTGCACAACCTTGCTAATGATCCCGCTTACGCAACACAGATGTTGGACATGGCCCAGAAAATGCTGAATTGGCGACTCAAGCATGCGGATCGCACACTCACCGGCTATGCGGCTACGCCTGAAGGGTTAGTATCAAGACTATGAATCACCTTGCCCCGCTGTTATTGAACAAAGAAGCCATCGTGTTTGATCTCGATGGCACGCTGCTGCATACAGAGCCTGATATTCGTATGGCCATCAATTCAGCCTTGACTGAATGCGGACATCGAGAAATAGACCCGAATGTCGAGCTCCCCAACTTACATGGCCCATCCCGTGAACTGATCGGAAGCGCCGTTGCTCTCGTCGACTTTCCAGAAGAAGGCTTAGACGTTTTAATTCCCATTTATCAGCGTCAGTACAAACTCCAGGCACACGCCCATTCAGATCTCTACCCGGGTGTCATGGCGCTGTTGGAGCAGCTGCGAGATCGTGACTTTAAACTTGCAATTTGTACCAATAAAATCGAAGCAAATGCGCGTCATGCCTTAACAAAAACGGGCATTATCGATTTCTTTCACGTGATCACGGGCTCAGATACAACTGCCTTTCCCAAGCCACACCCCCTACCCTTGTCTCATACACTCAAGGAACTAGATGTGGCCCACGAGAACGCTGTATTGATTGGAGATACGCATGTCGATGCGCGCTGTGCAGCGCATTGCAACGTCGACTTTATTTTGCACCAAAATGGCTACGGAAGACCCAGCGAAACCGATTACCGGATCGCTGGTCAATTCAACACATATGGCGGCGTATTCGTATAACACTACGCTTTTTAAAAAATTTACTTTTTAGGACGTCCGGCGCGCAGCTTTGTCAGCGCAGAGCGTGCCTTGTCTAACTGAGTGACGCTAAAGTTTTTTAGCATACCGACACCGATACGGAGCAAGTCGCTCTTCTTGAGTTCAATGCCGGCCTTCAGTGCTGCTTTTTTGATATCTTGTAACACTTGGTATTCGTGACCAGGCATCGTAAAACTGTCACGGACTAGCTTTACTTTTTTAGCTTTTTGCTCAGGGTTGGCCACTATAGGTGCGACGTTGCGAGTGTTCGCATCGCGAGGTTGTTTAGTAATGACCTTCTTTGCAACGGATTTCTTGACTGTCGCTTTTTTGGCAACCGCTTTCTTGGCAGTTACTTTCTTAGCAACCGCTTTCTTAGCTACAGCTTTCTTAGCAACCGCTTTCTTTGCAACCGCTTTCTTTGCAACAGCTTTCTTTGCAACAGCTTTTTTAGTAGGTGTCGCGGTTGAAACAGCCAAATCTACGGACGCTTCTGGCTGCACGGCTTTAGCGGACGTGCTAACCGGATCATTTACAACATTTTCCATTTTTAACCCCTTCTTTAAAATTACAAGAGTTTAATTTATATTATTTATATCGTTTATGCAATTAAATCACGTGTTTTCTTAGATAAATATGAGGTCGGTCAAGCCATTGCTCAACGCCTTTCAGGCTTTGGTTGCAAGTTTTTACTGCAGCCGATGTGTTCGCTTGCGAAGACTGGGGTCTACAAAACCGTCCTCACGAGATCTAGCCTAGGTTGCTGGCACATTCAAATACAGTCTTTACTACACACTTAGGCTCAGCTGTAAGCGCTGTTAGGCTCGCAATTGAACATCGCGCTGCAGACAATATTATTACTGTGTTGAGTGGCGAGGTGTCACTTGATTAAATCAACCCGCCATTCGGCTGAATGATCTGACCGTGGATCCACGAAGCGCGACTTGAAGCGAGATACGCGACGACATCCCCCACCTCGTGCGGCAGACCGATCCGGTTAAACGGACTCGCTGCCGCAGCGCGCTGCTTGGCCTCGTCGGTTTTACCCGAATGAAACAGATCGGTATCTACTGCCCCAGGTGCTACGGCATTGACGCGCACACCACGCACCGCCAATTCCTTGGCCATTGAACGCAACAGTCCCTCGACCGCTGCCTTGGTGGCGGTATAAGCGCCACCGTTGGGTACGGCATTGCGCACCATCGAGGTGGTAATTCCAATAATTGCACCGCCATCCAAGACCTCGTGAGACGCCTCAGTCAGCACGTTAAACGCACCAAACACATTCACCTCCATCAACTCACGAAAGTTTTCATGGCTGAATTGCCCGATAGGTAAATAGGGTTTGTTGATTCCCGCATTAGCCACAACCACCTGTGGACGCGTCCCAAAGTCCTTCGCTGCATTGACAAATACTTGCTTGACTGCAGCGGGATCACGCACGTCTGCTGCATAGGCTTTAATCTGACCAGCTTTTTCTAACGCCTTCGCCTCGTCTGGCTTGGTCACATAGGTAAACGCGACACGAAAACCATCTCGCGCAAGTGCATCGACACAAGCCGCACCAATCCCGCGTGAGCCGCCGAAAATAATGGCCAAAGGTTGGGTCATTTTTTATTCCTGAGAGTGTTTGAACGAATGCAGACAAGTATAGAGCGAGCCTTCACTAACAACCACTTTTAGGGCTATTAACTTCGCCTTAGCTAACTTCTTGCAAATTCGATTAGAGACTCGTAATCAGATTGATCTGCCGCTCTAAGAGCAGCTAAATACCTTGCTCGCGTGGAGCTGATGGCATCGAGTGACATCGAGCCCCATGACAACCTTTGCTGCCCCAGTCTCAATATCAAGTGATCTGCCATCAT
>CAWUWN010000071.1:0-33606 GCA_963926265.1 uncultured Burkholderiaceae bacterium
ATGACGTTCAAATCTGGTTTAGCTGGCAAAGTTGCCATCGTGACAGGCGGCTCACGCGGAATTGGTCGCGCGATCGTTGAAACCCTCGCCGGCGAGGGTGTAAATGTGACCTTTTTCTACAAAGGCAATCAGTCTGCGGCCAACGAGGTCGTTGCTGCCGTGACTGCCGCAGGTGGTCAGGCAACTGCCTTGCAGGTGGATGTGAGTGATGCAGCGGCCTGTGCACTGGCCGTGGAGTCTGTCGCCGATCGTTGCGAACGTATTGATATTCTTGTCAATAATGCGGGGATTGTGCGAGATAACCTGATGGCTGCGATGGAGGACGAGGAAATCTCGTCTGTGCTCAATACCAATGTGGGCGGTGTGTTTAATGTCACCCGACCCGTCATTCCGTTCATGATGTCGCAACGTGCCGGGCGGATTGTGAACCTGTCTTCTGTTGCTGGAACCAAAGCTGGCCGTGGTCAAACCAATTACGCTGCTAGTAAGGGTGCTGTCGATGCCCTGACTCGGGCGATGGCTGTCGAACTAGCCCCGCGCAAAATTTTGGTTAATGCGGTAGCACCGGGCGTAATTGAGACAGAAATGTCCCAGCAAGTCCGTGATTTAGCCGCAGACGAGGTCAAGGGCAATATTCTGTTAAAACGTTATGGTGCGGCTCAAGATGTTGCGAATGCTGTAGCATTCTTAGTGTCAGACATGGCTGGCTACGTCACAGGACAGATTCTCTATGTCGATGGCGGCTTTAAAATGGGCTGAAACAGGGATTAGCACCCTTGCCGCAGCATGAGCACTAGGCGGGATTTCCCTACAGTTGGGTTAAAATAGCCGGCGTTGACACATACGGAGTAAATCATGGCTGAAGCAGTCATCTCTAAAGAAGAAATCATGACGGTTTTTCCGACCGTTCAAAAAACGATGGCCGATGCATTAGGCTGTGACGTGGATGACATCAAACTAGACGTCTCTCTGATTGAGGGTTTAGATGCTGAGTCTATCGACTTTTTGGATATGGTGTTTCGTCTTGAGCGCGCCTTCAAAATAAAGGTGCCTCGCGGCAAGATCATCGAAGACGTTCGTGGCGACATGCCCGTTGCCGAATTCGAAGAAAACGGCATCTTGACCGAAAAGGGCTTAGCCCGTTTGCGTGAGTATTTGTCTGAGATTGACGCTTCACGTTTTAAAACACCGATGCGTGTTGATCATATTGCGCGTCTGTACACGCCTGAAACTTTCTGCAAGCTCGTGATCCGCGCTCAGCGTGAGTCACAAGCCGCTGGCTGATATGGTTGTCTCAATGGCGCAGGCCTCAGAGGCCTCGCCAGATGAGGGCGTGGGTGGAGTCGGTGGCGCAGGTGACTTAGGTTGTCGCTTCGCTGCTTTCTCATTCGTCGATCGCATTACTCAAATCGAAGGGACCACACGTGTTTGTGGTCTCTACACGATTCCCTCAAATGTCTCTCATTTTCCTGTGAGTCTAGTCGCTGAAGCGATTGGTCAACTGGCTGCGTGGGTCGCGATGTCGGTTGTGGATTTCACGCACCGCCCCGTTGCTGCTCTGGCGGGCGATACACGGATGCACCGATTGCCTAAGGCGGGAAACACGCTCGAGTTGATTGTTGACATTGAGTCGTGCGACGCCGAATCGATCCAATACCGAGGACGCGCTTTGGTTGACGGTCAGCTCATCTTGGAGCTGAGCGATACGCTGGGCTCTATGCTCGATATTCTCGAGTTCGACGAGACTGATGCCCTCCGCGCGGATTTCGCCTTGTTGACAACGACTGGTCGCAAACCCGGTGCCTTCAAAGGTGTGCCAAGCCATGTCCTCAGTGACCTGTCTGGAGAGGGCACTCAGCGCCTCGAGGCGCATTTATCTGTGCCTGCTGAGGCTGCATTTTTTTTAGACCACTTTCCTCGGCGTCCGGTGTTTCCTGCCACATTGATGTTGGATGCACAGTTGCAACTTGCTCATCGTTTAGCTGAGACTCTGGCAGGCGGACCTATGCGCGTTCAGCGCATTACCAACGTCAAGGTGCGTGCTTTTACCGCACCCGGCGCAACGCTTGTTTTGTTTGCTGAGTCTGCCGAGCCAAGCCAAACAGACGTTGAACCTATTTTGATTAAAGTTGGCGCCCAAGCAGGGGACCGTACCATCGCAGGTGCCAAGATGTTTTTTGTCCCTGACTCCGGAGAAACCGCATGACCGCACGACGTCGCGTAGCGATTACTGGCATAGGGCTTGTCACACCAGCAGGGCTGGATGTGGCATCAACTTGGGCGCGTATTAAAGCCGCCAAGGGATGTGCGGGTCCTATTACGATTTTTGACGCTTCTGGTTTTTCCACGCGCATTGCTGCCGAAGTCAAAGGCTTTGACGATCTGCCGCCTCTTGACGATCGCAAACTACTCAAATACGCAAGCCGTGCCCATCGTTTTGCCATTTGCGCCGCGGACCAAGCCATTGCAGATGCGGGTATTAGACCGACGCAGCAAGACGCAGCGCGTTGGGGGTGTGTGGTGGGCGCAGGCATGATGACCGTGGCGCATGAAGAAATCGCTGCCATTCAGCAAGCCGCGGCTCCGCAAGGTGAGTTTGAGCCTTCCGCTATTTTGGCGGAACCCGTTGCCAACGATGTGATGGCATTTAGCCGAAGCTTGTCCACAGCAGGTGTGTCGCTGCTGCTACGTCGTTTTGGTATACGAGGCTATGCATCCACTGTTCACACTGCGTGTGCGTCAGGCGGCCAAGCGATCGGAACGGCATTACGTTTGATTCGTCGTGGTGTGGCTGATCGTGTGTTGACTGGTGGTTTCGATTCGATGATTTCACCGGTCGGTTTGTCAGGATTTTGTTTGCTTTCCGCCGTCTCGCCAGACAATGACGCGCCAGAGCGCGCCAGCCGTCCGTTCGATCTGACACGCAACGGTTTTGTCCTGGGTGAGGGCGCTGGCTTTCTCGTTCTCGAGGAATGGAATAGCGCCGTGCAGCGCGGCGCCACTATTTATGCTGAGTTAGCAGGGGACGGCAACTCGTTGTCTTCCTATCGGATTACAGACTCACACCCTTCGGGCGATGGTCCGATCCAAGCGATGCGCCGTGCGATTTACGATGCCGGTGCGACTGAAAATGACATCAACTATTTGAATGCGCACGGAACCTCTACACCGATGAATGACCGCAGCGAGTGCGCGGCTGTCCATGCTGTCTTTGGTGACCGTGCTATGCAAGTAGGTGTGAGTTCAACTAAAAGTGTGACTGGACACCTGATCGCTGCAGCGGGAGCCGTCGAAGCCGGTTTATGTGCTTTGGCAATTCGTGATGGTTTAATGCCGCCTAGCGCAAATTTACGTGAGCTAGACCCTGACTGCGATGTCGATATTGTGCGTGATGTCCCGCGTTCGGCACGCATTGGTATGGCGCTCTCTAATTCGCTCGGATTCGGTGGCAGTAATAGCTGCCTCGCTTTCCGGCACCCCGAAGAAACCGCAGCGTTGATCGCTGCAGGACGGTGATAGTGATGACCCGTATTGTGATTACTGGAAATAGTGCGATTTGTGGCGCAGGTCAAGATCCCGCCAGCATAGTGGACGCTTTACTACAAGGCCAGTCGGCGCTTGCTCCGATTGCTGCGTGGGATGCGGAAACATGGAATGGCAAACTTGCGGCCGAGGTCAAGGATTACAACGGCGGTAAGTTGTTGGGCGATCGCAAACTGCTCAAGCTAGTGCGACGCTCGGATGTATTTGGTATTTATGCGGGCACTCAGGCGATCGAGCAAGCTGGTTTACCTGCTTGGCGTGAAACACTGGATGAGCAGACTGCCAATGATTACGCGGATCAGACGGGTTGTTATGTTGGCTCGGGCGGTGGTGCATTTGAAGTCAATTACGACTACTTTCCGCTGATGGCTGAGACTGGTGGGAGCCTGCCTAAATTTGGTCAGGAATTGTCCAATATGGTCAATCCAATGTGGTTGCTCCGCTCGTTGCCCAATAACGTGCTCTGCCACGTCAGCATCCGCAATCAGCTTAAGGGTCCCAACGGATGTATTACCAATCACACGACGAGCGGAGTATTGTCTGTGATTGAAAGTGCTTGGACACTCCGCGAGGGTGATGCGCAACGTGTGGTCGCGATTGGCCACGATGCGCCGATCGAGCCACAAACTTTGCTTTATCTTGATAAGGTTGGCCTGATTTCTAAGGATTTGTTACGCCCGTTTGATGAGCGCCATGATGGCTGTTTACTAGGCGAGGGCGCTGCTTCTTTCGTTCTTGAAACGGAGGCTTCGGCGCAAGAGCGTGGCGCAACCATTCTGGGTGAATACCTTGGCGGTGGAGATGCCTCTGAAGGCGAAGGTATTTTTGATGTGCGCGAGGACGGAGATGGACTGAGTCGTGCTATCGAATGTGCTTTGGCGGATGCCTGCCTCAAGCCGTCTGATGTCGGCATGATTGTTGCCCACGCCAATGGTACACAGGGCTCCGATCGCTCCGAAGTCGCAGCATTACTGCATGTGTTTGGCAACGACATGCCGCCTGTGACTGGTTTCAAATGGTCGATCGGTCATCTTTTTGCTGCTTCTGGTGCTTTAGATGTTTCACTCGGCCTTGAGGCCTGTCGCCGCAATATCGTGCCTGGCATTGCAACATTGGACAAGCTCGCGCCTGGATGTGAGGGTTTAAATGTCAGCAAGCAAAATCGCCCAGCCCGCAGTGATGTCGTGTTGGTATTGTGTCGAGGTTTTGCGGGTACGAACGCCGCAGTCTTGATGCGCGCTGCGCGCTAATGTTGGATGGTGTGACGCAACTGAACGCTTCATCGGCTGCATTACCTGACGGCGAGCCTTTGCCGAATGGTTGTGCTGTAGATACCGTCGAGATCGCCCGCGTTGCACGTCTGATCGATGCGATGCCTAACGATCTCACTAAGCTTTTTTCTCAACGCGAGATTGAGGATGCAGGGTTAGGGCCCGGTCGTGTCGCGAGCCTTGCTGCAAGGTTTGCCGCAAAGGAAGCTTGCCTAAAGCTTTTTCCGCGTGAAACTGCTTTAAACATCATCACCGCGATGGATTTTTCTGTCGTAAAAGACGAATATGGTGCTCCTCATATCGCAGTAACACCCGCAGCAGAAATCGTGATGGGTCGTCATTTAGTCCAGACAATCAAAATTTCGCTGACCCACAGTGCAACAACAGCGACGGCAGTTGCTTTGAGGATTCAACGCCTCATCAAACCCTCTTGGGGTGGGCGATTACTCTTTCAGTGGTTGCCCTATCGCCGGGCAGTGATATTGGAAAATCTTAATCGCGTATACGGTGCCAATGTTGAGCCCGCGCAGATTGCTTTGCTAGCTCAGGCGCACTATGGACATTTGTTATCGCTACTCAAAGAGCTGATTCAGTTCCGTTTTTTGTCTGAGCCACACAAAAAATCGCTCGTTCGCGTTGAAGGCGTCGATGGCATGATTGAGGCCTTTGAAGCTGGCAAGGGGATTTTGATCTTGACGGGTCACTTTGGCAATTTCGAAGTGTCCACTGTTGCTGGGATTGAGCATTTTCCGCAGGTTAAAGGACGCATTCATTTTCTGAGACGTCCTATCAAGCCTAAATGGCTGAGCGACTTGCTGACTCGACGCTTTAATCAAGCGGGATTCGGTGTGGTGGGTCGAAGAGGATCGCTCGAGGAGATTGTCTCAACAATCGAGTCTGGCGATGCCATTGTGTTTCCTTTTGATCAATATGCACGTCGGCCAGAAGGTATTGAGGTTGAGTTTTTTGGTCATGCAGCGGGCACCTATAAAAGTATGGCCATTATCGCCTTGGCGACGGGTGCACCAGTGATTCCCGCTTCTTCTTGGCGAGAACCTGATGGTACCCACGTACTCAAGTTTTTCCCTGCTCTTGAGCCGATCCTAGACGATGATGTGGGTCAGGAAATCATTAAAAATACGCGCGCCTATAACCAAGCGCTTGAGCTTTCAATTGTTCGTCACCCAGAACAATGGTGGTGGGTCCACCGACGTTGGAAAAATCAAAAGCCCCGCAAATAGCGAGGCTTTTAATACAACACTACTCAAGCAAGATAATCAGGTCTTATTGATTTTGCTCATGCTTGTTATACATAAAACCACCTAAAACGCCCACTGCTGCGCCACCAATGGCTCCCCAAATTGGGTTACCACCTGCGATGGCAGTGATGCCTGCGCCAGCCGCAGCGCCGATGGCTCCGCCTGACAGTTCACGTTGTTGTCCGGTATTCATTCCAGAGCAGCCTGTGAGAGTCAAGGCCGCCACGAGAGGAAGTGCGAGTAGAGTTTTTTTCATCATGAAGCTCCTAAAGTGCTTGCCTTCAAACGTAGTTGAATTCAAACGATATTGTGTTCAAAGCTTTTGGGAGGGCTTAGCCCTTTTTACATGGAACGGTTTCGCCTAAGTAACGCAAAATCGTGTCTGCAGCCGACAGTTGATTGAACTTAGGGTTGGAAGCAGACCATTTTATAAAGCCATTGATATAGTCTTGGCGGGTATTCTTGGATTTGTCAGCACAGATAAAAGCAGGTGCTTTTTTGGGGTGGCGTGTGATGAGATATGTCTCAAACACGCCTTGTCCAAAACCATGACAAAAATTCTGTGCAGAAACATCATTTGTTTTGCTGCACATTGCAACATACTCTTGTGTAGTCGTAGAGGCTTTAGGCACTTGAGCGAGTGCGGGGGCTGATGCACTCAACAAAATGACACAAGCGCCTGCGGCGGCAAAGGTAAATTTCATATCTGTCTCCTAAGATCGGGTCGCGCGATTGGCCTGGTTGGCTACTAAAGTGGCAAGAAAAGCTCTCTTAGCAGTACACTCCATTAGTGCATTTTATAAAGATTAACAAATTTAATTGGAATGATCATGTTTAGACAAATTTCAAAAGTTACAGTCACTTTGTTGGTTGCGTTTGGATTGGTGGCTTGTGCTCCTTCAGGTCCTAGCGCACCGATGGAAATTCGCTCTGGCGTGATAGAACAGATCAATGCGACCCAGATCAAGAACAATCATGAAACAGGTGTTGGTGCTGTGGTAGGTGGTTTAGGTGGTTTGGGAATTGGTGCGTTGATTGGCGCAGGAACGGGTAAGGCCGTGGCAATGGTTTTGGGTGCAATTGGTGGCGCGGTCGCTGGCAATGAAATACAAAAGCATTATGACAAACCAGTTGCTGGTCAACAGATCTTCGTGCGTACAAGTGGTGGCGTGTTAGTGAGTGTGACGCAGCCAACAAGTAACCTGCGGATTGGTCAGAAAGTATATATCGAAGGTGCTGGCACGGATGCTCGCGTGATTGCTCAGTAATTGATGTCGCATAAAAAAAGCTGCAACAGTCATCTGTCGCAGCTTTTTTGACTGAAAGGCTTAAGAAATTAAGCTTTTTTGACGTAAGCGTTACACCAGCCAGGGCCCGCAACTAACTTGCCTGGGAAAATAGTACAGGTGCCGGCCTCAGGGGACTTGCTGGCATAGAGCATGCAGTTGGAGCACTGTTGGCCGTCTGCGTATTTAGGAAACTTAGCCTTAACAACTGTCTTGGCATCAGCCTTGTAGCCCAACGCAACAGCAGTCGGCTCGGCTTCGCCTAACATAGCTTGTGCTTGAGCCTGGCTGCCCATCGTGAGGGAGGCTAAGCCAGCAGTAGAATAAATAATGAATTGGCGACGTGATGATTGCATAGTCGAATCCTATAAAGGGTTGCATCCCAACGATGCAATTTTTTATTTTATCCCTTTAAAAGGCTATCAGAGAGAACAAAGAGATGAAAGCGCCAATAGACCTGCTGGGTGAGGGGATTGTTTAAAAGCTTGCTTGACCCCGTGCCCAGTGTTCCTTACATTGTTAAATTGTCCTTGCGCATAGGCGCCCCACACAAAGAGTCTGACTAATGATCCATATTCACGAAACAATCGACCAGCTGAACAACCGATTGGCGCGCGGAGAGACGACCCGCGAGGCGCTTGTCGCAGGGGCCTTAGAGGCCGCTGGTCTGCCGGCTGCTAATAGTGTTTTTACAAAGTTGTACCCAGAGGCGGCACTCGCTGCAGCTCGCGCAGCCGATGCTGCACACAAGGCAGGTGTTGTTTTGCCCCCCTTGTCGGGTTTGCCAGTTTCGATCAAAGATTTGTACGGAGTCGCCGGTGAAACCACGATGGCTGGATCCATCGTGTGCAAGGGTGAGCCTGCTCAAACGCACGATGCGCCTGTCGTGGCGCGCCTGAGAGCAGCAGGTTCAGCGATTGTCGGCAAAACCAACATGACCGAGTTTGCGTTTTCCGGCATCGGAATTAACCCGCATTACGGTACACCGGTTAACCCTACTGATCTGACTATTGCCCGTGTTCCGGGGGGGTCTTCGTCTGGAGCGGGTGTTTCGGTGGCCCTTGGCCTGTCGGTTGCAGGGTTAGGCTCCGATACGGGTGGGTCGATTCGTATCCCTGCCGCGCTATGTGGCATTGTGGGTTTTAAGAGCACACAAAATCGTGTGCCTCTCGAAGGAGCGTTTGAGCTTTCCCGTGCTCTCGATACCGTATGCGCAATGACCCGCAGTGTTCAAGATTGCATTACGGTTGATGCAGTGCTTTCAGGGGCAATGCTGCCGGTGCGTCGTCGTCCAATTGCCGGAATACGTTTAGCGGTGCCGCAGACGGTGGTGTTAGATGGATTGGACAACACTGTGGCCCAAGCCTTTGACCGTAGTTTGTCGATTTTGTCCGAAGCTGGGGCGCAGATTATTGAGATTCCGTTGTCAGAGTTTGCAGATATTCCCAAGGTCAACTCGCCGGGTGGCCTCTCACCGATTGAGGCGTATGCCGTGCACCATGAACGTTTGGCGCGGGCGCAGGCCCAGTTCGATCAGCGTGTGGCTGCGCGTGTGATGCTGGGTGCCCCAATCACGGCGCAACAGTACATCGCACTGTTGGACAAGCGTCGTGCATGGATTGCGAGCGTTGAGCGTGCGATTGAGGGCTATGATGCACTGATGTGTCCGACCGTGCCGACTGTGGCCCCCGAACTTGAAAAATTGATTGCATCCGATGAGGCGTTCTTTAAAGCTAATGGCCAGATGCTCCGAAATACCTTCACGATCAATCTGCTCGATGGTTGCTCCTATAGTTTGCCCTGCCATCGGGAGGGTGAGTTGCCGGTCGGCTTGATGCTGTCCTCCGTGCATGGAGATGATGCGCGGTTGTCTGCCGTAGCGTTGGCGGTCGAAGACGTTTTGCAGGCTCACCGATGAAAGTCCCTCAAAGGCTCAAGCCCCTGGTGGAAGAGGGACTGGTGGATGAGGTCTTGAGTCAATTGATGAGTGGCAAAGAAGCGACCGTATACGTCGTGCGCAGTGGTGAGTCTATTCGTTGTGCCAAGGTCTACAAGGACGCGAAACAGCGCAGCTTCAAAAATGCGGTTTCTTATACAGAGGGCCGTAAAGTTAAAAACAGTCGCCAGGCGCGTGCGATGGAAAAAGGCACGCGCTATGGACGACAAATGCAAGAAGAACTCTGGCAAAACGCGGAAGTCGATGCCTTGTTCCGTCTTGCCAATGCCGGCGTGCGTGTACCGCAACCCTATATTTGCACGGACGGTGTATTGCTCATGGAGCTCGTCACCGACTCCGAGGGCGATGTGGCTCCCAGACTCAATGACGTTGAGCTGACGCCCGAGCGCGCGCGTGAGTGTCATGCTTACCTGATCAATCAGGTCGTCAGGATGCTGTGTGCGGGTATCATCCATGGTGACTTGTCCGAATACAACATTTTGATGGCGACCGACGGTCCCGTCATTATCGACTTGCCACAAGCTGTGGATGCCGCCGGTAATAACGAAGCGCGCCCGATGTTGTTGCGAGATGTTCAAAACCTGGCCATTTATTTTGGTCAGTTTGCGCCTGAATTGTTGACGACTGATTTTGGTAAAGAAATCTGGAAACTCTACGAAGCAGGGGAGCTGACGCCAGAATATGCCCTAACTGGGCATTTTGAGGCAGACACGACGCCTGTGGATATGGATGGACTGATGCACGAAATCGAAGAAACGCGACGTGAACAAGAAGCGCTGCTCAGACGTTTGCAGGAGCGCCAAGAGTAGTCCTCCGGCTAAGATCTGCGTCTCGGTCAGGCAGTCCGAGCGTGGCTATAATCAACTCATACACTAATCATCTGACTCCTTCCATGACTGCGAACATATCTCAGGTTTTCAAAGCAACACGCTCGTCAAATTCACGCTCGATTGCTGAACGCGAGGAAATTCTAGCGAATCCCGGCTTTGGTAAGTACTTCACAGATCACATGGTCTCGATCGACTGGACAGTCGAGGACGGATGGTATGACCCGCAGGTCAAGCCCTATGGACCCTTAATGCTTGATCCAGCCGCCTCTGTCCTTCACTACGCCCAAGAGATTTTCGAAGGTATGAAGGCCTATCGACACGCAGATGGCTCTGTGTGGACTTTCCGCCCTGAGGTCAATGCAGCAAGGATGCAGCGTTCCGCACATCGTCTGGCGTTGCCGGAGTTGCCAACAGACTTGTTTCTTGAGTCGATCAAGCAAATTGTGACGATCGATCATGCTTGGGTACCATCTGCACCCGACATGAGTTTGTATCTGCGTCCTTTTATGATTGCCAACGAAAACTTTCTCGGTGTGCGTGCAGCTCAAAAAGCAGCTTATTTTGTGATTGCTAGCCCAGTAGGACCCTATTTTGCAAAAGGTGTTGCACCAGTATCGATTTGGCTAGTTGAGGACTACTCACGTGCAGCCCACGGTGGTACGGGTGCTGCGAAGTGTGGTGGTAATTACTCTGCTTCTCTGTTGCCCCAAAAAGAAGCCTATGACAATGGCTGTTCTCAGGTCTTATTTCTTGACTCTCAGGAAGGTAAATACCTTGAAGAGCTGGGTGGTATGAACGTATTTCTCGTCAAAAAAGATGGCACGCTCGTGACTCCTGATTTGACGGGCAGCATTCTAGAGGGCGTCACACGCGCTAGCATCATCCAACTTGCAAAAGATCGCGGCCATCCGGTCGAAGAGCGAAAAATTTCAATCGATGAGTGGCGCGAAGGTATCGCTTCGGGTGATTATGTTGAGGCGTTTGCCTGTGGAACGGCGGCTGTCGTGGCTCCGATTGCGGCACTGAAGGGGCGTGGGTTTATAGCCGGTGATGAGTCAGCGCCAGCGGGCAAGCTCACCATGTCCTTGCGTCAGGAGCTCACCGATATTCAATACGGCCGCCAACCTGATCGCCACGGCTGGCTCAAGCGCTTGGTCTAGACGCGTGGACTTTCTTAAGTCCTCGCGCACTCTGAACTTCATCGCTATTTTTCTTGGGGGCGCGCTATTCATTTGGCCTGCTCTCTGGAATGGTTACCCGCTGCTCTATAGCGATACTCACGTCTTTATTACCCAGCCGACTCCCGGGTATTTCAATTGGGACAAGCCGTTTATTTACGGCCCTTGGATGTTGCCCTTTCATGCCTGGCAATCTCTATGGGGTGTGGTGCTCGTTCAGGGCCTCGTCCTGTCTCAACTCGTATGGCTGTCACAAGGTGTGTTTGCTGCAGCACAGCCGCTCCGCCATCTCTTAGTGTGCTTGCTGCTGTCTCTCTTGACGGGAGCTTCATGGTTTGTATCTTTGGTCATGCCAGACATTTTCGCTGGCATGGTCGTGCTGAGCATTTTTATTTTGGGATTTTCTAAACAGCTGAGTAAGGGCATGACAGTTTGGCTTAGCCTGGTCGGTGCACTGGCGATCGCGGTTCATCTTTCTCATCTCGTGATCGCAGCGGCGTGTTTGCTGATTGTTTTTGTCATCAGGTGGCGCCGTTTTCTATACGCTGTGTTGCCTCTGGTTATTGCCTTAGCCGCACTGGTCGGTACCACCATGTATGCCTTTAATAAAGTTGCCGTCTCGCCTTTCGGCTCTGTATTTATGTTGGCACGCATGTCTGCGGACGGTAATGTCAAAAGTGTGCTGCAACAGTATTGTCCTGAGAAAAACTGGTCCTTGTGTGCCTGGACAGATCGCCTCGCCAAAGACAGTGATTCATTTATGTGGGACGCAAAGGGGCCTGTGTGGAGCCATCCTGGCGGCCCAATGGGTTTTGCACCCGAGGCTTCAGAAATTATTTCTCTCACTATACGTACCAAACCTTTCCCAGTGTTGTGGTCTGCGATTCAAAATACCGTGACACAGTTATCTATGGTCAAACTTGGCGATACGATTCACTCAGAATGGTTGGATCTGACAGTTTTAAAAAGTATTGAAAAGCTTTTTCCAGCCGCTGAGCTCGACCGCTATAAAAACTCAAAGCAAGTTCAGGGCAAGATGCTTGAGCGTGTGTCGTTTGTAAGTGCGGTGGGGAGCTACGCTGTATTGATTGGTTTCTTGTTCAGCCTGTATTTTTTCTTCCGAGCGCTGCGAGCTCGGGACTGGACAGCACTCGGATTCATCGCACTAATCTGGATCGGCGTACTCGCCAACGCCTTTGCGACGGGCGCCTTATCTAAACCACACTATCGCTATCAAACTCGCATAGTGTGGTTGTTGATGTTACCGCCCCTTATTTTGATGACAAGAGGTAAAAAAAGTAATTAGTCGGCTTTGAGGTTACTGGTCTTGATCACACGCGCCCATTTGCTGACCTCGCCATTGACAAAGGCTTGAAGGGCTTCTGGCGTGCTTCCCTTAATTTCAATGCCGAGCGCTAACAGCTTGGCTTTGAGTTGGGGATCAAGTAGGACCAAATTGATTTCTTTGTTGAGTTTATCAATGATGGCTTTAGGCGTACCAGTTGGTGCAAAAAAACCATAGCTCGCTACCGACTCAAAGCCAGGATAACCAGACTCGGCAATCGTTGGTAAATCTGGAACAAGTGGTGATCGCTGCGAGGTTGTAATAGCTAGAGCCCGCACCTTTTTGTCCTTAAGCATCGGCAAATATGGTGGCAGTGTATCCAACGACATCGTGACGCGACCCGAAATCAGATCAGGCATGAGCAACGAAGTCCCTTTGTAGGGAACGTGAAGCACATCGATTCCTGCCGCGGACTTGAACATCTCACAGGTCAGGTGAATCAGTCCACCTGTGCCAGAAGAGCCACAGGTCAGTTTGCCTGGATTGGCTTTGGCATAAGCAACCAATTCAGCCAAGTTCTTTGCCGGTACATCGTTGCCAACCACTACGATGTTGCTAAGCGTTCCTGCAGTAGAAATGGGCATCAAATCTTTTTGAAGGCTGTATCCAGGGTCCTTGTGATATGTCACAGAAATTGAGTGTGAACCTATTGAGCCCATCAGCAAGGTATAGCCATCCGGAGCAGCCTTGGCCACTGCTGCTGCACCAATGTTGGCACCTGCACCAGGTCTGTTTTCAATAATGACTGACTGGCCAAGTCGCTGAGCGAGTTTTTCGGTGATTGCGCGTGTCAGGATGTCAGTCGCACCTCCAGCAGGGAACGGGACGACAACCTTGATGGGTTTGGAAGGGTAGGCATCTTGGGCGGATGCGGGAGCAGTGAAGGGGGTTGACAGTGCAAGCACTGCCAAGCTGAGCTTGAAAAAACGAGATAATACTTTCACACGAGTTCCTCAAAAAATCAAATTAAAACGGAAGCGAGCTCAAAGAAGCTCGTTAAAGACAGAGCAAGTTTCATGCCTAAAGTGATTATTGAGGAAGCGGGAAGTTTCCTTATTGTTTAATTTTTGCTCTCTGAATCAGTGCGTCGTACATCTTGAGTTCGCGGCTAATGATTGCAGCGAATTGTTCGGGTGAGTTGCCGACTAAGTCATTGCCACCTTTGGTTTGTAAAGCCTGAATGACTGCAGGATCTTTAACCGCTTGAACAACGGCAGCATTGAGTTTTTGGACGATGGCATTATCAGTTTTGGCGGGTGCAAATAAGCCGATGAACTGAGTGACATCAAAGTCTTTGAAGCCAGCTTCAGCCATTGTGGGTACTTCAGGGAGTGAACGCGCACGCTTTGGGCCGGAAACGGCAAAGGCACGCAGACGGTTATCCTTGATGAGCGGTGAGGCAGTCAGTACTGTATCAAAAGTAAATGTCAGCTGACCGCCCAAAAGATCAACCAAAGCAGGGGCGCTGCCCTTATATGGGGCATGGTTGAATTGGGTGTTGCTAGACATGGCGAACATTTCTCCAGCGAGATGACCGCCACCACCAATACCAGTCGAACCATAGCTAAGCTTGCCAGGCTGACTTCGCGCCTGCGTCACAATATCTTGGATACTTTTGATAGAGGAAGCTGTTGGGACAACTAGCACATATTGAAATGTCAGTACTTGACTAATAGGGCGAAGATCCTTGATGGGATCATAAGGGACTTTGGCATAGAGCACGGGATTGATCACAATCGGTCCGCTCGCGGCAAGCAAAAGCGTATAGCCGTCAGGAGCGGCTTTCGCTACAGCATCGGTACCGATGCCACCATTAGCGCCCCCACGGTTTTCAACAATTACTGGCACACTCAAAATGTCGGACATTTTCTTGGCGAGTACGCGGCCAGTAATGTCCGCGTTTCCGCCTGCGGAGTACGGCACGATGATTTTGATCGGTTTGCTTGGGTAGGATTGCGCAACTGCCACGCTTGTCAAAAGGCATGTTGTAAAGGCTGCAAGAGCCTGCGTAATTTTCATGTTGTCTCCACGGGTTAGCGTACATCTATCAAAGTGTCCTGAGCCATTAGATAACTTGGGCCGACCTATGTAAAGACATGTCTTTTATACCGATGTGTATATGAAGAATCACAAGCTTAGTTCAGTCATTAATAAAACAGGCAAAGAGCAGTACATTCGAGAAAAGCAGGCTCATTCAGATAAAAGTAGGTATTGGAACTTTGCTCTCCCTATGATTGATATTAATAAAAACAATTAGGTTTTTATTTCAAATAGCTTTAATCTAAAAGCTCAGCAGATTAAGGAGTCAATTATGTCTAATACAGGAAAATGTCCCGTAATGCACGGTGGTAACACCACAGAGAGCCAGTCGCCGGTGGCGTGGTGGCCTAATGCATTGAAGCTGGAGATTTTGCACCAGCATGACACAAAGACGAATCCGCTCAAAGGTTTCAACTATCGCGAAGCAGTCAAAACGCTTGATGTTGCCGCGCTCAAAAAAGACCTGACTGCCTTGATGACAGATAGTCAGGACTGGTGGCCAGCAGACTGGGGTCACTACGGTGGATTGATGATTCGTTTGGCATGGCATTCAGCCGGCACGTATCGCATCGCAGATGGTCGCGGCGGTGCTGCCACGGGCAATCAACGTTTCGCACCTTTAAACTCGTTTCCAGATAATGGCAACTTGGACAAAGCCCGTCGCTTGTTGTGGCCGATTAAAAAGAAATATGGCAATAAGCTAAGTTGGGCGGATCTCATGATTTTGGCCGGCAATATTGCCTATGAGTCCATGGGTTTTAAGACTTATGGATTTGCGTTCGGTCGCGAGGACATTTGGGCACCAGAGATTGATATCTATTGGGGTGCTGAAAAAGAGTGGATGGGGTCGAGTCGTTACCAAGGTGATGATCGCGAAACGCTTGAAAATCCACTCGCCGCAGTGCAAATGGGTCTGATTTATGTGAACCCAGAGGGAGTCAACGGCCAGCCCGATCCATTGCGTACGGCGCAAGACGTACGTTTGACATTCAAGCGCATGGCAATGGATGACGAAGAAACTGCGGCGTTGACAGCCGGTGGTCACACTGTTGGAAAAGCGCACGGCAATGGCAGCGCTGCAAACTTAGGTCCTGCCCCCGAAGGCGCCGAGATCCAAGAGCAGGGCCTGGGTTGGATCAATCACGTGACCAGAGGCGTCGGGCGTGATGCGGTCACGAGCGGCCTCGAAGGTGCATGGACCACGCATCCTACGCAATGGGATCACGGTTACTTTGATATGCTCCTCAACCATGAGTGGGAGCTTACAAAGAGCCCCGCTGGTGCTTGGCAGTGGGCACCTATCGACATCAAAGAAGAAGACAAACCCGTCGACGTCGAAGATCCTTCAATCCGCTTGAAGCCGATGATGACGGATGCGGATATGGCCATGAAAATGGATCCTGAATATCGCAAGATTATTGAGAAGTTTCATAAAGATCCTGAGTATTTCGCCGAGGTATTTGCACGCGCATGGTTCAAACTCACCCACCGTGATTTGGGACCCAAAACGCGTTACATCGGTCCCGAAGTACCAAAAGAGGACTTGATCTGGCAAGACCCAGTGCCAGCTGGTAACAAGAGCATGGATGTTAATGCAGTCAAAGCCAAGATCGCCGCAAGCGGTCTGTCTATCAGCGAGATGGTCGCGACAGCCTGGGACAGCGCACGGACCTTTCGTGGCTCCGATTTGCGTGGTGGTGCCAATGGTGCACGTATTCGTCTGGCTCCCCAGAAAGATTGGGAAGGCAACGAACCCAAGCGTCTCTCCAAAGTCCTTGATGTGCTGGAAGGCATCGCCAAAACCACTGGCGCCAGCCTTGCCGACGTGATTGTGTTGGCAGGAGGTGTGGGAATTGAGCAGGCAGCCAAAGCCGCAGGTCATGCGGTGACGGTTCCGTTCACTCCAGGTCGCGGTGATGCCACGCCCGAGCAAACCGATGTGGAGTCTTTTGCCGTGCTCGAACCCATCCATGACGGTTATCGCAACTGGTCAAAACAGCACTATGCAGCTAGTGTCGAAGAGCTCATGCTTGATCGCACGCAACTCATGGGTCTAACGGCACAGGAGATGACAGTCTTGGTCGGCGGTATGCGCGTCTTGGGTACAAACTATGGCGCGACAAAACACGGCGTCTTTACAGACCGCGAAGGCGTGCTGTCTAACGACTTTTTCGTGAATCTGACCGACATGTCCTACTCATGGAAGCCAACTGGTCGTAATAGCTACGATATCGTCGAGCGCAAGTCTGGCAAGACAAAGTGGACTGCGACCCGCGTCGATTTGGTTTTTGGTTCGAACTCAGTGTTGCGCGCCTACGCAGAGGTCTATGCGCAGGATGACAACAAAGAGAAATTCGTCCAGGACTTTATCGCCGCATGGACCAAAGTCATGAACGCCGATCGCTTTGATGGTTGAGTGATTGTTTGAGTAGGTAGAAAAAGGCCGGGTTGACCGGCCTTTTTTATCTTAAGTCATTGATTCAGTCTCTTAATAAATTCGGTACCATGTTTAAAATATTCAAGATCATTGATGGATAAAAGTAGATGAATCAACCCTTAAAGAAGAGTGCGTCGGGTCGGCGTTCATTCTTAATGACTCTTTTGGCTTTGAGTGCAGCCCCGATTGGCGCTTTAGCCACAGCCTCTGATCTCATGATGACTGTTTGGAAAGATCCTAACTGCGGCTGTTGTGCAGAGTGGGTCAAGCATCTTGAAAAAAATGGTTTTGTCGTCAAGGTCGTTGACAAAGGGAATCAAGCGATTCGCACACAATTAGCTGTTCCGCCAAAGTTTGGCTCTTGTCATACGGCTTTAATTCAGGGGTATGTCATTGAGGGCCATGTCCCTGGTGCAGACATTCAGCGACTGATTAAAGAACAGCCTCGTGCGCTTGGTTTGGCTGTTCCTAACATGCCGATTGGCTCCCCAGGTATGGATGGTCCTGAGTACCAAGGCAGACGCGATCCTTATCAGGTGTTACTCATTCAAAAAGATGGTGGATCTTCGGTATTTAGTTCATACAATTAACGTTGCGATGCGTACTACTGAACCTGTTTGACTCGCTGTGGTGAACGGATCAAAGCCATCAAGCAGTAGTTGCAATCACAATAGCGTTTTGCTCGATCGCGGCCATCACGTTTTGTCTGAGTTTAAGAGGACTTTCCGCATCGGCAAATCCTACTAGACCTTGCCCTGGGTTGAGTTGTAAGGACACCTCAACACCGCTAGCACCCGTTCCTCTACGCACTACTTTCCCGTGGAGGAGATTGACGGCTCCCGCCGCAACAATCGTTGGAGCGACAGTGACTGCAGTGGCCTTAAAAAGCGCTAATACTGGTTGTTTAGGTTCAAGACTCAAGAGTTCCAAGCTTTCCAGAGTGATGCGGGAAATCAGTGTCTGACCATCTGCAAGTGACAAGCTGACTTGGGCGCTACCTCGCGTCTTTTTTATCTCTGTGACCACGCAAGGTAGTTGGTTACGCATACTCGTTCGAACACCAAAGCTTGCGATGCCGCCAAGGTTTAGCCTAGATCCTTGTGAGGCCTCTGCGATTTGGTTTAAAGCTTGTTCACGAGCCTTGTTGAGTAAGTCTGCTGCCTGCAGGACTCGAATGCCTTCAGGTGTGAGCTTCGCGCCACCGCCGCCTGACCCTCCTACGACCTTTGCGACTAAGGGGACACCTGCTAGGTTACTGAGCGTTTCAAGTGCTTGCCAAGCAGCCTTGTAGCTCACACCATTTGCTCTAGCCGCTTCTGAGATGGATCCCGCGCGATGGATTGCGCGCAATACCTCCAAACGCTTGTCTGTAGAGGCTGTTCCCAGCACTTCGCCAAAGTGGATATTAGGTGTCTTGATTGTCATGACAGAAAGAGAGTGGATACATATCGCTATTCAAATGTAGAATAGCGTATAAATTTCAATTTCTAATTGTTGCATATCGAAAGTCTCTATGAATACCTCCTGGCTGAAAAGATTGGCATGTTGTGTGATGCCTCTTGTGTGGACTCATCAAGCCTTAGCGGCGGAGGTCAGCGTGGCGGTAGGGGCTAATTTCACGGCTCCAATGAAAGTCATTGCTCAAGCATTCGAGCGCGAGACGGGCCACAAGGCCGTGTTGTCCTTTGGCGGTACCGGTCAGCTGTACGCGCAGATCAGAAATGGTGCGCCTTTTTCTATTTTGTTGGCGGCAGATGCACTGACACCTGCAAAGATAGAAAAAGAAGGTTTGGGCGTGGCGGGCACAAGATTGACCTATGCGATTGGTCAATTGGTCCTTTGGAGTAAAAATCCTGGACGCCTAGTTGATCGTGGTGAAGTTTTAAAGAAGGGCAATTTCACCAAGCTTGCGATTGCCAATCCAAAACTCGCACCCTATGGCTTTGCCGCGATCGAGGTGCTGAACCATTTAGGCGTCATGAGCCAAGTCAAACCCAAGATCGTCGAGGGCGCCAATATTGCGCAAACCTTTCAGTTCGTTTTTTCAGAAAATACAGAGTTAGGATTCGTCGCACTCTCTCAAGTCTATGAAAACGGCAAGATCAAGCAAGGTTCAGGTTGGATTGTGCCCACTTCAATGTATTCGCCCATCAAACAAGATGCGATTTTGCTCAATCCCGGCCGTAACAACCCTGCAGCGCTCGCATTGATGAAATATTTGCAAAGTGACGCTGCCAAGCGTGTGATCCAAAATTTTGGTTATGAAATAAAAATATGACTTCCCCTGCGACTCCTGAGGCGATGCAGGCGATATTCCTCACGCTCAAGCTTGCTTCTTTGACGACAGTTCTGCTGTTGCTGATCGCGACACCCTTGGCGTGGTGGCTCTCTCAGACGCACTCACGGTGGAGGGCCCCGATTGGGGCGCTGGTCACCTTGCCACTTGTGCTGCCGCCAACCGTCCTTGGCTTTTATATCCTTGTTGTGCTGGGACCTCAGGGTTGGGTTGGGCAGTTGACGCAGTCTCTCGGCTTGGGCGTCCTGTCTTTTTCCTTTACAGGCTTGCTGATCGGTTCGATTATTTTCTCACTTCCCTTTGCCGTCCAGCCGATTCAGTACGCCTTTGAGGCCATCGGTAGGCGACCGATGGAGGTGGCCGCCACCTTGCGAGCCAGTCCGTTAGATGCGTTTTTCTCTGTTGCCTTACCCCTAGCAAAACCCGGCTTGTTGACCGCCACGGTGTTGAGCTTTGCGCATACCGTCGGAGAGTTTGGTGTGGTGCTCATGATTGGCGGCAATATCCCTGGTCAAACCAGCGTCGTTTCCACACAAATATATGGACATGTCGAAGCCATGGAATATACCCAAGCCCATTGGCTCGCAGCTGGAATGGTGGTGTTCTCTTTTGCGGTGTTGATGGCGCTGTCGCGGATCAAGCGTCGCAGTGATCGGGTTATGCCATGAAAGATATAGAGACACGCGCCAAAACAGACCCATCAGTTTTTCATCTTCAACTGATTTTGAGTCTTGCAGACTTTACGCTCAAGATTGATCAGCATCTGCCGGCGCAGGGCATTACGGTGTTATTTGGCCCCTCTGGCTCGGGTAAGACAACGGTCTTGCGATGCTTGGCCGGCCTTGAGCAGGCAACGGGTGTTATTACTTTTGAAGATGAAACATGGCAAGACAGCGCTCGCAATATCTTTAGACCAACTTGGCAGCGCGAGATTGGCTATGTGTTCCAAGAAGCGAGTTTGTTTGAACACATGGACGTGCGCGCCAATCTTCATTTCGGGTTGCGCCGCGTTAAACACATTGGCCGAACCGGACAGACGCAAGATCTCGATGCGGCGGTGGCGCTCCTCGGAATTGGCCATCTTCTCGATCGCTCGATCACCAGTCTCTCAGGCGGTGAGCGTCAGAGAGTCGCGATTGCCCGTGCCTTGGCGACTCGTCCTAAATTGCTGTTGCTCGACGAACCACTCGCTTCTTTGGATGTCGCAAGACGTAAGGAAGTATTA
Organism: uncultured Burkholderiaceae bacterium; assembly: GCA_963926265.1. Classification (GTDB taxonomy): domain Bacteria; phylum Pseudomonadota; class Gammaproteobacteria; order Burkholderiales; family Burkholderiaceae_B; genus Zwartia. Next base: position 20,668 of record CAWUWN010000071.1, read on the forward strand.
CCTTGGCTTGAGCGTCTGCACCGAGAGCTCCGCATTCCAATTCTCTATGTGACGCATTCCATGGATGAACTTGTCCGACTGGCAGATCATGTTGTGCTGTTAGATAAAGGCGTCGTGCAGAGCAGTGGTTCTATAACTCAGGTGCTGGGATCACACAATGTTGCTCGACTGATCGGCGATGAGACGAGTGTCGTCACCGTGGCTGAGGTCACAGAGCAAAATGTCCAAGATCAAACCGTGTGGGTGCGTTTTGGTGGCGGCCATGTTTGGGTGCCAGACCATGCTTTGTCCGTGGGACAAACAGTACGTTTACAGATTCTTGCTCGGGAGGTGAGTCTTTCCCTGACCAAGCACGAGGACACGACGATTCAAAATTATTTGCAAGGGGTGATCGAAGCAATTGAATTTGATGTGCATCCTTCGCAGGCATTATTGCGTGTGCGTTGTGGTCAGGAGGTGATCCTGAGTCGTGCTCCGCTACGATTCATTACTAAACTTGGATTAGATGTTGGGTCAGAAGTATGGTGTCAGATCAAATCTATTGTGTTGCTTGTCTAAAAGACTAAAGCCTGAGATCATTTAAATGTGATTTGATCAGCGAACGTTGCACGCCATCTAGTCAACGGCAGCGACCAGCCCGGTGGTTCCTGCCAAAAGAGTGCTACGCAGTGTTACGTAATGAGTTAAAACTTATAACCAATACCCACAACTCCATTAAAGGTAGACAAAGAGTTTGTGCCGGATACCGTCAGTGCGTTGCCTCCTCCAAGGGTATTTGTTGTACTTTTTGTCTGGCTGCCATAGTTAGCATAATTGGTCTCTATAAAGCCATACCAATTTCCGCTAAAGAAATGTTTGTAGCCTAGCCCTAACGAATAGCCAGAAAAGTTGTAGCTGAGTGCGTTGTAGTTGCTGACCTTTGCACCTGTATAGCCAAGTTTGGCGTATGCCATACCCTCTGTCCCAACTAGCATGGCAGGAGATATAAAGATATTGAATGAATCTTTCTTTTGATATCGATAGTCTTTGGTTATGTTTTGATTGGGTAAGGCATGAGCAGTCGTGACTGTCATATTTCCACTGGATCCAGCAAAGGGAGAGTATTCAGCACCCACACCAAGCAAAAATCCTTTGGCAATATCCCGGTAGTAACCCAAGGCAAAAGTACCAATTACGCTATTGGCATTCGCTGAGGAAGTATTCACGGGAATAGAAAGTCCGTTGGTGGATAACGTACTACTTTCATTCGTTGGGGATACTGATTCATAACCTACTCCAATCTGACCAAATACGCCTTGAAACTTGGAGGGTTGGGCTTGTGCCAAGCAGAAACCTAAAGATAGGATTGCGGCAAATAAAATTTTAGTTATGTTCATCTTGTATGTCGGATTAGATTGGTGGTGTCAATTACGAAGGTCAACGTTGATGAGTGAGGCGGGTCAACTGAGAGTTTTAAAGTATCTCAGATTTCCCAACCGTCAAGTCAAAGTTAGCCTTGATTTTTGCATTATCCGAGCATTTCAAGATCGTAGATGGTGAGACTTGTTAATTTTAGGCTTTGACTAAAAGAGCCGCGCAAGAGCTAGCGGTGTCAGAGTCAAGCTTTGTTGCTGCGGGCATTTTCCCCCAACCGCCTTTTTCGATATATTCGGCGCGTGCCCATTCATCGATTTTCTTAAGTGCGGTCAAGTTTTCTGTAAAGTTGACATCGCGCTTGAACATCTCTGCGCAAACAGGTGCCAGTGCGGCCGTTACTGCTTTGTTGGCACGAGCTTGCCCCAGCGTGACCGTACTTCCTGAAGTGTGCCAGTCGGCAAAACCAAAGCCAACGGCAGTGACTAATACTGCACCTGCAAGGGCGCCCCATATTGCGGGTTCGGTTTGTATAGGAAATTTCATAGGTGGCCTTTAAGTGAAACACGGAAAACCGTCCGTGAACGTTCAGACCACTCTACGCCCTAAGTGAATTTTAAAGTTGTTTTATTACTGTTTTAATTGATTTTCGAGGGAATACCCTTCGATTGCTCTCTGAACGGCTGAAATCTCAGGTTTTTTTCTTTTCGTCTGCGGGAGGAATACGAACCAGCGGGCAGGACATCGCCGGCAACCGATACTTTCGCAAAATGCTTAACCATAGCTGCATAGAATAATGATTGTTGTGTATCACGTACATCCACGTCTATACATTGAGTTTATTTTACGATAAGATGTACACGTACATCCAACGAGACTCGCTATGACTAACACCAAACTATTCAAGAACGGCAATTCACAAGCCGTTCGCATTCCTGCAGAACTTGCCTACAGTTCTTGGGACGTAGAGCTTGTAATCGAGCGACTGGGTGACGAGTTACGCATTCGCCCGGCCCAACGGCGCATGGGCGATGTGTTGGGAAAACTTGCGAAGTTTTCACCTGACTTCATGGCTCACGGGCGTGGCGAGAACATTGAAGGCGAGCGTGAGGCGTTATGAGCCCAAAGTACATGCTCGACACCAATATTTGCATCTACCTCATGAAGCATCAGCCACCCGAGGTCAGGGAGCGCTTTGCCGCCTGCTTTGTAGGCGACGTTGTCATTTCCGCAGTAACCCTGGCAGAGTTCGAGTTCGGCATCGCTTGCTGTAGTGCAGCATCGCAAGTTGCAAACCGCTCGGCGCTCGACAGTTTGCTCGAAGACATTCTGGTGGCGCCCTTTGAGGCTCAGGCGGCCAAAGCCTACGGACCGATTCGCGCCGCGTATAAAGATCGCAACCGTGATGCGCTTGATAAGCTCATCGCCTCACATGCCGTTGCTCTTGAAGTGACGCTAGTCACCAACAACGAGGCGGACTTTGTGAACTATGCTGGTCTGGTTGTAGAAAACTGGGTCAATAACCACTGATGAATACCGCTCATCGTCCGTTAATGGGGTAGAGCCATCAGTCGAAATAGTCTTGGCGAAGAGGGTGTCAACTAGATGCTTAGTAACTTCTTTGCTTAGTAACTTCTTGATAGTTATTGAGTCATCTTAGTAAACCTTGATGATTATAAGCCACTGCCCCAAAACGGAAATTCGGCAATAAGTATCTCTAAGCCGTGACTCGGTAAACACAAGACGTTACTTTGCGATCTTATAACTCTCATGGCTAATCACACCTTATGTGTGGGGAAGCGTGGGGAACCTCAAAGGACACGTTTATGAAAACTCGATTCACCGACCCGTATGTCAAAAATCTAACCAAACCCGGCCGATACACCCATGCCACAACACCCGGCTTAAATCTAAACATCAAGAGCAACGGAGGAAAACACTGGGTTTTCCGATACCTGTTCGGGACAAAACGATCCGATTTGGCGTTAGGCGTCTACCCAGCTATTGGCCTTAAAGAAGTCCGCAAACAGCTACCACATGGGGGGCAAATCCCCCTCCAGATCATGAATATAACGCTCCATGTCCGCCAGTGCTCCTGACCAATCTCATTGATCGTCTTAGCACCGCGCAAGGCTTTGTTTTTTTTTCATAAGATACTGAAATGTTTGTTGTACGACGCACTTTAAAAACAGCAGTGTGAGAACAAAGAAAAGCGTGCTTAAAAAAGTGATGGCAATGCGTTGCCAACGGCTATCTAAAGATTCAATGTACCAACGTGTGAAATTCACCGCTTCTTGGACACCAATCGCGGCCCCTGCGCTAGAACAAATGAGCGACACAATAAAAACGCCAAATAAATTAGGCACAAGAAGGTAAGACTGTTCTGTCTCTCCGCGATGCTTATGCTCAAAAAAAGTTGTAAACAGGTCAGCACAAGCGGGTGCGGAATAACCTGCGATTGCCAAAATTAAAATAACTTCTAACCTGACTAAAGGTGTCAGATCTTGCAATAAAAAAGATGAGTTCAGTGCGTTCAAAAGTATGAATATGAATATGTAAAAAGGAAAAGCACGCATACTGCCAATTAACACCGAAATCAATTTATCTGTGTAGCGAACGTGTTGTTTAGTGACGACTAGAAGGAACCCAATCACCATACCAGTCAAACATGCCAGCAAACCAACGCGCAAATTGATTGAAAAAGCGTAAAAATAAGCCAACAAGTTATCTTGCATGTTTTTGCTCGAAACGTTTCAACCGATCAAAGAGGAGATTGGTGATAACAATAATGACTTGTACAGCAGTAGCATAAAAAATAGCTAATAAGGTCAGAGTTGTGACACGTTCACCTGTAAATGCGGTGATGTCAGTCATAGACGACATTAACTCGGGAGCCCCAATAAATGCTGCAATGGGACAGCATTGTGCCGCTGTGATGAGGCATGCCCGTATACGTACACGAGCGAACTTTAAGCTTTGAAGCAGCCCAGCATCACTACCTATGGTCTTAGAGGCCTCATACAGACTGTAGCCCCCCGTTGCACCTTCGCCTAGCCCGATGACAATTGCTGCCATACCCAACGCTAATGCACCGTTATAAGTAGTGAGTGTTGAGGTAATTAAATACCCCAATATCAAAAGAAAGATAGTTGGGGCATTGAGTAAAAAAATTGCCGTCGCTTTGCTTGCTGCATGAACAATTAATCGCTTGGAAGTTATGAGCTTAAAGAAAACGATACAAAATAATATCGTTGTGATTTGTGCAGCAAACAACAAAATGATAGAGTTGATTACGCCAGTTTTCATCATGCTCAGCGAGTCTTTATCTGAAAATACAAGTAACGAAGGTTTCCAATCAAAAAGGCGTTGGGTCACTTCCTGTAATTTTTCAATAAAAGGTACCAAGAAACTTTTTGGGCTGGGTATATAAAAAGCGGGTATTAAGCAGTCAGGTAAGAGGTCTCCTGAGGGTTGGTAACAGAAGGGTGAAGACCATGTCATATTTTGCTCTTTCAAAAAAGAACTCAAAACACCATGTGTTTGCGCCATTGACATCATATGTCCAGACCCATGCAAGCCTGCCATAATTAACGAGAGGGCTTCGTTTAGATGAACTCCTTTAGATTTTTCAGTGCCAATGCCCCATGGTGCCTCATCAAAAGAGAATTTCTCTTCATAACTGTTTCGCATCTCAGGTGGAGCCTGTTTACCTAGAACTCCAATCTGCAAGATAGGACGATCGTGCGCCACAAAATCGCAAGCGCCAAATTTTAATGCGTCAAATAATTGTTCAGGTGATTCATACATCAGCATGCGTGTTTTGTTCTTTGCGAACACTTTGTTAGAATATGAGCCTGTTTGGACACAAACGGATTGTGTGCCAAAGTCATCAAAAGACTTAACCGCTAGATTTTTTTTACCCACCACTGAAGTGGGAGATGAGTAATAATGTGGCCTAACAAAGTCAATGATTTGCTCTCGCTGTTTGGTGTGCGTCATATTGGCTAATACTAAATCGACCTGCCCATCCAAAAGAAATCTAATGCGGTTTTCATAGTTCACATGGACTAATTGAACCTTGACTCCTAGCAATTGTGCAATTTCTCTTGCAAGATCAATTTCGAAACCAACATAGGTATTGTCGACGAGTTTTCCAAAACTTGGAAAACTGTCATTCACGCCAATCTTGATAACATGGTTACACAAGATATCTTGCAATTTATCATTATGTTTTTTGTTGCAACCGAGACTTTTTTCTTGGTTAATTAGCGCAACCAGCTTGGCTGCTGGCCCAGCCGACATATATGATTGCCCTAAGACAAGACATGGCACAAGCAAGCTAAAAAAAAGCAACGCTTTAAATAAATGGGTAATGGTCATCGCTACATGTCATTTTGAGGTGGAGCGGAAACTCAAGACAACTTTTTTGCTAGAGTTTTAGCTGAAGGTTCCAGTTCATTTGCAGCCGCTCGACGCTGCCCCGTTTTTGCTTCTGTTGTTACAGTTGCTTTTACGTCTTTCACTATACTGCCATAAACGTCTGTGGACCTTAGCGGATCAGACGTTTCTGACAGCGAATCACCATATTTTTTAAGAATCATCGCGCCGCCACCACTCGCGGTTTGATACACCGCGTCTGGCGTTTGATTGGCAAGTGACTGGTGAGGCCGCTCTTCGTTGTAAAAAGCAAAGTACGCAGTCAACCCGATTACCAATTCACCCATCGTGGCGTAACCGCTGAGATAAATGTATTCATATTTGACACTGCGCCATAGACATCCGACAAATACGTTATGGAAGGCACTGCCTCGGCCATCCATGCTGATGACTACGCCCGCGCGTTTGAGTCCATCTGTAAAGGCAAGACTCGTAAACTGAGATCCCTGATCGCTGCCTTCGTAGTTCGAAACGGTGCCCAATTGAAGATGCTCAAACACAAGTCGATCGTAGTCGAATCCAACGCGTAAACGGTCGCACCCATCAGCGACACCAACTCCGAGCTCGACGGTTCGTTGGCGTAAAGCGTACGCGCCGTTCTGATCAAATGATGACTCAAGTTGGAAATCGGATTCAAATCGTGGGCACCAAAAAATGGAGATTTATCTATGAAAATCAATTATTCACAGGGCTTTTATTCTGAAACGTTGGGACACTAGTAATAAGTTGTCTTAAAAAACCGGTTTGTGACATAACAAACTGTTGATATACTCAATTAGATATTGAACGTAGTTTTCAGTTTTTTTTTGAAGGACTCTAATCTTGCTTCGAATTAATCTACTGTGCGGCGGGCGAAGTCTTGAGCATGCAATTTCGTGTGGCATGTACGAGTTCATGCGGGAATGTATAAATCAAAATGATGCTCAAAAGGTCAAAGTCTGCAATGTCTTTTTAATCGATCGACAGGGGAAACTCTTTCATTTCGATATTGGTGACAGTTCACTGCCAACCTTAAACGACATTCGTCAACGTGGCACAGCTTTCAAGCTAGAGAAGCTAACTGAGCTACTCGCTGCGTCAGATGCTTTTACATTCTCTCTTCTACAGGGGCAGGATGGCGAAGACGGGACAATTCAAGGCGTAGCCAAATTTTTTCGACTACCGTGTAATCTTTCATCACCCGGTGTGGTGGGGCTTGCCTTTGACAAACATAAACAAACGCTAATTGCCGAGGCCATGTGTGTAGATCTCCTGCAACCGATGCACGGCGTATGCATCGATGCATTGCAATGGCACAAGCAACGCGCTGATCTGCTACCTTTGCTAGGTCGCCCATGTGTACTGAAGCCCAATATGGCTGGTAGCTCCTTTGGTGTGCAAATGTGTGATGCGCTAACAGAGTCGGTTATCGCAGAATATGCCAAGGCTGTAAGTGGGTACGATGATTTGTTTGTGGTGCAACCCTACATCGAAGGACGCGAGGTGACTATAGGCGTACTCTGGTCTGCTGAAGCAGACGAATTTGTTGAGCTTCCCGTCATCGAGATTTCAACAACTAGCAAGCTGTTTGACTTCGCACAAAAATGGTCATCAGGTGCGCTAAAGTTATCGTTTGTAAACCCTTTAGATGACGCCTGTTTGAAGGCGGAAAAGGCCAGTCGCCGGCTGTTTCGATCTCTCGGGATGCTGACATATGCCCGATTTGATTATCGTATTAACAATGATGGACGTGTTTTTTTCCTTGAGGTAAATACTAGTCCCGGCCTGATGGAGAGTAGTCTTTTCTCAAAAATGTTACACGCAAGCAAGCTATCTGTGGTCGACTTAATACTATTATCTTATAACGCTTATTGTCGACAAGAAAGCCGAGAAGAAAAAAAGCGTTTCACAATTGCAACCTCAAGAGGTGCGGGTCACCAACAACACATGACTGATTAAATCCAGTGACAGTTGTCGCTAAACCAAGCTATTCTGGTGGCATGATGTAGCTAATGCTCATCGCTGATTCTAAGCTTTTTCAACAACAGTTAGCCTCTCGAGCCTCTAACAAACTAGATAAATAACAAGGCTCAAAGTTATCGGGCACCGCACTCAACTAAAACATGTGGTTAATAATGAAAAATATCACTAAGTTATTTAGCCTCTTACTTCTATCACTACTATCACTGACATCGACCGCTGATCAGCAGCTACCATCTCTAGTTGGCCCTGAGGTGGTCACTTTAGGCACAAAAATGCCGGCGTTCACACTCCCAACGCTTCAGGGCACTGAGCTTAGCTTGGCGGATTACAAAGGCAAGCGTCTGTTGCTGATTTTTCCGCGCGGTAAGGTCGACGATGATTGGTGCCAGATCTGTCACTACCAATATGCGGAGCTGGTTGATTTTGACCAACGTACGGATTTCAGGGCGCAGCACAATATTGAAATTGTATTCGTACTCCCCTATTCAATGGCTGAGGTACAGGAATGGAGCACGTTATTTCCTCATCAAATGCAGGTAATCGAAAGCTGGAAGAATCCAAAAGACCCCGCCAGCCTTTCTGAAGGGCAAAAGCGTTTTAGCCGTGAAGTGCGCGAGTTACTGCCCCATCAATTTTCCTACGTGGCAGGCAAGGAAACCCCACTCCCGTTCCCTATTGTTGTGGACGCCAATAAAACGCTGGCCAAACGCATGGGGTTATTCACCACAGAATGGGAGGGCTCTAAGGCTGACCAGATGGTGCCTACAGTTTTTTTGCTCGATGAGAGCGGCGTAGTACAGTTCAAGTACCATAGCCAGTCTAGCTTTGACCGGCCTCATCCGGCGTATCTTAAAAATTATCTAACTAAAATAATGACTGATAAATGAGCCAGCGAATGATTTCTATACTGAATACGCACCCATCATGCGTGCACAATCAATTAAATACGGCCAACACTCTCGGCCTGCGCATTAAGGTAAGTTCAGCGATATGAGTGCTATACGACAACAAAACCAGCTTGTTGATTCGGAGCAAGAGTTGCTGGCTATCATTGGTCGCGAAATTGGGGCTGGAGATCACAGTGACATTGTGATCATGGCCGGCCATTTTATGTTGTTCATGGATACACAGCGGAACAAACTTGTTCCTGGCATTTTGGAGGAGCAACAGTCAGATGAAATGCGAAGCCGTGTCGCCCAGCGAGTAGGGATTTTCCCAACCTATACTTGGCAGCTCGGCCTGAAGCTTGCCCAGAATTGGGCGACAAACGATCGAAAAGTTGGCTTACTACTCCTCATAAACGACTGGCAGTATGTGCCGACAAGCAGTTCTGCGGCAGAATTAAGGCAAGCATTTTATGAAAATTTTTCTGCTTTGCCGACAAGCTATGAAAGCGAACTCAAGCAGCGGGGTCTGTCACAAGCCAGCCTCGTCAGTAGCCGCAAGCATCCACTGGCATTTCCCGAGACCTGGCTCAAATATCGCTTTCAGAAAATGGCTCAAAAGCTCGTCAAAGCGGGGAAATTAAACAAAAAAGTACTAGATGCTAGTCGGAACGAATCTGAGGTGTCGTTTGTCAACAATGATGGCAATAGCCTGCCATTAATCTCCTGCGGCGTGACCGGATGTGCAGGAGAAATCACCGAGATGATCGCCGAGGTCTATGCTGCGGGCCACCGATTCATGGTTATCTTTGCACCTGAAGAATGCTACCAATCGGTTCACACCGGGGTGGACGTTGCACTGAGTCTCTACCAATTCGCCAGCATGAAGGTGATCATCGCCGCCCCCGGAGGCAGCGGTGAAATGACGCAAGAAGAGATCTATGCAAAAATGGTACATGTTGCTGTCCTTGAGGCGGTCGCGAGCTGAGTTTGCGGGAAAATATGATCTATCTCGATAATTGCGCCACAACGACTTGTGATCCGGAGGTCGTTATCGCTATTTCAGATTGTCTGACGGAGACGCTTGGCAATCCCTCCTCATCGAATGTTGCGGGGAAAAGAGCTTTACGGCTCATTCAGCGAGCCAGGTTACAGATTGCAAACCTTATCGATGCAAATCCCGATGAGCTGATCTTCACGTCGGGAGCTACCGAATCGAATAACCTCGCCCTACTTGGCAGCATCGGCCCACATGAGCGATCACCTACTAATGTGGTTATTTCTCCGATAGACCATGCTTCTACAACACAAGCTGCAGCAGCGCTCGAACACCGCGGCCTACAGGTAAATCGCTTGCAAGTCGATTCGCATGGCATGGTTACAGAGGAAGAAGTTGAGCGATGCATTAACCACAACACAAGACTCCTCAGTCTAGCAATGGTCAACTCAGAGATCGGTACAATCCAGCAGGTAAATACAATCGGTGCACTTTGCCGAAGTAAAGGCGTTTTGTTCCATGTTGATGCTAGTCAGGCGATAGGTAGAGTTGCCGTCAGTGTTAGCGATATATCGGCAGATCTTTTGTCTCTATCGGGTCATAAGATCTATGGCCCGCCAGGTATAGGTGTTCTGTATGTACGGCAGGAAGTCAGGGGGCGGCTGCAGTTCTTAACATTTGGCGGCGGGCAGCAGCAGTTGCGAAGTGGCACTCTGCCAACCGCACTGATCGTGGGGCTAGGACTCGCTTGCCAACTGGCTGCAACCAGACAAGACACTGATGCCGCCCTTGCAACTACATTACGAGATAACTTTTTGTGCCAACTACAGGCCATCGTACCCGACATCGAACTAAACAGTAGTTTAGTCCACTGTGTGCCCCACATCTTAAATTTTCGCGCCGCAGGGTTGAGCGCGGAAACACTGGTAGTACGGCTTCACGATGTCGCGATCTCAGCAGGGTCCGCATGCTCTTCCAGGAGTGCAAAACCCTCAGCAGTGCTTACTGGGATCGGGCTTTCCGCAGAGCAAGCACAGGGGTCTGTGCGTGTCTGTTTCAGCCGCCATCTAAATAATGTAGATGTTAAAATGGCGGCATCGAAGATTGGCAGCGCAATTCTCGCCATACGTGGCGATTGGGGCGCTGAGCAAGCTAACTCAAGATTACAGCACTGAGCTTTTCTATGCGACCTGAGACAACCCCCATAGCACCCGGGATAATGCTAGGACTGGTCATTGGCATGGATGGCGTTCATTCGGCTGTCGCCATCGCAGCGCTGGTATTCACGGGACATATCGCCGCAGGAGTGGGGCTCGGTGTTGGCACAGTGCTCTTAAGTGGAGCCATATCGGCACTAGTTTATGCATGGGTGAGTAGGCTGCCGAATGCGATCAGATTGGTACAAGAGAGCAATATAGCACTACTTACTCCCGCCATTGCTGGTATGGTCGCTGCTTCTCAAGTATCTGTAGATGCCACGATCGCCACTACGCTGGCAATCATAGCAATGGCCAGCATCGCCTCCGGTAGCGTTCTAATGCTGACGGGCTGGCTCAAACTCGGTGGCCTGTCAAAATATCTTCCATATCCGGTCCTGGCGGGGTTTCTTGCTGGAGCAGGTTGGCTAATGGTCGATGGCGCGAGCATCATCATTACTGGGATGCCGGTGATTTCTGACGTAATCAACCCCTCTAGCGAACCGCTACCATTGCTTCTCATGGGCTGCACTATCGCCTATGCGCTGTTGCTTATGGCTGCATCACAATGGACTAGAAATCCGGCGTGGGCCGTTCCTTTGGCTATGCTTATAGCTATCGGTATGTTTTTTGTCGTTATCTGGATTATGGGCATTTCAATTGATACCGTGCGTGCGCTCGGCCATCTACCGGAGATAACGGAAGCGGGGCATGTGAGTCTACCGAGCCCTTCGCTGCTTGGCGCTGTCGAGTGGCAAGAAGTACTAAAAGTCACCCCTAATATTCTCTTGGTCGCGGTACTGAGCACCATACACCTTATGCTTATTATCAGCAGTTTCGATCTAGCCACAGGTCGAGATTCCGATATTAGCGCTGATCTCAAGGCAAATGGGCTAGCAAACCTTGCCTCGGGTTTAGTCGGAGGCCCAATAGGTTACACCGGCATGGCGATGTCAGTGCTCGCAAGCGAAACATCTGCCAGTCGACGAGTTACCGCTATATCGGCCGCGATCGTCATGCTAGGAGTGCTTGCAGGTGCAGATCAGATACTCGGGTATCTGCCTGTATTCCTACCTGCGGGTTTTATTCTTTTCCTGGGCTTTTCCTTGCTTAAAAACTGGTTCTTTAGGCCCTTGCGCTCGCTACCACTGCTCGATTCCATGATGATCGGGCTGATTGTAATCAGCATAGCTCTCGTAGGCTTTTTAGAAGGCATTTTGATTGGGCTCACTTTATCGATGCTTGTTTTCGTCGTCAATTTCGCCCGCCTACCTGTAGTGCGTCTGCGTGTAAATGGCGCAGAACGCAATAGCACGGTTGATTGGTCTAGCGCCTGCAATAAGTTTCTCGCGGAAAATGGCGAGCAGATCGAGCTCATCATACTGCAGGGCTATCTTTTTTTTGGCACCGCCGATAGCGTAGCATCCATGATTAGGGAACGAATTGCTAATGATAGCCAGCCATCACTTAGGTATTTGATACTCGATTTCCGACACATCACTAGTGCTGACTCAACGGCGATTTCAAGTTTAATCAAAATTCACCGGATCGTAGCTGCCGCCGGTGCCACTTTATTAATAACGCGACTACCCGAGAACATGAAGCGAACTTTGCGGCTCATAATGGGCGCGACCTCTTACGAGTCAGTTCAGTTCCTCAGCAGTCCAGATGCGGCACTCGCGCTGGCCGAGGAAGGACTTCTGTACGAACGAGAAAGTCTTGGCCAAGAGAAAACACTAGAGAGCTGCTTAAGCGCTTATATCGCAGAACATCCACGACTTCCTGAGCTTATCCAAGAAATGAGCCGTGAGATCGTGCCACCCGAAACGATGCTAATCGACCACGGCGATGCCACGCACGACTTGTTCGTTTTAGCAAAAGGTAGAGTACGCGTTCAAGTTATGCATAAAGACGGCACATTCCTGAGATTGCGCTCAATGATGGAAGGCGCCATTTTTGGTGAGATCGCCTTCTGCCTGCGCCAAACAGGTACCGCCGATGTAGTCTCAGAGACAACGGTGATCCTCTATCGTCTGCGGATGCAGACTTTTGAAGAACTGCAGGGTCGTGACCCCGAATTGGCTTCTCTGATATACCAAATAATGGCAAA
>CAWUWN010000072.1:0-10861 GCA_963926265.1 uncultured Burkholderiaceae bacterium
AGCGGATGCTGCCAAGAAAGCCGCGGCAGACAAAGCACTCAAAGACGCGTTCCGAAGCGATGCGCTCGGTGCAGCTGGCATTCCAGGCGGCACCGCTGACCGCAATCAAGCGGGAGGTGGCAGAAATGACGGCTACGGTGCAAAGGTTAAAGCTTGCGTTCAACCCGGTGTTTCCTTCCCGCCACCAATCCGTTCTAATACAAATCCAACGGCGCAATATCGCGTCGATCTGCGCCCTGACGGCACTGTCGCTAGTGTCAAACTGACCCGCAGCTCCGGCAATCCAAACTTTGATCGTGCGGTTGAAACTGGTATTCGTCGATGCTCCCCTTTTCCAACCCTCCCCTCAGGTAAGCACCCCAGTTCTCTCGACGTCAACTACAATATGTATGATTGATAGGAGTTCTGTAACCATGAAAAGTGATCCACAGCCAATGAACAGCCCCCATTGTTTTTCGATTTTTTGTTCGCTGAGATCCTGGCTCAAGGTCATGCTGCTGTCTGCACTCCTTAGCCTCGGTTTTGTAGCCCACGCCCAATTACGCGTAGATATCTCTGGAACAGGGGCTCAGCAGTACCCTGTTGCCATTGCAGATTTCAGCGGTGATAGCGCCGGTTCGCAAGTCGCAGAAATCATCCGTGCAGACCTCACGCGCTCAGGACAGTTCCGCTTAATCAGCACAGCAGGCACGACGCTGACCTACACAACCCCTATTGCTTATGATGAGTGGCGCACGCGTGGCGCAGACTTCATTGCTTATGGCACTGTGACACGCAGCGGTGATGGACGCTACGAAATCAAATATCGTTTGGGTGATACGGTCAAACGCGGTTCGCTTGACGAAATCACTATCGTTGGCAGCGACAAAGAGCTCCGCCGTATGGCACACCAAATCGCTGATCGTATTTACGAAAAAATTACTGGCATCAGAGGTGTTTTTTCAACGCGCATCGCTTATGTGCTGAAACGTGGCAAAACCTTTGAGCTGCAAATCGCAGACGCAGATGGTCAAAATCCTCAAGTCGCTCTTCGTTCAGGTGAGCCAATTATTTCGCCCTCTTGGTCACCAGATGGTTCGCGTTTGGCCTATGTCAGTTTCGAGTCGGGCAAACCTGTTGTCTACGTGCACCAATTGGCAACAAGCAAACGCTTTCCAGTCGCGAACTTCAAGGGCAATAACTCCGCTCCAGCTTGGTCGCCTGACGGCAACACACTCGCTGTTGTGCTAACGCGCGATGGCTTATCTCAAATTTACTTAGTTAGCTCGAATGATGGAGGCAACCTGCGCCGTCTGACCCGCTCCCCTTTGATTGACACTGAGCCAACTTTTAGTCCTGATGGCCGTACCATCTACTTCACGAGTGACAGGAGCGGCAGCCCTCAGATTTACCAAGTTGGCGTAGATGGGGGTGAACCTCGCCGCGTGACCTTTAATGGCAGTTACAATATCTCACCTAGGGTTTCTCCGGATGGCAAGACATTGCTGACAGTCACCCGTCGAGATGGCTCCTATCGAGTCGCATCACTCGATTTGGCAAGTGGCTCCGAATCCCTGTTGACTCCAGGCAGAGATGATCAGTCTCCTAGTTTTGCGCCAAATGGGATGCAAGTGCTTTACGCAGCATTACAAGGTGGTCGCAGTGTGCTGGCCGGAGTATCCAGCGATGGTCGTGTCCGTCAGACTCTATCTGCTTTGAATGGTGAGATTCGTGAGCCGACTTGGGGTCCCTTTACGAATAAATAGTTTTACTAATAGTTTTAGTCTTTTACAAAAACTTAGTTCCTAGAAATTTTTGTTTGATTTTTTAATTTGATTTTCTTACCAAGGTACATATCATGAGATCGCGTATTGCTAAAGTAGTGACCATTGCAGCACTTGCCGCCGGTCTGGCTGCTTGTAGCTCTGTCTCCCTAGACGACCAAGCCGGCAAAGGTGGAGCAGATGGCTCAGGCATTCTGGATCCCTTCAATCCACAAAGCATCCTAGCGAAACAACGCTCAGTCTATTTTGACTTTAATAGCTACACAGTCGGCGACCAGTACCGCACACTCGTTGACACACATGGCAAATATCTTGTCAGCGCACCACAGCAGCGTGTTGTCATCGAAGGCAACACTGATGCGCGTGGCGGTTCCGAGTACAACCTGGCCCTTGGCCAGCGTCGTGCCGAAGCTGTTCGCCGCATGCTGACCTTGATTGGTGTCCCCGACACTCAAGTCGAAACGATCAGTTTAGGTAAAGAAAAGCCAAAAGCTCTTGGCGATACTGATGCCGACTACGCAGAAAACCGTCGTGCGGACTTCAACTACAAGCGTTAAACTGACCCGTTAGATTGGTCATTCACAAGGCGGCCATGGGCCGCTTTGTTTGTTTAAAAGAGGATATTTTTATGCGCAACAAGACTCTTTCCTGGCGTGCAGCTAGTTCATGTCTCATTTTGGTCGGTACAACCCTACTGGCTCAGCCCGCCATGGCATTTACTGATGATGAAGCACGCAAAGCGATTCTCGATCTTCGCCAGCAAATCAGAACAATGAATGAAGCCAATCAACGCGCGCGCATTCAGCTCTCAGATCAAATCGAAACACTCGGTCAAGAAATCGTACGCTTGCGTGGAGACATGGAGCAGCTAGGACGTCCCGCAGGTGCTGGAGGCTCGCGTGCGGCAGACCCACGCTCCCAAGACCCCCGAGAGCAGGCTGCTTTCGACCAGTCGATGGAGACTTTCCGCAAGGCTCAGTACAAAGAAACGGTTCAAAATCTCACAGCATTCTTAACGCTTTATCCAGACAGCAAACTCGCACCCACTGCACAGTTTTACCTTGGTAGCAGTCGCTATGCGATGAAAGACTTTAAAGGTGCGATAACAACGCTTCAGGCCATGGTGCAAAAGTATCCGACCGAGCCGCGCGCGGCTGATGCGTTGCTGATGGTGGCAAGCTGCCAGATCGAACTCAACAATCGCCCCGGCGCCAAGACGACATTACAGCGAATCATCAAGGACTACAAAGGGACCCCAGCCGCAGGCACAGCAGCGAAGCGCCTACCTTTGCTTCAATAGTTTTCTGGATGTTTAGCTCGTTGACAATAGCAGGCAGGCCACACCAATCACGATGAGGATGATGCCAAAGGTCTCCTGCTTTGAGCTTTTACTTAGAAAGATTCTCCAAGATAATAGTTGAGCAAACAAAACTTCAACTAAGCCAAGAGTGCGGACGTTCGCGGCAGCAGTTAAGGCAAAGCCCAAGAACCAACCTTGCGATGCCGAAGCTCCGAGTAGCCCCCCCCAGATCGAGATCCGCCAGGCTTTCAGGCACTTGACCCAGGCCTCGCGATGAAAGCTCATCATCCAAGCTGCAAGCAAAATAGTCTGCAGCCCCAAGCCACAGGTCAGCGTCCATGAAGCGCGCACAAAGAAGTGCGCTTCACCTAAGGCCAAAATCCCCCCTCTAAATGACACCGCGGCAATCGCAAAAAACGCTCCGGCAAGCAGACCTAAAGCTGCAGGCTGCCAAGAGGATTCACCGGGAGCTGTCGAGCCTGGTTTGCGCGCCATGATCGTCACACCGACCGTTGCGATGATGATAGCCACCATCGTCAGGATTGAGATGCGATCTCCCAACACCACTAAGCCAAAAAGTGCGACCTGCACAGGCTCAGTCTTGGTCCAGGCGGTCACCACAACAAACGCACGTTGCCTCATTGCTGCGAGCATCAAGGCTGTTGCAGCGATTTGTGACAGCGCACCCGCCAATACAAACAACACAAAGCTCAAATCCATCTTTGGCATGATGGAACCCGTGACTATTAGCGCAATCGTGGTGAACAGTACTGCGAACGGAAATCCATACAAAAATCGTACCTGAGTCGCACCTAGCGTTCCGAGTTGCTCCGTCAGACTTCTCTGAATTGCATTACGACCAGCCTGCGCGGCAGCTGCAAAAATTGTGGCGGGAATCCATAACCAAGTCCATTCGTGCACAAACCTCTCCTCTGATATTTTTTTATAAAACCTTGGCGCCGTGTTCTTGCAACAGCATGACGACTGAGGGATCAAGGGTGATGCCGTTGATCTGCTGTTGTGCCATTTTTTTAAGCTCTATCTCTCCAGGCATAATGACCGGACGGCCCTCGACTGCTGGTGAGCTGTCATGCAAAATCGACGCAAAGTCCATCATGCGCTCGGTCAACCACTGAGGTGAACCCAGCACTTTAGTGTTGATCAAGATGAAAAAATGCCCCAGATTTTGAGGCTCATCGGGTGCGTCGACCCAAGACTTGACGTGGGTCAGGTAAGCCGCATTGGAGAGGAGTCCCGCAAACAAGTCCACCATCAGCGCGAGCCCATAGCCTTTATGACCTCCAATTGGCTGCAGGAAGCCGTCTAGGGCAGCCTTAGGGTCTGTGGTGGGATTACCCTTACCGTCAGTTGCCCAAGTGTCAGGGATCGCCTCACCGCGTTTGAAAGCATTGCGGATTTTGGCACGCGCCACCACACTCATTGCCATATCGAGCAAGAATGGTTGACCGCCAGGGTTAGGCACACCAAAACCCAGAGGGCTATTGCCCAGGCGTGCATCGCTGCCGCCCCAAGGCGCAATCGTCGTGGTGGCATTACTACCGATGATGCTGGCAAAACCTTCTTGCGCGGCGATCAGTGAATAGGGTGAGATCGGTCCAAAGTGATTGCTGCCACGGGCAAAGGCCATTCCAATGCCGAACTGACCTGCTGCGTCCATTGCAGCACGTAAAGCGTGCATACCCACAAGAGGACCGACACCATTATCGCCATCCACCAGCCTCAGCGCAGGTGCGGGCGTTTCGACTTGAATATTTGGCCGAGCGCGAATGCCTTGGACCATCAAGCGGTCGCCGTAGGACTCCACACGCGACAAGCCATGCGTACTCAGACCGAACAAATCAGCCAAGACTAGTACGCGTACGACATCTGCTGCGTCTGTGGGTGTCAACCCGAGGCCCTGAAATGCTCGTATTGCTAATGCTGTAAGTTCCGACTCTGTCCAGACGGTTCGCACTTGCTCACTCTGACTCATTCCCTACACTCCCTTTAATGTCATGATTTAGGCTGACCACCCACCTGCGCAAGCATACTCGGGAGCGAGGCTGCCGTCATGTCGGCCGCGAGCTCCCAATAAAAAACCCTCGGATTGCTCCGAGGGTTTTTAAGCGTATCCCGAGACAAATCTCAGGGAGGACGATGTGGACTTAGAAGCCCATACCGCCCATGCCGCCCATACCACCCATACCGCCCATATCACCACCTGGCATACCGCCACCAGCTGGCTTGTCTTCAGCAAGCTCGCATACTGCGACTTCTGTTGTCAGCAACAAGCTGGCAACGGAGGCTGCGTTTTGCAGAGCTGTGCGTGTGACTTTGGTTGGATCCAATACGCCTTGCTCAACCAGGTCACCGTACTCGCCGGTGGCGGCGTTAAAGCCGTAGTTACCTGTGCCGTTCGCAACGTTATTGACCACAACGCTTGGCTCATCGCCAGCATTGGCGACGATGGTGCGCAGCGGCTCTTCGATAGCACGCAAGACAAGCTTGATGCCAGCGTCTTGGTCAGGATTGTCACCTTTGACCAAAGCAACCACAGCACGTGTGCGGATCAACGCAACGCCACCGCCAGGAACAATGCCTTCTTCGACTGCTGCACGTGTTGCGTGCAGTGCGTCTTCGACACGTGCCTTCTTTTCTTTCATTTCGACTTCGGTCGATGCACCCACGCGAATCACAGCAACACCGCCGGCCAGTTTGGCCACGCGCTCTTGCAGTTTTTCACGATCGTAGTCGGACGTGGCTTCTTCGATCTGGACACGGATCTGCTTGACGCGTGCTTCGATTGACTTGGTATCACCATGACCGTCGATGATTGTGGTGTTTTCTTTGCCGACTTCGATACGCTTAGCTTGACCGAGCTCAGCCAATGTTGCTTTCTCAAGCGACATGCCTGTTTCTTCGGAGATGACCGTACCACCGGTGAGGATGGCGATGTCTTCGAGCATCGCTTTACGACGGTCGCCAAAACCAGGCGCCTTGACGGCGGTGGTCTTGAGGATGCCGCGAATGTTGTTGACGACCAGCGTAGCCAAAGCCTCGCCTTCGACGTCTTCAGCCACGATCAACAAAGGACGGCTCGACTTGGCGACTTGCTCCAAAATGGGCAGCAGGTCACGAATGTTGCTGACTTTCTTGTCGTAAATCAAAACATAAGGATCGTCCAACGCTGACACTTGCTTTTCAGGGTTGTTGATAAAGTAAGGTGACAAATAGCCACGGTCAAACTGCATACCTTCGACGACGTCGAGTTCATTTTCGAGTGACTTACCGTCTTCGACAGTAATGACGCCTTCTTTACCGACTTTGTCCATTGCGTCAGCAATGATCTGGCCAATTGAGAAGTCGCTATTTGCCGAGATCGAACCGACTTGAGCGATTTCTTTGGTCGTGGTGCATGGCTTGGAGAGCTTTTTGAGCTCAGCGACTGCTGCGATCACAGCCTTGTCGATGCCGCGCTTCAGGTCCATTGGATTGATGCCGGCAGCCACATACTTGAGGCCTTCAACAACAATCGACTGAGCCAACACGGTTGCAGTAGTGGTACCGTCGCCAGCGTTGTCCGAGGTCTTGGAAGCAACTTCCTTAACCAACTGTGCGCCGATGTTTTCAAATTTGTCTTTGAGTT
This sequence comes from uncultured Burkholderiaceae bacterium, assembly GCA_963926265.1. Lineage (GTDB taxonomy): Bacteria > Pseudomonadota > Gammaproteobacteria > Burkholderiales > Burkholderiaceae_B > Zwartia. Next base: position 6,710 of record CAWUWN010000072.1, read on the forward strand.
CGATTTCTTTAGCAACCGACACGCCGTCTTTAGTGACGGTTGGGGCACCGAAAGAGCGCTCGAGCACAACGTTACGACCCTTAGGGCCGAGGGTGGTTTTAACAGCATTGGCGAGGATATTTACGCCACGGACGATGCGCACGCGGGCGTCATCACCGAATAAAACTTGCTTGGCAGCCATTTATCTTTCCTTCTTGTGTTCTGGTTACTGGACAACTGCGAGGATTTCTTCCTCACGGATGACTAGGACTTCTTCGCCGTCGACTTTGACTGTCTGGCCGGCATACTTGCCGAACAACACTTTATCGCCAACTTTGACGTCCATTTTCAGGACTTTGCCGTCTTCAGTTTGTTTGCCGGGACCAACAGCTAGCACTTCACCTTGATCGGGCTTTTCAGCGGCGCTTTCAGGGATGACGATGCCCGAGGCAGTTTTGCGCTCGTTGTCCAGGCGTTTGACGATCACGCGATCGTGCAGGGGACGCAGGGCCATGTAGAACTCCTGTTATATACAAAAATGGGTTGTTAAAAGACTGCAGGAGGATTGTTAGCACTCGTTGCAGTTGAGTGCTAATTATAGGGGTTGTTTTGGGGATTTCAAGTGCACGGAATATGAATTTGTAGAATTGGAGGGCTATGGAATGTTTAGTTTGCTGGTGTGCGGCAGCGCTTCTGCGGCAATCGGAGCGTTTAGTTTTGCTGAGCAAAACATAAATCGCTCCACCTGCCTGCAATGAGGTTGCCTCCGTAGTCGCGAAGCTTCCTCATCGGGAAGTTTCCTCAGTTTGCAGGAAAATGGGGCGCTTTATATGTTGCTCAGCAACATTAAACGCCCCAGATTTCCGGAACAAGTGAAGCCTGCAAAGACAAATCTAGTCAACACTTGCGCTGCGGCAATCGGAGCGTTGAGTTTTGCTGAGCAAAACTTCAAGCACTCCACTTGCCTGCAACAAGGCTGACGAAAAAATTACTTTCGCGCCGCCCGTCGCGCTGCCTTGGCCGCCATAAAGTCGCCGACAATTTTCGCGTGCTCAGCCGTTTTGTGGGCAATCGCTTGATACGCAGCCGACAACTCCAACAAATTAGACAACGACGACGTCTGCCCCTCACGCAACAACCGCTTCGTCATCCGGACTGCAGGCGCAGAGTTAACCGCCATTTTGCGCGCCAAGGTCTGCGCCGTTGACAATAACTCCTCAGCCGGCACCACGCGCGAGACCATGCCCCACTCTAACGCCGTTTTCGCATCAATCGCCTCGCCCGTAAACGACATCTCTGCCGCGCGCGCCATACCAATCACACGCGGCAAAAACCAAGCGCCACCGTCACCTGCCACGATACCGACCTTGACGAAACTCTCGGCAAAGGTCGCTTGCTCAGACGCAATCCGCAAATCGCACATACACGCTAGATCACAACCTGCACCAATCGCCGGGCCATTAACCGCCGCAATCGTCGGCACCTCAATCTGATGGATCGCTAGAGGCAAACGTTGAATGCCTTGCCGATACTCTTGGCGCAAGACCTCGCTACCGAAACCAGAGCCGATCTGACGCTCCATTTCATCGATTTTTCCGCCTGAGGAAAAAATCGGTCCGTTCGCCGTAATGATGACCGCCCGCACGCTGGGGTCGTGCTCAATGCGATGACACGCTTCGAGCATGGCCTCAACAATGCCGGTCCCAGTTAAGGCATTACGCGTTTCCGGGTGATTGAGTGTCAGCGTCACAACGCCGAGGTCATCTTGTTCGTATGAGAGGGGGGAAGTCATGTTGTGTGTTGTTCCAAATAATAATAATGAACTAACGTCCAGCCGCTTTCGCTGTGCGACCACCCGCAACGCCCATATCGGTCGTTGGGGTATCCAAAATGATTGTGCGCACATTTTGAATGGATAAACCAATGCTCTTTTCCACAGCATCCGCAATCGCTGCAACTAGCGCTGCTTTGAGCGCCTCTGTTCGCCCTGAAATCAACCCTACAGTCGCGAGTGCCATATCCTGGCCCAACTCACCAGCCACGATGACGTTTTCACGAGGTGTTTCAAGGATCACAATGCGCACCGAGGGCAAGGGTGCGGCAATGCTGTCTACAACAGCTTGTGTCATGTTTTTCAGCAAAGCTGTTTTTTGTTCAGCGCTGTGTCCCTGCATGATCTGAATATTGATAATTGGCATAGTGTGCTATCTTTCCCGAAGGCGTTTGAGATGACTGGCAAGAGCCAGCTTTAATGTATCGATCCTCACATTTATAAACCAAGATCACTATTGTGTCTTCACATCCTTCTCCTTTCAAAAGCAAAGGCGGTTTTAGCCGTGTGATAAATGCTGCTCGCTACTCCTTTCAAGGATTTGTGGCGGCTGTTCGTTATGAGGCGGCGTTTAGGCAAGAACTGCTTCTCGTACTCATTCTGACTCCCGCAGCGTTCTGGGTGGGCCAGACAAGCACGCAGATTATCGTTTTGATTGCCTCGCTAATTTTTGTACTGGTGGTTGAGCTCTTAAACTCAGCAATCGAAGCGGTCGCTGACGCCGTCTCGCTGGAAGAAAACCCATTAATTGGGCGTGCCAAAGACCTCGGAAGTGCGGCGGTTTTGCTTAGCCTGCTCCTGGCTACAGGGCTATGGGTCTTGGTGATCTTCAATCACTGGCATCCCATGCTCTAATTCAGCCTGCGCAAAAAATATGTCAGCTTAAACATGTCATTCATTAAAAAACTGGACGCCGCCTGGGCAAGCTCAAACTCACTTCTCATGGTGGGTCTCGATCCTGATCTGACCCGCCTGCCTAAAGAACTTGCTGAAAAACCCGATGCGATTTTTCAGTTTTGCAAAAAAATCGTAGATGCCACAGCGCCCTATGTCTGTGGATTCAAACCCCAGATTGCTTATTTTGCAGCGGCAGGTGCTGAAGGGCAGCTCGAAGATTTGTGCGCGTACATGCGTGAAAACTATCCTCACTTGCCCATTATGATGGATGCCAAACGTGGTGATATCGGTGCGACCGCGACTCAATATGCAAAAGAAGTGTTTGGTCGGTATGGTGCGGATGCTGTAACAGTCAGCCCATATCTTGGCGGCGACTCTGTGCAGCCTTATCTGGAGTGGGAAGACCGCGGCGTCATCGTATTGTGCCGCACCTCAAATCCTGGTGGCTCAGATTTGCAATTCCTTGAAACAGATGGCATTCCGCTTTATTTGCGGGTCGCTGACTTGGTTGCTAACCAATGGAATACCACGGGTCAATGCGGTCTTGTTGTCGGCGCGACATTTCCTAACGAGCTAGCTGCCGTTCGTCGCGCGGTTGGTGATAGTGTTCCGCTATTGGTGCCAGGCATTGGCGCTCAAGGCGGAGACATTGCTGCGACCTGCGCAGCAGGATGCAATGCCGGCGGTACTGGCATGATGATCAACTCATCGCGGGCTATTTTGTACGCGACAGGGCCTGGTCATTGGACTGAGGCTGCCGCGGCGGTTGCCAAGCAAACGCGTGACGATATCAACGCACACAGATAAGGCGAGACCTGTGACCAGTTAGGTCAGTAAAGTACAGGCGGCCTGCAAGGAAAAGGCAACTGAGGCTTCACGCACTGCGTCACGGTCGCCTTCGAAAACTTGCGAGGTTGCGTGCACGATCACACCCGAAGGTGCGCGTTGCGCAAAGCCAAACCACACCAAACCAACTGGCTTATCCGCCGTTCCGCCCCCTGGACCTGCGATGCCTGTCGTTGTCAACGCAAGCGTGGCACGCGGCGCCATCGCCAGCACACCCGCCGCCATTTGACGGGCAACTTCTTCACTGACTGCGCCAAATTTATCCAGAGTTTCGCGTGCTACGCCGAGCTGGGCGTGCTTAGCCATGTTGCTGTAGGTGACCCAACCCTGATCAAACCAACCGCTTGAGCCAGGAACTGCCGTCACAGCGCCCGACAACAATCCACCGGTGCAGGACTCCGCGGTTGCAAGCCAGCCTTGACGCGCGAGTAGTAACTGACCTAATTGGGCGGCTTGGGCACGCGAATCATTTTGCATACATTTTCTCTATGATTTAAGGTTAGGAGAAGTACATCGCAGGACCAAAACGCACAAGTAGCGCCATCACGATCAGCGTATATGCGGCAGCCAGTAAATCATCCACCATCACACCAATGCCA
>CAWUWN010000073.1:0-9803 GCA_963926265.1 uncultured Burkholderiaceae bacterium
ACTTCCAGGCTTAATCTTTTTTTCTCTTGCTCACTCAAAACTGCTGTGGAGCGAAGCAGAACTTGCCCTGATCATGCTGATTGTGACGCTGATTTGCCTATGCTTGGGCTGGCTGGTCGCGCGCACTCTGAGATTAGACGGCCCACGTAAGGGAGCGGTCATTCTGGCCTCAGGGTTCGGAACTTCCTCGACTCTCGGCATCGCATTTGTCAGCGAAGTTTTCCCGGGCAACGCAGAGGCACTGGCACAAGCAGTGATCATTAGCAGCCTAGGTGTACAACCCGCCCTATTTACCTTAGGTACAGCGATCGCGATGCACTTCGGCAAGGATGATTCTAGGGATGAAACACCACTCCAATCCGTTTTTCGATACCTCAAATCTCCCATATTTATTGCGTTTATCAGTGGGCTTACAGTTGCCTTATTGACTGAAGGAGGGAATTATCCCGTTCTCGACATTATTCTGAAGCCTTTTCATGTGGTTTCTGCTGCAAACACTTTTTTGGTGACTCTCGCCGTGGGATTGTCATTGCGGCTAGAAGGCTTGAGAAATGTCATGACGATAGCCGTGAGCGTAATCACGATTAAGCTCATTATCATGCCAGTCCTGCTATGGCTTGGCGCAAGTGTGCTAGCGTCTCCAGAAGCATGGCAAGTAGAGGTCTTGGTGCTTGAAGGCTCCATGTCGTCTGCCCTGCTTGCGGTAGTTTTTTGTAGTGCTTATGGATGCGACGAAAAATTGGCTGCTAAATTAGTATTCATTACGACAGCGTTAACGATTGTCACCGCTCCGATATTGCTAGAAGTTTTGCAATAATGTTGCCCCGGCCGGGGTGCTGGAGTGGAAATGGAGGCGCTGAGGCACTCTAACTTTCCCTGCATACAAATGTGTATGGCGCTTATTTGAAATAACTTTCGATGAAGTGCTTGCCCAAAAAGCCTAACAGTGCAAGCAAGGCACCGTAATGCGCGGTCATGAGCCAGAACGTTTTTCGATCAATCTCTGAGCGCAACTCTGCGCGTACATCTGAGATGTCTTGGCGCAAGGCTGCCTGCCCTTGGATCATATCGACCCGCAAGTCTGAGACAGCCTGACTAAGCTGAGCCATGCTGTTATCGAGACGCTCAATCGTGCGATCTAGTCGCTCAATGAGCTTACCGTTTTGTTCAACGATTAATTCAAGTGTGTACACGCGTTTTTCCATCCAACAATCGTAGATTTGAGTTTGAATGATTTCTATGCGGAGTGGTACGAAAACGATGAATTATTGATTAAAAGTTGCAAGCAATTGCAACAATGCACTGGCTAAACTAGCGAGTGGTGCCCCGAGCCGGAATCGAACCGGCACGCCCTTAAGCTGCAGATTTTAAGTCTGCTATGTCTACCAATTTCATCATCGGGGCAGATATTAAGGAGCTATTGTATCCAAAAGCGCCGAAGTGCATCAGCCCTTGCAAGGAAAGCGAATGGGCAGGTAGCGCAAAATCGATACAGCAGCCTTTTCCTGATGGTATTGGGGGTTGGCTATTGCCCAGCGAATGAACTCTGCCAATACCTCGTCACGCGCAACGCCTCCTGGGGGCAAACATACTGTTTTAGGGGCTTTCGGGTCCTTTGTAAGCTCTGATCCCTGATAGACACCCTCGCCAAATCCATAGCAGAAGGTTTGCGCTTCAATGTCAGTACGGCTTTGGCAGAGATTGATCATGGCACCGAGTGATACATCAGACTGAGGGGCATTTTGTGCGCTAGAGACCAAAGGAAGGGTTGCTAACAATGCAGTAACAAATAATTTTTTAATCATGACTATTTCCAAAAAATAATGAGGTTTGTCTATTAGGACTGTTTAGCGTCTAAATCCACCACCAAAACGACCACCGCCAAAACTGCGACCTCCCCCAAAATCTCTACCACCACCGAAGCGATCGCTACTAAAGTCACTACGACCCTCACGACCTAACTGATTTTCCTGGCCAGCTTCGCGCGCTCGATTTGGACTTGCGCGGTCCTGAGTCCAATCGCTACGGGCCTGCTGGTTCATCTGACCCGCCTGACTGCGCTCTTGAGGCGTGGCATTTCGATTAAAAGTATTTTGCGCATTTTGACGAGCCTGTGCAGCACGCTGTTTGTCTTCAGCGGAAGCGTTATTCTTCCAATCATTCGCAGCATTTTGTTGACGGGCAATATCGTTACGAGTGATTGCACTATGGTTAGCAGCACCATATCGATTATTCAACGCCGAATTGCCGTAGGGCAAGCCATCGCGATGGGCTGGGTTGTGGGCCCAAGTACCGTTGTTACCATAACGTTCGGAGCGCAGATTAGAAGACGAATTAAAACGATTGTTGAAGTTGTTAAAGTTGTTGTTATTGATCGTGATCGATCCTGAACCCCAATGTGGTGTAGACCACAAAGCGGCACCGACAGCCATGCCAACGCCAAAACTCATCAAGCCCCACGCGGGATTGTAGGCAGGGTAAGGCGGATAAGCCGGATATGGCCATGCGCCATAGACCATTGTTGGGTTGTATGTCGGCACATAAATGACCTGAGGATTGGCCGGCATAATCACAATATTAGAAGCCTCTGACGATACAGATACCTGCTGATTCGACTGGAGGTTACCCGCCTGCTTGGCCTTGGCACGCAAGGCTTGCACCGCTTGCATCAGATCCTTGGGTTGAGCCAAATACGCATCACCCAGTTTTTGTGTCCAGCTCAGTTGGTTGCCCATCAAATTAAGTGCGTCGGGAAACGTCACTAACGACTTGACGCTGTTATCCCAAGTTTGTGGCTTGAGCGCATTTTGCAGCGCATCGCCTTTTAAATGTGAATTGCTGCGCAACCAATTTGAAGCCTCGGCAACTTCAAGCGGATACGTTGAAGCCATCAGCATTTGTGAAAGCAGCGAATCCGGATATAAGGCAATCGACGACACTAAGGATTCAAGTTGTGGTTGAGTCAAATTAGCCGATTGGGCTGCTGACTGCGCAAAAGCAGGTTGAGTCAACGATCCGCCAACAATCATCCCGCCTGTTGCGAGTGTCAGAGCCAGTGCGGCTGTCGCAGCAGACAAGGTAAATTTACGTGTTGGATTTTTCTGCATTATATTTTCCCGTATCAGGGTTTAAAAAATAAGTCGGCCACTATCAGTGTGTCCTTCTAGCTTCACATTAAGCCATCGCTTTGACCGCTTGATAAATCTTTCCAAAGACCGCATCAGCATGTGCGGAGTTTAACCAACGGATAATCACGACCATCCCCATCTCGGGCTCAATCCAGGTAAATGAACTGCCGGCGCCCACCGCAAAATAGCTGGAAGCGGGAACGCTTGGAAACACCTTTTGCTGATCATTCAACCAAACCAAATAACCATAAAAAGGAGCCAATTTACAAGGGACTTGCATGCGCTTGATCCACTCAGCGGACAACACACGTTTGCCATTGGCCATACCCTCATCGAGCATCATTTGTCCGATCAATGCCTGATCTTCGCTGCTGATGGACATACCACCACCCCAATGTGTGCCACCCGGAACAGATTGCACGCGCTGACCCGCTACATCCACCCAAGCATCGTCATAGCCGACCCAATTCCAATTTTCTGATGCGCCAACTGGACGCGTAATAGCCTCGCGAAAGACCTCGGGCAATGGACGCTGAAACAAGTGCAGCAAGGCGAGTGACAACTGATTAATACGAACGTCGTTGTATTCCCAATAGGTGCCAGCGGGTTGTAAGGGACGGGCATCACCTTTGACGCCATCCGGTGCTTTGGCAAACGTGACCGCCCGATAACGATCGACCTGATCAGGCAGACCAAACAAGGTGCCTTCCCATTCGCTCGTCTGCTGCAGCATCTGCTCCCAAGTCACCAGTGCATTGTTGCCCTCATCAAAACCAATTCCTTTCAGACGCTTACCGATAGGTTCATTCAGGTCCGGGATCAGTCCTCGATCAACCGCCACACCGGCTAATAGTGCGAGGCAGGTCTTTGCTACGCTAAAGGTCAGGTCTGCGCGCTTGGGCTCACCCCAAGAAATTAAAGGCTTCCCGCGCAACAAAATGGTGCCTGAGTTGGGGCCACGAGAGTGCACAGGGCCATACAGCTTGTTGTAAGGTGCGGGGTCTCCATGATGAACGCCCCAGTTACTGCTGGTGCAGTCACGGTCCCAAGTACTTTCATGATCTATCGCAAACTGCACAGCTTGTTCAAGCGCAGGGTTCTGCATACGTCACCTTGTAAAAATAAAAAGTCGATATACGTGATCGATTTATAAAACTTTTGGCAATCTTTCTCTCAATGCGTCAATTTTGGCACAGTATTTGCATGTATATCGATCAACTGGGTATAAGTACTAATCGCAACCTGTTGCCTCTTTGTTGTTTTACCTGTTAAAACAAATCTACTCTTTCGCTATCGTGACAAACCGATCTTGAGGAATACTATGAACTACTCGAGCACTGCTTTTAAAGCCCCCTTGGCCAAATTTAATCTGCGCAGCGGCTTGTTGGCTTGCGCCCTAGCTGCCACTGTGGCCTTCGCCCTGCCAGCCCATGCGGGGAAAAAGAACGACACGCTGGGTTTTGCATACGATCAAACGCCTGAAAACATCGACCCTTACTACAACAACGTTCGAATTGGCGTAATTATTGCTGCCAACGTTTGGGACACACTGGTCTATCGTGACCCCGCAACGGGCGAGTACAAAGGTCAGCTGGCTAAAAGCTGGAAACAAATCGATGACCGTACTTTAGAGTTCGATCTGCGTGAGGGTATCAAGTTCCATAATGGTGAAGAATTCGACGCGGACTCAGTTGTTTACACACTAAATTATGTCTCTGACCCTGCCAATAAAGCCAGACAACAGACCGTGATAGGCTGGATTGAAAAAGCGGAAAAAATAAGCAAGTACAAAGTGCGCATTATTAGCAAAAAGCCTTTTCCGGCCGCGATCGACTATCTCGCCACTGCGATTGCGATCCATCCTGCCAAGTATTACAAAGAGGTAGGACCGACTGGCATGAACCTCAAGCCAATTGGCTCTGGTCCATACAAAGTTGTTGAGCACATTCCGGGCAAATCTTTAACGCTTGAGCGTAATAAAGATTACTTTAAAGACTCACCTAAAAAGCAGCCTGCTATTGGTAAAGTTCGTATTCGCTTTATCCCTGATCGCCAAACACAGATGGCTGAAGTCATGTCCGGTGGTGAAGACTTCATCATGCACGTTCCGAAGGATCAAGCAGAGAAGTTGAAATCAATTCCAAGTTTGCAGGTGCAGAGCGGCAACACCATGCGCATTGTGTTCTTGCAAATGAATACTCGTGATGGCGCACCTGCCCCAGAACTCAAGGACCTACGCGTGCGTCAAGCTATTGCTCACGCAATCGACCGCGAAGCGATTTTGAAAAATATCGTCGGTGGTGGCGAGCTCCTAAACTCCATTTGCACACCTTCACAGGTCGGCTGTACCAGCAAAGGTGTGATGACCTATAAATATGATCCCGCACTAGCCAAAAAGCTGTTGGCCGAGGCTGGCTATCCCAATGGTTTTACAGTGGATCTGATGGCTTATCGTGAGCGTCCACAAACAGAGGCCATGATCAATTACCTGAGTGCTGTCGGCATCAAGCCAAAGTTGAGCTTCATGCAATACGCAGCGATGCGGGATCTGTCGCGCGGAAACAAAACCTCAATCACACACCAGACTTGGGGCTCGAACTTGGTTAATGACCTATCAGCCTCTACACCGGTGTTCTTTGGCGGTGGTGCAGACGATGTCAGTCGTAATCCTGAGGTCATCAAACTACTGAGTGCAGGTGACAACACCGTTGACCTGAAAAAACGTCAAGAACTTTATCAAAAGGCTTTGTCCATCATTGCCGAGCAAGCCTATGCCGTCCCGCTCTGGACGCTGCCTGTTTACTATGTTGCTAATAAAGACGTGAGTTTCAAGCCTTACCATGACGAATTGGTTCGCTTCTGGGAAATGAGCTGGAAGTAATCCTTTCGTTTATGACTGTATTGTTTGCATCACAGGTAAAGCATCATGCTGGCATATATTACTAAGCGACTAGGACTCGCCGTCCTAGTCGCCCTCACAGTTTCAATTCTTGCCTATATGCTGCTTTACCTTTCTGGCGACCCGGCTTTAGCGATCGCTGGAGAAGGCGCACGTCAGGTCGACATCGACATGGTTCGCAAAACCTATGGCTTTGACCAACCAATCATTGTGCAGTTTGGCAACTGGTTGCTGAAAATCGTGCAAGGCGATCTAGGTCAGTCGATTTATTTCAAAACCGATGTAGGCAAGCTGATTTTTACTAAGCTTACAACGACGCTCTTACTCGCTTTGTACTCGCTCGCGTTTGCGCTGATCATTTCAGTACCACTGGGCGTCTTAGCCGCCATCTACAAAAACAGCTGGATTGACCGCGTGTGCCTTGGCGTTGCGGTGGTCGGCCAGGCCATGCCTAATTTCTTTTTCGCACTGATTTTGATTATGCTGTTCTCGATCACCTGGCGAATGTTACCGGTATCCGGCAGTGAAACTTGGCAACATTTTGTCATGCCTTCAATTGCGCTCGGATACTATGCCGCCCCTGCATTTATGCGCCTGATCCGAGCGGGCATGATTGAGGTACTCAGTGCGGACTATATCCGGACGGCACGTGCAAAAGGTCTACCAACACGCAGTGTGATTTTTAAACATGCCCTGCGTAACGCAATCGTTCCAGTCGTTGCGCTCGCTGCGGTGCAACTCGGCTTTCTGCTGGGTGGTTCCATCGTGATTGAGACTATTTTCGCACTCGATGGTCTGGGCTATCTCGCCTATCAGAGCATCATACAAAAAGACTTCCCTGTCACGCAGGTCATCGTCTTGCTGCTTTCGGTCATCTATATCTTGTTGACGCTAGCCTCCGATGTAGCCAACGCATGGCTTGATCCTCGTATACGTGTAGCTTGAGATGAAAAAAAATACAGCTCTTTATGTGGGTTGCGGTTTACTCATCTTCATCGTGTTCTGTGCGATTTTTGCACATTGGTTATCACCGTATGATCCATATGTTCAGGATCTGACCAATCGGACAGTCCCACCTGTCTGGTATGAGAAAGGGAGTTGGTTGCATCCGCTGGGCACTGATCAGCTCGGCCGAGACTATTTGTCCCGTTTGATTTATGGCGCACGCATCTCTCTGCTAATCGGACTAAGCGTTGCCATCATTTCAGGTTTAATCGGCACAACCATGGGTATGCTTGCGGGTTACTTTGGTGGTCGAATCGACATGTTGGTGTCTTTTATGGTTACCACCCGCCTGTCGATGCCTGTGATTTTAGTGGCACTGGCCACGGTCGCACTGGTTGGCGGATCCTTGTGGGTCGTCATTATGGTGCTGGGCCTCTTAAAATGGGATCGTTTTGCAGTCGTGATGCGCAGTGCGACACAACAAGTACGTTCTATGGAATATGTCTCTGCGGCTCAATCAGCAGGAGCCTCGACCTTTAGAATTATGCTCACCGAAGTGCTCCCCAATGTGTTGCCACACTTGATTGTGATTGCGACGCTCGAAGCTGCGAGCGCGATTTTGCTTGAGGCTGCGCTCTCATTTCTGGGTTTAGGCGTCCAACCGCCTCTCCCCTCCTGGGGCTTGATGATCTCAGAGGCAAAGTCCTACATGTTCTTTTCTTTTTGGCTGATTGCGATTCCCGGTACGGCTCTGGCCGTATTGATTTTCTCCATCAACCTGGCAGGTGATGGCCTCCATCAACTCCTGACACCGGGCGAGAGAGCTTAATCATGCTGACTGATGAAATTGTCCTGAATGTGCAGGACTTGACTGTAGACATCGCCACACCGCGTGGCACGCTGCATGTTGTTCGCAATATTTCGCTTCAGGTTAAACGCGGCGAGACGCTGTGTATCGTGGGTGAGTCTGGTTGTGGCAAATCCATTACTTCTCTATCTATGATGGGTCTGTTGCCCAAAACAGCCACACGTCAAAGTCGCGTCTTCGAGTTTTTAGGAGAGGACCTCGCGCATGCAAGTAAACAGCGCATCAACGATCTGCGCGGTAATCGTATGGCGATGATTTTCCAGGAGCCGATGACAGCACTGAATCCGGCCTACACGATTGGTGATCAGTTGACCGAGCATTACCGTCATCATCTCAAGGTCTCGGCCGAAGATGCGCGTCTGCGTGCCGTCGAACTTCTTGAAAAGGTTGGTATTGCGTCCGCCGCAGAGCGTCTCGGGCAGTATCCACACCAGCTCTCTGGTGGCTTGCGCCAACGCGTCATGATCGCCATGGCACTTATGTGTGGTCCAGAGTTGTTGATTGCGGACGAACCAAGCACAGCGCTGGATGTCACGATTCAAGCGCAAATCTTACGACTGTTGGCAGACCTTCAGGAAGAATTGGGGATCGCCATGGTGCTCATCACCCACGATCTGGGCGTTGTGGCGCGAATTGCTGATCGCGTTGCAGTCATGTACGCAGGACAGATTGTAGAGGAAGGGACCGCAGCCGACATTTTCGCCGCTCCCCAGCACCCCTACACCCGCGGCTTGATTAGCTGTATCCCAATCCCGGGCAAAACGATCCCGGGCGGCAGGCTCGGCACCATTCCTGGCGTGGTGCCCTCGCTCATTGGCGAAATGAAAGGCTGCGCCTTTAAGGATCGCTGCGAACATGCTCAAGCGCGTTGTAGCGAGACCATTCCGCTGCATCACACGCCACAGGGCCAACAATGGCGATGTGTCATAAATGAACTTAGCCAGAGCGGAGCAGACCAATGACTGCCCTGATTGAAACAAGAGATCTGCAACGCACATTTTCAGTTAGTGTCGGCATGTTTAAACCTCGTCAGACACTACACGCAGTTAACGGCGTCGACCTCTCGGTGCAGCGCAAAGATGTTTTGGGCATTGTGGGTGAGTCTGGCTGCGGCAAATCAACGCTTGCACGCATGCTGTTGGGTCTGACGCCCCCTTCCCGCGGCAGCGTCCTTATCGATGGACAAGACATCAGCAAGATTGATCGTCGTGATCTTGCGCGCCGAGTACAACCTATTTTTCAAGATCCCTATTCCTCTCTCAATCCACGTCGCACGATTGCTTCGATCGTGGCGTTTCCACTGGATGTACTGGGTGTAGGTAGCAAGAGTGAGCGTCGCAAAAAGGCCATCGATATGTTGGATCGCGTGGGCTTACCTGCACGCTATGCGGACAATACGCCAGGACAACTCTCCGGCGGCCAACGTCAGCGCGTTGCTATTGCTCGTGCCTTGGTGATCAATCCTGAAATTGTGATCTGTGATGAACCCACCTCAGCACTTGATGTGTCGGTTCAGGCGCAGATTTTGAATTTATTGCTGGACCTCCGCAAAGAGTTCAATCTGACCTATGTCTTTATTAGTCACAACTTAGCTGTGGTGGAGCATATCGCCACTCAAGTCGCTGTCATGTATCTGGGACGCGTCGTGGAGCAGACGCAAACAGCAGAGCTATTTAAGCATCCGCGACATCCCTACACGCAGGCCCTATTGGCCTCGGTGCTGACGCCTGAGCCTGGTCTAGGCATTCCTGATATGGGTTTGGGGCTCTCATTTCCGGACCCCTTGCACCCGCCGGCGGGATGTTCATTTCATCCACGCTGCCAACAACGTCGACCCGAGTGCTCAGTCAAGCATCCTCACTTGTTGCGCGATGCGCAAGGTGAGGTTGCTTGTCATCTTTATCCTGCGAAAACCTAGCTTAGAACGGTGCCAGATCCAAGGCAGCGCGAAAGCGGTTCTTAA
>CAWUWN010000074.1:0-2990 GCA_963926265.1 uncultured Burkholderiaceae bacterium
GGGCATCAAACATCGATCCATCTAAAAAGAAACCGTGGCAAAAGATCACTGCAGGGTTATCGCCGCCAGAGTCTTGCATCCAGATCGTTTCACCTTGTACATCAACATATGGCATGGTGCACCTCGAAAATTTGAGAGTGATATCAGTATGATGTTGATTAGCCAGACAAACTGAGCCTCAGTTTTCAAAGCCCATCAACACGCAGGCGTCACTCTTGACGCTCTCAATGACTCCTGTGTTGGCGCCAATCTTGTCGGTTGTGATCTTCTCTGGCACTTCGTACAGGTTGATGGTTCGTTCCAGAAATCGCTGGGCAGCAGCCAGCTCCATTCACTAGCCACCTTGATTGCCCAGCGTTGCACGGTGTCGTGGTCAAAGAAAACACCGCACGCCCGCATCATCTCAGTGATATCCGTAAGCCAAATTTTCATGAATTCTGTACAGCTACCCGTCACACATTGAAGCTACCATATCACGAGAATTGACATTGGTTTTCCCTTTTGTGATGCGCTCTGACGCATCGCAATCAAGACGCTTCTGATTGCGCTCCCGTGACATTGATTCGAACATGCTCAATAATTTTGGAAAATGAGTTGGCCATAGTGCCGGGTTGGTAAAGGTGTTGAGTTTTAAAAAAATCCCAGGCAGTAGGTGTTTTCAACTCAATTTTCTCTAATAAATCGATTGCAACGATACCATCACCAAGGTTGCTATTAGCGGCAACTAAGTAATATTGAATGATGATAGTGGGTTCACGAATGCGTTTAAGTTCGGCAATACACGCTTCATAGTTTTTATTCCAAAATTCAAGAAAACCGTCTAACTCCAATGTTTGATCTGACACGGTTGGATTGAGGCGTTTAGACCGCTCTACTTCAGCGAGCGCTTTCTCAAAAAGCCCACTAGATATGAGTACTGAGGCATATTTATATGAGATGTATGGATCTGATGGACACAGATCACAGGCATGCTTCAGGTGAGCTAATGCTGCGTCGTAGTCACCTTTGGCGCTACACAAGGAACCCATTATGCGATTGGCCTCAGCATCATTGGCATCTAGCCTCAAGGCAGTTGACACCCACTCTTCACAACGGGCACGCCAGTTTGGATACGCCTTTTTTCCTTGCCACTGCGCATTCGTGGCAAGGGCACAAGCACGCCACGCATGCGCTCGCGCATAGCCGGGGTCACGCTCTACCGCACCAGTAAAATACTCAAGAGCCTTTTCCGCATCCGCGCTGGAGGATTCTGCTAAACGGTGGTGCTTCAAGCCCCTGAGAACCAAATCGTATGCGCCTACATCATCTGGGGGGGTGTTGGCCGTACTGAGAAGCTCATCACTTTCGATATGTCCCACAAGCTTTGTGGCAACTGTCGCAGCGAGCATTTCTTGAAAATCAAAAATATCGTCTGCATGTGTATCAAAGTTCTCAGACCAAACAATTTGAGAATTCTGGGCGTTTTCTAGCTTGATTGAGGCGCGGATTTTATGACCCATCTTTCTTATCGATCCAGACAAGATATAGCGAACAGCAAGTTTTTTACCAATTTCTTCAATTGAGTCACTTTTCTCAGAAAAAGCAAAACTGGCACTACTGGAGGCAACCTGTAATGATTTATATCTTGATAAGACGCTAACTAAATCTTCCGAAAGACCTTCACAAAAATAAGCTTGGTCATTGTCACTGCTCAAATTTTTAAGCAACATGACAGCAATTGAGCCAGGCGTTGCCTCGAATGCATTGCCCAAGTCGGTTCTGAATGAACCGTATCGTCTCATGGCCTTACGCGGCAACGGGGAAGACCCATCAGCATGTTGATTTAAGGGTGCAGTCACCCCATCAAAATGAACGCGGTAGGTAGCAACTGGATCTTCAATATTTTTCATTGTCTGTTCACCCAGATCCTCGAACGTTAACTCCATTTTTCGACGGACTTCTTCATGGAATTTTGCTGAGACTGTAATGCCACCTGGAACGCAGGTGGACTCAATACGAGCGGCCACATTGACGCCATCTCCATAAAGGTTATCACCTTCCACGATGACATCGCCAAGGTTAAGACCAACGCGAAATTGCATGTGATCAGAGGGACTTAGCGCTTGATTCCGCTGGAATAGTTGTTTCTGAAAATCGATGGCTGCCAACATTGCATCAACTGGACTCGCAAACTCAGCGATAACTGAATCTCCCGCAGTCGTAAAGATCCGCCCGTGATTCTGCGTGATCGACTGGTCAGTAATTGATCTGCATGCTTTGAGTGCGGTGAGCGTCCGGTTTTCGTTTTCGCCCATCATGCGACTGAACCCCACTACGTCTGCCGCCAATATGGCTGCCAGTTTTCGGCGTGGCAAGTTGTTGCTATCCATATACATGCTCCAAATTTAAGGACGAGGGATCGCATTTCATTGAGCGTTCCATTCATTTTTCAAAATATACATTGAACTCAACGGACTAGAGTGTTCCGCATAACTGCCCGCGTCAATGCAACTTGAAGTTTGTTGGGCGGAACAAGTCGTACGTGTCGCTCAGCCCTTTCAGCGTGTGCGTACCAGCCGACTCAAAATGAATCTCGCTACCGCCTGTCAAGTCTTTGAGTGTTTTGGTCACCAGCACCTCACCTTCCACAGCGATATCCATGACACGAGAAGCAATATTGACAGCGATACCGGTGATATCTCCACCCCGATTTACCACTTCACCAATATGCACCCCAGCTCGTATCGGTAGGCCAATCGCCTTCAAAGCGTTTATCAGTTCCTGTGCACACATCAAAGATCGGACAGGACCATCGAATACAGCCAGTAGACCATCGCCGGTATTTTTTACTATGCGTCCTTGGTATTTTTCAACCGCGCTATGTGCAATCTCATCGTGCTGATCAAGTAGCTTTCGCCACTCCTCATCACCAACCGAGAGCAGTCGCTCTGTCGACCCCACAATATCGGTAAACAAAGTAACCGACAGTTTACGGTTGTCTTCAGGTTTTA
>CAWUWN010000075.1:0-5307 GCA_963926265.1 uncultured Burkholderiaceae bacterium
CTGAAACTACCCCAGTGCGTGAGCTATTGCGTAAAGTATCCTCTTACTTAGAGTTAGTCACATACGCAGTCAAAGAGGAGCGAGGAACTGTTGATAAGTTTATCGGTGATGCCGTAATGGCGTTTTGGGGGGCACCAAGGGAAGATGAGTACCATGCGTTCCATGCTTGCGTTACAGCAGTAAAATCCCAAAGACGAATGAGCTTACTAAATCAAAAAGAAATTTCCGCTGATCCAAAGTCGCAACCTTTGACTGTTCGAATAGGGCTACATTGCGATGCTGTTCTCGTGGGAAATATTGGATCTAAAGAAAGACTTAGCTATACGGTTATGGGAGATGGCGTGAACGTCGCGTCACGATTAGAGGGTATCAATAAGGAATATGGTACAAGTATTTGTGTTAGTCATTCAATTTTTAAAGAGGCGGGTGAACGTTTATGGTTGCGTCCTATAGATAAGATCACGGTTAAAGGAAGGAGAGGTGAAATATTAATATATGAGTTAATGGGTATCCGTGATGGAGATGATGAAACAAATGCGAGTACTGATGATCAAGAACTCTGCCGTTTGACGACTGACGCTTACGCTCATTTTGTTTCAAAGAACTTTAAAGAAGCAAAGTTAGCTTATCAAAATATTATTACTCTACGCGATGATAAATTATCTAAAGTGATGTTTGAGAAATGTGAAGAAGCATTTTCTAATGCGATCACCTGATTGACTTTGTTATCGATTTGGAAAAAGAGTTGTGAATTCGTTTCCTTGTGTTTTAAAGTATCTTTTATTCGCACGGCGATCCCTTCCTTAGCAGTACTTTATCCATTTAATAAACAGCGTCACATCAAGAGCCATAGTTAAATAGTTATTGATCCATGCATCCTGTTTCAGGAGTGTGGTTGCTCATTCTTTTTTCTGTTAATGCAGTGCTGTATGAGTGCCCCCAGATACGTTGCTGTCTGGATGATGCATCGTCCGAGGACCTCAAGGAGGTTGAAAGGATGCAGTTGGGCGAGGCGGTGAAATGCTGGTTTTGTCTTGGTCGTACTCGTGTCATGGTTAACGGGGGATAAAAGGCTGATTTGTTCATCTATCGACCCTCCGGCTACATAGCCCTCAGATGGTCGATTAACACCCCGATAAATGAACGGTTTTGAGGTTTATTTCAGTGCTACCTCTTGCTCAAGCAGCGGTAGCAACAGTGGCTCCATCCACCTCATCCGCTTTGGCTTGACGAACCTAAGCGTTGATGCTGGTTTCGTGACAATCAAACTCCTGGGCCAATTCGCTTGGCTGATGTCCAACTCGTGTCAACTGCACCATTTGTTGGCGAAATTCGGGCGGATACGCCCCTTTTTTGTCTCATCTTTTATTCCTTCGACAGAGCAATAATCTGTCCGTAAAAAAAGGTGCAACTTCAACTCCAGTTCAACCGCCATTTGCTCACTGACCTGCAAGATGCGAAAAATCTTTTCTTCTTGGGCTATGGTCCTGCAACCAGGTTTGATATCAAACCAGTTCGACAGCCGCCTTCAACTGACTTGGGCTGCTATAAAGATAGGCTGCAGTGGTGCTGATGCTGCGGTGTCCAGCCAGCGTTTTCAAAATGTGTATGGCAGTGCCTTTGTTGGCCAGTGTTGTTAAAAACGTTCTGCGCCCGCTGTGACTGCTGGCACCTTCAAGTCCAGCGCCCGCATACAGCAGGGCGAACGTTTGCGCCAAGCTGTTGGCGTTAAACCCAGCCCGGATGCTTTTCTGGCTAGCAAAGAACGGGTAGCTGCGATCAACGCACTTGGCTTGCAGTGCGTAGGCTTGCAATTCTGCTTTTAGCTTGGCGCTGACAAACACAGTACGCGCATGACGGCCTTTGGTCATGTCGGGCAGCAAACGGATCTCATCTTTAATCTGCCCGTCTGTGGTTGTGACGTCGCTCCAGCGTAAGCAAGCTACTTCGCCGATTCTTAAACCTGCCCAGTGTGTCAGCAGCATCATTGATCTGTTGCGGGATGCGTACTTGCGTGTGTTGATGTGAGCTAACAAACGCTCAATTTCAGCAGTTGAGAGTGTCTTTGCCTGTGCCATGGTGTTGTGTCCTAAATCATGTGTTTGCGTTAATTGCATTGTGTATTCACATATTTATCTGGACAACCTGAGTCCTGCCAAAGTGGCGGGTTACCGAGCTAGAGCAGGGCGAAATGAACTGGCTGTGGATAACTTTTTAGCGGTTTTTTTCTTCAACGATTTCAAAGCTTAACTACCGGAATAACGGGAAAGCACAATTTATCGTGATTTTTCTTGGATAACTCGTGCAAGCTGTGGATAACCTGTACAGATTGGCGAGCAAGCCCTACAAGCGCTGATCTATGTTTTCAGCACCCAGAGTATTCGGGTCACGAAAACGACGCGCTACAGGGCTTTTAAACGCGTCGCATTTTGCAAATAACGACTGAAATTTATGCCAGTAGTGCGGTTTGTATCTGCAGCCCAAATGGGTCCTGCAGGTCTAAATTCCTGAGTCGCGGATTTTTTAGGTCCAGTACTTATCAAATCACCCGGGTGATTTTTAATCGGTACCCCGCCAAGTCGTTGGGCTATCACGCATCGGTTGTCCATCTGCGTGTCTGAAACAAAACTGTAGTCATTCAATCCAAGAAGGACGCAGCGATGAAAAAGTTTGACCCTGTGCAACTGAGCTATTTCACTGGCACTGAGAAGTACTACCGAATCAGCCGCATGCATCTGCTGACTGATGGCACCAAGTACCTGGCTGAAGAGGCTGAGTGCTTTTGGATGATGGATGCGATTGCCAGTCACCTATGCGAGATCGGCACTGAGGATTGGTTTGTGGTGGTTCGCGTTCAAGTTACAGAGGGCAGGGCTGTAATGATCTATGAGGACGGTAATGACCGTGAACACGCCAGGCAGGAGATTCTTTACACTGACTTTCCCCTGAACTCCATCACTCTCTATGCCTGCTGGGACGGTGAGCACTGGGTGATCATGCTGCCGCGTGAGTATTGATTTCTAGTTCAAATATCAAATAGGGCGACGAATTTTTCGCCGCCCTAGTTTTGTTATTTAATTTCCCAAACTGCTAGGGAACCGCTGACTTCATAACCAGCCAATAACAGAGGTTTTCCTGTAGGGCTTTTCGCAGCGGGCACAAATTCCATGCCTTCAGGCGAAATGTCGCCGTTGGTCATATCAGTCGTGTTCTGAAGCCACTGCACAAAAATCGGAGCTGATGGGGTACTCACGTCGTACATCAGGATAGCGCTGGTGCGCTCCAGTGCCACGAAGGCATAAGTCTTGTTGCCAATCTGGCCGACCACCACGCTCTCTGGCTCGGGGCCTTTGTTGTCCAAGCGACCAATTATCTGGCTTTTGCTAAGCAAAGCTGTGGGCAATGTGGCGTAAGCCTGCTTCTCCAGATCAAAGCCTGAGTCAAACACTTGCGCACCAGTTTGAGCGTTGTAGATTGAGAACGAGCGGCCACCCAGTGCGTAGAGTTTTTCGTATTGGTTATTGCTGTTCAAGCCCATGGTGCGGATCACTGTCAAGCGGCCCAGCTCAAGTTCACCTTTGAGGGTTTCTGCGTTAGGAAATGCGGTGGCGTCTAACGTGAGGCTAGATACTCGACCCGTTTCCGGGGTGGCCATAAAGTCGTCGCGGTCGTCGCCTTCATTGGCAGTAATGAAATAGGGCGTATTGCCAATGCTGAAGCTGGCAATCGCGTCGGGCATGTAAATACCAAACACATTACGATACAAATTGAGTGCAAAAGGCGCTGTCGCGCTGACCTTGTCAGAGGGCGCTAAGGCATTGACCGCTAAGCCGTGGTCTTTGAAACCTAAAGCCACGATACGTTCGATGCGTGCGCTGGCTAAATCCACGATGGCCACAGCGTTGTTCTCTTGCAGCGTCACATAAGCTTTGCTGCCGTCGGCCGTAATGGTGACGTATTCGGGTTCAGCGTCGCGAGAAAAGTCATTACCAGCTATTCCGATTCGGGCTCCATAAGGGCGTTCGCTGGCACGTGCGCTACCGTTATCAAAAGCGGTGAAGTCCAATGTTTGTGCTGTATCCGCAGGCGTGCCATTGGCAATGGCAATAATGGAAATGGTACCAAGCGGATCATTAGATTTGTCGCCAGCCAGCACAAAGTTTTCGTCACCATCGATTTCGCCTTCATTTGCAATCACCAGTTTGCTGCCATCAGGGCTGAAAGCCATGCCGTCAGGCAAGCTGCCGACAGTGACACTCTTTAAGAAAGTAGCGTTGCCTTGGTCGTCAAGTCTGTAAAAAACCACCACACCATTGTTGATCTTGGGAGTCGCTTTGACGGCAATAGCCAATAAATTACCAGATATGGCTAAAGTTTGAACGCCACCAGCTGTGAAATTTGCATCATTGACATCTGTGGCCACCTGGGTTCTTGTACCGCTTTCAAGGTTGCTGGCGGTGCTCGGGTTGGCAAGCGCAGTACCGCCTAAGTTGCGCAGGCTAATGCGCTGAAACGACGTTGGCGCATCGGCTGTGTCAACGGTTATAAACACAGAGTTGCTGGCAGTATGCATAGCCACTATCTCAGACATTCCTTCAGTCACACTGAGGGCGTAGCGACCTATCAGAGTAGCTTGGAGTGGCATTTCAGCAGTAGGGTCGTTACTACCGCAGGCGGCCAATGTAGCCAAGGTTGCCGCAGCAATGAAAGTACGTGTTGATAAGGATTTCATGAGGTTCATTTCGACTATAAAAAAATTTAATTTACGATTTAGATGTGAAATATTTATGACAAATCCATCTCAACCTAAATTTTTTTGCGTGTGTGTGTCAAAAAATTACTTGGTGGTTACCAAGCGCATTAGCACTTGCGATTTAGCGAATTGCGGTCATACACAGGCGAAAATTCCGCTTTGAAGGCGTCTGTAGACTTCGCAAAGAGTTGCCGCAATACAAGCCTAGCTTGGCCGTATCCTTGCCTGATTTAACCAATGACAAGCTTTAGCTCAACCGCTCGGCAGGCGTTTTGTGTTAGTCCATGTTCAATTCAGAGTGCCAGTTCATGTTGAATAGCATTCAAAGCTGAGCGGCTCACTTTGCGGTGCTAATCAACACTTTGCCGCCTTGACTCCTACGCTACCTTGCAAACTTTGTAGTCTGAGGACACAAAAAAGCCCAGCCACTTTGCAGTAACTGGGCTGTTTGGTAACAGATTAGTAACAGATTTGAAGCCTGCTCTAGTGTTTATGCGGCTTCCAAGCAAAATAGTGGCTCCTCGAACTGGGCTCGAACCAGTGACCTACGGATT
>CAWUWN010000076.1:0-6828 GCA_963926265.1 uncultured Burkholderiaceae bacterium
AGGATAAGGGTCACGTTGAGATTGCTTTTTACTGCATGACCTTTAAGTCTGCAGCAACCTCAAAATCGATTTCTCCAAATGACTTAACTTCTTCTGGTGTAAAACCAGGGGCAATAGCCTCCAAGACAAAGCGCCCATCAATCCAGTGCAAAATAGCCAGATCGGTCACCAACCAATCTACGCATCGTTTTCCTGTCAATGGATACTTACAGCGAAGTGGAAGCTTGGTTCGGCCTTTACTGTCAGCATGTTCCATGACGATGATGAGCTCAACATCTCCGGAGATGAGATCCATCGCACCTCCTATGCCCCCACGCTTGGCATCCGTCACGCTCCAGTTAGAGACACTGGCTTCTGCATCGACCTCATAGGCACCCAGAATGACAGAATCGATATGACCACCACGTGCCATTTCGAAAGAGGTCACACTTTCAAAAAACGATGTACCAGGGATAGCTTCAACGAATTGACCACCTGCATTAAACACATCAGGATCGACAGCGTCACCTGTCACGATTTCACCATAACCCAACACACCATTTTCAGCGTGCAACCACACGCCACGGCCCTGAAGAAAATTAGAAACAAGCGTGGGAATGCCTACCCCGAGATTGACATAAGAATTATTACGCACGATTTGCGCAGCGTTCTTAGCAATGCCACTGCGAGTCAAAGCAGGTTTACCGTTATACAAGCGAGCACTATCCGCAGAGCGCTTTCCCGAACGAGACAAAGAATGAATATCGATTGGATCTGTAATCTTTACGACACGATCGACGAAAATTCCCGGCAAATGAATATCCTCGGGCACCAACTCACCGATCTCAACAATTTCTTCAACTTCAACGATCGCCACACGCGCAGCTTTGGCAAAACTTGCATTGAAATTCGCACTACCGCCACGGAATTGAACATTGCCTGCACGATCTGCTCGATAAGCACTCAAAAAAGCGAAATCTACTTGTATCGCATGTTCCAGCAAATAAGGCTGGCCATTAAAGTAACGAACATCCTTACCCGCTTCCAAGTCAGTACCCACGCCGGTTGGTGTGTAAAAAGCCGGAATGCCCGAGCCACCCGCACGACACCGCTCAACAAGAGTGCCTTGAGGAACGAGCTCGACTTCAAGCGTTCCGGCAGAGATCCTCCTCTCAGCCTCTGTTTCCATTCCCGCTCGGATCGAAAAAGACGTGATGATTTTTTTGACTTGGTCATTCTCAACGAGTAGCTGTCCTTTTTCCTTGGGCGCGCCGAGAGAGTTACACACAATCGTCAAATCACGCGTGCCCTTGTCACGCAGAGCAAAGATCAACGTATTAGGGAAACGATGTGCGAGTCCAAAACCTGAAATTGCAACACTAGCACCGTGTTCGAGGTCCGCAATTGCCTGCGTGGCCGATGCAACGACTTTATCCATATTGATCTTTACATTAATTAGATTGCGTAATTGTTCGAAAAAACTACTCGATACGTATTTTCAAGATCTTGTTAAGTTCGGTTAATTCAGATTTTTCTTGAATAATGGCCGCGCGGAATTGTTGTGGGTTTAAAAGTTTGAGCTCCGAGCCTCCGGCTTCAATTCTTGCGCGGACTGCTGGCTGTGAAAAATATTTCGTCGCAGCAGCATACAGCGTCTTTACCACCCCTTCCGGAGTACCGGCTGGTGCAAGCAAGCCATACCAAGAACCCGTATTATCCTTGACGCCTTGCTCTGTGAGTGTGGGCACATCAGGCAAAGCTTTCGATCGCACAGGGGCTGCAATACCAATCGCACGTAAACGTCCTGACTGGATGTGAGGCAACATCGCGGACAAATTCAGAAATGAAACATCAACATGCCCTCCGAGCATATCTGTCATTACAGGTGTCGCGCCCTTATAAGGCACGTGTGTAAGCTTAACCTTGCTCTCTATCTGAAAGATTTCACCAGCAAGGTGTGTAGAACTGCCTAAGCCCGTTGATGCATATGTCAGGGGTTTAGTCTTTGCGAGCTCAATGAACTCCTTAACGTTTTTCGCCTTGATATGAGGCGCCACTACCATCACGTTCGGCACATCAACGATCATCAAAATAGGGCTGAACTCGCTCACCCCATCGTAGGGGGACTTAGTGCTAAAAACTGGGAATGCCGTCTGTGGGGCTCCTGCTCCAACCAAAAGGGTATAGCCATCTGCAGGCGCCTTAGCGACAAATGCGGTTCCAATCGAACCACTCGCGCCAGGCTTGGCTTCGACCACAAAGGATTGACCAAGATTCTGCATTAGGCCAGTTGCTAATTCACGTGCGATTTGATCTGCCGGCCCTCCAACAGGATAAGTGATGATGATTTTGACTGGCTTGTTTGGATAAGACTGTGCCAGAACGTTGAATGTACAAAATGCGAATGTAATGACTAGACCACGTAAAATTTTATTCATTATTTTTGTCTCCAATCGTTGATAAACAAGCTTCATCATCAGCCTACGACTATTCACCTCGCGCATGCGGTTCGGCTGGCTCAAACCGATAACCCTTTATGCTGTCACCTTTTATGTAGCCGCAATGCGGCCAACCAAAATGAACTGGCATGATTAAAGCGTTTCGCTCGGCCGCGCGCTTTAGAAAAAGTGCGCGTGACGTCCGCGCTTGCTCAGCATGCGCATCGATCCAAGTATTGATATGCGGCATCGCGATTTGCAGCGGGCTGTGCATGACATCTCCAGCAAAGATCGCCTCCTCACCCTCTGACCTCAAACGAAAATGCAAAGATCCTGCCGTATGTCCGGGCATCGCCTCCGCTTCCAAGCAATCAGCGACTACATCACCATCTTGGATTAGGTCAATCAAACCCGCTTCGTAGAGTGGGAGTACGCTATCTTCAAAGGAGCCACTGATGACGCCCTTATCTCCATTTAGATAAGCTGCATGTGCATTTTCAAAATCAACCTTCGGCATGAGATGGCGCGCATTAGGAAACATCGGCACCCATCGCCCATCTTCCATTCGCGTGCCCCAACCTACATGATCGGGATGAAAATGCGTCACGATGACGTGAGTCACAGACTTTGGATCAGCACCTGCAGCCGCCAACCATAACGGCGTCAGTGTGTTGAGATTGTTCATCCGCTCAGAAGCACGTTTTTTATGATTACCTACCCCTAAATCAATAACTATAACTTTATCGTCCATATGCATCACCCACAACTGCATCGCCACAATAAAGCGCTCAAGACGAATGTTGTAATGGTGAGGTGCAAGCCATGAAAGGTGTGGCTTGATATCATTGACGTCTAACTCAGGAAATACAAAGTCTGCGGCGTGCGTTGGACCGCTGTATTCAAGAACGTTATAAATCTTTGCGCGACCAACATTACGTGAGTAAATCATTTTTATCCCTGTTTATTTTTTTAATTCTTTTATTTATTCGACCTGCTTGTAGGTCAAGCGCCACTTTGTGTCGCGATTCTCCCATGACGGAGGGCCAGAAGAGAAAGAATTACCGGCAGGATCCGCTTTTAGTCTTGCTGCCATGAAAGGTTGCGCATGTGCCTCATCTAAAATTCCGTACATCGCAAGGTAATTGGGTGCTCCTGGTGCAGGATGCATAAACTCACGCATGCAAGCGTAGCGCGCCCCACTCACAAAACCGTATCCCGCCAAGACTTCAGGCACATGAGTCTTGTTATAAAACTCATTGAAATGTGCGACCTCTTGGGCACTCGCGTTTTTAGCTTCACTCATGCCAACCAGATACATATAGGGTGATGCAGTCACTTGAACAGTCTCGGGACTATTTAACAAATGGCGCCACATGAGTCGCCATTTTGTCTGACGCTGCTGCCAGGCGCTCGGCCCCTCGCTATAGACAGGACGACCGCTCGCTGGACCATCGTTTCTAGAGATATACAGTAAAGCTGCGTCTTCGCTCTCGATATCATAGGCTGCCAGAAAACGTGGTCCACGCGGACCGCGAGGATCATCTTGCGCAAGCTCGTAACGGCGTCCGCGCAGAAAGCCCGGGTTACTCGCCAAGACCTCTGGTCGATGGGTATTGCTATAAAAAAGATTGAACTCCGCCACATCTGCAGCGCTTGTATCAGCAGGAATGTCCATTCCCACCCAATAGGTAAATAGTGCGTCACTCATTGTGTGATCCTTGTATTTAGGCCAACGTAAACATCGGTATACCGGTGCCATTCTCACTGTGCTTGAACGTCACGCGTACTTTTTGACCACAACGGATCGTATCCAAATCACAATCCACGATGTTAGTGAGCATCGTGGGGCCTTCTTCCAAAGTGACATAAGCAATCACATAAGGGACAGGCCCCGACACGCGCGTGACGCTATAACTGTAAATCGTACCGCTACCTGTTGCTTCTTTCCATTCCGTCTTGTCACTAAAACAAAAGGGACAAAGCGCACGCGGATAATGATGGTGCTGACCACAGTCATTACAAAACTTAACCAGCAACTTACCCTGTGTAGCCGCCTCAAAGAATGGCTCGTCTCCGAAGTTGAATTTTGGATCGGTTATTTTTCTATCTTGATAAGGGGTGGCCATCGAATTATTCTCTTTCCATGATGAGTGTGGCACTGCCGTGGCGCGTGCTAAGCGATCCACCGGTACCGTGTGCAAGGGCGAGGTCGCAATTTTTGACCTGAACGAGCGGATGCGCTTCGCCACGCAATTGGCGCACGGCCTCGATAATTTTAGTGATGCCTCCGCGATTGACCGGATGGTTATTACATAAACCTCCACCATCTGTATTGAACGGCAGCTTGCCTACACCAGAGATGAGATTACCGTCCATGACGAACTTGCCGCCCTCACCTTTTTTACAAAAGCCCAGATCCTCGAGCGTCATGATGACTGTGATCGTAAAGCTGTCGTAAATCGAGGCATATTTGATATCCTGAGGTGTCACACCTGCTTCCTCAAAAGCAATGGGACCTGAACGAACTGCCCCCGTATAGGTGATATCGACCTTGCCACCCATCTGTCCTTTTGGTGACTCGCCGGCACCAATGAGCTTGACCATCGGGCGCTTAAGTCGCTTGGCGACTTCTGGACTCACCACAATGACAGCACCGCCACCATCAGTGACCACACAGCAATCCAAGCGATGCAAAGGATCGGAGATCATGGGAGATTTCAGAACATCCTCTACCGTAACTACCTTTTTAAGGTACGCGTTTGGATTGTGTTGTGCATGATGGGAGGCCGCGACCTTGACCCAGGCCAGCTGCTCACTCGTTGTACCAAACTCATACATGTGCCGCATTGCAGAGAGCGCATATAAATTTACTGTGACAGGCCCATAGGGCATTTCAAACGGTGTGTCAGGAATGTTCGAGTCTAGCTCTCGAACAATCGTTCCTGGCCGACCAAATCCTGCACAGGTAATCAGCGCCACACTGCACTTACCCGCAGCGATTGCCTCGGCGGCATGTGCAACAAGATACAGGTAAGAAGACCCGCCAGTATTCGTGGAGTCTGAATGCCTGACGGTCAAACCCATGTAGTCGATCATATTGATACCACCGAGCCCGCCTGGAGCATCGGTGGAACAAAAATAACCGTCAACGTCATGGATGGTCAGTCCCGCATCCTCCAGCGCCCCTTTGGCACATTCTGCGTGCAGTTGGGCGAGTGATTTGTTGTCAATTTTTCGTGCAGGGTGCTCGTAAATGCCCCCTATATAGGCCTTGCCGCGGATGCTCATGCGATGATGTCTCTGTGAATATGTGATGTCATCTGGTTGAAACACTCAATAGATGCATCAAATTTTTATAATTTTTTTATACCACGAGCGCTTTGGCAAGTAAATCAAATATTCATTTTGAATACTCGAAATCAATGCATCCTCCGTCGCCTAATTCACCAAAATTGCGCTTTCTACTTGAAGTAGTTTAAGTACTTTTTCTTGACACATTTAGATTTACTTAATTAACAGCGATTTTGGTTGACCATTTTCAACGAGGTACGAAATCGCTGTGCCAACTTGCTCCTCCATCCCGGCGAATCCGTGCTGCGTGAAAGCCTGGCATTTCTGCCCTCGAAATCCTGACCCTCCTTCTACAGTGATGAGAGGGATTGTCCATTTTTTTGAGACCCAATACGCATCTCGGTATAACGTGAGACCACACGGATCGTCCCTATGATGCACCAAAAACTGCGGTGTGTTTTTATATGGACCAAAGTCAAGCCCTTGATCAGTTGCTTTACTAAAAGTTGACGCAGTATGAATGACGCCGCTAAATGATTCCTCGGCGTGCTTTAAAAATCCGGCCGAGGAAACTGCGCCTCTACTTGTTGATACGGCCCAGACTTCACCTATGGTCGGATAAAGTTTTTTTACGCTCGCGACCAAACTCAATACATCCTGAGCGCGCTGCGCTGAAGCCTGATACTGGTCATCACACATACCTACAAAGTCAGACCGACAATCAAGCAGCAATAAGGCTACCTTTCTTGAGATCATGAACTGTCGTGATCTCACTAAAAAATTCCCATTTTGCTTTGTTTGGATTTTCCCGGATTGATCAATGTATGGTCGAGTCACACCAGGATGACCACTAACAATCACCAGTAGTTTTTCAGGTTTTGGATTGTCACCATAGGCAGACAAAACACCTTGTTGTCGAAGCTCCCCAGAAAGAGGGACAGAAACAATACGCTCGCTCACTGTCTGTGCGTAAATTGGCAGACAAGTGAAACTAAGCATCACCAGGAGCAACAGCCGCATTCCAAGCCGATGAGGTGCGATACGCATAAACATCACTCAGCTCCAGCTATCGATTTTTATTTTCTACAACCAGCTGGATTTCAACCATAAAGCCATAATG
>CAWUWN010000077.1:0-3861 GCA_963926265.1 uncultured Burkholderiaceae bacterium
ATTCGTTTTTCCGAAGCAGTCACCCCTGAAAAACGAATTTGATGCGTTTCTCAATGAGCTGGGGTCCAATGGCGTTCAAAAAATCATTGATAAAGCCGTTGCAAAAAAAACACCCGACTGAGCTCAAAACCACACAAACACACGATTCCGTCCCATTGTTGGCGCCCGTTGAATATTGACCATGGGGGGGGTGCGGTGGAAAAGTAGCGGTGGTCTGACTACGCTGGACAGCATTTCGAGGAAGATAAGTGAAAGTCATTGATCGGTCATGTCAGGCCGCTTCCTTCAACCCGTTGTCCTTAAAGTAAACCTCATCTGGTGTCTGCTTGGCAAGCGATTGGTGCGTTCTTTTTGTGTTGTAAAACAAAAAGTAGTCTTTGATGCCCTCGCGTAATGCCGCCATTGATTCGTACGCCCTAAGGTAAACGCTCTCGTACTTTACAGTGCGCCAGAGTCGCTCAAAAAAAACATTATCTACCCAACGGCCTTTTCGATCCATACTGATCTGGATGCCATTTTCTTTCAATACGTCAGTGAAGTCCTCGCTTGTAAATTGACTACCCTGATCAGTATTAAAAATCTCTGGCGTGCCATACCGACCAAGGGCCTCTTGAAGCGCTTCAATACAAAAATCTCTAGTCAAGGTATTGGATATTCGCCAGGCCAAGACCTTGCGGCTCGCCCAGGCCATGATGGCAACGAGGTATGCAAAGCCTTTAGCCATAGGGAGTAGAGTAAGAGACGGGGCGTAGTCGAACTATTTCCCCGCCTCTCCTCTCCGAACCGGACTTGCACCTCTCAGCGCATCCGGCTCTCCATTGATGCGTTGCCCATGGCAAAGGCGACATCAGCGTAACGCGACTCGACTGTGTGGACCTAGTCAATAAAGTGGACAAACTCTGTCTCTAAAGTATGCTTTTACTTTAGGAAATGAAAATGACACAGACTATTAGTCCCCAGAAAAAGCAGGAATGCATTGAGTACGCCCTAGCGCATCCCGAAATCAGCACTGTCAAACTGGCCACTGATTTTGGGATTGGCCACTCAACGCTTTGCAAGTGGTTAAAAACTGCTCGAGAGCAAGGCGTTCAAGGTGCCTCACGGTCCTTAACTGCTGATCAACAGCGCATCTAAGACCTTGAAAAAGAGAATGCTCATCTGCGCGAGGTCAACGAGATCGTAAAAAAGGCGCACGTGTACTTTGTCAACAATCCAAGTCGATGAGGTACACGTTCATGGCGCAGCACCTCATCTCGTATCGCGTACCCGCGCTGTGCGAGGCATTGCAGGTTAGTCGCAGTGGCTTTTATCGCTGGAAAAGCGTTAAGCATGAGGTCTGTGCCGTCGATCAGGCCGTCAGTACTGCATTCGCTCACCACAAGGCCCGAGCGGGTGCGCCATGCTTAACGGCCGACGTCAGGGCCACGGGGGTTCTTGTCAGTGAGCGTACCGTTGGAAGATCGCTTCGCCAAGCAAGGCTTGAGATGTCGTTATAAGCGCAAATTTAGGCACACCACTGACTCAAAGCACAATTTACCGATTGCGCCTAATTTGCTAAACCGTCAATTTACGGTGAGTAAACCCAACGTCGCCTGGGTTGGTGACATCACTTATCTTCAAACCCAAGAGGGGTGGTTGTACTTGGCCACCATGATCGATTTGTTTAACCGACAAGTCATTGGCTGGCAGATCAGCACCAAGATTGACCAAGCGCTTGTCAACGACGCTTTAACGGCAGCGCTCACAACGCGTGGCAAACCCAGTGGCGTTATTGTGCACACAGATAGAGGCGCTCAGTACTGTGCTCACTCATTCAAAGCTATCCTGGCAAGTCACGGCTGTCTACAGAGCATGAGCAGAAAAGTAAATTGTTGGGATAATTCAGTAGCCGAAAGCTTCTTTGCCACGTTTAAAAAGCAGACTGTTATCGGCAAGCCCATTGGAACACGTCATGAAGTGCGTCAGCAGGTCTTTGAGTTTATTGAGATTTACTACAACCGAGTCCGCAGGCACTCGGCTAACGGCTGGGTCACACCAGTTGAATTTGAACGCCTGTATCACCAAAACTTAGAGACTTCTGCTGTCCATTAATTTGACTAGGTCCAGTGATCCTAGTCTCATCGCGCAAGATGTATGGATTTTCAGATGGCGAACGCCACCTGAATTGCCCCTTTCGACTGGTGACCAGGCGCCGAAGCGCCACGCTCCCATACCAACCTCGACTATTTTGACCCTGTAGAACCCACGTTTTAGCCCGCCCCGGTTCTGGCGCCCTGACACAGCGGCGCATCAAGGAAGTGAAACCGCAGCGGTACTTGCGTGCAAGCCAATAACCAAACTTCCAGAAGACAGTTCGGTCGAGCTTGCCAAACAGGGTGGCGGTGTAGTCTGTGTATTGGTAAAAGGCAGCCCAGCCAGCAAGCTGACGATTCAGGCTCTCCATTAAATCCATCTTATTCATGCCGTAATTCCCCGACAGTTGTTTGACGAGTCGCTGGGCAAAGCCCCGATACTTCTCCCATGGAATCGATGTCACAGGTCGCATTCGACCGCGTGGACCACGCTTGCGGATGATGCGGTGACCAAGAAAGACAAAGCCGTCATTCACATGCGTAATATGGGTCTTCTCCATATTTAGCGTGAGCTTAAGTTCGCCTTCAAGGAACTCACGACATGCTTTACGCAATGCCTCAGCGTGTTCGCGAGTACCCTTGACCACAATCACAAAGTCATCCGCATACCGACAGTAGGACACAGCTGGTTTCCATTGCCGGTTTTCACGCGCAGCAATCGGTCGCTGCTTGAGAATGCCAAAGTTCCACGCCCACCGGTCCTTGCGCACCTTTTTGCTAAGGTAGTTGCCTTCCATCCAAACATCGAACTCATGCAGCATGATGTTAGACAGCAGCGGTGAGATAACACCGCCTTGAGGAACCCCCTCGCTTGCGGCACGAAATAGACCGCGATCAACGCAACCCGCCCTGATGAACTTCCAGAGCAGCGCAAGGAAACGCTGGTCGGCGATTCGTTTTCGGACTCCCTTCATAAGAAGGCGGTGATGAACGGTGTCGAAGTAGCTGGCGAGGTCACCCTCAATGACCCAGCGCCCCGACACACTTTGTTCACCGCTGTCTTGTAACTGAAGCTTTACTGTCCGAATCGCGTGATGTACGCTACGGGCTGGTCTAAAGCCATAAGAGGCCGAGTGGAAGTCACTCTCCCATATTGGCTCCATGGCCATCAGCATCGCCCGTTGCACGATCCGATCCCGTAGGCTCGGTATGCCCAGTGGCCTGAGCTTGCCGTTTGCTTTCGGTATATAAACGCGTCGCGCAGGCAGCGGGTTAAACGTTCCCGCCAACAGTTCTTCGCGTATCGTCGCCAACTCATGCGCAAGGTTCGCTTCCAGCATAAGTTTGTCGACCCCGTCCACGCCAGGCGTGCGAGCTCCGCTGGAGGCCAGCGTTATGCTCGCCGCCTCACTCAGCCAAGCCCTGTCAGCAATCAGTCGCAGGAGTCGATCGAACTTGCGCTCTTTGTTCTCCGTTGACCATGTCGCCAGTTTGCTTTGCATTTCACTGATTATCAAAGGTCTTCACCTCACTAAAGTCAGTTAATTAACCAAACAAACCACTTCAACTGCCCCCCTTCGCCATGTGGCCGGCTTTCCCGACCTCGGACTACTACGGAGGCTCCGCCAGCCTACACATCATCGGGGGCACACTCCCTTAACATCTGTGCAAGCCTTCCCCAGTTCACATGCTGGACTCAACACATAGGCGAGGTTGCCTGTCGCAGTCTTTATCCTTGCTTGCCGCAAGTCGTCGCAAACACCCCGGTCTAGCTGTGCGCTCCCCGTGG
>CAWUWN010000078.1:0-6954 GCA_963926265.1 uncultured Burkholderiaceae bacterium
ATGATAAATAATTTTCACACAGGAATCCTCCATGCTTTCGCAACAAGACCTTAAACAGCAAGCCGCCGACGCTGCGTTGGCGCTCATCGAACCGCTTTTAACGGCGCAGGCGGTGATTGGTGTGGGTACGGGCTCGACGGCGGACTTGTTTATCGATGGCTTGGCTAAATATCGGGGTCGTTTTCGTGGTGCAGTCGCGAGCTCAGAGCGCAGCGCCAAGCGTCTCTCTGCACTGGGTATCCAAGTAATTGATCTCAACGAAGTCCAGACTATGCCTGTCTATGTGGATGGCGCTGATGAAATCAACCATCAGCTGCATATGGTCAAAGGTGGGGGCGGCGCGTTGACGCGCGAAAAGATCGTTTCTTCGGTCGCCCAACAATTTGTTTGTATCGCCGATGAAAGCAAGCTTGTCGACAGTTTGGGTCAGTTTCCCTTGCCGATCGAGGTTTTACCGATGGCGCGCGAAGCCGTTGCACGCATAGCACGTCAGTTGGGTGGAAATCCTGTATTGCGCGAGGGTTTCATTACCGATAACGGCAATCAGATTTTAGATGTCCACGGACTGAAAATCATCCAGGCTGCAGAGATGGAGCGGCAACTGAACAATGTGCCAGGCGTTGTGACGAATGGTTTGTTTGCCATCAGACCTGCTGATATCGCTTTGTTAGCGACTCAACAGGGAATCCGTCGCTTGGGTTAAATCCAAGCTAGGCTAAGCGAACCGCCTCGCCTTTCAAGCTGGAGGTGGAACGAAGCCTTGTGCTTCAACGTCGATATCCTCGAACAAATGTTTTTCCATTTGCTCTTTGAGATATTTACGTGCGCGCGCATCTGCTAGGTTGAGGCGATTTTCGTTAACTAGACGTGTTTGCACGTCCAGCCAACCCTGCCATGCTTGCTTGGAAATGCTTTGCCAGATTTTGGTTCCCATCTCACCTGGATAGGGGGGGGAATCTAAGCCCTCAGCTTCTTGTTTCAGCTTGAGGCATTGAACGGTGCGACTCATATTTGTATCCTGTTTAGAGCGTATTAATCATGATTGTAGGGTGTTTGAGTCAGTGAAGGTTCTCATAGCCCTCAGCCTCACAGACGTTTGATAAAAATCAGACTATTGCGGGATCGGTTGTAATGGGCCTGCTTTTCTTTTGGTAGGTCCGCCACACCCCCCTGAACAAAGCCACGCTTGATAAACCAATGTGAGGTCCGAGTGGTCAATACAAACAAACGTTTGGCACCGTAGGCACGCGCGCGCGACTCCATGTGCCGCAACAGGATTTCGCCTTCGCCAGTGCCTTGCCACTCGGGGTGCACAATCAGACAAGCCATTTCGGCCATCTGATCTTTGGGATAATCGATGAGGGTCGCACAAGCGTAAATGACGCCGTCATGTTCTAAAACTGTAAAGTTTTCGACCTCACGCTCGATCACTGCACGTCCTCGGGGCACGAGCGTACCGTCTTGTTCTAAAGGCTCAATCAATTGCAAAATCGCACCCACGTCATCGATTGTCGCAGAGCGCAAATCATCCAAGGTGTCCTCAACCACCATTGTGCCTACGCCATCATGGGTAAAGATCTCAAGCAATACCACGCCATCCATAGAGAAGGGGATGAGGTGAGCACGCGTGACACCACGTTTAACGGCACGTGAGGCGAACTGCAAATAATAGGCGGTACTCTCCTCAAGATCGCCCGCAGCCAGCAACGCATCCGCATCAAGGCGTGCGAGTTCGGTATCGACCGTGCCATCGGGCGACATCACGCCTGGTGTTTCGGTCAGGAAAATGAGCTTTTCCGCACGCAACTTTGTCGCGACGCTGGTGGCCAGTTCTTCCATGGACAGACTAAAAGCCTCACCGGTGGGAGAAAATCCGAGCGGTGACAGCAACACGATCGAGCCACGTTCGATCGCAAAGCGCAGGGCATCCACGTCAATTTTACGTACTTGGCCCGTGTGCTTGTAGTCGACCCCGTCAATGATGCCGGTTGGACGCGCCGTGACAAAATTACCTGAGATCACGCGAATCTGCGCGTGAGACATGGGGGTATTGGGCAGTCCCTGACTAAAGGCCGCTTCGATATCCAGACGAATCTCACCCGCAGCCTCTTTTGCGCACTCCAGCGCATCCGCGTCGGTCGGGGCGCGACCGCGGTCAAATTGCTGGCTAAAGCCTTTTAAGCGCAGCTGCTCGTTGACCTGTGGACGTGAGCCATGTACCAAGACAAGCTTGATGCCTAGAGCGGAGAGCAAAGATAAATCCTGAACCAAGGCGTTGAGCGCATTGGCGTGAACAAGTTCACCACCAAAAGCCACCACAAAGGTTTTGCCTCGAAAAGCATGGACGTAGGGAGCAACCTCTCTAAACCAGCGAACAAACTGCGGTGCCGCGAATTCAGGCGCTTCCTGGGCAGAAACCGTGATCTCTGAACCGATGTTTGAGGATTCCTGAGCGGATCCAATTTCTGCTTTTTTGGTGTCTGGCATGGTGGCTTGTGTTGTTAACCTCGTGAGCGCTGTGAGTATTAAAGATAAATTTTATAATAAGTATTACTCGGATTAAAAAATATGCTCGAATCAAAGCGCTTAGCCGACACAAAGCCGGAAAGCGTCGTCATTTCCCCACGCCAGCCCCCTAAGATCGTCTATCCAGAGGATTTGCCGGTTAGCGCCCGCCGCGAGGAAATCGCGCGCGCGATCGCGACCCATCAAGTGGTGATTGTGAGTGGCGAGACGGGCTCAGGTAAAACGACTCAATTGCCAAAGATTTGCCTGGAGCTGGGGCGCGGCCTGAAAAAAATGATTGGCCATACCCAGCCTAGGCGTCTGGCGGCCAGTTCAGTCGCACGCCGGATTGCCGAGGAGCTGCAAACACCCTTGGGAGATTGGGTCGGCTACCAAGTCCGTTTTCAAGACCGTAGTAGTGCTCAGACAGCCATCAAGCTCATGACGGATGGCATTTTGCTGGCCGAGTCCCAACGCGATCCTTTGCTTAAACGCTATGACACCATCATCATTGATGAGGCGCACGAGCGCAGCCTGAATATCGATTTTTTGCTGGGCTATCTGCGCCAGTTGCTGCCACGCAGGCCTGATCTCAAGCTCATCATCACGTCCGCCACGATTGATGCGGGCCGCTTTGCTCGTCATTTTGCGGACAAAAAAGGCGCACCCGCTCCCGTCATTGAGGTTTCGGGACGTTTGTATCCGGTCGAAATCCGATACCGTCCTGTTTTAAACCCTGCACTCGAAGAGGGCGCAACGGGAAGTGCGGCCCCCCAAACTGGACTTTCTGAACGCAGCCTGGCAAGAGACGAGGAGCGCGACCTCATCAACGCGCTGGTCGAGGCGGTCGATGAGTGCGCACGGGTGGGGCCAGGCGATGTCTTGGTGTTTTTACCGGGTGAGCGTGAGATTCGTGAGTGTGCCGAGGCCTTGCGCAAACACCACCCGCCAGGCACGCAGGTCCTTGCGTTGTTTGCGCGGTTGTCTCAAGATGAACAAGAGGAAATTTTTCGTCCCCGCACGAGCGCTCGCCGGATTGTGCTCGCGACCAACGTCGCGGAAACGTCCCTGACGGTGCCTGGCATACGCTTTGTCATTGATAGTGGACTGGCGCGCGTCAAACGCTATTCGTGGCGGAACAAAGTCGAGCAGTTGCGCATTGAGCCCATCAGTCAGGCTTCCGCCAATCAGCGAGCGGGCCGATGCGGTCGACTCGGGCCGGGTGTCTGTGTTCGGCTCTACGACGAACAAGACTTTAAAGAGCGTGCGGCTTTTACAGATCCAGAGATTTTGCGGTCTTCACTCGCGAGTGTGATTTTGCGTATGAAGGCACTGCGACTCAATGAAATCGAGACCTTTCCGTTTGTCGATCCGCCAAGTGGTCGTGCGATTGCGGATGGCTACCATTTGCTGCAGGAGCTCGGGGCCATTGACCCTGATGGGGACAAGCCCGATGCGTTGACGGAAACAGGTAAAAGCTTGGCAAAGCTGCCGGTCGATCCGCGTTTAGGCCGAATGATTTTGGCGGCGCGCGATCAAAACTGCCTGACCGAAATGTTGATCATAGCCTCCGCGCTTTCTGTACAAGACCCTCGCGATCGGCCCATGCATGCGCGCGAGGCCTCAGACCAAGCACACTCAAAGTTTTCTGATGACGCCTCCGAGTTTGTGGCTTACGTCAAGCTTTGGAACTGGTACCACGAACAGGTCAAGCACAAAGAATCACAGCGCAAGCTCGTGGCGCAGTTGCGCACACAATATCTATCGCCTTTGCGTCTGCGCGAGTGGCATGATATTCACAGCCAGCTCATGTCTTTGGTGGGCGAGCAGGGATGGCGACTGAACAAAACCGAGGCGACCCATGAGCAGATTCATCTGGCTTTATTGTCCGGACTGCTAGGGAATCTCGGTTTTAAGTCTGAAGAAGCGGGTCACTATCTGGGGGCGCGCGATATTCGCTTCTGGATCCATCCGGGTTCAAAACTTCTCAAAAAAGCTGGAAAGTGGATTGTGGCCGCCGAGTTGGTGGATACGAGCAAACTGTATGCTCGTTGTGTTGCCAAGATCGACCCAAAGTGGGTGGAGCGTGTGGCGGGGCACCTGCTCAGGCGCTCATTTAGTGACCCACGCTGGGAACGAAAACTCGGGCAGGTCGTCGCCAATGAAAAGGCGACACTGTACGGATTGACGATTTACTCTGGTCGACGTGTTCACTACGGCCCGATTGCTCCGGAGCAGGCGAGAGAGATTTTTATCCTGCAAGCTTTGATTCCTGGGGATATCGATAGTCCTTTGCCGTTTCTTGCCCACAACCGAAAATTGATTGGGCAAATTGAAAAGCTTGAGCATCAGACGCGGCGGCCGGATATTTTGGTGGACGACGCACTGATACAAGCCTTTTACGACAAGTTATTGCCTGCAGAGATTCATCAAACCGCTACGCTTGAACATTGGGTAAAGGGTTTGTCAAAAGAGCATGCTCAACAATTGATGTTGACGCGGGATGCCTTGATGCGTCACGAAGCTGCAGGCGTGACAACAGAGGTCTTCCCAAAGTTTTTTGACTGGCAGGGGGTGCGTCTTGCCATCGATTATCACTTTGAGCCCGGTTCGCCCAAGGACGGCGTGACCGTGACCGTGCCGCTTTATTTCCTCAATCAAGTCGATGCGGCACGCTGCGAGTGGCTGGTACCCGGGATGCTCAAGGAAAAGGCACAACTATTGCTCAAATCACTGCCGCAAAAAATCCGGCGTCACTGTGTGCCCTTACCGGATTACGCAGCAGGCTTTTACGAACGCTGGTACGACCAACTGGAGCAACCGCCCTCTGGTCTCACCGAGGCCTTGATTCAGGACATTTGGAAAACACTCAGCATTCGCCCCTTAGTCACGGACTTTAAACTCGAGACCTTACCTGCCCACTTGTTCATGTCTTTCAAAATCGTTGATGAACATGGTCGCATGCTGGCGGCGGGCCGCAACTTGGCTCAGATCAAAGCTGAGTTGGGCAAGCAAGCCCAGGCAACGTTTCAAAAGTTCGCCACGCATGACCAAGAGGTCGCGAGCGTCTTATCGCAGGATGAAATTACGGAGTGGAGCTTTGGGAAACTCCCCGAGCTCATGGAGATTCGTCGCAAAGATCAAGTGGTGGTGGGTTATCCAGCTCTGGTTGAACGAGGCGCAGCTTGCGCGCTGGATGTCTTCGATGATCCTCAAGTCGCCTTACAGGTACATCGACGTGGTTTAGTACGCTTGTTTCGATTAGCGCTGCGTGAGCAGGTCAAATTTCTCGAGAAAAATCTGCATGAGCTCACCAAAATGGGCATGCTTTATCTCCAGCTCGGCACACAAGAACAGCTGAGAGACCAGATCATTGACTGCGCGTTGATCGGTGCATGTCTTGCAGAGCCGTGGCCAGATGACGCACAGAGTTTTGATGCGCGGCGCCAAGAGGCTAAAACCAAGCTCGGCTTGTTGGCGCAAGAGGTTGCTCGTCTTGCATTTTCAGTCCTTGACGGTTGGGCGGCCGCTCAGCGTAAGCTTCCCCAAGCTAAAGCAAATACGCAAACCTATGCAGATTTGCAGCAACACTTGCAGCAGCTTGTGACGGCACGTTTTGTGGTGGATACGCCTTATACGCAGTTGGCCCATTTGCCACGCTATCTCAAGGCGGCGATCGCCCGCATCGACAAACTCAAGTCTGATCCTGGCCGTGATGCCCGTCTTATGATGGAAATGGCGCCCGTTTTCACGCAATATACACGCGCCCGCAATGCGCTCAAGGGCGCACCGGATGCTGGTCTTGACGAGTTTCGCTGGATGTTGGAGGAGTTGCGCGTGGCGCTATTTGCCCAGGAGCTACGCACACCAATGCCTGTTTCGGTCAAGCGGCTACAAAAGACCTGGGATGCTATGCAGCGTTGACGTGAGCGATCAGCCTGTAATTACCAGACAAAAAACAAGACAATGGCGAGCGCGATCAAACCAAACTTGGTCGCTTTGTAGGCAGTTCGGTTGGCTTTTTTGAACGCCCGACGTTTTTGATCGATGATCCAGTGGTAATGCGTGAGCTTGTTCACCCAACCGGTTTGATCGGTTTCTGCATTCGGCGAGCTCGCAGCCGACATGGCAACTTTGCCAAACCAGTGATTAAACCCCTGTGCCCAACGCCAAATTAGTGGACGCTCTACATCGCAAAATAAGATGATGCGGTTTTGCTCAGTCTTGTTGTAGGCATCATGGATATAAGTTTCATCAAAAATCACACCGTGGCCATCACGCCAGCTATGCCGAATTCCATCAACATCGATATAACAAAGATCATTGTTTGGCGTAGCCAAGCCCAGGTGGTAGCGCAAGGATCCGGCAAAAGGATCGCGATGGGGGTTCAGTTGCCCGCCAGGCGGCAACTCGGCAAACATGGCTGCTTTGACTGAGGGGATTTGGTTG
>CAWUWN010000079.1:0-11870 GCA_963926265.1 uncultured Burkholderiaceae bacterium
CTAAGTTCCCCGGTATTCAGCACATCGTCTTCGGACATTTGGGCGACGGCAACTTGCATTACAACGTCGCGCGTGCGCCGAATCAAACCGAGCACGAACTCCTCGCCACGCAGTACGACGTGTATCAACTGGTTCACGATAGTGTGCATGCACATGATGGTTCCATCAGCGCCGAACATGGTGTCGGACAACTCAAGCGCGATGAACTGACACGTTACAAGAGCGAACTTGAGCTCAGATTAATGAAACAAATCAAGCAAGCGCTTGACCCGCACGGCTTAATGAACCCCGGTAAAGTCCTGCAAGCATAAGGTAAAGCAAAAAGATGCTTCGTTTGACTTGGCGGTTTTGGTGGACAGCGCTTTTGATGCTGACACTATCCCGCTTGTTTTTAGTAGCGTGGCAATGGCCGCGTGTTGAGGCCGTATCAGGCTTGTTGCCGGTGATGCTCGGTGGTTTGCGGATCGACCTAGTCATGATCGGCATGTTGATTGCCATTCCGGCCGGTGCAGGGCCTTTTTTCGGACATTTTGCAATCGCTGAAAAAATCACGGCCTGGTGGTTCAGAGTCTGTTGGTTCCTGTTGTTGTTGCTTGAGGTCTCCTCTCCACAGTTTATTGCCGAATACGACACCCGGCCCAACCGACTGTACTTTGAATATCTGGGTTACCCACGCGAAGTGTTCTCCATGTTGTGGGAGGGCTACCGTCTTGTGTTGATGGCAGCATTTGTGGGGCTCGGTATCGGTATGTGGGGGGCGTTCAAGCTCTTTAAATCTGTCAAGCCTGACCAAGAGTTGCGCTGGTGGTTGCGCCCGATTGTGAGTGCGGTGTTGATACTGTTTTGTGTTGGCACGATCCGTGGCACGCTCCAACACCGACCGATTAACGCTTCGTCAGTTGCTTTTGGCAATGATGCGATGGTCAATGCACTGCCATTGAATGGACTTTGGAGTGTGACGAATGCAGCCTATCTGATAACGAATGAAAAGTCTTCGTTCGATATGTATGGCAAGTTGCCGGTCGAAGAGATCAATGAGATTGTGCGGCGTGCTGCGGGCATCCCCGATCCGATGCTGGATCCGCATTTACCAACGTTGCATGCTCAGACTGCGACGTTGCAGCGAGATAAACCACTTAATCTTGTGATTATTTTGCAAGAGAGTTTGGGGGCCCAGTATTCAAAAAAACTCGGAGGCAGTCAGGATTTGACGCCAGAGCTCGACAAGCTTGGTCATGAGGGCTGGTGGTTTGAGCGTGCTTATGCGACGGGTACACGCTCCGTTCGTGGATTAGAGGCAGTTAGCTCAGGCTTTTTGCCGACGCCTGCCCAAGCAGTGTTGACACTGCCACGCTCACAAACGGGTTTCTTTACGATTGCAGAACTGCTGGGTCGACATGGTTATTACTCTCGCTTCATTTATGGCGGTGAGGGCCACTTTGACAACATGCGCAGCTTTTTCTTGGGCAATGGCTTCAATGAAATGCTCGATTTGCCCAAGTTCACCGCGCCCAAGTTTGTAGGCTCTTGGGGCGCCTCAGACGAGGATATGTTTACAGAACTTGATCGTGTGCTCCGCAAGGACAGCGCGCGCCCAACTGTCACGATGGCTTTTTCGGTTTCCAATCATTCGCCTTGGGAGTATCCAAAAGGTCGGATTGAACCGATTGGCGAGCCCGCGACGGTGACGAATACTGTTCGCTATGCAGATTGGGCGATGGGTAATTTTTTCAAAAAGGCACGTCAGTCGCCCTATTGGGACAACACGCTATTTTTGATCGTGGCGGATCACGATGCGCGCGTGTATGGCGGCTTGGTGCCTGTTCGCCACTTTCACATACCCGCCTTGATCATCGGGCCTGGAGTTCAACCCAAATCAGACGCTCAGGTGATGAGCCAGATCGATTTATTGCCGACCTTGCTGTCGTTGATGGGTATTGATACGGTTCATCCAATGCTGGGGCGAGATTTGACAAGAAGTGCTGCCAATCGAGCCATTATGCAGTTTGGCGACAACTACGGATTTCTGAAAGCAGGGCCCGATGGCGAGAAGCTTGTGGTGTTGGAGCCCGGCAAGCCTGCGCACACGATGCGTTATGAAATGCCCGATCGCTACCTTCCCTTAGAGTCCGATGCGGACCAGACCCGTGAGGCTCTGGCGCACGTTTTATGGCCGAGCTGGGCGTATCGAGAGCAGCGCTATGCCTTGCCACCACTTCCGGGTCGCTAGATCTTCTGGCAACGTGGACAAAAATAGGTCGCGCGCTGGCCTTGCACAATGCGTTGAATGGAGGTGGCGCAGATCTTGCAGGGTTCGCCATCGCGTTCGTATACGGCCGCATGCAGTGTGAAGTACGCCCCTGCTTCGCCTGTGGCGTTGACATAGTCTCGCAGGGTGCTTCCGCCAGATTGCAAAGCATCGCTGAGGGTGCTCTGGAGCGCCTCGACCAGACGCTCGCAGCGTGCCAGAGATACTCGGGCAGCTTGTGTTTTGGGATGAATGCGCGCCCGAAATAAACTTTCTGAGGCATAAATATTGCCTGCTCCTACTACGACGTCACCAGCTAAGAGTGCTTGTTTGATTGATACTTTTCGACCTGCCAGTCCTTTTTTAAGAAATTGCGCGTCGAATTTTGGATCGAAGGGTTCAATGCCCAATTTGCTCAGTAAAGGATGTGCCTCGGCCAAGCCCGAAGCTTTTGAATGCCAAAGGACTGAACCAAAGCGTCGTGGGTCGTGCAGGCGCAATGTGGCATGATCAAATTGCCATTCTA
Organism: uncultured Burkholderiaceae bacterium; assembly: GCA_963926265.1. Taxonomy (GTDB): domain Bacteria; phylum Pseudomonadota; class Gammaproteobacteria; order Burkholderiales; family Burkholderiaceae_B; genus Zwartia. Next base: position 2,775 of record CAWUWN010000079.1, read on the forward strand.
CGTGGTCATGTTTCCTGAGAAGTGCGCCATTCATAACGCTGCGCAAAGAGCCAGACATGCCCAAATGTATCAAAACAGTCCCGTTGTCGAACTCAATCAGGAGGTATTTTCCTCGCCGTCGACAGGCGCGTACCACTTGCCCCTCAATTAAGCTTGGCAGGTCTTGTGGGATGGGCCAGCGCATGCGAGAGTCGTGCACGATCATCTTTCTGAGCGTGTGACCTGTTGCAACGGTGTCAATTCCCCGGCGAGTTGTCTCGACTTCTGGTAGTTCTGGCATGGCTGAGTGCTAACATCCGTTCACAGATTCTGTAGATTGTGCCATTAACTAGGCGGGTCGCGTGAAGTCGTTGTTCAAATTCAAATTCTCTCAAGTTTTCGTGACGGCCCTGATTGGCTGCGCAGCACTGTCCTGGGCCACGGGCGTCTCTGCGCAAACGGGCCCGGCAAAAGGCTTTGGGCAAAGCTCTCAACTCCAAATTAAGCCTCGGCAACCTGAGTCGGAAATTATTCGTCTGCGTGCCGGAGAATTACCTGAGGTCACGCTCACCTCAACGATTCTCTTCCGTATTCTGGCCTCTGAAATTTCCGCTCAGCGCGGGGCGTATTTGCCAGCGGCCAAGACCATGCTGGAGCTGAGTCGAGAGCTCGGTGATTATCGACTATCACGCCGTGCGCTTGAATTTTATCTTGCTGGCGGCAATCTGCCGGGCGCGCTTGATGCGTCTAGAGCCTGGTTGCGCCTGATGCCGGATGATGCAGAGGCTTCTTCGACTGAGATGGCCCTCGCTGCGGCCTCCGGTCAAACCAGTGGCTTGGCTGCCGCGCTGCGCAAACAAATTGATACAGCCAATGATAAGTCGGCAGCTATTGGGCAGGCTTTTGCTGTGCTCAGCAGAATGCCTGATAAGAAAGCAGCACTGAGAATTTTGAGTAAAGCGATCGGTGATAGCAACGCGCGATATTTAGCCGCAGGACATATGGCGCTCGCTGATATGGCGCGCGCAGCCGGTGATCAAGCGCGTGCACTTGAAGAGTCTCGCCTCGCTTTAGCAGCTGCGCCGCGCTCAGAGGATGCGGCGATGCGTGTATTTGAGTACGGCTTGAGTGTTGATCCCGAGCGCGCCTTACGTGACGCCACTGAGTTTGCAATTCTGCAACCTAACGCTCGTCGCTTGCGTGTCATTTTGGCGAGTCACTTGGCGGATCGTGGGCAGTTTGATACCGCCATGGCTGAGCTCACTTCGATGGCCAAGCGTTCCCCTGAGGACTTTGACATTTTATTCATGCAGGCTCAGGTCTCTTATCGCGCCAAGCAGCTTGAAAAGGCGCGTGGTTTTCTAGATCAGTTTGTCATGGTTCAGTCGCAACGATTGCGTGCTTCTGCGGCTGCGGGCGCAACGGATGCCCCGGCGGCGCTTGCCGAGGCTTATCAGCTCTTGTCCAAAATTGCTGAAGAACAAGGTCAGCTCGACGAAGCAGTGAGTCTTCTCGCTAAAATTGAAGATCCTTCGATGCGCTATACCTCTCGCATCAGACAGGCCTTGATTCGTGCCAAGCAAAAGCGTGTCGAAGAAGCACTCGCCTTGATCGACTCAGCCCATGCGCAAACCGATGAGGAAATCATCATGGGGGTCTCGGCTGGCGCGCAAATCTTACGGGATGCGAATCAGCTTTCTGATGCGATCAAACGTATGGAGGCACTCGACCGACGGATGCCCGGCACGATCAATGTCAAGTATGAGCTAGCCATGTTGTACGAACGGGCCGATCAATTGCGTGATGCAGAGCGCTTGCTGCGCCAGGTCATTGCTTTGGATCCCGGGCATGCTCATGCACACAACGCATTGGGTTATTCGCTGGCAGACCGTAATCAACGACTCTCTGAGGCTCAGGCGCTGATTGCCCGAGCACTTGAAATCTCGCCCAAAGATCCTTTTATTCTCGACAGTATGGGTTGGGTCAAGTTTCGGATGGGGCAGTACAAAGAAGCGGTTGAGTATTTGCAGCGCGCCTATGCAATGCGTCCTGAAGCGGAGATTGCAGCCCATCTTGGTGAAGCGCTCTGGAAGCTCGGGCAGCAAAATGAAGCACGAAAAGTTTGGCAAGAGGGGATGTCCAAGGAGCCCACTAACACGACCTTGCTAGAAACTTTAAAGCGTTTCGGGGTTCAGCCTTGACGCGTCAGATGTTTTTTGCAGGGTTCCTGAGCGTGCTCCTGTTGATGCTAGCTGGTTGCGCAACTCAGGCACCCGTGGCTCCCCAAGCTTTAGGGGTGAGTGAGTTCGTTCGGCACGGACGCTTTGCCTTACGTGCCGAAGAGCCAAATCAAGCGCCCGAGGCTGTTCAGGGTGGCTTTGTATGGCGCGATGTCAATGGCCGACTGACACTTGATCTGACCAATCCCTTTGGAAGCATTTTGGCGCGTGTCGTGGTGAACCCTGGTCAGGCGACGCTGACGCAATCCAATGGTGAAATATTGAGTGCCGCCGACCCTGATGGGCTGGTGCAGCAGGCAATTGGTCAGCGTGTGCCTGTACGCGATTTGCGCGAATGGTTGCGGTCGCCCTTGGGCAGCTCACCTTCCATGCAACGGGTCCAAAGAGATAATCAAGGTCGTATCGTCGCTTTTGAACAACATGGCTGGAAGGTGGAACGTAGCCGGTTTGATCAGTTGGGTCCTCGATTGTTGGTGCTGTCACGGCTCGATGTGGGTAAGCAAATCGTGATTCGTCTCATCGCGGATACACCCTGAGTCCTTCTCCATGAGTGTTCTGCATGCTTTATGACCTTCCTGCACCTGCCAAACTGAATTTGTTCTTGCACGTAGTCGGTAGGCGTGCGGACGGTTACCACTTGTTGCAAACCGTCTTTCGGTTCATCAGTCTGGCAGACAGTCTGGATATTGACACCCGTGCAGATGGTCAGATTGGTCGAGAAACGGATTTGCCTGGGGTCCCGCATGACGAGGATCTGGTCGTGCGGGCCGCGCAATTGCTTCAGCAGGTAACGGGCGTCAAGCAGGGCGCACAGATTCATGTGCGCAAGCGCATACCCTCGGGTGCAGGTCTCGGTGGAGGTTCCAGCGATGCAGCGACTGTATTGATCGCCTTAAATCGGCTCTGGAGGACAGGATTGAATCGCACAGAACTCATGTCGCTGGGCTTGCAATTGGGTGCAGATGTGCCCGTTTTTGTCTTTGGGCAAAATGCGTTCGCCGAGGGGGTCGGTGAGCAGTTGACCCCGGTCGAGCTTCCCCAGCAGGCTTATTTAGTGATTCAGCCAGCTCAGAGTGTTCCGACACAAGGCATTTTTCAGGCGCCTGATTTGACAAGAGACACTGAACCAGTCAAAATAATGGACTTTTCTGAGCGTCAGATGATTACTCGTTTGGGGTTCGGTCGCAACGATCTGCAACCAGTGGTTTTAAGCCGCTTTCCGGTTGTCTTTCAGGCGCTTAATTGGCTAGAACAAGCTGGTTTTAACGCACGGATGACTGGATCTGGGTCCTGTTTTTTTATTGGATTCCAGAGTGTTCCTCAGGCCGAAGTGGCTAATCAGAAAATGCTCGCTAAAATGCACGTAGATTTTTCTAATATTGCGAGCGCGGGTGTGGATACTTTGAGTCCGATACATTCCTTGATGGTTTGTGACAGCCTCCCAGATCACCCGTTGCGGTATTGGATTGATAGCTAGTTGGGGAGTCGCCAAGCTGGTTAAGGCACCGGATTTTGATTCCGGCATGCGAAGGTTCGAATCCTTCCTCCCCAGCCCCGAATTGTGTAGAGCTGTTGAACGTGCCTAAGCGCTTGCCGAAATCAAGCCTTACTATTACCTGGCCTCAGTTCAGCAGCTTTTTTGTTCCACATCTGCTCCTGACGGTCTTTGACTGCCCCCATCATGCCTACTGATAGTTTCATGATATTTACCGGTACTGCGAATACGCGACTGGCAGTTGATGTGGTCAATCATTTGGATATGTCTTTAGGTCGTATGACCGTTGGGCGTTTCTCAGATGGAGAGGTGATGGCTGAGATTAACGAAAACGTCCGCGGTAAGGATGTATTCGTTCTGCAACCAACCTGTGCTCCAACAAACGACAATCTGATGGAAGTCATGGTGATGGTGGATGCGCTGCGTCGCGCCTCCGCCAATCGTATTACTGCTGCCATTCCTTACTTTGGTTACGCCAGACAGGATCGCCGCCCTCGCTCTGCGCGCGTCGCCATCACGGCAAAAGTTGTTGCAAACATGCTACAAGTCGCGGGCGTGGATCGTGTGCTGACAATGGACCTCCATGCAGACCAGATTCAGGGATTTTTTGATATTCCTGTCGACAATATTTACGCAGGTCCTATTTTGCTCGGCGACATCTGGCGGCGTAATCTAACTAATTTGGTGGTGGTTTCCCCTGATATTGGTGGTGTGGTACGTGCACGTGCTTTGGCTAAACAGCTTGAGGCTGATTTAGCGATTATCGACAAGCGCCGTCCCCGTGCCAATGTTTCCGAAGTCATGAACATCATCGGCGAAGTAGACGGTCGCACATGTCTGATCATGGACGACATGGTGGATACGGCAGGTACGCTCTGCAAAGCTGCGCAAGCATTGAAAGAGCGTGGCGCAGGGGCGGTGTACGCTTATTGCACACATCCTGTGTTGTCAGGCGGTGCGATTGAGCGGATTGCTGACTCAGAGCTCACAGAGCTGGTTGTGACGGACACCATCCCCTTGTCAGACGAGGCAAGAGCTTGTAGCAAAATCCGCCAACTTTCTTGCGCAGCCCTGTTAGGCGAGACCATTTTACGTATTTCAAATGCAGAGTCTGTCAGCTCGCTGTTTGTCGATTAAAGAATCATCGGCGGATCTCTTTGAGATGCGCTGAGACATTTGCAGTTCACTGGTCGCGGTGGGCTGTAGAGCCACAGTCCGATATCCGGATTGTGTTTTAACTGGATGTTTATCATCCCTTTTGGAGTTTTTTATGCAATTTAATGCAACCCCACGAAGCGTACAGGGATCGAGTGCGAGCCGCCGCCTGCGCCGTGCGAGCCGCGTTCCTGCCATTGTTTATGGTGGCAAAGAGCAGCCCGTCAGTATCGAGCTCGATCACAACGAAATCTATCACGCTCTGCGCAAAGAACAGTTTCACGCATCCATTTTGGACATGCAACTCGAAGGCAAGAGCCACCAGGTTCTGTTGCGTTCGGTTCAGTGGCACCCTTACAAGCAGATCGTGATGCACGTCGATTTCCAGCGCGTTTCCGCCGATCAGGCGCTGCACACCAAGGTGCCTTTGCACTTTACCAACACTGAAACATCGCCTGCAGTCAAACTCAGCGCTGCGATCATTTCGCACGTGATGACTGAAATCGAAATTGCGTGTTTGCCTGCCAATCTGCCACAGTTTATCGAAGTAGATTTGTCCATGTTGGTCGGCGGCGCGTCGATTCACTTGGCCGACATTACTTTGCCTAAAGGGGTGACTTATATTGCGCATCGCGGCGATGCAAACCCTGTCTTGGTCACTGCTATCGTCAAAGGCGGCCCTGCTGCAGATACCGCCGAAGGTACTGCACCAGCTGCCTAATTGACTTGTTTGGGGCTCAGGTGGTCGCCTCAAATCAGTTAATCACCAAGTTGTACCCCAAGCCCTATCCGTTTTGCGCGGATGGGGCTTTTGACATCTAATGGCGTTATGACTCAACCCATCAAACTTATTGTCGGGCTTGGCAACCCTGGCCCTGATTATGCGCGAACGCGACACAACGCAGGCTTTTGGCTGGTCGAGGCGATTGCCGACGATCTGCGTTGCGACTTCACGGTTGAAAAGTCATTTTTTGGCGCTGTGGCTAAAGCGCGCGTCAATAGTGAGCAAATATTTTTAGCAAAACCATTGACCTATATGAATCGTTCCGGACAGTGCGTAGGCGCTCTCGCGCGTTTTTACAAACTCGCTCCTGAGGAAATTTTGGTGCTGCATGATGAGTTAGATCTCTTCCCGGGTCAGGTTAAGGTCAAACAAGGTGGCGGTCATGCTGGCCACAACGGTCTAAGAGATATACAAGCGGCGCTCAGTAGCCCAAATTTCTGGCGCTTGCGTGTCGGAATCGGACACCCCCGAAGTTTGAATCTGTCACAAGAGGTCGCTGATTTTGTGCTTCACCCGCCAAGACGCGAAGACCAAACCGCTATCGACGAGTGCCTCACCCGTTGTCGTGCTGTCATGCCTTTATTTTTAAAAGGTGAGTTTGTGCGCGCGACTGAGCAGCTGCATCGCGATAATCCGGCATGACAGCGTTAAGTTTCAAGGACGAATTCCATCAGTTTTTGCGCTTTGTGCGACGTCCCAGTCTCAAACGAGAGGTCAAGCACAGCATCCCTGTCAGCGGTTGGGTGGCTGATTGGTGGTCCTCATGCAAACTGTCGCGTTTGTTTGCTTGGGCGGGGATCTTGTGGCTGATAAACATCGTAGCGCTTGGGCCAATTGTATTGACCGTGTTTGAGATGAGCGGGGCAACGCATCGCATCAGTGTGCACAATCTGCCTTGGTTTCAGGCGCTCTTATGGGCGCCCATCATCGAGGAAATGCTTTTTCGGTTTGGTTTGCGCAGGCCTTTGTTGGCACTATTGGTTGTGCCTGTGCTGGTCTATGTTTTTCTGAATGGTTTTGCTTGGTGGGCAAGTAGTTTGATCGTCTTGGTAATGATGATGCTTGTCTGGTCGATGAGGCGTGCCGATATGCCAGCGGGACATGCATGGAAGTGGCTCAGAACGTATCGCTGGGCGTTTCCCGTGGTGATGCACGTATCCGTCTTGGCATTCGCCGGACTGCATATTCATAATTATGAGTTTGTCGACTTGTCCTGGTGGATGATGGCAGTATTGGTGTTGCCGCAGTGGGTCACTGGGCTCGCGCTGTGCTGGATACGGGTGCAAAGAGGCATTGGGGCCGCTATATTGACCCATGCGCTGTTTAACGCAGGACCTTTGTTAGTGGCGTGGCTGGCATTGCAAACCCTGGGTGAGGCTATTTAGCATCAGCGATATAGTGATCGCGCAATTCCCGCTTGAGGACTTTGCCAATTTCGCTTCTGGGTAGAGTGTCAATGAACAGTAACTCGGCCAAGCGCTGGGTTTTACCCAAGCGCGCGTTCACCCATGCGAGAAGATCGTCGCGCGAGATCGTCGCAGTCTGCTTGAGCACAACATACCCCACGGGTGTTTCTCCCCATTGCCTCGATGGCACGCCAACTACGGCAGATTCCCGCACCTCAGGGTGCTGAGCGAGCTCAGCCTCTAAGTCGCTTGGATAAATATTGAAACCACCTGAAATCACCATGTCTTTCTTGCGGTCGGCGAGGATGAGAAAGCCGTCCTCATCGTAGCGTGCAATGTCACCCGTGCGGATAAAGCGTTTGCCGGAGGGATCAAACCACTCAACTTCGCGCGTTTTTTCTGGCATCCCGTAATAGCCTTCCATCATTGCGGAGGAGCGACCAACGATTTCGCCAATCTGCCCTCGAGGCACTTCGTGGCCGGCATCATCGATGAGTCGAATATCGTGTCCGCTGGCAGGGCGTCCGATTGTGTGCAGCTTATGTGGGTAGTTGTGCGCTTCAAGCTCGCAGCGGCCCCCGCCTTCGGTCATGCCGTAGATCTCAGTTAAACGACCAGGCCAGCGTTTCAGAACCTCGGCTTTTAACGCTGCACCGAAGGGGGCGCTTGTGGAAAATTTGGCCTGAAAAGTCGAGAGATCAAACCGATCAAACTCGGGGTCGTCCAAGATGCGCTGATATTGCACAGGCACCAGCATGGTGTGGGTGACGCGGTGCTGTTGAGCAAGTTTAAGGTACTGGCGCGCATCAAACTTACTCATGAGAATTCCAGTTCCACCCAGTGCGAGAGTGGGTAAAAGTGCGACCAGCGTTGTGTTTGAGTAAAGAGGCGTGGAGGTCAGTGTGACAGAGTCTGAGCCATAGCCGTTAGTTGCAGCCCGCTGGACATGTGACCAGCGCATGGAGCAGGGCTGAACAATGCCCTTGGGCGTACCCGTAGTACCTGAGGAGTAAATCAGATTAAAGGCCCAGTTGGGTTGTGTATCGACTGGACCAGGTTGTGTAGATGACGCCAACCAGCTTCCCCAGCTATCTGGCCCTTGTTGCTGGTCGATCCATATCCGCCGTAAACCACCTTGGACTAAGTGATCGGTGGGCCAACTGACAGCACAAGCGTGATCTTGAAATAGAATCTTTGCGCCTGAATTGGCTAGCATCCCATTGAGATTTTGAGCTGTTGCCGAAGGTGGCAGCGGAGTCATGAGCGCGCCGGCTCGCAAGGCGCCTAGAAAAAGCGCGACATATTCAAAAGAAGTCCCTGCGCAGGCTGCGACCGTATCACCTTGTCCTAATCCATCACGCTGTAGAGAAACAGCGACGCGTGCGATCAGCGTATCGAGTTCTGCATAGGAAAGCGCTTGATCGTTCAGGATCATTGCAGGATGTTCTGGCCTGTGCGAGGCTGCGAACTGGATCATTTCAGGGATAGTGCCGAAAGGACGGGCGAGAAGCTCTGCGAGAGTCATGATCAGGGACAGAAAGTAGCGGTTAAACTCACATTCTATACAGCTGTTTCACTTATTTAGAACTTCGGGATTCTCATGGCTCTGCAATGCGGCATCGTTGGTTTGCCCAACGTCGGTAAATCAACCCTTTTCAATGCCCTCACCAAGGCAGGTATCGCTGCCGAAAACTACCCTTTCTGTACGATTGAGCCCAACGTCGGCGTGGTCGAAGTGCCAGATCCAAGGCTGGGTGCATTAGCCGCCATAGTCAAGCCTGAGCGCATCCTACACGCCACCGTCGAGTTTGTGGATATTGCGGGCTTGGTTGCCGGCGCGAGCCAGGGCGAAGGTCTGGGCAACCAGTTTCTCTCCCACATTCGCGAAACCAACGCCATCATCAACGTCGTGCGGTGTTTCGAAGATGACAACGTGATCCACGTCGCAGGTCGTGTCGATCCGATCTCCGATATCGAGGTCATCGAAACCGAGTTGGCGCTCGCGGATATGCAGACCGCTGAAAAAGCCATGCACCG
>CAWUWN010000080.1:0-12155 GCA_963926265.1 uncultured Burkholderiaceae bacterium
AGCGCACAACGGTTGCTTGCAAATGGAAGTAACGGTCAACGGCAACATGGCGCACGCAGCCATTCCAGAATCTGGCGTAGACGCACTGCAAGGTGCCAACCAAATTCTGACGGCTCTGTACGCACAAAACGACATCTACAAGCAAGTCACCTCTTTGGTTGAAGGTATCACCCATCCCTACTTGAATGTGGGCATGATCGCTGGTGGCACCAACACCAATGTGGTTCCTGGCAAAGTCGTGATGAAAGTAGACCGTCGCATGATCCCCGAAGAAAACCCCAGCCACGTTGAGGCGAACTTACACAAGGTCATGCAAGACGCGGTAGATGGCTTTAACAAAGGACGTACTGACGCTGGCATCAGCATTGCAGTCAAGCGCATGTTGCTATGCAACGCCATGAAACCCTTGGCCGGCAACAAGCCTTTGGTGGACGCCCTGCAAACACATGGCGAAGCCGTGTTTGGCGAACCCATTCCCGCATTGGGCACGCCACTTTACACAGATGTACGCTTGTATGTGGAGCGAGGCATTCCAGGCGTTATTTACGGTGCTGGACCGCGCACCGTTTTAGAGTCACATGCCAAACGGGCCGACGAACGCATCGACCTGGAAGACCTGCGCCGCGCCACCAAAGTGATTGCGCGTACATTGCGCGACTTGTTAACCTAAACCTTAAAAAAAGAGCCTCACATCAGGGTGTGCTGTTTTAAACGTCCTTGTTAATTGCAGTCTTTATGACTAACTCCAAACTTTTGGATGCACTTATTGCACCTCTTTTTGCACAACTGCTTCACCTAAATATGCGCACCAGCGCGTATAAGCTGTTTATCAGCTATTAGAAAAACTGACGCAACATCCATAGCCATTGCAGTAAACAACACAACGAGACAAACCTATGTCAACAGCAGAAGACAACTTGCGCGACGCCGCCCTCGATTACCACCGCTTCCCTACACGCGGAAAAATATCTGTCACGCCCACCAAACCATTGTCCAACCAACGCGATCTGTCGTTGGCTTACTCTCCAGGTGTGGCCTACCCCTGCTTGGCCATCGCAAAAGACCCAACACTGGCAGCGGAGTACACCTCGCGTGCCAACTTGGTAGCAGTGATAACCAACGGCACTGCGGTACTGGGTTTGGGTGACATTGGGCCGCTGGCCAGCAAGCCCGTCATGGAGGGCAAGGGCTGCTTGTTTAAAAAGTTTGCAGGTATCGATGTGTTTGATATCGAGCTTGACGAGCGCGATCCAGACAAACTGGTTGATATCATCGCGGCGCTTGAGCCCACTATCGGTGGCATCAACTTGGAAGATATCAAAGCACCTGAATGCTTTTACATTGAGAAAAAACTGCGCGAACGCATGAACATCCCCGTGTTCCACGACGACCAACATGGCACCGCCATCATCTCTGCTGCAGCGCTGCTGAATGGGCTGGAGCTCACAGGCAAAGACATTGGTAGCGTCAAAATTGCTGTCTCAGGTGCTGGTGCAGCCGCTCTGGCGTGTCTAGATGTCATGGTGGGCTTAGGTGTTGCGCGTGAAAATATCTTTGTTTGTGATTCCAAAGGCGTCATATACGAAGGGCGTGCTGGTGGTTATGACGAGTCAAAAGCGCGCTACGCACAAACAACCGACGCACGCACTTTGGCTGATGTGGTCAGCGGAGCCGACGTCTTTTTAGGTTGCTCCGCGCCAGGCGTGATGACAGTTGACATGGTCAAGTCCATGGCGGACAAACCAGTCATCTTGGCACTTGCCAACCCAGAACCAGAAATTCGCCCTGAGTTGGCCAAAGCCGCACGGCCAGACTGCATCATTGCAACTGGGCGCTCTGACTACCCAAACCAAGTCAACAACGTGCTGTGCTTTCCGTATATTTTTAGAGGGGCATTAGACTGCGGCGCCACCTCTATAACTGAAGAAATGAAGCTGGCCTGTGTGCGCCAAATTGCCGATTTGGCCAAGGCCGAAACCAGTGATGAAGTGGCCGCCGCCTACGCAGGACAAGAGCTGGTGTTTGGCCCCGAATACCTCATTCCCAAACCATTCGACTCACGCTTGATTTTGCGCATTGCACCAGCAGTAGCTGCAGCAGCGCATGCCTCTGGGGTGGCTACACGTCCTATCACCGATATGGACGCCTACCGCCAAAGCTTGTCTCGCTTCATTTACCAAACTGGTATTTTGATGCAGCCCGTCGTGAATGCGGCAAAAGCTGGGGCTCAAGAGCACAAGCGCATCGCCATTGCAGACGGCGAGGACGAGCGCGCGCTGCGCGCCGCCCAGCAAGCAATTGACGACAACTTGGCGACACCCATATTGGTGGGTCGCCCAGCTGTGATCAGCGCACGTATCGAAAAAGCGGGTCTGCGCATGCGTGTAGGCACGGACATAGAAGTGGTCAACCCAGAAGACGACCCACGATTTAGAAGCTATTGGGAACGCTACCTCGCGCTGATGGGACGCCAAGGCGTAACACCAGAGATGGCCAAGTCAGCCGTACGTCGCTCCAACACCATCATTGCCGCCCTCATGGTGGCAGTTGGCGATGCCGATGGCGTGCTGTGTGGCTTGGTAGGAACCTACGAGACCCACTTAGAGCGCATCAAAGATGTGCTGGGCGCCGCCAAAGGCGCAACCACATTTGGCGCACTGAATGCCCTCATGCTCGACAACCGCACGCTGTTCATTGCAGACACCTATGTCAACGAAGATCCCAGCGCCCAACAGCTGGCTGAAATTGCCACCATGGCAGTGGCACAAGTTCAACGCTTTGGCATCCCTCCTAAAGTGGCTTTTTTATCGCACTCCAGCTTTGGCTCTAGCAAGCGTGGATCAGCCAAGAAAATGCGCTTGGCACGCGACCTGTTTGCCGCCGCTAATCCAGATGTGGAGTGTGATGGCGAGTTACACGGCGACGCAGCCTTGTCTGAGTCGGTGCGCCAAGCTTATTTGCCCAGCACCACACTCAGTGGCTCTGCCAATATCTTGATTTGCCCCAATTTAGACTCTGCCAATATCTTGTTAAACGTACTCAAGATGACCAGCAGCGACGGCGTCACTGTGGGCCCCATGCTCATGGGCACCAGCGTGCCAGCGCACATCATGGACCCCTCGTCTACGGTGCGCCGCGTGGTCAATATGATGACTTTGGCCGCAGCCAACGCCTGCTCAAAAAGCAAGGTGTAGAACCAACTGCCCAGTAGCAGTGACACAGCCGTTGTGATCCAATAAAACAGGTACAAACTGCAAGGTATGTACCTGTTTTTATTTGTGATATCGTACACAGCACTATGACAAATAGCCGCATTAGTGCCACAAAACACGGCCTGAGCCTAGCCCTGCTAATGGCCACGCTGCTGAGTGGTTGCGGACTCATTGCGACCTACCCGCTCACATCGGCCAGTCTAGGGGTGTGGGGCACCACCGGCAAAACGCCAACCGACCACCTCATCAGCGAAGCCAACGGCCAAGACTGCGAACTCATACGCGGCTTGATTAAACAGCCGCTGTGCACGCCCACCCAGCTAGGCCCCGTGCAAATTGTAGATAAAACCACCACCAGACTGAACGCGCCAGTTGTGGAATAAGCGGGGCATGACCCACTGACGCTTGAACAGCATGTGTGCATGCTGTGCACGACATATCAGGTATAAATGAACAGATTTAACACGACCCACACAGCCATCGATGAAGTGCACGTGATGCGGTTGAGCAAACAGTCCACATTAAAGATCGATAAAAATATGCAGCACGTTCCAACAAAAATTAGAAGTGTGAGCAGCGCCATGAACGGCATCAAACATTGGTTGGACATCAAGGTCGGGCGGCAGGCATTTCTTCATGCCACTGTTGCGGCCACAGGTCTAACGTTTAAAGTCCCAAGCAACACCATATTTTCTTGGTACCTGTCCAAGTACGGCACATATGAGGCCAACAATACAAACTTTCTGATAGATTTGTTTGCCGACAGTCAAGACGGTATTTTTGTAGATGTGGGCGCTAATTTTGGGTGGTATACCTGCTTGTTATCCAAGTTTGCTGGCGCCAACGGACAAGTCATTGCAATCGAACCAGAAGCCGACAACCTAGCGCTACTGACAAGCAATATCTTCAGCAACCAATTACGCAATGTGCAGGTTCTACCGGTAGCTGTTTCATTTGAAAATGGCACGCTTCCAATACACAAAGCGCCAGCAGGGAACCCCGGCATGCACTCGTTCGTGACCATGCCCCATACGCCGAATGAGCACAACGATAGCCAAGTGACTGTACGCACGCTTGACGGCGTTTTGAAAAACATTGCAGGTCCAATTAAGCTGATGAAAGTTGACATTGAGGGCTTTGAAGTGAATGCCCTGAGGGGAGCGCAAGAGACGCTGGCGCGTTGTAACAACCTGCTAATTGAATACTCGCCTGGATTTTTATTGGCCGGTGGTCAACAACCGGTCGATTTTTTCAACTGCATCAGCAACGCAGGTTTAGACATCAACACGATAGAGTCTGGCAAACTGTGCCCCCTAAATGGTGATTCAATTGCAAACCTCATCGCAGTTCAAGGCAGGCACTATTGCTGGCAACAAGATTTCTTTTGCACCAGAAGCGGTCAACGTTGATTCTTCATGTGTGACGCCTCAACTGGTGGATTTTCCACCTATCGAGGTCTCCGGGAAAATTAGACTTCTACAGACCTTGTTCAAGCATGTCAAAGTGCTCGGTGAATTGGAGCAACCCCAGCTAGGGGCAGTTGCTTACTTTCTCGCCACGAGCAACGCTGTCTGAATGGCCCCCAGCCCCTTACACTCGACAGGCTCAGACCTCATCTCCAAACAAAATGCGTCTTTGAGCAGCTCAATTGTGCTGGGTGATACTTGGACTCTACCGTGCGCTGAGGTTGACTCCATGCGACTCGCCGTATTGACGGTATTCCCCCACAGGTCATACGAAAACTTCGTAAAGCCAATAACACCAGCAACCACGGGGCCGGAGTTTAAACCGATACGTAAATTCAACTCTGTACCTCTCTCCAGATTAAACGCCTTTAGATCATCAAACATACCTAACGCCATATCGGCGCAGATCTCCGCATGATCAGATCTGGGTATAGGTAGACCACCAACGGCCATGTAGGCATCTCCAATCGTTTTAATTTTTTCGAGCCCTAAAATCTCGGCTCTTTTATCAAATCGGGTAAATAAATCATTAAGCAACTCGACCAAAGCAGAGGCTGATATTTCAGATGACATCTTTGTGAAACCAACCATATCACTGAACAAAATAGTCGACTCCGGGTAACTACCAGCAATATTTTTCTCACCACGCTTCAGTCTTTCTGCGATGCTACGAGGAAGGATGTTCAGCATCAGCTTCTCCGTCTTCATTTGCTCTACCTCTAAGAGCTGTTTCTCCTCCTGCAATTGGAGCATACGGGACGCATCAAGATCCTTTAGTCGTTTTTTCTCCAATGATGAAAATATCCTAGCTTTAAGTAAAACTGGATTAAATGGTTTCGGCAGGTAATCTTCAGCCCCTAACTCTATGCACTTAATTGTTTTATCAATCTGATCCGCACCGGAAACCACGATGATTGGAAACTGCTGGCTCGCTGACTTCTTAGCCATCTCCTCCAGCACCCCCAATCCATCTAGCTCGGGCATTTCCATATCGAGCAACATCAGGTCAGGAGGCTTCCCTAACGCGATATCTAGCGCCTCGATACCATTTGATGCCTCGACAATATTTGTTATACCCAAGTTGTTTAGCTCTCGAATCAATATACGACGAAGCGTGCGGCTATCATCTACTACCAGTACCTCAACACAAGATAGTATTTCTTTTAAATCTGAATTTTTCTCATCTGTCATAAAGCGTAATTCCTTTTTTTATATAAAATGTCCATTTAGAATTAAGATTGATGTCATATTTCAAATTTCCATTAATCGACTCTGCGCCGCCAAGAAACAGTGTTCCGCAGTCATCGGCTAACAATTTATTTATTTTTTCAAGCACCAATGATTTATTTTCTGGAGAAAAATAAATCAAAACGTTCCGCAAAAAAATAAGATCATAGCTGGCATTGGGGTAACTGTCGTTTATGAGATTACAACTCTCAAAACGCACCATTGACCGTATAGCATCTGATATTTGATAGCGATTGATATCTATTTTCTTAAAAAACTTATGCAGATAATGCGTTGGTAGACCTCGTTTTATTTCAGACTCATTGAAAATTCCTTTCCTAGCCTTGGCAAGCACAGGAAGTGATACATCAGATCCAAAGATGTCAATGTCCCAATGCGAAATTTCAGGGAAGTACAATCGAATCATCATGGCAAGGCTGAATGCCTCCTGACCGCTAGATGCTGCGGCCGACCATATGCGTAGCCTTTTCAGGTCTGAGCGATGTCTAATCAGGTTAGGCAGCACACACTCTTGTAAGGTCAGAAAGAATGCCGGATCCCTAAAAAATGTGGTTTCATTGGTCGTGAGAGCTGCGAACGCTTTTTCATGCCAAGACGCCTGTCGACTTCTATTTAAGTACCTGATGAACTCTCCAACGCTTGGATAGTTTGCCTCTTCGCTAACGGGTTTGAGCCGCGCTTCTAAAAGGTATTTTTTGGAAATGTCTAAACTAACGCCAAGGTTCTTCTCGAGTTGATTAAAGAACGTGGCGATTTCTTCGTCGCGTAGCGGCACGTCCATTACTTAAAACTTGAGATTGGAGACGATCGGCGTAAAATTTCACTCGCCATATGAGCCAGCGGGAGAATTTTGTTGTGAATCCCTGCCTCCACGATCGCCCCTGGCATCCCCCAGACCACACTTGATTCTTGGTCTTGTGCGTAAACACTTCCGCCGACCGATTTTATCTCGCGGGCTCCCTTAAGGCCGTCATACCCCATACCAGTGAGGACAATCGCAAGGCAATTCCCCCCGTACACGCGAGCCGCTGCACGGAACAAAACATCTACCGCAGGCTTACAAGAATTCTCCGGTGGTGTGTCATCTAACGATATAAACGTCCTACCGAGTGCCGACCTCCTCAGGCTCATGTGTAAACCACCAGGTGCTAGGTAGACGTGTCCACCGAGAACCTCTTGGTCATCGGTCGCTTCCACAACGGGTAACTTCCCAAGGGCATTCAATCTTTGGGCGAGTATTAACGTGAACATTGCAGGCATATGTTGAACGATAAAAATCGGGAAACTAACCGGTTTATTGAATCCCTCAAACAAACGAACAAGCGCCTCAGGTCCACCTGTAGATACCCCAATGCATACCGCATCAGTCCGTGGTAGTTGGATAGCGGACAGGCTTACCTTGCCTGCCAATCTTGGCGCGGCTTGATCGCTCCGCTGGGGTGGCGGACTTTCGCCCGATCCAATAGCTTGTCGAGGCCTAGCAAGAGAGCGCCGGACCAGACCTTTTATTTTCGGGATTAAGGTGTGGTTCAATACATTGAATGCTTCCGCCATACCAAGCGAGACAGCTGGCTTACCGACGTAGTCGCTGGCTCCGTTCATGAGCGCGTCAATGGCGGCTCGCGCACCCACTTGCGTCAGCGTGCTGAACATGATGACCGGTAGCCGCGGTGCGAACTTCCGTATTTCCTTCAATGCGGCAATACCATCCATCACAGGCATTTCTATGTCTAGGGTGACCGCCTGGGGGCTCAGTTCCTTCACCGCTTGAATCGCTTCAGCCCCATTCGAAGCAAATCCGATGACGCTTATATCTGGGTCTTTGCCAAGTGCCGTCGCTAAAATTCGTCTCATGATAGTGGAGTCATCAACCACCAAAACTGTAATTTTGTTTCCCAGATCAGACAATTAAGCCCCTCCTACATTGAATGATCTAAGGTGATGCCTGAGATAAGCTTGCTAGGATTAAGAACCAACAACAAACGTCCAGGCATTTTGTAAACACCAGCCACAAAGTCCAATGCAGAACTGGATAAATTGCTTGGTGGTGGCTCAAAATTTTCCTGATCCAACTCAAGGATTTCGCTGACACTGTCCACAACAAAGGAAAAAAGATTGTCAGACTGTTTATAGAAAATGCCTATCGAATCTGGCGACATTTTTCTAGGCTCACAACTTAATCTGGCTCTCATATCAATTGCGGTAACGATCTGCCCACGGAGGTTTAAAAGTCCAAGTATCGATGCAGGCGCAAGGGGCACCGGTGTCACTTCCAACTCTTTGGTTAATTCAATAACTTCTTTAGTGTGTATTCCGCAGTAAAAATCTCCTACATAGAAGGTAGACAATATTTCACGGGTATTCATAACGGCTCCTCCACTATGAGCCCTTGGCTGAGGGGAGAGGCGTGATCTACATGCCTGTTATTGTGCGCAAACAAAATGCCGTCCACATCAATCACGTTGATGACTCGGTCATCGACAATGGCGCAACCAAGCAACCCCTGTTGCGGTGGCGAGATAAGATTTAATTGGTCAGGCACGTAAATGATGTCGTGTATTTGACTCACCACCAACCCGATGGGTGATCCGCCAGCATAGTGGACAATAATTGAGAGCGACTCGTTCTTCTTGGTATGAAGGCTCCCGTCGATGTAATCCGCAAGCCAGACCAGCTTAATGATTCCATCGCCATATGGGATTACCGACTCGGTGCCGCTGCTCTGTATTTTTGTTCGAGATATGTTTTCCAGTCTAGCCACCTGATTGACTGGAATTGCCAAGCGGTCGTCTCCTGAGAGTTCAAACAAAAGCATCGCATGTGTAGCGTGCGACGGGTCACCCTGCGTACCGATGTCCTCCTGCCTTTGATGCTCTTTCATCTTTCCCGACAAACCAGAATTTCTTGCTATGCCCTCAATGTCCAGTATCAGGGAGACCCGACCGTCGCCTAATATCGTTGCGCCACCGTAAGTGGACTTGCCTCTGAGTATCGCCACAATAGGTTTCACGACAACCTCTTGCATATACAGGACCTCATCAACAATCAAACCAAATCTAACCCCAGAGGATTGAACAACCGCAATGTTGAGACGCTCCCCATTCCAGGAACCACGGGTACTCAAGCCAAGCTCTTGGGCCAAGAAAATCAATGGGATCAACTTCTCTCGAAGGCGAAAAACGGGAACGCCATACAAGTACTCCAACCCTTCTGTACTGTCGCTGGGATCATAGCGAACCATCTCCAACAAATTATTTTGAGGGATTGCAAACCGCTCATCAGCACACCGGATAAATAATGCCGGCATGATCGCAAGTGTTAATGGGATTTTTAATCTAAGTTTTGTACCTAATGGAGAGGATGTAACCTCAACAGAACCACCGATACTTTGAATACTTGTCTTTACAACATCCAAACCAACGCCACGTCCAGACAGATTGGTAATCGCATCTTTGGTAGAAAAACCAGGTAAATATATAAAATCCAGCAGCTCGTCTAGCCCCAATTGGTTGGCTTTTTGGATCTCGACCAATCCACGCTCGATGGCTTTTGCACGCACGCGGTCTACATTGATGCCACCTCCATCGTCAGCGATCTCAATGACAACCATTCCGTTTTCATGTTGGGCTTGCAGCGTTACAGACCCAGCTGCTGGTTTTCCCAACTCAGAACGCGTCTGAGCATCCTCGATACCGTGGTCCACACTGTTTCTAATAATGTGTATGAGCGGGTCCTTAATCGTCTCTAAAAGGGTCCGGTCGAGCTCAGTCTCTCCACCGATTTGATGCAGGTCAACGTTCTTACCGCACTCTTGTGCGAGATCTCTTACTAGCCTTGGAAACTTGTTCCAGACTTGGCTGATTGGCGACATACGTGTCTTCATCATGCGCTCTTGCAGTTCGAGCGTTATGAAGTCAACGTTGCGCACCACACCCGTTAATTGGGGGTCGGTCACCTCCGCCGCATAAGACAGTAGCCTATTTCTTGCGAGCACCATCTCGCTAACCAAATTCATGAGCTTATCGAGCAAGTCCACGCTCACCTTCACAGGAGGGGCGACCTCGTTCGCTGAGTGGCGCCCCATAAGGACCTCAGTCGCGCCCGAATCAGTCTTGGTTGGCTGCGAATTGAGGCGAATTGCCGCATCCTCGTTCGATAGACTGCCTTCAGTCGGTGGCACATCGGTCTTGTCTTGGTCGATTGGCGCAATGACCTCGGATTGATCCACATTATCTTCGAGCGCAAAGTCCTCCTCGATAGCGACCACTGCCGGTGGCGATGGATTTTTTCCGACTACAACAGCCGCGTTGACAGCCGGATTAATCGGCTTCTCAAAAGCGTTTGAAGTCGCAATGTCGGGAACTTCATCAACGGGTAGTTCATCAACAAGGCCTTCCCCTTGAGCCAGCGAACGTAAATTCTCAAGCAGTAATCGGTCATCCCCTGCGGACTCGGAGCGAGTAGATTCGATATGGTCGATGATGACTCTGAGTGCATCTAAAGTACGCAACAGTATTGTCACCATGTCGCTCGTGAGCACCAGCGACTTGTCACGCAGCTTACTCAGCAGGGACTCTCCAGCGTGTGAGACCAGCTCCAGCCTTTTGAAAGAGAAAAACCCACTACTGCCCTTTAGGGTGTGCATGCCTCGGAAAATATTTCCCAAGAGTTTTTCGTCGTCGGGCGACTTTTCAAGTTGGACAAAGTCTAGGTCCAGCTTGTCCATGATCTCTCTTGCCTCGAGCAGGAAGTCGTCTAAAAATTCCGTTTCATCTGTCATCAACTATTCCGTCCTCATAAGCATCAGACTATTCAAGCTTGGGATTCCCCCTTATACCGATGTCCTTGTGGTCTTGAATTTCCCGACCATGGCTTGTAGCTCTGTCGCCATGATTGATAACTGTCGGGCCGCTTCTTGACAGTTCGATGCGCCAACCGTGGTGTCCCTGGACACGGACGCCACGGACGCCACATTCCTCGCAATCTCGTCGCTACCGACAGCGGCATCTGAGACCGTTCGACCGATTTCATTGGCAGTCGCTGCCTGCTCTTCCACAGCGCTGGCAATAACGGCAGAGATATCATTTATCTTGTTGATAATTCCAGATATTGAGTCTATTGATGCGACCGCACCTTTGACATCTGATTGAATGTTCTCAATACTTTGACCGATTTCTTCAGTAGCTTTCGACGTCTGACGCGCTAATTCTTTCACCTCGTTGGCAACCACAGCAAACCCTTTCCCAAGCTCACCAGCGCGAGCTGCTTCGATGGTCGCATTGAGTGCGAGCAGGTTGGTCTGTTCAGCGATACTCGAAATAACCTTGATTACATTGCCAACTTCCAGGCTGCTGTTACCAAGCTTGGCCATGGTCTTACTGGTCATTTGAGCCTCCTCAACCGCGCGCGTCGCGACGGCTGATGCCTCAATAGCGTTGGCTGATATTTCTCGGATACTGACCGTCAACTGTTCAACGCCTGCCGAGACGGTCTGCATACTCGCACTGACCTGAACAGCTGAAGAGGATCCCGCGCCTGCCTGCGCAGCGGACTCCTCTGCGTTTGCACTCATCTGTGTACTCACCGCAGACAGCTCCTCCGATGAAGAGGCCAGTGAAGTCGCGTTATGACCGATCGCTAGAAATGCGCCTCTAGATGTCTCTACCAAGGTATTGACCTGGCTAGAGATCTCCAACAAGAAACCCTCTTTTCCAGTAACGTCCACCTGAGCTGTAAAGTCTCCGGACGCTGCTGCCGCAATAACTGCACCGATTTCTTTTGTTGTGTCTGCAAAATTCGTGGCCCGTTTTTTTTCTTCCGCTTGGAATGCATCGGCTTTTTGTAGCTCAACTTGCAAACCAGCTATCGACCGAGACATGCCTCCCATTTCGTTGCCCAAGTTACAGAAGGTTACCTCTATGTCGAGGTTGTTTTTAGATAACTCTGTAACTGCACTTTGAAGCCTATTCAGCGGCTGCGTGACAGAGCGAATAATTAAAAATCCAACCACACTGCCAAAAATCAGTCCGCCAATCACTATGGTATTCATCAGCATCAGATCGAAGTCATACATGTCTGTAGCTTCTGAGTAGACTTCCTGTGCAACAACAAGCTGAATCTCGATGAGTTCTGCAATTTTGTCACTGATGGGATCGATAGCGAGATAGAGCTTCTCCCTCGTAAATAGGGTCAACTCTAGGGAATCTTCCCGCTGCAAAATGCCTCGTAG
>CAWUWN010000081.1:0-13832 GCA_963926265.1 uncultured Burkholderiaceae bacterium
TTCTGTTTGACTGTTGATACGGCGATCTACAGCCGACGCGAACGAGATCTTGCCAAACGAAATATTCGACGTAGTGGAGTGCCCGGACGCGAACATCAACCTAAACTGACTTGGGCTGATGTGGACCGCATCAAGTCAAAATTAAAAATTCCTCTTATTTTAAAAGGTATCGCAACGGCGGAAGACGCCGCGATTGCTGTCGATCACGGTGTCGATATGATCTACGTTTCAAATCATGGAGGTCGACAACTAGATCACTGCTTAGGTTCATTAGCCGTCGTGCCAGAAGTCGTTCAAGCCGTAAACAAGCGTGCCACTGTCATCGTTGACGGAGGCATTAACCGAGGAAGCGATATTGTTAAGGCCATTGCCTCTGGTGCAGACATGGTCGGCATGGGTCGTATGCAATGCTTTGGCTTAGCTGCCGATGGCGCTGCAGGCCTAGTTCGCACCCTTGAGTTGCTCGAAACAGAAGTCAATATTTGTCTTGGGCTACTCGGTGTGAATAAAATGAGCGAGCTCAACGATCGCTATTTAAGCGCCGCCACTGCGCTCGAACCATCCGGCGCACTCAGTGCTTTTCCACTTCTCTCGGTTGATGAAAGAGCTTTTTACTGATAATTGAGTCATGACCCTGTACACTCAGGGCATGAACTGTGCAAAGAAAATTTTCTTGAGGTTAGGTTTGCTTGCGCTAAGTCTCTTAAGCGTAAGCTGGTTGATCTATGCCCAACCCACAGCCAGTAAAACGAATATCGTTTATGTTGCTCCGATCAAAGGCACGATTGATTTAGGTTTAGCTCCCTTCGTCGATCGTGTATTGGCGGAAGCAGAAAAAAATCAAGCTGCCGCTGTCGTGTTAGACATCAACACCTTTGGAGGCCGCGTCGATGCGGCCGTTCAGATTCGCGATGCTCTTCTCAATAGTTCAGTACGAACCATTGCCTTTATTGATAAACGCGCGATCTCTGCCGGCGCACTAATAAGCTTAGCTGCACAAACGATTGTGATGACGCCTGGCGGAACAATCGGTGCTGCAACCCCCGTTCAGTCAGGTTCCTCGGGGACGACTGCCTCACCTACATCGGAAAAAACTGTTTCCTATGTGCGTAAAGAATTTCGCTCAACAGCAGAGAGTCGTAAACGACCTCCCTTAATCGCCGAGGCGATGGTTGATAGTGATGTAGTGATTCCAGACCTAAGTGCAAAGGGCAAACTTCTGACGCTAACAACCGAAGAAGCACTTAAGTTCAAGGTTGCAGACTTTCAAGCAAGCTCAATCGAAGCATTGCTAAAAGAACTGAATATCCAAAATGCCGAACTGCGTACCTTTACACCAAACTGGGCAGAAGAAATTGTCCGATTTTTAACACACCCTGTCGTAAGCTCACTGTTAGTCAGTGTTGCCATGCTCGGGATCTTTCTTGAGTTACGCACACCAGGTTTTGGTATTCCCGGGATCATCGGCCTCTCTAGCTTATCTTTGTTCATGTGGGGACATTGGCTGGTACAACTTGCGGGCTGGGAAGAGCTGCTACTTGCGCTCATTGGCATTTTCTTATTTGCACTTGAGCTATTTGTCATTCCTGGTTTCGGCATAGTCGGCATTGCTGGATTGTTGGCGTTGCTAAGTGCCTTGGTGCTGAGCACACTCGGCGCTGGTAACAGTTCTGATTTCGTACTTTGGGCCGTTGCACGAATGGGCTTTTCACTCGTGGTTGCTGTTGTGTTGAGTGCGGTTTTCCTTAAGTTCCTTCCCAAACTCCCTCTTGGTCGTAAGCTTGTCTTGAGCACCGAGCTCGAAGCCTCAGATGGCTACTCCTCAGCCCCCCCCTCTGACTACGAGTGGCTGGGGCGAACAGGTATTGCACACAGCACCCTCAGACCGGCGGGTATCGCAGATTTTCAAGGACATCGTCTCGATGTCGTGTCTGATGGCGAGTTCATCGATGCAGGCTCAGCCATTCGGGTCTTACATGTAGACGGTAATCGTATCGTCGTACAGCGGGACTTCGGTCCCCACACTTAAGGAGTCAATCATGACTGGAATAGAAACAAGTTTGATCGGGTCTTTCGGACTGTTGATCCCTCTCATTGCGATCATCATTTTGGTTCTGTATCTTGTGCCGCTCCCTCTGTGGATTGCAGCGTGGGCTTCAGGTGCATACGTTGGCATCTTTACTTTAATCGCGATGCGTCTGCGTCGTGTGCCACCTGGCACGATTATTAATTCACGCATCAGCGCTGTCAAAGCCGGGCTGGATATCTCAGTCAATGATCTTGAGGCGCACTTCCTCGCTGGCGGCAATGTCGTGCGCGTCGTCAATGCGATGATTTCGGCAGACAAGGCCAATATTGCTCTGCCTTTTAAGCGTGCAGCAGCGATCGATCTTGCTGGACGCGATGTGTTGGAAGCGGTCCAAATGTCCGTACTCCCCAAAGTCATTGAAACGCCTCGGATCGCTGCCGTCGCCAAAGACGGCATTCAGCTCATCGTCGTTTCGCGTGTGACTGTTCGTACCAACATCGATCGTCTCGTTGGAGGTGCTGGTGAAGAAACTATTATTGCCCGTGTCGGCGAAGGAATGGTCAGCACGATCGGCTCAGCGATCAATCACAAAAGCGTCTTGGAAAATCCGGATCATATTTCTAAACACATTCTGAGCAAGGGCTTGGACGCTGGTACTGCTTATGAAATTTTATCTATCGATATCGCCGATGTAGATGTGGGCGCTAACATCGGCGCAAAACTGCAGATCGATCAAGCGAATGCTGACAAGCAGATCGCACAAGCCAAAGCTGAAGAGCGCCGCGCTATGGCTGTTGCTCTCGAGCAAGAGATGCGTGCAAAGGTTGTCGAAGCTGAGGCAGAAGTGCCTCATGCCATGGCAATGGCATTTCGCGCAGGCAATCTTGGCATCATGGACTACTAC
The DNA here is from genome assembly GCA_963926265.1 of uncultured Burkholderiaceae bacterium. Taxonomy (GTDB): domain Bacteria; phylum Pseudomonadota; class Gammaproteobacteria; order Burkholderiales; family Burkholderiaceae_B; genus Zwartia. Next base: position 2,934 of record CAWUWN010000081.1, read on the forward strand.
CGCATGAAGAATCTACAAGCAGATACACAAATGCGCGATACGATTGCTGGCACGCCAGACGACACATCTTCAACGTTGCCTAGGAAGTGATGATATGTTCGACGGAGATCTCACTTCGGTCGTTGCAATTTTTGCTGGTATCGCTGCACTGATTGCATATATCAGTCAGCGTGCCAAGCGCAAACTCAATACGAACGGCCAAGTTTTAAAATTAAAAAAAATGTCTGGCTCAGTCACGTCGCAGCCGCAGGGCTCCGGTCTCGAAGAGTGGAACTTCCCGCAACCCGCTGATGACACAACACGGCCTTCAACCATAGAGCTTCCATCTGCGCCTGTGTTGATCACCACCTCAGCTCAGGTTAAGCCTGCGCTCACTAGCCCAACCTACCAAGAAATTGCCCCATCACTCAAGCATGCCAATAGGCGTACGCTAAAAAATGGTGGTGTGAATCATCCAAGGCTTGGGACGCGAAAACAGCTCAAGGATTCAATCGTGACCATGACGATATTAGGCCCCTGTCGTGCGCTGGCACCCTTTCAAGATCGGGAATAATATCTTAAGAGAAAGCTCAGTTCGGTGTATTCTGAGGCGCTCAGGTTTAGTCGGATAAATTCGCACCTAAACAATCCCATTTTCATTCAACATCTATTCAAATCATGCTGAAACTATCCCTTCGTAACATCTTTGCTCTTCTCGCGCTCTCCATTTCTACAATATTTGCCGCCAGCGCACATGCTGAGTCTAGGGCTGCCCTCGAGCGCAGTTCACGCTCTGCACTCAACACATTAATTGCCCAAAACGCCATTGCTAAAGAGCTCAGCACTAAAGCTGCTGCAGTGTTAGTTTTTCCAAGCGTTAAAAAGGTAGGTCTGATGGTAGGAGGTCAGTACGGCGAAGGCGTATTGTGGCGAGGCGATAAGGCCTCAGCCTTTTACAACACGGGTGGCGCGTCCTTTGGCTTTCAGGCTGGGGCGCAAGAGTATGGCTACGCCATGTTTTTCATGACTGAGGCCTCCATCAATGCACTGAACGTTGCGCAAGGGTTTGAGGTTGGCGTGGGTCCCAGCATTGTTGTGATTGACCAGGGCATGGCAAACTCAATCACGACCTCCACATTACAAAAAGATATCTATGCCTTTATTTTCAGTCAAAAAGGGCTGATGGCAGGCGTAGGCATTCAAGGGAACAAAATCACAAAGATCAACAAATAATCTTTCAATGTCATCAGTGCAGAAACCTGAACTCAAGCTCCCTACACTCCCCGCCGGCAGACACTATCGCTTTCATGCGATGAATAAGCCTTCTGGCGCGGAGTGCAATATCGATTGCGATTATTGTTTTTATCTTCACAAGACGGACCTACTCGAGCACAAGCCTCACGCTCGAATGGATGACCCGACTCTTGAGCAGCATATTCGTCAATACATCGAAAGCCAGACAGGTGATCAGGTCGTATTCTCTTGGCAAGGTGGCGAACCTACACTGATGGGTTTGCCTTTTTATGAGCGCGTCGTCGCGCTACAAGCCAAGTATGCCAAAGCAGGACAACGGATAGAAAATGACTTACAAACGAATGGCATTGCGCTCGATGATGCTTGGATTGCCTTTCTAAAAAAACATCACTTTCATGTTGGGCTCTCTATCGATGGTCCGCGTGAGTTGCACGATCGCTATCGCAAGACACGGAATAACAAGCCCACCTTTGATCTCGTCATGAATGCCGCGCGCAAGCTCGTTGCAGCAGAGATTTCTTTTGCCGCCCTATGTGTCGTCAACCGTGCGAATGCCAAACATCCAAAAGAAGTCTATCGGTTTTTAGTCGATGAGGTCGGTAGTTGGCGCGTTCAATTTAATCCTGCGGTTGAGCCCTGAACATTCAAAGAGATTGCACCAGGAAAGATGGATTTTTCTGGTGCTCCATTGCAAGATTCTGCACGCGCCAAACCTGGTCACCCCCTCTCAATTGTGACGGACTGGTCTGTCGATCCAGACGACTATGGCACATTCTTAGCAGGCGTGTGGGACGAATGGCTCGCGACAGACTTTGGTCGTATTCATGTCAACCTGTTCGAGACGGCCATCGCGCAAGCCGGTGGCCTACCTGCTCAGACGTGTACGCAAGCGGAGTTCTGCGGAAAAGGCCTAGCCGTTGAGCACGATGGCGAGGTCTACTCATGCGACCACTTTGTGTATCCAGAATATCGTCTGGGCAATATCTCTCAAACGCATCTAGGCGACATGGCCTTTTCCGCTGAGCAAGAAAAATTTGGGATGGATAAGCGCGACACTCTACCCACGCAATGCCGCAGTTGCGATTACCTACAGCTATGCTGGGGAGAATGTCCAAAAAACAGACTCATCAAAAGTCGTGATGGTGAAGCGGGTATGAATTATCTGTGTTCTGGGCTTTATTATTTCTATGATCATATTGGCCCAGATGTTGTGCGTATTTTGAAACATCTCGGGCGTCTGCCAGAGTAAAGCCTCAATCGTGCACTTTTCAACAGTACGTTTTATTTCTTAGGCGGAAAAATCTCTTTCCAATCGCGTTTCATATCCACCACTAACCAGCCCATCTTTGGAGCCATATCGAGCGCCTGATCAAGACGGCCAATTGATGACTTGCGATCATAGGCGCTCTCTCTGCGCTCGTCAGTATGCCGGATCAGCATCCCAAATCGTGGCCCATTACCCGCGGTCGTCCACCACAGCATTTCTCGATCACCATCTGAGTTTCCAAAGGCCATCACGGGGCGACGGCCAATGCGCTCCTGGATTGCGATCGGCTTATTTTTGCCATCATCAATAAACTGCAGCTTGGGCAAACCAATTAGACGAGGCTGTCCATCAACAATTTCAAACGTGGTTTGAATAGAACTACCGATCACGCGTTCGGGGGGAATACCGTAAACCTTTTCGGTCCAAGGTCTCATAAATTCAATCCCTCCGCCTGAAACGATATAGGTTTTATAGCCTCGAGATGCTAGGTGCGCAAGCAGCTCCAACATTGGCTGATACACCATTTCAATATAAGGACGACCCGTCTTAGGATGACGCGCTGTTTTGAGCCAATTTACGACGATATCGTGAAATGTTTCTGTATCAACGCCAGCATGTGTCGCAGCAATCAATTCAAACAGTCCCTGATGTCCCGCAGCCATCACTGTTTTCACATCGCCTTCAAGCGCTGCCTTGAAAGGCTGCTTTGTTTTCCACTCAGGATGCTTGGGTGCAAGCGCTTTTATTCGCTCAAAAGTGAAGGCGAGCTGCACATAGATAGGTTGTTCGCTCCACAGCGTCCCATCATTGTCAAATACCGCAATACGCTCTGGCACTGGGACAAAATCCTTACTACCCTGCGTTGTCGTTTTTTCAATAAAACTCAATACTGCTTGTTTGCTCGGACCCTCATTCCACGTGGGCAACAATCCTTGAGCGCACACACTAAATGAAATAAAAAAAAGTATGACTGCGATCACTTTCTTCATTTTATATTTCTACCGGTCTGTTCATTAGATAAAAAAACTCCGCCTGTTTAAGGCGGAGTTGATCGAGTGACTAATATTCTTTGCAGCACGTTTTGTTAGTTAATTATTTTGAGCCTTCTCAATGGATTCCATCACGCGATCAAGGTTAAAGCTACCAGGCTTTTGACGAGGAGGGAATTCACGGAAACTCTGCAACCACTTACCAACATAAGCGCCAGCAGGTGCAATGGCGAACATGCGATCGAGGTACCAACGCTGATAGCCCATGGCATGCTCTTTCTGCGCACGCTCAAACGGGTCCATACGCAGGTTAGTCAGCGTAGGGGCACGTAACTGGGTAAAAGGTTTTTGCCACACTTCCATGCCCTCGGCATCTTGCTGCAAGAAAGTGACCTTCCAGTTGTCATAGCGCAAAGCTGCAACGCTGCCATCATCTGTCCAATAAATAAACTCACGGCGTGGCCAAGATTTTTGTTCGCCTTTCAATGCCGGACCGAGATCGTAGCCGTCAAGATGAACCTTGTAGTTCATCTGACCGATCTTGCGCCCCTTGAGGAGATCTTGCTTCGCAGTCTTGTCTCCTGCCGCAGCGACCAACGTAGGCAGCATGTCTTCGTGCGCCGCAATTTCATTGTTGATCGTACCGGGCTTGATCACGCCTGGCCACTTGATCATGGCAGGAACGCGATAACCACCTTCCCAATTAGTGTTCTTTTCACCACGGAACATTGTGGTGCCGCCATCAGGCCACGTAAAAGTTTCAGCACCGTTGTCGGTGGAGTACATGATGATGGTATTTTCATCTAACCCGAGTGCTTTGAGCTTAGCCAAAATCTGTCCAACATGACCGTCATGCTCGACCATACCGTCCGCATACACGCCCAGACCAGTCTTGCCTCTTGACGCTTCTTTAAGATGCGTAAAGATGTGCATACGGGTCGAGTTCCACCAAATAAAGAATGGCTTATCTTCTTTCTTAGAGCGCTCCATGAAATCGAGCGTCTTAACCATGACCTCGTCGTCAATTGTTTCCATGCGTTTACGCGTCAAGGGCCCTGTATCCTTGATCGCACCACCGGCAAAGCTATGAATCACGCCCCGTGGACCAAACTTCTTTTTAAATGCTGGATCCTTCGGGTAATCAGGATTCTCGGGCTCTTCTTCGGCGTTCAGGTGATACAAATTACCAAAGAACTCATCAAACCCGTGCGCAGTGGGCAGCATCTCATCGCGATCACCCAGGTGATTCTTACCGAACTGCCCTGTCTTGTAGCCACGCGCTTTAAGGAGCGTTGCCAAGGTTGGGTCTTCTTTGCGCATGCCTTCGGGCGTGCCTGGTAAGCCAACTTTTGTCAGGCCAGTCCGAATGGGTGACTGACCCGTAATGAATGCCGCACGGCCTGCGGTACTACTTTGTTGACCATACCAATCCGTAAAGAGTACACCTTGCTTGGCGATGCTATCGATATTGGGGGTTTTATAGCCCATCATCCCTTGGTTATAAGCGCTGATATTGAATTGACCAATATCGTCGCCCCAAAGGATCAGAATGTTAGGTTGTTTTTATGCCAACGCCTGAGACGACAGTAACGCTCCAGCAACCATGGCGAGCGCCAACGTGCTTTTCTTTAGAGTAAATTGCATCTTTAATCCCCGATATTCGGAACCAATATTTTTAATCAATAATTAACACGGTAAAGTTTTTTTTTATTGGAACACAATTGCGAAGTTTCAAATATAAATTTTTATTTTTACCTCTCCTATTTTCTGCATCTATTTCCAATGTTTATGCGGCTGACAAGGCATATAAGCTAATGTTGCCCGTACCCAAGCTGCCAGACATTTCGGTACATGTTTTCACTCCTGCGCATACGCCAAAAGGCGTATTAGTTGCTCTTCATGGCTGCGGAGGTCTGTTATCGACAAATACAAAGGATGGGGACAAGCTTTCCTCACGACACGCAGCGATGGCGAAATTTGCGAACGACCTTGGGTGGGTCGCTGTATTTCCGGATAGTTTTACGACGCGTGGGCGTCGTGAAATTTGTACTCAAAAGTTTGCAGATCGCACAATCAAACAAGCCCAACGAAAAGCTGATGTCATTGCTACCGCGCAATGGGTCAAAGCTCAAACATGGAGATCAGGTGATGCGAAGTCCGATGGAACAACCTCTCTCAATACAGTATTACTTGGTTGGTCAAATGGCGGCACAACTGTTTTACAAACGATTGAAACACCTCGTCATGCATTAGCCACGTCATCCTCCGATGCGATGAGTGCCCTCATTAATCAGGCAGTCGCTTTTTATCCAGGTTGCTCACCGCAACTCGCACGCAACTATCGAACGAAAATTCCGCTCACATTGTTCATTGGTGGTCTAGATGACTGGACTCCGCCGCAGCCATGCATCGACTTAGGAAAGCGTATTGGCGCGCAGGTCTATGTATACCCCGAGGCCTATCACGGCTTTGACAGCCCCTCTGGAAAGGTACGACTGCGCAAGGATGTGCCCAATGGTGTCAATCCAGGCCAAGGCGTCCATGTTGGCCCACATCGTCTTTCTCGTGATGATGCCTACGAAAAACTAAAATCACTACTTGATCAACTATCCATATCAGTCAGATGAACGATGAAGGATTTTCATCATGCCCTGAGCCGTCATAATTTCTTTTTCATCTACGCGCAATACACCACGCATAAAAATCAGACTCATACTTTTTCTACTGACTTCTGTCCGAGCAACGATAAAGTCACCTGCTTTTGCAGGCGACAGGAAATGCGAATCTAACTGGACTGTTGCGCAAGGCTTGCGGCCGGCCTCACTCCAAGCAATCATACTGATTGCTTGATCCATAAAGGTCATCAGCATCCCTCCGTGAGCAATCCCAAGAGGATTTGTATGATGCGGCTCCACGTGCAACCCATACTCCCAAGTTTCATCAACCTGTCGTGACCACAACGGCCCGATTGTTGAAAAGAAACCCTCCGTAGTGAGTAACTTCCAACCTTGCTCTTGCAGATTAAATATTTGATTCATTATTTTCCTAAAAATCTTAGATTCAAGCAAAAATTTGATCAGCAATTACGCGCGCTTCAGCTTGCATTTCTAAAACTAATTTTTTATGCTGAGCTTTATTAAGTGCATCCATTAGGCTGGCGCATACGAGTGTATGTGTGATTTTTCCTACAGGAGTGAGTACAGGCACAGCAATGATGGTGACACCAGCGATGTAGGTATTTCGATCCATGCTGTATTGATTTTTTTTGGCAAAGACAACTTCTTTATGCCAGACTTTGTAATCTAAAGGCTTATCCCAGCGAAGTTTCCCAAATCTTTTTTTGATCTCCGTTTCCGGCTGATCACCAAACGCAGCCACAAGCCGTCCTGTCGCACTCAGCAGCGCAGGGAACACACTCCCTACATCCACATGTAACCGAAACGGTAGATTAGAGCGCGACAGTGCGACCACAACCATCTGATCTGGATCGCTGACATCCACCCCAATTGCAGTCACTCCCCATTGTGTCGACAAACGGTCGAGCGCTGGTTGCGCCAAGAGTGGAAACGCATTGGCTTCAATCGCACTGCGTGCCAAACTCAACATACCGACCCCCAGACGATAGTGCTTACTGGCGATGTCAAAAGCGATGAGTTTTTCTTCAGTTAACGCACGTAGGATATGCAAGCACGTGCTAGGAACCAAGCCAAGTGCTTGAGCAATGGCATTGACACCCATTGGGGTTCGCATTTTTCCTAGCAAGCGCAAGATGGCGATCGCTCTCGACACAGCAGGCACAGGACGAATCCGAGGTGCTCGTGCTATCGCAGGCGATTGCTTCGCATGATGTTGACTCGAGTTTCTTAGTGCGCGCATGGTTTATATATTATTTATGCAGTTATTGTATATATACAATAAATGTTTTTATTTGACAATAATGTGTGTGGTCTTTAAATTGCTTGACATCACATATCAACAATACTTTGAGACCACCCATGACCAGGCTGACCGAATACACCTCGTATGCGGATGCACAACATCATTTTTCTTCGGAAAAACTGTGGGAACTGTTTGATGGCGACAGGGAGCATCTTAATATTGCGCACGAATGTGTCGACCGCTACGCGAACAGCGATGACACTGCACTCATTATTATTCGAGCCGAAGGCTTGGATGAAATGATTTCTTATCGCGAATTAGCGGATCGCTCGTCACAGGTTGCTCATTTTCTTTTGGCGCAAAACGTCCAGGCAGGTGATCGTGTCGCCGTCATGTTGGAGCCCTCACTCGCGTTTTACGCCTGCGTCTACGGCATCATAAAGATGGGAGGCATCGCGGTACCTCTATTTACGCTCTTTGGACCCGATGGCTTGCAACTTCGCATACAAGACTGCGCGCCCGCCATGTTGTTCACCAACTCTGAAAAAATTGGTATTGTTTCTCCAGACATGCTCACGCGCACACAACTCGCAGACGCATCATTTCTGTCTGTTTTGAGTCAGTATCCAAATACGTTTACGCCTCAAACTCGCGCAGATGACTATGCAATCTTTCAATATACGTCGGGTACAACGCGCGAGCTACCTGAAGCTGTCAAACATAAACACCGCTCGATCGTGACCCTCATGGTTGCAGCGCTCTACGGCACGGGACTCAGACCTGGTGATCGCTATATGTGCCCATCCTCGCCGGCCTGGGGGCATGGCTTATGGCATGGAACTCTGGCACCGATGGCGCTCGGACTAACCGTTGGTGCCTTTGCAGGAAAATTCCATGCGGAACGATTACTTCAAGGGCTGCAGGAGCATCGGTTTACCAATATTTCAGCTGCGGCGACACACTATCGCATGATGAAGAATTCAAATGCGGCCGAACGCTATACATACTCTCTACAAAAAATGTCTTTTACTGGTGAGCCCATCGACAGTGCGACTGAAGAATTCATTGATCAGACATTTGGGATCAGAGTGTGCAGTATGTACGGAACGACTGAGATTGGGGTCATTTTAGTGAGCTATCCAGGCGCGTCTGATTTTGCTGTTAAACACGGATCACTTGGTAAGGCGATTCCTGGCGCACAAGTTCAGGTTCAAGACGCAACAGGAAATCCCTGTCCATCAGGCATCACTGGGGAGCTCAAGGTTTGGCGCAAAGGTCAATGGATTCCGACGAAAGACCTTGGGCGCACGGATTCAGAGGGCTATTTTTTTCACGGAGGCCGGGCAGACGACGTCATTATTTCAGCTGGCTGGACAATGAGCGCTGTCGAAATCGAGGATGCGATGCTTAAACACCCTGACGTATCTGAGGCTGCAGCCATTGGTATTCCAGATGCTTTGCGTGGACAGTCCGTCAAGGCTTTTGTCGTCACGCACCGAACGGGTGATGCTGTATTCATCGAAGAGATTCAAAATCTCGTGCGAACGCGTTTGAGTCAACACGAGTATCCGCGTCAGATTGAGTTTGTCACTGAACTGCCCAAAACACCTGCGGGAAAAGTACACCGCAAAAAACTTCGCGAGCGCGAGCACGCTCGCAGCCCCTATTAATCAAACGCACTCGCACTCAATTCATTTAAGTTTTTTAAATTATCAGGAGACTCTCATGTCATCTTCCACTTCAGGTCAACGAAGTTTTCCGAAAATCACCGAACAAGGATTAGATGATTTACGTCGCAGGATCGGTGTGAAAATTGGCGCTACTGCTGAGCCTTGGTGCCACGAGGCCACCCGCGATAACATTCGTCACTACGCACATGGCATTGGCGATGACAACCCGCTGTGGTGTGACCCTGAGTACGCGGCCAAAACAAAATATGGCGGCCTCGTTGCGCTTCCCAGCTTTCTCTACTCGACGAATCGGATCGTCTCAGGCTATGTGGGTGGCTTGCCAGGAGTTCACGCCATGTGGTCCGGCTCAGATTGGACGTGGCACAAATACGCACAACGCAACGATGTCATTCATACAGAAGCTTACTTAAAAGACTGCATTGAGCATGAAACCCGCTTTGCCGGTAAAGCCATTCAGCAAATCTACCATGTTGATTTTTTCAATCAAACGGGCGATAAGCTTGCCGAGGCCGACACTTGGTGCTTTCGCACAGAACGTGATCATGCTCGAGAGAAAGGCACTAAATACAAGTCTGTACATGAAAAGGGTCATGTCACATACTCTGATGAGCAAATCAAGGAAGCTTATAAACTTTATGCAAATGAAGAAGTGCGTGGCGCCAAAACCCGCTACTGGGAAGACGTGACTGAAGGTGAGGCATTGCCCGTTTTATTTAAAGGTCCAATGACCGTGACGGGCTTTATTGCTTATGCTCAAGGCTGGGGCGGCCTATATATCCGTGCCAATAAACTTGCTTGGCAGCTTATTGATGCGCATCCGGGTGTAGGGATCAAAAACCGCTTCGGCATCCCTGACGTGCCAGAGCGTGTTCATTGGGAAGAAGATTTTGCACTCGAAGTCGGCGCGCCAGGCGCTTATGATTACGGTCCAGAACGCAGTTCTTGGCTCATGCATCAGTTGACGAACTGGATGGGTGATGATGGATTCCTTTGCAAAGCCGAATGTAAAATCAGACGACACAATCCTGAGGGCGACATGGTTTTTATCAAAGCTAAAGTCGTTAGAAAATACAAAGAAGGCAACCGTCACTTAGTCGAAATCGCTCAAGAAGCGCATAATCAGGATAATGAACTTTCTGTTCTCGGCTCGGGCATAGTCGAGCTTCCTTCTCGCGGATAAGCACATGAACGCACACCTGACACCACACGCTTGGCTCAGTACTGAACACGCAACGGGTTCTTTAGCGGGCGTCCGGGTGCTAGACCTTTCGCGCGTTGTTGCAGGTCCTTTCTGTGCGCAAATGCTGGCCGATCACGGTGCGGATGTCATCAAAGTTGAGTCTGCCCAGGGCGATGAAACTAGGCGCTTAGGTCCTCCTTTTATCGAACCTGGCCAAGCTGCCTATTTTTCTGCATTAAATCGTGGCAAACGCGGCATTTGTCTAGACTTAGCTCAACCGCAAGGACATCAGGTCATTGATGCACTCTTGTCTGAGGCAGATGTATTGATTGAAAATTTTTTGCCTGGCACCATGGAAAAATGGGGACTAGGTTACGAGAGCACACTCGCAGCCAAATTTCCTCGGCTCATCTATTGCAACATCTCTGGTTTTGGCAGAACAGGTCCGCTTGGAGGCTTGCCTGGCTACGATGCAGTGCTTCAGGCCATGTGTGGACTGATGAGTATTAATGGTGATACACAATCCGGTCCGACTCGTGTCGGCGTCCCTATCGTCGACCAGGTCACGGGCTATGCAGCCTTTTCAGGTATCTTAATGGCACTCTTGGCCCGTCAGCGGACCGAGCGAGGCCAGCGCATCGATGCCACTCTTTTCGATAC
>CAWUWN010000082.1:0-20700 GCA_963926265.1 uncultured Burkholderiaceae bacterium
GTCATCATCAAAGAAACCAAGAAGAAATAATCGCGCAAACAAGGAAAGATCATGGACAAAAAAATTTCCCGTTTGCGTCGTGCAGTGCCGACGCGTAAGAAAATTGCGGAGTTACGAGTTAATCGTCTCCAAGTTTTCCGCTCGAACCTGCATATCTATGCAAACATTATTTCGCCCGAAGGCGACCGTATTCTGGTGTCGGCATCTACCGTTGAGCCAGAAGTGCGTCAGCAACTCGCAGGTCAATCAGGTGTCGGTGGCAATGTCGCTGCTGCTACATTGATCGGTAAACGTGTTGCAGAGAAAGCAAAAGCTGCTGGTATTGAGCTCGTTGCTTTCGATCGTTCAGGTTTCCGTTACCACGGCCGTGTAAAAGCCTTGGCCGATGCCGCGCGTGAAGCCGGTCTGAAGTTTTAAGCGAGGAACAGTCAAATGGCTAAAGAACAACGCAAGAACGCTCAAGAAGAGCGGGATGACGGCCTTCGCGAAAAGATGATCGCGGTTAACCGCGTCAGCAAAGTCGTTAAAGGTGGTCGTACTATGAGCTTTGCAGCACTGACCGTGGTCGGTGATGGCGATGGTCGTGTTGGAATGGGTAAAGGAAAAGCGCGTGAAGTGCCTGTCGCGGTTCAAAAGGCAATGGAACAGGCGCGTCGCGAACTGTTTAAAGTTGCACTTAAGAACGGCACATTGCACCACACAGTTGTTGGTAAGCATGGTGCATCAACAGTGTTGATTTCTCCTGCCGCTGAGGGTACTGGCGTGATTGCTGGCGGCCCAATGCGCGCAATTTTTGATGTAATGGGTGTACGTAACGTCGTGGCAAAAAGCCTTGGCTCAAGCAACCCTTACAACATGGTTCGTGCCACGCTTAACGGCCTGCGCGCTTCGCATACACCTTCGGAAGTTGCTGCTAAACGTGGCAAGACCGTCGAAGAGATTTTGGGGTAAGTCATGGCTGAAAAACAAGTCAAAGTCACCCTGGTCCGTTCGACCATCGGTACCAAGCAATCTCATCGCGACACTGTACGCGGTCTTGGATTGCGTCGTGTCAACAGCAGCAAAGTGCTCAAAGACACTCCCGAAGTTCGCGGCATGATCAACAAAGTTGATTATCTCGTGTCTGTCTCGGACGTCTGAAAGGAATCACGATGTCGATTACTCAATTAAATACAATCAAGCCTGCCGAGGGTTCTACTCACGCCAAACGTCGTGTTGGTCGCGGTATAGGTTCTGGTTTGGGAAAAACGTCTGGACGTGGCCATAAAGGCCAAAAGTCTCGTACGGGTGGTTTCCATAAAGTGGGTTTCGAAGGCGGTCAAATGCCTTTGCAACGTCGCTTACCAAAGCGTGGTTTTTCAACACTCGATGGTCACCTTTATGCTCAGGTACGTTTGTCTGATTTGCAATCATTGCCTGTCGAGGAAATCGATGTGCAAGTGCTCAAGCAGGCAGGTGTTGTCGGTACACAAGTGCGTTACGTCAAAGTTTTTAAATCTGGCGAATTGTCACGCAAGGTATCCCTGAAGGGCATTGGTGCGTCAGCTGGTGCGCGTGCTTCTATCGAAGCCGCTGGCGGTTCGATTGCTTAAGACGGATTAGAGAATGGCAACAGCACAGTCCGCAGGAAAATCTGGTCCACGTTACGGCGATTTAAAACGCCGTCTCGTGTTCCTTGTGCTAGCACTGGTGGTATACCGCCTGGGCACGCACGTTCCTGTGCCTGGCATCAACCCAGATGCTTTGGCAGATCTGTTTCGCCAGAATCAGGGCGGAATTCTTGGTCTGTTTAATATGTTTTCGGGTGGTGCGCTGGAGCGGTTTTCAATCTTTGCGCTTGGTATCATGCCCTACATCTCTGCATCGATTATTATGCAATTGATGTCTGTTGTGGTTCCTACGCTTGAGGCAATTAAAAAAGACGGCGAGGCTGGTCGTCGTAAGATTACGCAGTACACGCGTTATGGAACAGTTGCATTGGCATTGATTCAGGCTGTAGGTATTTCTGTTGCCCTCGAGTCACAACCAGGATTAGTGATTGAGCCAGGTGTTATGTTCCGCGTCACAACCATTGTGACCTTGGTCACAGGTACAATGTTCGTGATGTGGTTAGGAGAACAAATTACTGAGCGTGGTCTTGGTAATGGAATCTCAATCCTTATTTTTGCAGGAATTGTGGCTGGTTTACCAAGTGCACTTGCAGGTTTACTTGATTTAGTTCGTACCAACGCAATGTCAGGCTTTTCTGCTTTGTTTATTGTTGCTCTTGCGGTACTTGTGACGGCTTTTGTTGTCCTTGTCGAGCGCGGCCAACGAAAAATTACAGTTAATTATGCAAAGCGACAGGTAGGTAATAAAGTCTATGGCGGTCAGACTTCGCATCTTCCGCTGAAACTGAATATGGCAGGTGTGATTCCTCCGATTTTTGCTTCATCAATCATTTTGTTTCCAGCCACAATCGCAAGTTGGTTCTCTAGTGCTGAGAGTATGCGTTGGTTGGGAGACTTGGCTGCTGCGCTTGCGCCACGCCAACCTTTGTATATTACGTTGTACGCAACTGCAATCATTTTCTTCTGCTTTTTCTATACGGCCCTTGTTTTTAATAGCCGTGAAACTGCAGATAATCTAAAGAAAAGTGGTGCCTTTGTTCCTGGGATTCGTCCCGGTGAGCAGACTGCCCGGTTTATCGACAAGATTTTAATGCGGTTGACGTTGGCAGGCGCTTTATACATCACGGTGGTGTGTTTAGTCCCTGAGTTTTTAGTCATGCGTTGGAATGTACCGTTTTACTTTGGCGGCACCTCATTGCTGATTATTGTTGTAGTTACGATGGACTTCATGGCACAGGTTCAGGCCTACATGATGTCTCACCAGTACGATTCACTGCTCAAGAAGGCTAACTTCAAGGGCGCGAATATACCAATGAGATAAGCGAGAGCAATGTCAAAGGACGACGTCATTCAGATGCAAGGTGAGATTCTTGAGAATCTCCCTAACGCAACTTTTCGTGTCAAGTTAGAAAATGGCCACGTAGTGTTGGGTCATATTTCCGGCAAGATGCGCATGCATTACATCCGGATTTTGCCGGGCGATAAAGTCACAGTGGAACTTACACCCTATGACTTAACGCGCGCCAGAATCGTATTCCGCTCCAAATGAGCGTCCGGGTTACGACAGATAACAGGAGTCAACCATGAAAGTAATGGCATCGGTTAAGCGGATTTGCCGCAACTGCAAGATTATTAAACGTCACGGTGTGGTGCGCGTAATTTGCACCGACCCGCGTCACAAGCAGCGTCAAGGTTAATAGATCAAGGAACAGTCATGGCCCGTATTGCTGGCATCAACATTCCGCCACATCAGCACGCCGAGATCGGCTTGACCGCCATTTTTGGTATCGGTCGTACTCGCTCTCGCAAAATTTGTGAAGCTGCTGGTGTGCCCCTGTCCAAAAAGGTCAAAGATCTCACCGACGCAGAACTCGAGCGAATCCGTGAACACGTAGGTGTGTTCTCGGTTGAGGGCGATCTGCGACGTGAAGTTCAGCTCTCAATCAAGAGATTGATTGATCTGGGTACCTATCGTGGCATGCGTCATAAACGCGGCTTGCCCGTCCGTGGTCAACGCACTCGCACCAACGCTCGCACCCGCAAGGGACCGCGTCGCGCTGCTGCAAGCCTGAAGAAATAAAGAGGATTAGAAGATGGCTAAAGCTTCTGCCGGCGGCGCTACTCGCGTTCGCAAAAAAGTCAAAAAGAATGTATCGGACGGTATTGCGCACGTTCATGCATCTTTTAACAATACTATTATCACCATTACTGACCGTCAGGGCAATGCTCTGTCTTGGGCAACTTCTGGTGGTGCAGGTTTCAAGGGCTCACGTAAGTCCACGCCGTTCGCAGCACAGGTTGCCGCAGAAACAGCTGGTAAGGTAGCTATTGAATACGGCATTAAAACACTGGAAGTTCGTATCAAGGGCCCAGGCCCAGGCCGCGAATCTTCAGTGCGTGCGTTGAACGCGTTGGGTATCAAGATTTCGAGCATTGCCGATATCACGCCCGTACCGCACAACGGCTGCCGTCCACCTAAGCGTCGTCGTATCTAAGGGAAACCCACATGGCACGTTATACCGGTCCCAAATGTAAACTCTCGCGTCGCGAGGGTATTGATCTCTTTCTGAAGAGTGCCCGTCGCTCGCTAGAGTCAAAGTGTAAGCTTGATTCTAAGCCAGGCCAGCATGGTCGCACATCAGGTGCGCGCACATCCGACTACGGTCTGCAATTACGTGAAAAGCAAAAGCTGAAGCGTATGTACGGCATTATGGAAAAACAGTTCCGTAAATATTTTGCTGAAGCTGAACGTCGTAAAGGCAACACAGGCGAACAGTTGATTCAGTTGCTTGAGTCACGTCTTGATAACGTGGTGTACCGTATGGGCTTTGGCTCAACTCGCGCAGAAGCGCGCCAACTCGTCACGCATCGCGCGATTGAGTTGAACGGACATAAAGCTGACATTCCTTCGATTTTGATCAAGTCTGGTGACGTGATTGCAATTCGTGAAAAGTCAAAAGCTCAAGCACGTATTCGTGAATCGATGGACTTGGCCTCAGGCAATGGCATCCCCCAGTGGGTCGATGTTGATACAGCCAAGTTAGTTGGTACGTTCAAGCAAGTACCTGATCGTGCTGATGTCGCTCGTGATATTAACGAATCGATGGTCGTGGAATTGTATTCACGCTAATAGTAAGTTTTAGATGGCGTATGCAGCTCAAGCCGCATACGCCTTTTGTTTTTTTAGTTAGTTTTATCCATCAGCCTTATCGGTGTAACGAGCCGAGGGTATTGAAAAAGGACTATCGCAATGTCACAAGGTTTTCTTAAGCCACGTTCGATTGAAGTCGAACCTATCGGCCCAAATCATGCCAAAATCATCATGGAGCCCTTTGAGCGTGGCTACGGTCATACGCTCGGAAATGCTTTGCGTCGTATTTTGCTTTCTTCGATGTCTGGCTATGCGCCAACCGAAGTTCAAATTACTGGCGTAGTGCATGAGTACTCAACGATTCCTGGTGTGCGCGAAGATATTGTCGACATTTTGCTCAACCTTAAAGGTGTTGTGTTTAAGTTGCACAGCCGTGATGACGTTACGTTGACTTTGCGCAAGCAAGGTGCGGGATTAGTATTGGCTTCTGACATTGAGTTGCCACATGACGTCGAGATTGTGAACCCCTCGCAAGTGATTGCGACGTTGACAGATTCTGGCAAACTTGAAATGCAGATTAAGGTCGAAAAAGGCCGCGGCTATGTACCTGGTAATGTTCGTGCATTGATCGATGATCGCGCACATACAATTGGACGTATTGTGTTGGATGCTTCATTTAGCCCAGTGCGTCGTGTCAGCTACGCTGTTGAAAATGCTCGTGTTGAGCAGCGCACAGACCTCGACAAGTTAGTCATTGATGTTGAAACCAATGGCGTGATTAGTCCTGAAGAGGCCGTTCGCCAGTCAGCACGTATTTTGATGGACCAGATCTCTGTTTTTGCAGCTCTTGAAGGTGCAGGCGACTCTTATGAGGCCCCAAGCCGTGGCGCACCACAGATTGATCCAGTCCTGTTGCGTCCAGTTGATGACCTTGAGTTAACAGTACGTTCTGCCAACTGCCTCAAGGCGGAAAATATCTACTATATCGGTGATCTAATTCAGCGCACAGAAAATGAGTTGCTTAAGACCCCTAATTTAGGCCGTAAGTCACTCAACGAAATTAAAGAAGTGCTTGCCGCACGCGGTTTGACACTCGGCATGAAGCTAGAAAATTGGCCACCGATGGGTCTCGAGCGTCCATAAAGACGAGAGGCTATCCGCTCAACAAGAACCACAGGAGTGTAGAACTCCTAGGTTCTTGTTAGTGCTAAAATTTTAGCTGAGTGCAAATGAATTATCAGTAAACAGAAGTATCAGTATAAAAATCAGTGCAAATCGGCCCGCAGCAAATGTAATTGCTGATCGAAGAGCTGAATAACATGAGCAATGTTGCTCTTAATAGATTCAATCAAGGAAAGAATTATGCGTCACGGTAACGGATTACGTAAGCTCAACCGCACGAGCAGTCACCGACTTGCGATGTTTCGCAACATGGCAGTCGCTTTGCTGACTCACGAAGCGATCAAAACAACTTTGCCAAAGGCGAAAGAACTTCGCCGTATTGTTGAGCCTCTGATTACGATGGGTAAGAACCCAACTTTGGCAAATAAGCGTCTCGCTTTTGCCCGCTTGCGTGATCGCGAGATCGTCCTCAAATTGTTTGCTGAAATCGGCCCTCGTTATGCAGATCGTAACGGTGGCTACACACGAGTGCTGAAAATGGGTCATCGCCAAGGTGACAATGCACCGATGGCGTTCATGGAGTTGGTTGATCGTCCAATGCCTGATGAAACTGCTGATACAGGCGCAGCTGAATAAATATTAAATTTCTCTGCGCTTATTTAGGTGCTAGAAACTAAAAGCCTCGGTGATGCCGAGGCTTTTTTGTATGTCCAGCATCTGTATGTCGATACAATCAAACTCATAGACATTTAAATAGAGTCAATATGCTTGAGCAGAAGGTAGTTTTGATTATGACCAATGCGCCAGATCTGTTGTTAGCAAAGCGTATTGCGCACTTATTGATAGAAGAGCAGTTAGCAGCTTGTGTCAATATTGGAGCAGTGATGTTGTCTGTATATGGTTGGAATGGAGATATTGAAGGTGCCGAAGAAATTCCAATGCTGATTAAGACGACATCAGATAAGCAGCAAGCGATGATTGAACGCTTAGTCGAGCTACACCCTTACGACATACCAGAGGCAGTTGTTATTCCCGTTTTAGGCGGTTATGCGCCATATCTTGATTGGGTACGAAGTTTAACGAGTGGAAAACCATCGTGAAAGAGCACAAAATAAATCTATCTTGGAGCAGAGCTTTTCGTGTGCTTGTTTTACTCTTGGCGATTGCTGGGGGTTTTTTCTCAACACCACTTAAAGCAACGCAACAAGAGTTTTTAGATCCGGAGAAAGCATTTATTCTTCAAGCTCAAATGAATGAGCCAGGGATAGTTCGGCTGCAATTTAAGATTGCAAATGGTTACTACATGTACCGAGAGCAGTTTGCTTTTAAAGTAGGCACTCCACTTGTCACGTTAGGGGCGGCAACCTTCCCTGAGGGTCAAATCAAACATGATCCAACTTTTGATAAAAAAATGGAGCTGTATTTTAAGCAAGCCATCATCACGCTTCCTGTATCGTCCTGGCCTAAAGGTCAACAAGCAATACCTTTTGTCTTGACGGTCACCGCACAAGGGTGCGCAGTGGCAGGCATTTGCTACCCGCCTATGGACTTCACAATCAAGATGCAAGCCACGAACGATGAAAGGGGATACTTGTTAGAGTCGCCACCTTCTCCATTAGGTTTATTTGATCGAGTCCAACAAGCCCAGTGGTCCGACATATTGTTTGGCGGAAATGATGTCAGTCTCGCGGATGTATTGTCATCCACAGGCGCAATTGAAATTGTTTTGTTGTTCTTTGTATTGGGTTTGTTACTTGCGTTAACGCCCTGTGTGTTGCCCATGTTACCGATTCTTTCAGTACTTTTAGTCGGTGAACAGCATCATGTCTCAAAATTAAGAGGGTTCGCGCTCGCCGTCGCGTATGTGGGAGGAATGTCCGTTGTATATACGGCTCTTGGCATTGCTGCAGGCTTAAGTGGCGCAGGACTCGCAGCATGGTTACAAACGCCATGGGTGCTTGGCTTATTTGCGCTGCTGTTGTCTGTTTTAGCATTAGCGATGTTTGATGTGTATACGCTTCAAATGCCCTCCGCCATTCAATCGCGGTTAATGGCTAAAAATTCGAATATCCTCGGTGGAAAAATTAGCGCAGCGATATTGATGGGGGCACTATCTGCATTGATTGTTGGGCCTTGTGTCGCAGCACCTTTGGCCGGCGCATTACTTTATATTTCTCAGACTGGAGATGTATGGTTAGGCGGCTCGGCACTGTTTGCGATGGCATGGGGTATGGGTGTCCCGTTGCTCTTAATGGGCGCCTCAGCAGGAAAGTTAATCCCTAAGTCAGGCCCGTGGATGGAGGGCGTTAAACAGTTCTTTGGCTTATTGCTATTGGCGACCGCTTGGTGGATGATTAACCCTGTATTGCCAATATGGTTGCAGATCTTGGGTTGGGCGATCTTGGCGATGTTTACGGCAGTTTTGCTGCGTCCCTTTGAGCCACTTTCAAGTGATTCAGGTTTAGCGGGTGTATGCAGAAAGACCTTAGGCTTGTTAATGATTGTATTGAGTGCTGTATGGATTCTTGGCGTTGCCAGCGGTGGCCGCTCGATATTGCAGCCACTCAACCATCTTTCTGTTGCGACGAACCCTATTGTCTCGACAGGCTCACCCAGCCTACCTCAGGGAGCGGCCGCGATATCTAGCCTGACTGCCAAACAGCAATTACTAGGGTCAAGAGGCGCGAGGAATAATGACGTCAATCTAAACGTAATAGGGAACGTGATTGGTTCGCATCCTAAGTTTGAACGTGTGAGTACCGTTGCACAGCTTGAGCAGCTACTTGAGCAGTCAACACGCCCAGTTATGTTGGATTTTTATGCTGACTGGTGCGTATCTTGTAAAGAAATGGAAGCATTCACCTTTATTGATCCACGTGTGGTGCAACGGATGGGCCAGATGTTATTGCTGCAAGTCGACGTCACCGCAAATAATGCAGATGATCGTGCATTGATGAAAAAATTTCGTTTGTTTGGCCCTCCAGGGATTATTTTTTTTAAACCTGGAGGAAGCGAAAGAAAGGACATAAGAGTGGTTGGCTTTCAGGATGCAACGCGCTTTACTGCGACGTTGGACCGAGCGTTAAAGTAATACGCAACACAAATAAAAAAGACATAAAACCGAGACAATATGACGCAAGCGCAAGAGCAAGACTTAGCAAATAAAGATCAGACAAAGTCGACAACTTCAGTCATTATTTTGTTTGCTTTAGCGGCATGTGCAGCCACAACATCATTTCGGATTTGTGATCCTCTACTACCTGTTTTTGCTGAAGAGTTTGGTGTGCGTACAGCACAGACCTCAGGCACCGTCACCTTATTTGCGATTGCGTACGGCATCATGCAGTTCTTTTATGGACCGCTTGGAGATCGTTATGGCAAGTTTCGTGTCGTCTCGTGGGCGACTCTAGGTTGTGCAATTGGGACATTGGTTGTGGTGTTTGCGCCGAGTCTTGAAGTGATTGAGTTTGGTCGATTGATCTCGGGTGCAACGGCAGCAGCTATTGTGCCTTTGGCGATGGCTTGGATAGGTGATCATGTCCCTTATGAGCAAAGGCAAGCAACGCTCGCGCGCTTTTTGCTAGGATCGATTTCAGGTTTGGCTCTTGGTCAACTGCTTGGAGGGATTTTTGCCGATACCATCGGTTGGCGCTGGGCTTTTGTCTGGATGGCTTGCGTGTATTTTATTGTTGGTGGTTTGCTCATTTCGAAACGTCGATCCGTTCCAGAAAAACCTCATACACCTAGTCAAGGCGCAAGAATT
The DNA here is from genome assembly GCA_963926265.1 of uncultured Burkholderiaceae bacterium. GTDB lineage: Bacteria > Pseudomonadota > Gammaproteobacteria > Burkholderiales > Burkholderiaceae_B > Zwartia. Next base: position 9,587 of record CAWUWN010000082.1, read on the forward strand.
TTCGGGCCTCTCATGCAAGTCGTGTCAACGCGTTGGGCTGTGATGGTGCTGGTCATTGTTTGTATCGAAGGTGTCTTTGTCTTTGGCCCTCTCGCCTTCGTGCCGGCTTTTTTGCATGAGCGGCATGGCATACCTGTTTCATGGGCGGGCATGATCAGTGGGTTTTTTGCGTTCGGTGCATTTATTTATGCAATTCGTGCCAATCAGTTTGTGAAATGGTTAGGAGAGCGCAGGCTTGCACTAACAGGTGGGTTCACAATGGCGGTTGCTTATGCTGCCTTTATGCTCTCGACAGTTTGGTATTGGGGTGTATTGGCGAGCATTTTGTCTGGCCTAGGCTATTACTTTTTACATGCTGTTTTGCAGACACACGCCACCCAAATGGCCCCGTCTGCGAGAGGCTCGGCGGTGTCTTTATTTGCATCGTGTTTATTTCTGGGCCAGTCTCTCGGTGTGGCGGCGTGCGCTTGGCTGGGTGACAATTTTGGCTTGTCTGCGGTTTTCCCTGTTGGGATTATTGGCTTGCCATTGCTTGCTTGTTTTTTTGCTTGGCGATTGAAATTGCGCCAGGCAGACTTGAATGCTGCTGCGAAAACAAGCTCGGCTTGAGCGCTTGGTTCAGCCGAGCTCTCGAGCTAAGTCGAAGCTTTGAGGAGTTTTGCCGCGGCCGGAGCAAAATAAGTCAAAATCCCATCTGCACCCGCACGCTTGAATCCAAGTAGCGATTCCATCATGACTTTGTCGTGGTCTAGCCAGCCATTAGCTGCCGCCGCTTTGAGCATCGCATACTCACCGCTAACTTGATAGGCAAAGGTGGGTACATGGAAGGCGTCTTTGACTCGACGCAATACGTCTAAGTAAGGCATGCCTGGCTTGACCATGACCATGTCAGCGCCTTCACGCAGGTCGGCGGCCACCTCTCTCAGAGCTTCGTCAATATTGCCTGGATCCATCTGATAGACCAGCTTATTGGACTTGCCCAGGTTCGCTGCTGAGCCTACGGCATCTCTGAATGGTCCATAAAAAGCACTAGCGAATTTGGCTGAGTAGGCCATGATGCGGGTATGAATGAAATTATTAGCTTCGAGCGCGGTTCGAATCGCACCAATACGACCATCCATCATGTCGCTTGGCGCAACAATATCCACACCTGCTTGTGCTTGAACCAAAGCTTGTTGCGTCAAGATTTTGACTGTGATGTCGTTCATGACGTAGCCGTTTTCATCAATCACACCATCTTGACCATGGCTGGTGTAGGGATCCAGGGCAACGTCGGTTAACAACCCGAGATCGGGAAAGTGCTTTTTCAGACTGGCAACCACGCGAGGAATGAGCCCCTTTGGGTTGATCGCCTCGGCGCCATCCAGTGCTTTGAGAGAAGGGTCTATGACAGGAAACAGTGCCATGACAGGAATACCCAGTTCGACACATTCACGCGCCACCTCGATAATTGTATCTGGCGAGTAGCGATGAACCCCCGGCATGGAGGCGATAGGTTGACGTACTCCCGTACCTTCAACGACAAAAACGGGATAAATCAGATCATCCACTGAGAGTGAGTGCTCGCGAACAAGGCGTCGTGAAAAGTCATCTCGACGCAGACGCCGTGGACGGTTGGCAGGAAAATCAGCAAGAATGAGATGTGGTGTTGTCATGGTACGACCTTGGGGGAAATCCAGTTTTCGATTTGGAGGGTGGCCTCTTCGAGACCAATCCGAGCTGTCGCGGAGAACGGAACGGCATTGAGCGCGCCGATATCTTCGAGCTCTTTTTTGACTGCGTAGACTGCTTTGATGCGCTGACCGTAGGGAAATTTATCCGCTTTGGTTAATAATGCCATTACGGGTCGTCGAGTCGGTGCGATCCAATTTGCGAGACGACGATCGAGTTCGGTCACCCCGCGTCGAATATCAATCAGCAGCACGATACCTGCCAACGATTCTCGCGTTTGTAAATAACCTCCGAGAATATCGGCCCATTCCTCTTTGGCACGTTGTGCGACTGAGGCATAGCCGTAACCGGGCAAGTCGACTAAAAAGCCGAGCTGCCCTTCAGGATCAAGGGGGTCGGGCATACCAAACATATTAATGAGACGAGTTCTGCCTGGTGTTTTACTAGAAAATGCCAACCGTCTCTGGTTGGTCAGAACGTTAATAGCTGTGGATTTGCCCGAGTTGGAGCGGCCCACGAAGCATACTTCTGGGGCTCCAGGAAAGGGTAATTGATCCAGCCGGGCGGCTGAAGTGAAAAACGAAGCGCGGTGCAAGATGGACACTAGGAGGGCCATTAAGAATAAGCTCAACCGCTATTGTATAATCTTGGGTTTAGAAGTTGTTGATTTATAAAGATTACAAGCGTCGAGGTCTTTAATGAAGCGTGTGCTGTCCAAGGTAGTGTCTAAGATAGTGCTTGTGAGCGGGTTGCTGCTTGGGGTGTCTGCCGTATCTACTAGTATGGCTGCCGGCCCTGTCAAGGGGCCTGCCAAGCCCGATGCCGCAAAGGGTGCGCAGCTCTACGAACAGGGCGATGCTGCTAGAGGTGTTGTGGCCTGTGCTTCCTGTCACGGAGCGGCTGGCAACAGCACGATCCCCGCCAATCCTAATATTTCAGCCCAGTCACACGAGTATCTGTACAAGCAACTCGTTGAATTCCGAATCAAGCCAGGTGCTAAAACAGCGCTTCGCAATGGTGCGGATGGCGCACCTTCAGTGATGCAGGTGATGGCCTCCTCACTAACCGAGGCGGATATGCAAAACCTCGCTTATTTCTTGTCCTTGCAAAAGTTGGCTCAGCCTGCCACAGCGACCAATAAAAAAATGGTCGAGCAAGGACAAAAGATTTGGCGTGGCGGCATCCCCGAACGTAATGTCCCTGCTTGCGCTGGGTGTCATTCACCCAATGGAGCAGGTATTCCGGCACAATATCCACGTTTAAGTGGACAATATCCCTCTTATATCGAAGACCAGCTCAAGCTTTTCCGTGCTGGGCACCGCGGCAATTCGGCGATGATGAATCAAATCGCAGGTCGTATGTCCGATGCGGACATCAAAGCGGTGTCTGACTACGCAGCTGGTTTGCGCTAAAAATCGTCTTAAGAACGAGCATGGCGGTTTAACCGTTTAGCGTGTGATAAGAAAAGGGGTGTCTGAATGGCGCCCTTTTTTTATGCACACAAAAGTCCTCGTATTTATGGCAACAAAGACACTATGACAACTACCGCATCGAGACCGTTTGCACACTTCATCGAGCTATTAAGTTCGATGCGTTTTGCGATTAGTTTGCTTGTTTTTATTTGCTTGGCAAGCATCATTGGCACTGTGATCCCACAGGGGCGCTCCGCCAATGCATACATAGATATGTTTGGGCCTTTCTGGTTTGATGTGTTCAATCGCTTTTCAATATGGCATATCTATAACAACTGGTGGTTTTTAGTCACGATGGCGTTTCTTGTGACATCGACCAGTTTGTGTCTAATTCGTAATGCCCCAAAGATGCTCAAGGAAGCGCGCTCATTTCGCGAGCATATCCGCACCTCTAGCTTGAGATCTTTTCACCATCGCGTGGAGCTTGATACGACACGCGGAGTCACTGCAGCAACGGCATCCGTACAGGCCTGGCTTCAGCGCCAGGGGTACGCTGTTCGTCAGCGCGATGAGGGCGATTCAGTCTTGCTCGCGGCTAAGCGCGGGAGCGGTAATCGGCTTGGTTATATTTGCGCTCACGCCTCGATTGTGATTATTTGTGTGGGTGGATTGTTGGATAGTGAGTTGCCGGTGAGGTTGCAAGTGTGGCTCATGGGCAAGACACCTATTGTTGAAAATATGCTGATCGCGGATGTGCCTGAGCGCGGTCGCTTGTCTATAAATAATCCTAGCTATCGTGCGAACGTGTTGATTCCAGAAGGCAGCTCTCGAGATACTGCAGTAGTCAATGTGGATGATGGTGCATTGGTCCAACCCTTGCCATTTAGCATTACCTTGAAAAAATTTATCGTTGATTATTACTCCACAGGCATGCCGAGCCGTTTCGCAAGCTTGGTTGAGGTGACAGACCCTGGCACAGGTAAAAAATTCGACGCAACGATTGAGGTCAATGAGCCTTTGCACTTTAAGGGTGTCACGGTTTATCAGTCGAGCTTTGACGATGGAGGCAGTCAGGTGGAGTTGGTGGGATATGCGCTCGCAGGCCCAAGTGACAAATCCTTTGAGCTGAAGTCGCGAGTAGGTCAGTCCAGCGACGTCACGATGAAGTCCGCAGGCAAGGAGCTCAAAGTTGAGGTGACTAAGCTGCGGCCAATCAATGTCGAGGATTTGTCTGCGGGTGACCCCTCTGCACCAAAGCCCTTTGGAGAGCATGTGGCCGCAGTCACCGGTAGCGCTGCGGGTAAGGTGAATAAAAATCTGCGCAATATTGGCCCAAGTGTTGAGTATCGCGTGACGGATGCAAGCGGTCAGTCAACACTATTTCATAACTATATGGTACCGATCGATCTGGATGGGGCCCGTATCATGTTGGCAGGCGTACAGGAGCCTGGCAAAGCAGGCTTTCGTTATTTACGTTTGCCGGTTGACGAAGAAAGCTCCGTGGCAGACTTTATGCGCTTGAGAGCGGCGCTGGCGGACCCGGTTGCTAGGCAGCTTGCAACGCAACGCCTAGTGGCTAATTACAGTGGTAGCCCCGAGGAACAAAAGGCATTACAAATTTCGGCTGAGCGAGCACTGGATACGTTCGCAACGGGTGGACTCGTCGCAATTTCGAACTTCCTTGAAAAAAATGTCCCAGTACCAGAACAACGCCGTGCTGCAGACATCATTATTCGTTTGCTTGGTTCGTCGATTGCTGAATTGCGCAATGTTGCGCGCGAGCGTGCAGGAGTGGCGGCCTTGCCAAACACGCCCGAAAAGATGGAAGAAATCGCTGACTGGTCCAGGCTCGCCGTCGCAGCATTGTCAGACCTGGCGCTCTACCCCTCCCCGATCATGATGACGCTCAAAACCTTTGAGCATGTGCAAGCCAGTGTGTTTCAAGTAAGTCGTACACCAGGAAAAATCACTGTTTATATTGGTTGTTTGCTATTGGTGATTGGTGTATTTACGATGTTTTATGTGCGAGATCGCCGAATTTGGGTGTGGCTGCGTCCTGAGGAGACCTCAGGGGGGACGAGAGTATTGGCGGCAATGACTTCACAAAAGCGTACACTCGATTTCAATCGAGAATTTGATCGTTTCAAGCAGGCGTTGATGCGCCTGAACCAAGCTTAGCCGAACTGGCAAGCCCCTACATTGACTAATGAGATATCGCTATGAATGAACCCGTTGCTGCTGTTGCAAACGATTGGGATGATTTGTCGGAGTCGGGTGATGGGCGTGTCCAGCGTGGACGTCCCGACTGGTCGGATGTATTGTTTTTTGTATTGCTTGCTATCGGGGCGGGCTTTGCGCTGAATCAATATAGTCAGGCCATGGATTACTACGAAAAAACTATCCTGGTCCTTACGGTGCCATTTCTGACATGGCTAAGCTGGCTTTGGCGTCCCTTGCGCACACTCATGATCGCAATGGCGCTTGCTGCGGGCTTTGCGATCTGGTTATACCAAGGAGATCTCGCGCGCGCAGATCAAGCGTTTCTTTTGAAATACTTGCTCTCTTCGCAGTCGGCGATTCTCTGGATGTCGGTATTGTTCGTCATTGCGACCTTTTGCTATTGGGCAGGGTTTGTTAGCCCGACGGCGGCTTGGTTGGGGACCGCACTGACCTGGGGCGCAGTCTTCGCCGGTTCAACGGGTATGTTGGTACGTTGGCGAGAAGGGCATTTGATGGGCCCTGATTTGGGCCATATCCCAGTCAGTAATCTTTACGAAGTATTTGTTTTATTTGCCCTAGTGACGGCGCTGTTCTATTTGTATTACGAGCGTCGCTATGGCACCCGCGCATTGGGCGGCTTTGTATTGTTGGTGGTGACTTCTTCAGTTGTGTTTTTATTGTGGTATTCCTTTACGAGAGAGGCCTACCAAATTCAGCCACTCGTCCCCGCGCTGAAAAGCTGGTGGATGAAAATCCATGTACCTGCCAACTTTATTGGTTACGGCACATTTTCGCTTGCAGCCATGGTGGGTTTCGCTTATTTGGTCAAGCAGCATGGGCAAACCAAATCTTGGCTTAAGCTCGCACCGTTATTTATCTTGGGTGTTTTGCTCGCAGCTGAACCCATGGTGTTTCGTTCCGAAGGTCTGTCCGCAACCTGGATGATTTATTTTGGTATCGGTACCTTGATCGTCGGGACAATCTTGTTGTTCCGCGCACCGATTGCCGCTCGCCTGCCTTCTTTTGAGGTGCTTGACGACATTATGTATCGGGCGATCGCAATTGGCTTTGCTTTCTTTACAGTCGCCACGATCCTGGGTGCTCTGTGGGCCGCAGACGCATGGGGTGCATATTGGCAGTGGGATCCCAAGGAAACTTGGGCATTGATTGTCTGGCTGAACTATGCCGCATGGTTGCATTTACGCCTCATGAAAGGCTTACGTGGCACGATGGCCGCATATTGGGCACTTGTTGGTCTGTTGGTTACCTGTTTCGCCTTTTTGGGCGTTAACATGTTTCTTTCAGGTCTTCATTCTTATGGTGCGCTTTGACACCTGCTAAACCATGGGTCGTGCTGGTTGCGACCCTCACAGTACAGTCTCTTGTTGCAATGGCCTTGTTGAACTTGCCGGTGGTTGCACCGGCAGTGGCCAAAGATGTCGGAATTCCAACCAATTACTTGGGCGCCTATGTTGCGCTTGCCTATTTTGGCGCAATGGTCGCGACTTTGTTAGGCGGGGCAGCCGTCAAACGTTGGGGGGCGATTCGCCTCAGCCAGACCGGTCTCGTGTTGGCCGCCATTGGTCTTTTTCTTTGTTCGATACCCTACGTTGAAACCATCGCCTTGGGGGCGCTTTTTATCGGCGCTGGCTATGGGCCCATTACACCCGCAAGCTCGCATTTGTTGATCAAATCAACACCTCCAGAAAAGCTCTCCTTTGTTTTCTCGGTCAAGCAGACAGGTGTTCCCTTGGGCGGCATGATTGCAGGCGCGACGGTTCCATCACTCAATATATGGATTGGCTGGCAGTGGGCGTTTATTTGTGCGGGAGTTGCTTGCGCCATTTGTGCGTGGGCCGTGCAGCCTCTCCGAGAGGGCTTAGATGACGATCGCGATCCGACGGTCAGACCTTCATTAGCCACGAGTTTTGTCTTGCCGCTCAAGCTTATTTTTAGTCACCGTACCTTGCGTAAGTTGTCGTATATGTCGTTTATGTTCTCGATCGCCCAGATGGCCCTCATGGGTTATTTAGTGACGTTTTTATACGAGGACTTAGGTTGGAGCTTGGTGGCGGCCGGGGGTGCATTAACGGTCGCTCAAGCGGCGGGCGTATCAGGACGTATGCTCTGGGGTTATGTGTCCGATCGTTGGCTTGGTGCGACCATGATGTTGATTGTGATCGCGGTGCTCTTGGTGATCGGAGCGCTTGGTACAGCGTTGTTGGGACCCGAGTCTTCCCCATGGTTCTTATTCCCGGTATTGGTGATTTTTGGTTCTTCTGCGATTGGCTGGAACGGTGTATTTCTAGCTGAAATTGCCAGGCAAGCTCCTAAGGGCCAAGCTGGAGTCGCCACAGGCGGCACGCTTTGCATCACCTTTTTAGGTGTGATGGTTGGACCCCCACTGTTTGGTGTGTTGGCCAGCGTATTGAGTAGTTATGGTCTCAGTTATGGTGTGTTGTCCATACTCGGTATTGTGATTTTGATGTTGCTGATCCCGCTCTATCGTCGCCCGACTGCCAACTCAAATTAGATTGTCGATATGACTCTCTCAGCCAAAAGCTTGCCAGAGTCGACTGCGCCGTCTCAACAGCGTCAGTGGCTGGTTGGTTGCGGAATTTTTTTATGCGCACTGACTTGCTTTTCTCTGTTGGACGCACTTGCAAAAGATCTTGTTCACCGCTATTCAGCGCCTCTCGTCAATATGGCGCGTTATTCAGTGATCGTAGTGCTGGCCTTTACCGTACTGCACGCTAAAGGCGTGTCTGTTCACGCACCTAAAGAAGCTAGGCTACTTTTGTTACTCCGCGGTGCGATGCTTGGCGTGGTGGGCATTTGCTTTATGCCTGCTTTACAGTATTTGCCGCTTGCCGAGGGGACGGCAATTTATTTTGTCGCCCCCCTGATCGTGGTGATCTTGGCACCTTTTGTCCTCGGTGAACGTGTGAGTTGGAAACAGTATGCCGCGGTCTTCGTCGGTATGGCGGGCATGTTGCTGATCGTCAATCCCGGTGGCGAATTGTCTTGGATAGGAAGTGCCCTGATGTTTACGTCTGCTTGTGCTTACTCGATGGTGCAGCTACTCACGCGTAAGCTGACAAATCGAGTAGAAAGTGAACAGATGTTTATTTATGCTGCAAGCACCTGTTGGTTTATGGGCCTAGGCGTGATCGTAGTGTTTTGGCCTCAGGTGTGGCCAACAGGTCGCGATATGTTTGAAATGCTATTGATGGGCGCTTGTGGGGGCGTAGGCCAGTATTTATTGATTCTGGCATTCAAGCGCGTGCCTGCTTCGACATTGGCGCCGCTCAATTATTTTCAGTTGGCATTGGCAGTGGTATGGAGTGAACTATTTTTTGCGCAACGCCCCAGCCTACAGTCTTTTGCTGGGATCGGGCTCATTGTGGCCGCGGGGTTGGCCTTGACATTACCCATGTTAATTTCATCTTTAAAGGCCCGATCACTTCGGCGCATGCGTTAAATCCTGGAGACTTGATGAAGAGCTTTTTTCACCCCAAACAAAAGTTGCATCATCCACAAACCTATTTGTCGCGTGGCAAGATGCGTGTACCCCAAGAGATTCCTGAGCGCGCAGAGCAAATTTTAAAAGGACTCGCCGAGCTCAAGCTTCCCGTCTTGGAGCCAAGTGACTTTGGTATGGAGCCTTTGTTGCGTGTTCACGATGTGGCGTATTTGTCGTTTCTTCAAACTGCGCATGCCGAATGGAAGCGGGTGGGGCCAGACTGGGGTGATGAGGTGATCTCCAACGTCTATGTACGAGAGCCGAATGCACTCCGGGGCATTTTGGCCAAAGCGGGTAAGTACTTGGCGGACGGCAGTTGTCCGGTAGGGGAGCACACATGGACGACGGTGTATTGGGCCGCTCAATCCGCAATTGCCGGTGCGAAAGCGCTTTTGGCGGGAGATAACAAGGCGTATGCTTTGTGTCGCCCTCCAGGGCACCACACTCGCAAAGATGCCGCGGGCGGCTTTTGTTATCTCAATAATGCAGCGATTGCAGCAGAGCAGTTACGAGAAAAATTTCAACGTGTGGTGATTTTGGATACTGATGTGCATCATGGCCAGGGTGTGCAGGAAATTTTCTATAAGCGCGATGATGTGCTGTATGTATCCGTGCATGGTGATCCGACAAATTTTTACCCTGTCACGGCTGGCTTTGAAGACGAGATAGGTTCACATTCAGGTTCAGGCTACAACCTCAACCTGCCGATGCCGCATGGCTCAAGTGAAGACGTGTTTTTTGAACGTGTAGAGCAAGCAATTAAAGCGATTGAGACTTTTAAGCCAGACGCACTGGTGCTATGTTTGGGTTTCGATGTGTATAAGGATGACCCGCAGACCAAAGTTGCGGTCACAACTGAGGGTTTTAATCGCCTAGGTAAGCAAGTCGCTGCATTGGGATTACCCACGCTGGTGGTGCAAGAGGGTGGTTATCACCTTGAGACTCTCGCCACCAACACGGTGAGTTTTTTTAATGGCTTACTTGCCCGCGCTTAGTCTGTTAGTTTAATCAGGTAGGCAGCTTTCACCGCGGATCAAATCAGCAAAGGTTTCGCGTTGGCGAATCACATAAACGTGTTCGCCATCTACCATGACCTCGGCAGGACGTGGACGACTGTTGTAATTGCCCGCCATCACAAAGCCGTAGGCGCCAGCCGACTCTATTGCCAACACATCGCCTTCGTTGAGTGCGAGCTTTCGGGCGCGTGCAAGCCAGTCAGCGCTTTCACAGACAGGCCCGACAACGTCATAGAGTGTTTGCGCACTTGTGCGGGGCTGGAGCGGCAATACGCCGTGCCAAGCTTCGTATAAAGCAGGACGCATCAGGTCATTCATGGCCGCATCCACAATTGCAAAATTCCGAGCCTCTGTGTGCTTGAGGTATTGCACAGAGGTCAACAACACACCGGCGTTACCGACGAGCGAGCGACCAGGCTCGAGCACGAGTTCGAGATGTTCAAACCCACGCGCCTTGAGTTGGGCGAATACATTGTCCAGTAGGACTTTAGGTGCGAGAGGCGTTTCATCGTCATAGCGTATGCCCAAACCACCGCCTAAGTCTAAATGCTTGAGAGTAATACCTAGACCAACCAGCTGTGCGATTAGCGTTAGTAGCTTATCGAGCGCGTCTAAATAGGGGCTGACTTCAGTGATTTGCGACCCAATATGACAGTCTACGCCCACAACGTGTAGGCCCGGAAGAGAAGTAGCGAGCTGATAAGCGGCAGGTGCTTCTTCGATCGCGATACCGAATTTATTTTCTTTGAGGCCGGTTGAAATATAGGGATGCGTTTGGGCATCCACATCAGGATTGACACGTAACGAAACAGCAGCGACCTTGCCAAGGCGCGTCGCGACTTCTGACAGGCGCTTGAGCTCGGGAAGTGATTCGACGTTAAAACACTTTACACCTGCTTCGAGTGCGGCTTTCATTTCCCAATCTTGTTTGCCGACGCCAGAAAATACAACCTTGGCAGGGTTGGCGCCCGCCGCGAGGACACGGGCCAGTTCACCGCCTGAGACGATGTCAAAACCGCTACCTAAGCGTGCAAATTCTTTGAGAATGGCAAGGTTTGAGTTTGCCTTCATGCCAAAACAGACTAGGACACGGTGCGTGCCGATCGCCTCTTGGTAGGATGTCCACGCTGTCGCTAAGGCGGCACGCGAGTATACGTAGAGAGGTGTCCCGAGCTGTTGGGCCAGAGTCGATAGTGCAACCCCTTCGGCGAACAACTCACCGTTGCGATAGTGAAAATGTGGAGAACCTGCTGGTGTGGCGGCGATTGTCAT
>CAWUWN010000083.1:0-8620 GCA_963926265.1 uncultured Burkholderiaceae bacterium
TCTCTCGACTGACGGGTAGGGCATTGCCTTTATATTCATAGGCTTGGGTCCCCGATGGCTGCTTGTACCAGCCCGGGTCAGAGTAGTCGTCGGGCTTTAAATCCTCGCGCACTTTGAGTGTAGTAAACATGCCGCCCATACCGATAGGCCCATAAGGACCCGTACCCGTCATCATTGGAAGGGTATTTGGAGGTAGCTCCATTTCCATTTCTTTCATGTCGTACATACCGCGCTCACCCATTAACATGTAGTCAGGTACGACTTTCTGAATGCGACCTACCAGTCCCTGATGATTGATCCCAATCATTGTCGGGACGTCATGACCCATCGCACCCATGGTGTGATGACTCTTGTGACAATGAACCGCCCAGTCTCCCGGCTCATCGGCGATAAATTCGATTTGACGCATCTGACCGACCGCGATATCTTGCGTCACTTCAGGCCATCGGGCAGCAACTGGGACAGGACCGCCATCCGTGCCGGTAACCTCAAACTCAATACCATGGACATGAAACGGATGGTTCGTCATTGTCAGGTTGCCGACACGGATGCGAACGCGATCACCTAGCTTGGCCACCATAGGAGAAATTCCGGGGTAGACACGACTATTAAAAGACCAAATATTGAAGTCCAGCATTGTGTTGACCTTGGGTGTTTTGCTGCCAGGTTCGACATCAAAGGCGCTAAGCAACAAACAGTAATCCCGGTCGACTTCGCTGATGTTGGGATGCTTGGTTTTGGGATGTGTTACCCAAAACCCCATCATGCCCATCGCCATTTGGGTTGTTTCATCTGCATGGGGGTGATACATGAAGGTCCCCGGTCGTTTGGCAACAAACTCATAAACGAAAGTTTTGCCTACAGGGATGGGGAGCTGGTTGAGTCCGCTTACGCCATCCATGCCATTTGGGAGTCTTTGACCATGCCAGTGGATTGTAGTTTTTTCAGGTAGCCGATTTGACACAAAAATACGGACACGATCTCCCTCGACTACCTCGATGGTAGGACCTGGACTCTGTCCGTTATAACCCCACATATTGACCTTGAAACCAGGTGACATTTCGCGTACGACAGGTTCAGCAACGAGATGAAACTCTTTCACGCCTTCATTCATGCGATAAGGGAGGGTCCAGCCATTTAGGGTGACAACGGGTCGATAGCGCGCCTGGGCACCTTCAGTTTCAGGACCACGCCATGGTGGCGCTGTACCTGCACTCGGTTGATAAATAGGTTCCGGCACGCTGGCGAGAGCGTGCTGGCTTACAGTTGCAACAGTCACTGTGCCGGCTAGGCCCACAAGCGCTTGGTGAATAAAGTCTCTGCGTTCCATGTTCGATCAGTGGCCTTTGCTAGAAGAACTGTTGCTGTCTGGTCCGCCGACATTGCCGCCAGGACCTGCATAGGGTGCTCCTGCCAATAGGGCGCGCATGTCAGCTAGGGCAATCCAGAATGATTGTTTAGCTTGCGCGACCGCAAGCTCGGCCTGCATCTTGTCTTGTGCCTTGGCAATTAACTCCCAAGTGCTGATAAACATACCGTTATAGCGCATGAGGGCTTCCTCCTCAGCACTGCTATAAAGATTTTGCAAGGTGTTCAAAATGTCAAAGGCCTGTGTATGCGCAGCGCGAAGGTGTTCACGGGCTTGCAGTAAATCACTTTTTGTCTGGATGCGCATACGCGTAGCCTCAGCACGCGTTTTGATGGCTTGGTCAAGATCGTGATTCCAAAGAATCTTGGTGCGATCAAGCGTTGGTATGACACTCGTCCAATTGGTGCTGGTAGACAGTAAGAGATCGAGTTGTTGGCGCCATTGCTCAAGCATCGCCGGACCTACTGCATTTTCAAAATATTGCGCTTCTTTTTCTATCAAACCGTAATGTGGATGTCGCGCCAACAATTCAGTATGTTGTTGATCCAGCGGTGTGAGTAGCTCCGACAGACCACTTAGACTGACCGGTTTAGGCAGGGCGCTGGGTAACCGCCAATATTCTGAGCCCAGTTGTTTAATAAGTATTTGTCGGCTGTTGAAAGCGGCTTGATCCGCGAGTAGCAACTGGTTAAGCGCAGACTGATAGCTGATTTCTACATCAATCAGTCGATTGCGTCCCCAGTTACCGACTTTTTCCATACGCTTAGCGAGCTCTAGTGAGACGCTAGCTGCTTCTGTCAGGCGAGATTGAATAATAAGTTGTTCTTTAGCAGCGACGGCCTTGATCCAAAGTGCTTGGGTGGCTTGAAGAAGCGTGAGCAGTTGAGTATTTCTGGTGAAGTTTTCCAGGCCACTGATTGCCTGTTCAGAGAGCAGGTCGGCATGAAGTGTCAGGACAGCTTTGCGGGCAGCTTCTTCTGATAGTTCGGGTGAGCTAGGATCTTCTTTAAAAATACCCTTCGTCAATTTTGCATCACTCTCGATGCGACCCCGCTCGGCTTTGAGTAGATCAATATGACCACGAGCGTAGCGACCAACCTCGGCATTCGATTTACGCCAAAGCAGACCATCAGACTGTTGACGGGGTGGGGTAGAAGGACTGATTGTTTGAGCAGTGGCATGCGAAAAAATCGCTAGCATCAAAAGCGTTGTGCTCAAGAGCGGCGCGATGAGCAAGATAGACCGGGCGGTAAGAAATTTAGTCAGTCGCATTGTTGCCTGAATAAAGAAAAAAAGAAGGTACTACCTAATATTAGTACTTTGTAAGTGAAGTGGACATGACGCAAAGATTACAAAATTGTTATGTTGAACTAACGGCAGAAAGCGTGAATCTAGCACTCAGGTATATTGACTCATATGTGAGATGTCTTGTTCTGCATCATGGAGTGTAGCCCAGTGAAAATACTGATTATTGAGGATGAACCCAAGACCGGAGAGTATTTGAGCCAAGGCTTACGCGAGGCGGGATTTTTCGTGGATCTCATTCAAGATGGTTTAGATGGGTTGCATCTTGGAGTGGAGGGCGATCAAGACCTGATCATTTTGGATATCATGCTGCCTCGGATGGATGGCTGGGGGGTATTGCAGGCATTGATGCAGGCTGGCATCACGACTCCCGTAATTATGCTGACTGCCCGCGATCAAGTTGAAGAACGGGTTCATGGTTTAGAGTTAGGCGCTGCTGACTATTTAGTTAAACCTTTTTCTTTTGCAGAGTTGTTGGCGCGTGTGCGCAACGTTTTACGACGTGGCCGGACTGCAATAGAAAGCACCAGCTTGCAAGTTGCGGATTTAGAGATTGATCTTATGCGCCGCCGTGTGACGCGTGCAGGACGACGCATCGACTTAACGCCTAAAGAATTTGGCCTGCTTGAACTACTCATGCGTCGCGAGGGTGAGGTGCTGCCGCGTTCTTTGATTGCTTCGCTCGTGTGGGATATGAATTTTGACAGTGATACTAACGTCATCGAAGTGGCCATACGCAGATTACGTGCCAAGGTAGATGAGGGGTTTGATGTGCGCTTGATTCAGACCGTCAGAGGTATGGGTTATATGCTTGAAAATGGAAATCCGGATTGATGCTGCGACGTCTGACTCTCGTTACACGCTTAACGATTCTTTATGCGTTGATCTCGGCGCTTGTGCTCTGTGGCTTGGGAGTAATGGTGGCCCGTGCGACTTACGCGCACTTTGTGGATTTGGATCTGACCTACCTGCAAGGAAAGGCAAGCCTGCTGCAGAATAATCTAGCGCAGGTTTCCTCTCCGGCCTCTGTTCCAAAGCTTTTGGCACAACAAATGGATAGCCACGATGGACTGTATATTGCCGTAGCTGCGGAGGGGCAACAGAGCCCTGTGATCGAGGGGGTAGATTTTTCTGCGTTGATTGCTGCAAATCCAGCTTCTGGGCAGATTCATGAGTGGCAAACCAAGGGTCAGACCCTGAGGGGGATCAAAGTACCTCTTGTCAATGGTCAGCAACTTTTGTTAGTTTTGGACACACACCATCACGCTCATTTTATGGAACAACTGCACGTGACGCTTGTGGTGTATTTGTTGTGTGCGACCTTATTAAGTGGTCTGTTGGGTTGGTGGGCAGCACGTCGTGGTTTGGCGCCTTTGCGTTTGATGCACGAGCGTGCGCGAAAAATTGATTCACGCCAACTGAGTGTGCGGATGCCTACACAAGGCAGTTCCCAGGAGTTGACCGAGCTTGCGCAAGGTCTCAATCTCATGCTGGAGCGCTTAGAGCAAGACTTTGAGAGACTTTCGGAGTTTTCCGGCGATTTAGCGCATGAACTGCGTACCCCTATTACGAATTTATTGACTCAAACACAGGTCACGCTGACGCGAACGCGCGAGGCGGAGGAGTATCGAGATATCTTGGCGTCTAACGTTGAGGAGTTTCAGCGCTTGGCTCGCATGGTGTCGGATATGTTGTATTTGGCCAAAACTGAGAATGGCCTTGAATTGCCCCATCGCGAGTCTGTCGCGCTTGCAACTGAGGTGCAAGCCTTGTTTGAATTTTATGAGGCTGTCGCAGAAGAATCGGGTATTGGCTTGGTTCTGCATGGTGAAGCAACGATACAAGGCGATCGCTTAATGGTGCAACGAGCGATCGGTAATCTTCTCTCCAATGCTTTGCGTCATGGCAATCGATCTTCGGAAGTGACAGTGACTATTGTTCAGTTACCCGACACCGTGGAGTTGAGCGTGATCAACCAAGGTCAATCTATTGATGAGACGTTAATGCCGCGTTTGTTTGATCGTTTTTTTCGTACAGAAAAATCTCGACCACATCCTTCGCAAAGTGGAACGGGGCTCGGTTTGTCAATTACGCAGTCACTCATGGTCGCTCACAGCGGGACGATTCGCGTGGCTTCAGATGAAAAAAATACCAGCTTTACGCTGGTATTTCCTAGGTAATCGATCTGTCACGTCAGTCGTGATCCTTGCGGCGGCGGAGTTACTTGCGTTGCGCCACCATCAGCACATAGTTCCCATCTTTGTAGTAACCAAAGCGAAAGTTTAAAGGTTGAACGTCTGGGCGTTGAGCGAACGCCCGGGCTAGATCACCGTGATAGTTTTGAAAAGCTTTGTGAGCAATAGTGAATTTTCCGAAAAGTTTACTATCGAAATTTTTGGAAAGCGAGGTGTAGTTCAAGCCGGTTTCATCCTGAACGACTAAAGGCGCGTTGTCTAAGACTGCGTTGGCAATCATGTTGAAATTGCTGTTTTGTGGCAGATGCGAGGCGGCTTTGAACAGTGTCGGATTGACTGACATGTGTTGAATGAACTTGTATGTCTCAGGTGCCGTCTGAAATCCTTGGTTCGATAAGTCAATCCTGAGGTAATCCAGCACGATGGGTTGACCATTTTTTGTGGCATTGAAACGTACTGAGCTCCACAGTTTTGTGTCCTGTGGGAGTTCTTCAACTTTACCGTTTGCACCCACTTTGATCGGAGAGACGCGCTCGATCTCAAAGCCCTGCAACTTCAAAAAGATCGTGAGAAAGGTGCTCGCTCCAATTTTCCCCTGGCTGGCGTAGTAATAGCGCTCCAAGTATTCGGTGACAAAAAACCCATGCGTGCCATAGAGTTGCCAGGCAGAGGTCAGTTGTTCAAGACTTTGGTCTGTGATCAGAGGGGAGTGATGACCGAGATCCATCGGACGACCTGCATGCTGCATCGCGACCATCACATAACGCTTGGCTTGCGGAAACAACCGGTATACGGTCGTAAAGTCGGGACCCGAAAAGGGATAAAAGATTGTGTTAGTGGTCATGCTGAGGTGCTCTTTAGCCCAACTGACCATGGGATCACCAATTTTTTTGGTGTATTCAGCCCAGTTATTTTCAACTTCTTTAGTGTAAATCTTCCACTTTAGATTGTCCCGAATTGCAATAGGTAAGCCTGCTGCAGGCTCTCTTCCAGTTAGAAGCGTCGCCACCTCCTGAAGTTGAGCTGGCTCGAGCGCTTGCGCGGGAGCTGTTTGTGCAAGTGCGTTCCAAGACGCCGTGATTGCTAAAAAAAAGAGGATGATTTGTCTGGTGATTATGTTCGTTATCATTGTTTTAAAGGATTGAGGGCGCATGTTGTTTTTAAATTTGCGCGTCTTTTATAAAAATCGGATTTTAGATTAATTATGACTTCTGCTCACGCCCATGAGCTTCTGGTGTACCTTAGTTGCTCGGCTCTCAGGTTTATTTAGCTTTCGGACCTGGCAGATGATTGAGTCCTGATAATGGATACTGATGATAGACGCCTCTTTGCGCTTAGTAAGTACACTCTTTGGAGAAAGGTCTGATGTTTGAACGGTTTATCAAGGGTCGTTCTCTTGAAACGGCAAAAAAGACTGCATTGAATTTGCTCTCCGAAAAGGGAGATACAAATGCTCAAAGCATGGCGACGAAATTTTTAGAAACGTTTCACTCGTTGGATCGGTCTGAACAATTGAGTTTTTTTGAATTTCTGGCCATTAGTTTTAGTCCAGATCCGACCGCAGTCCTCGCGGCGGCACAACGTTATGCGGATAAACCAGACCATTCCAGTCTGAAGAATTTGTTTCTTACTGTTGAACCTGCCCGCCAAGAACTCGTGAGGCGCTTGAACCGGGGGATTGGCGGAACGTATGCGATTGTCAAAATGCGTGAACGTCTGCTCGGACACCTGAAAGCGCATCCCAATTTGAAGTCGGTCGACTCAGACATCCAACATGTCTTTAGCTCATGGTTCAACCCTGGGTTCCTGGAGTTGCATGAGATCACTTGGTCCTCTCCGGCTATTTTGCTGGAAAAGATCATCAAGCATGAGTCCGTACATGCGATTGATGGCTGGGACGATTTGCGCAGACGCCTACAGCCTGATCGTAGATGTTTTGCTTTTTTCCATCCACAGCTGCCGGGTGAACCACTTATTTTTGTTGAGGTTGCGCTGGTGCCGACGATTGCGCGAGAGGTTGGTGCCTTACTCGACAAAAAGGCGGAGCCCCTTGAACCCAAGAAATTTAAAACAGCGATTTTTTATTCTATTAGTAATTGTCAGCCTGGACTCAAGGGCGTATCGCTCGGTAACTTTTTGATTAAGCGTGTCGCTGAGAAAATTCAGCAAGAGATTCCGTCGGTGAAAACTTTTTGCACCTTGTCTCCAATCCCTGGCTTTACGAAATGGCTGGATTCGAGCGTGACGGCCGAGCAGTTTGATGTGCTCCCAGCTAAACGTGCAAAGGTCGCAGATGCTTTTAAACTTTTGCGTGCAAAAGGCCAGCCCTGGGCTAAGACGCTTGCGGCAGGGTGGTCTAGTTCAAATGTGAGTGAAGATGAAAAAAACGCTTTAATGCGTTTATGTTTTATCTATCTGACTCAGCAGACCTGCACAAAAGAGGGGGATGCCGTGGCGAAATTCCACCTGTCTAATGGTGCGCAACTTTACAACATCAATTGGGCCGCAGATTTATCGAAAAAAGGCGTGACACAGTCGAGCAGTCTGATGGTGAATTATCTTTACGAACTGGATGCAGTCGAAAATAATCACGAAGCATTTGTCAACAAGACTGTGGTGTATGCCAAGAACTTAGAAAAGCTGCTTTAAGCATGTATACATAGGGTTTATCGGGAGGCGTCCGTTAAGTCTATCGGTATAAACTAATGAATCGTGAAGACTGATAGCGCGTTCAAATCAAATAGAGTAAGGAGTGACTGTGGTGAATAAACTCATTCGTAATATAGGCTTGGCTCTCGGTGTCTTAGCAGTTGCTGCGTCACCAATTGCCTCGGCACAGCAGTGGCCGACCAAGGCAGTGACTTTTGTCTCGCCTTTCCCTCCCGGTGGTTCCGTCGACCCACTTGCTCGCTTGTTTGCAGCAAAGTTGAGCACGGCCTTGGGGCAGCAGTTTATTGTTGAAAACCGCACGGGTGCATCCGGTGCGATCGGTACAGGTTACGTCGCTAAGGCTCCAGCCGATGGCTATACCTTTGTATTCGCTTTCGATACGCACGCGACCAACCCTTATCTAATGAATAAAATGACCTTTGATACGGTCAAAGATCTGGTGCCGGTGATGTTGGTGGGTACCGCGCCGATGGCTTTTGCGACTGCGCCTTCTAAGCCTTACAAAACATTTGGTGATTACGTCAAAGCAGCCAAAGCCAAGCCTGACACAGTGAGCTATGGGTCTGTGGGAAGCGGTAGCTTGGGTCATTTGGCTATGACGCTGCTCCAAAAAGACGGTGGCTTTAAGCTTGTTCACATCCCTTATAAAGGTGGTGGCCCAATGACGATTGACATTTTGGGTGGCCAGGTCGATGGTGGTATCGGTACTGTCGCTTTGCTGGGTAACAATATCCGTGCTGGTAAGTTGCGTGCACTCGCCGTAACTGGTAATTCACGCGCAGCGTCATTGCCAGATGTGCCTACGATGGCCGAACTTGGTTTCAAGGGCTTCTCAGCTGAAGCTTGGTGGGCAATTTACGCACCTGCCGGCACACCAAAGGCGATTATCGATAAGCTCAATGCTGAGATCGTCAAGATCACTAAACAACCTGATGTCAACAAGCAGTTAACCGTGACAATGGGAATGAACCTGAAGGCTAGCTCACCAGAAGAGTTGGGCAAATTCACAACTGCTGAAATGGCACGCTGGTCTAAAGTGATTAAGGAAAACGGTATCAAGCGCGACTAATCTTCAGCGTTT
>CAWUWN010000084.1:0-4629 GCA_963926265.1 uncultured Burkholderiaceae bacterium
CCAATATGGCCGCATTAGACGTGCGGGCTTGAACGGCGGGCTGCCATGAAACACTGAGGGGAATTGGTGTGAGTGACATAATCATTCCAATTTATGAAACAGCAGGTTGTCATTATCAGTCCAGCCCTAGCCGATGCCAACAATGGCAATTGGCAAACAGCCAGGCGCTGGCAACAATTATTGCAACCGCGTTATCAGGTGCGCATTGCGTCGCATTGGCCTGACGGGCCCGCGGCTGCCGCTGATGTCACCATGTTAGCTTTACATGCGCGTAAATCTGCCGCCACCATTGCCGCTTGGTCTCGCATGCGCTCAGAGAAAGCCCTGCCACCTGCGTTGGCTGTGGTGTTGACTGGCACAGACCTGTACCGTGACATTCACAGCGATGAAGCTGCGAAAAGCGCTCTGCATGTGGCCCAGTGCTTGGTGGTTCTCCAAGAACTCGGTGCTGAGGCTTTGCCGCCAGCGCTGCGAAAGAAAGCCCGCGTCATTTTTCAGTCCACCAGTGCCCGTCAGACGCTGCCTAAAACCAGCCGCCACTTGCGCGCCCTCATGGTCGGGCACTTGCGCGAAGAGAAATCACCGCAAACGCTCTTCAATGCAGCGCAATTGCTTGCGCCACACGGCACTATTTGTATTGACCATATCGGTACTGCGCTGGACGCTTCGTTGGGCGAGCAAGCCCAAACAACGGCCGATCAATGTCCGAACTACCGTTGGCTTGGGGCGCTGCCCCATGCCCAAACCCGCCGTCGTATCCAGCAAGCCCATGTGCTGGTTCATACCAGCGCTATGGAAGGCGGTGCGCACGTGCTGATGGAGGCTGTGCGCTCTGGCACACCGGTGTTAGCCTCGCGCGTCGCTGGCAATGTGGGTATGTTGGGCGCTGATTACTTGGGTTACTTTGACTGGGATGATGCCCAGCAACTTGCGCAACTTCTGCTCCGCTGCCACAACCGTGGCACTGACCCGCTCTACAACCAATTACACCTTCAGTGCGAGGCACGTGCCCCGTTGTTCGCCCAGCAAGCTGAAAGAGCCGCACTGCGGCATCTCGTAGACGAGCTGCAAGACAATTTCAAACAACCATACAACGCATGCAAACACCCAGTCAGCCCATAGCTCCCGATCTCTTTTTGGTGGGTGGCGGCCACAGCCATGTGGGTGTACTCAAACGCTTTGGCAGGCTGCCGGGCTATGTGGCCGGCCATTACAGTTATGACGACGTGCACATCGAATTGAGTAAGTTGGCCGTTTTTGCTGGTGTGCGGCTGCACCGCGATACCGTGGTTGGCATAAACCGTCACACCAAACACGTGTTGTGCGCCAATCGACCGCAGGCCTAGAGTTCAGAAAGAAATTAGCAAAAATCGCCTTTAATAAATTCTTACTAGATCGATCCATCGAAAATAGAAAAAAATTAATCGAAAGGATTTTGGACGTGGAAGGAAATTGTGTCGGCAGCAAAGGAAGTCCACTATTACAGGGTGGAGCAACTGGCTTAAAAAAGTGAATCCCGTTTCGCGCGCGCGTAGCGCCATCGGCTCGCTGCCCGCAGCGCAGTGGGGAGTGGTGGTGACCCTATTTGGTAATTCTTCACTAATAAGTTTCTCTATGCGTGAGGGAGTAAAAAAGGGTCACCAGGGGTCACCACCCCAGCGGTTAGCTGAAGTACGACGACGTTGGCGGCAGGCGAGTACCGATGTATCGCACAGCACCCGAGCTTTTTCGGCGTTCAAATTGCTTTGCCATGTAGTCACCCCAACGTGTCATGCTGGTTGCAGATTCGCCGCGTGCGAGCTTCCATTCTCTGTAATTTGTATACAACTCAGAGGCTGTCGGATATGACCGTGCAGAAGCGCCGCAATCAACCTGTGCAAGCTGAATCCCGCACTCCTCGATCCAAAGCTTAACTGTGGACTGCACCGACGCATACTCCTCGCCAGCCTGTTCAACGGCTGCACAGGCAGGCAACTTCTTCCCATTTGCAATCCACTTCATGTGACCTTCGATCAGCCACTGCAAAATACTTCCCGCCTCCTCTCTCAGCTTAGCCGGTAGGTCGGGGTCTTCGCGGTCAGCAAAGCTGACGTTGAACGGCACCATTTTCATTCGCGCAAAGATCGCGATGTCCGTGCTACGCAGTTGCGGCCTAAAGTTACCCAATACCAGGTGCTTATGGCTTCGCGCGAATTGGAAATAATCCTGATGCATGAATCGCGCGCTGAGCGTACCGTCACCAGTGAGTTCTTTGATCCGCGACTCATTCCAATGTGCGTCCTCTGGGACCTCGGAGGAGAGAGCTACGCGTCTACCCAACAGGCTAGCCACCTCTGTAGGATGCGCCTCACTCCGCACCGACATCAGCATGCTCGAGGGTAGCTTTACTGCATAGCCGCCGAGGATGTCGAACACGAGATCGGCCAGTAGACTCTTGCCGTTTCTGCCAACGCCGTACCAAAATAAAAGCCAATGCTGCTCCCTAGCTCCGGACAACATAGCCCCGAGACTCATTTGATGAAACTCCACTAGTGATTTGTCGCCGTTACATATCTCCAACAACGTGGCATCAAACAAGAAGGCGGGTGTCGTATCCGGCGCCACACTTGTGATCTTGGAGAGCATCTGCTCGGGCTTATGAGGAATCAGCTGGCCAGTTCGCAGGTCAACAACTCCAGCAGGCGTGTTCAACAGCAGGTGATCCGTGTCAAAGTCCGCACCAGAGACCGCGAAAGCTGGGTCTGTTCGGCAAATCTTTTCGACCCCTGCGAAGAAGGTTGAACGAGCCAGGTCTTTACTGTTGCGCGCGTTTGCCTCGCGGGCAATGACACGGACGTACTCGAAAGGTTTGAGTAGAACGTCAACTAGCCAACGCATGCCGTCGTACTCCATCCATGACCCACTGGAGTGAGCGTAAAGCAACTTGCCGACAAAGCGGTTACGAAAGACAAGCGCGATAGCGTCCTGCGTTTGAGTGCCCACCGCAATACGCTCTATGTCAGTTAAAACATCCTCAGCCCCTGCGGTGTTGTCAGGTTTAAGAAGCCGATCCGCATTCGCTGCCACCTGCTTCGACCGCCAAGCTTCATTGAGCGTCTGCACTACGCCAGTGGCAGCATCGATGACGGTAAGCTCATCCCCGGCTGCCCTGAGTGCGCTATTTATATCGTTCCCATGCTCGTGAAAAACATACAGGTCAAATGCATCCCCAAAAGCGATGCCTGACTGCGATATGCTGCCTAGCTGGCTAGATTTCGCAGTCTCAGAAAAGCTAACCCAGTAGTCACCACAATCTATGAAAGCGTAACTGCTGGTGGTTTGCTGGGGGCCACGCCAATGATCAGTGTCGCCTTTTTGCGCGTAGCCATGACGCTGCAATAACTCGTTGATCGAGTGCGCACTATTCCACGCTTCGATAGTTGACCCAACTCCTGACACTGCCCGAGACTCAGACCGGCGACGACTGTCTTCTTTGTGAAGATTTTTTACAGCTTCCGCTTTTTTCCTGCTCTCGTGCTCAAACTCGACATACGTGTAAATTTCCTCGTCTGATGCAGATGCTGCGCGCCCGTCCTTAAATACGAACTGATAGAACACAGGCTCTCCGTTCGCGTCGCGTCGGTTGGGCGGAACATTCGGCAAAAAAACAGGCTGTCCTGCCCTCGCCATTGCCATGTCAAGGACAATCCCGCGCTCACTAAAGAAGTGCTCCAACGCAAAGTGCATGAGTTCCCACTCTTTGAGCGGATAGGGCTGGTCCAACGGAATAAAGAAGCGCCACTTTGGTTTTTCAACCGTTGCCCCTGCGCTGGAGTAAATTCCGTAGGCAACGTCACTTCCTAGGAGGTCAGTCATTGCTGCCTTGATTGCATCAAGCGAATGTCTACCAGCGTCGATGTCCCCGCACAGAACGACGTACTGGCCGAATGCGCGCTGTACGCTGTGGGTGCGTGCATCGTGAGCGTTGTAGCTTGATTGAAGGATTGCTGGCGCATCGTGCTTCTCTATGCAGGCCGGCGTATCCATTAGATCGCACAACGTCGCCAGCTGTAGTTGGGTGTAGTTGGCCCCAGGTTGGCTTTTAAGCGAGTCGTAGGTACCAGAAAAAGTTGTTACCGCATAACTTTTCCAGAAGTCATTTTTTCGATTGGTATCGTGCGTTGTACTCACTTGGCACCCCCCGTCTTTATCGCTAGCACTGACTGTCTGTGGATACGTGTGGAATTTCCAATCTTGTATTGGGTCAGCTTGCCATTTTTGAGAAGGCGCCACACGGTTGTAGCTGATACCTGTAAAGCCTCTTGGGCTTGTTTGCAGGTGAGGTCGGGCACAAGAAGCTTGTCCTGCGCGGATTGAATAACGATTCCCATTTGGGTTTCCTTTACGGATTTGCCCGCGCTTTCAGGCGCGCGACAACACAAAAACACTTCCATCAGGTGGAGGTGAGCGGTGTGCCGTAGTCCACGTGCTCTGTGTTAGCGGCCGACTCCCGTTGCGGGTTGGTCGGTTATCGGTAAAAGAGGTGTCTAAACGACTTGTTGGTCAGACCCGACATATGTGAACGCGTGACTCCCGTTGCGGGTTGGTCAGGTGACGTTCCTCGGGTATTCGAGACCCTTGCTGCTAGTA
>CAWUWN010000085.1:0-8038 GCA_963926265.1 uncultured Burkholderiaceae bacterium
AGGCAAAAAGAGAAATGATTAAGGCTTTGATCGCATGCGGGCTTTTCTCGCCACCGCCTATTTTTATGATCTCTTCAGACGTTTTTTCGGCTTGCATAAAATCCTATGAACATTCACTGATTAACGTGATTAGTCTAATTCAAGTTTTGCCTAGCATTCTAAGCTGGGATCCAGTACAGTCGTATTGTAATATTATATTAGCTAGATATCGAAACCTGCACATTCGATTGATTTAAATGAATAATAATTACATATAAAACGTGTCAAGATAATGAATACATTCCTTGTAATGATCTTGAGTTTTTTACTCATCATTCTGTTCAGTGCTACTGTCGCCTATCTCATCATGCGTTGGTGCTTTTCCCCAAAAAGACACGCCGAATTAGTTCATAAATTCGATGGCATTAATATTTCGGGCTTGAACGCTGGAGCCATAGTTTTGCTCTCATTGGGCATCGCTTTTGTCTTCAGTGACATCTCAAATATCCATATCCGTGCAAAGACCTCCTTGTTGCAAGAGGCGGACGCAATTCGTACACTTGGACGCATATCACTAAATATCGACTCAGAAGTCGGAGAACCCCTCATGGCCGCAACACGTACTTACGTTTCAGACGTTTTGCAAAAAGAGTGGCCAGCGATTCATCAAGGCAGTGCGCGCTCCATTCGTAAGAGTAGTCACAACGCCCTCACAGCACTAACTGTGATGTCAGACATCGCTTACGACCCATACACTTTGGCTAAGGTGCCAGCACTCACAGCTTCGCAACTCGGCAATCTTGTCATGCGAATTCGGGCGGAACGGCTCGTCAGAATCGAAATAAGTGAATACAGAATTGGTTCTCGCGGGCTAATTCTTGCCACCCTCACGCTAATCGCTTCGTGTGTCATATTATCTATGGCGATGCTTAAAAAGCCAGCGGCTCAATATCTGTGTATTTTTTCCTTTTTTGTGATCAGTTTATCTGCGCTGTACCTGGCTTACGCTTCTCAAAATCCTTTTGCTGGCTTAGACGCTATCAGTAATGCGCCCTTGCAAGAGGCCTTAGATCGCCTCAAAGTCATGAAGTTAAATTGAAAATAATCAACGCACAGCATTATGACTCTGCCAACTTTCCCCCACATGTTTGGGAACAACTTTGAAGCTTTGGGCTATTTCTGACTTGCACATTAGTGCAGAGAAAAATCGACAGGCGCTTAAAGAGTTATCTGATTTTACAGATGACTGGTTGATTTTGGCTGGCGATGTATGTGAACGCATCGAGGATCTCGAGTGGGTTTTTTCACTCTGCATCAAGAAATTTTCCCGCGTGATCTGGGTGCCAGGTAATCATGAATTATGGTTGGTCACTCAGGCAGAGCAACGACTCAATAGCCCATCGAAATACGCTGCCTTGGTTGCGCTTGCGAGAAAGTATGGGGTCGTTACACCTGAGGATCCTTGGCTCACTTTTCCGCTGACAGGCCATCTGATCGTGCCCTTATTTACTTTGTATGACTATTCATTCAGACCAGAAAATATTTCCCGAGAACAAGTCATCGATTGGGCGATGGCTGAAAATTGCGTCTGTACGGATGAGGTGGCCATCAAGGCTGAGCCCTTTCACTCCATCGATGATTGGTCTAGACAGCTTTGCGAAAATACTCGCGCACGTTTGGACAAAGATCTTCCATCCGATGCTAGAACCATTTTGATCAATCACTTTCCACTTAGAGAAGATCTAGTCCTGATCCCACGCATACCAAGATTTTCACCATGGTGCGGCACGAAACAAACCGAGGATTGGCATCTTCGTTATCGCGCTGATATCGTGGTGAGCGGTCACTTGCATGTGCGTGGGACAAAAATCAGGGACCACACACGCTTTGAAGAGGTATCGCTCGGTTACGCGCGTCAGTGGGATGAGGAAAAGGGTTTAAAACATTACCTTAGGAATTTGATTCCCAACCCTGCGGCCTACAATTAAGCCTGATTTCCTGAGAGCATTTGAACTCGTACTTTAGTCAATCATGCGTTTCATCATATCGCCGTGCACAATCATGCGACCGATCACCGCATAGGTAAAATGATCTAGACTGCTGAGAACTTGACTGACTGAGTCAGAAGCGATCGCCAGTTGTGCACACGCCGCAGGCTTCCAATGACTGACCGTACTCGAGGCGCGTTCTTGCATGTCGATCGCCTCACGAACAAGCAAACCACCTCGCTCCATCGGTTCGACCGAGAGCCAAAAAGCCGCAAGAAAAGAAGGCCAATAAGATAAGTGCCGATAGAGACTCGGCTCAGCCGGGCTGGGGATCGACTCGCCAAAAGTATTCAAAATTTTGACGAGCTCCGCGACACTCGTTGAGAGGTCGGCAGTGGCGGGCAAGGGTCGGGCAGGCCTGATCAGGGAGGATTTATTTTGCTCAACTTGCGCCAAGGGATCGATCAGTGCTGAAGGATTGGCCCCCTTGTGCTCGACGGCATTCCCGGACAGTAATTCAGCCGTCAGGCTGGCATGTAAGTACGACAAAACTAGCAGCGCGCGAGAGTTTGCGTGGCCGTAGTCCTCTAAAAGAAAAACGATCTCGCTTTTATCTTGGTCGCTCAACCCTAAAGTCGTGCGGACCGAATCAGGCCAAGGCGTTAGGCTATCGACCAGCGTCGTTTGCTTACGCAGGGCACGAGCAGAATCATTGAGGACTTTGCTGACATAGAGGGGCTTGGCCAAAGACCACGTCATACTGAGCCCGTTGGGTATGGTGGCCAAATGCCGCCAAATCAGATTCACAAAGGGCACACCCAATGTTTCTTTGATATCGGCATAAATCGCTGTCACGATCGGATCTGCCTCTTGCTCGGAAATCGTGGCAATGGAGTCAAGCTGATGAAGTGTTGTCGATTTAATTGTTAATGTCCCCCACCCATTTTCTTGTGCTCAAACCGACTCAGAATTCTCACGAGCGGCCACAACAACAATAGATAGAAAATCGCCGCCAACACAATCGGTGAAGGGTTATAGAACAACGATTGTGCATCGCGGGCGACACGCAACAGCTCTGGCATCGCGACGGCACTGGCCAGCGTTGTAAGCTTAATGACCTCGATTGTATTGCTAATGAGATCCGGCATCACGTTTCGCGTTGCCTGCGGGATCTGTATATGGATCAAGGTTTGTGTTGCAGATAGTCCAGTTGAGCGTGCCGCTTCGATTTGACCATTAGGGACACTTTCAAGACCCGCCCTAAAAATCTCTCCGTAATAGGAAGAGTTATTCAACATAAAGCCAATGACAACAGCAAGTAACTTTGGGAGTTCCCACCCAAGGAACGGCGTACCATAGTAGATAAATATTAACAGTACGAGTGGTGGTAAAGCTCTGAACACATCAATGTAGATGGCCAAGAGCGCGCGTGCCCAGCGCTTTTTAAGCGTGATCGACAACACACCGACGAGCAGTCCCGCTGCCAGACCAAAGGGGATCACCAGCGCCGACAACAAGAGCGTGTTGAGCAAACCCTTTAACAAAAAGGGCGCGACTTCGATGTAAATCGGAATGTTAAAAAAACTTTTAAATATCTCGTCCATAGCGCTCTCTATTGCTTCCAGCGAAAACGAGTCTCAGTCCAGCGTCCAAGCAGAACCACTGGAATGAAGATCACCAAGCAACCAATCGCACCCAGCATCAGAGGTGTCGCATTACCGGAGTTACTCATGGCGGATTGCGAGTTATTTAATACCTCGCTCAAGCCGACAACCGAACCCAACGCTGTACTTTTCGTAATAGCGATGACGCGATTAGTTAAGGGTGCAACCGTTAATCGAACGGCCTGCGGCAATACGACATACAACATACTTTGCAGCCAGCTTAGGCTAGTTGATCGCGCGGCTTCGGATTGGCCTTTCGGCACGGAAACGATACCCGCCCAGCAAATTTCCTCGACAAAGGCCGCCAGTACGAGTGAAAGCGCCAGCCATGTGGCGGTAAACGCCGACATTGAAATTTGAATATAAGGAAAAGCGAAAAACAACATCATGATGACGACAAGTGGCGGCAAAGCGCGCATGATGTCGGCAAAACAAATAATGAAAAAATTAAGTGATTTGATTTGAAGCGCACGCAATACTGCGAGCATCATGCCAACAAACAAACCGGTCAGCGCGACGACGATCCCGAGCTCAACCGTGACAACCATTCCCTTGAGAATATCCGGCAAATATTCCCAGGCGATCTCAAGGTTGAAAAAAGAAAAGACGAGTGCTTTCAGATCCATGCGCGTCAATCACCCATCCTTAAGCAGCATGATCGCTCATGCGCGCTAGAAAAGCCTGCGTGCGTGGGTGTGTTGGCGCGCCAAAAATCTGCGATGGAGAGCCTTGCTCAACAATTTGACCTGCATCCATGAAAACCACATGATCCGCAGCCGCGCGCGCAAATCCCATTTCGTGGCTCACTACGACCATCGTCATGCCATCCTCTTTGAGTTCGCGCATAACTTTGAGCACTTCTCCTACGAGCTCTGGATCTAGCGCACTTGTGGGTTCATCAAACAGCACCACTTTGGGAAGTAGGGCAATTGAACGAGCAATACCGACTCGCTGTTGCTGTCCGCCGGATAGTTGATCAGGAAATGCCGTAGCTTTTTCTAACAGTCCGACACGTTTAAGCGAATCTAAGCCGCGCGCTTGTGCTTGGTCTTTTGGGAGTTTTTGTACTTTGCGTAAAGCCAAGGTCACATTGTCCAGAACAGACATATGTCGATAAAGATTGAAATGCTGAAAAACCATACCGATATTCTGACGGATATGGTTGAGATTTGCGCCGGTTGCAGTGATGTCCTCATCGTCCACCAAAATCGAACCCGAACTAGGCTCTTCTAGTCTGTTGCAACATCTCAGTAAGGTACTCTTGCCAGAGCCGGACGGCCCGATAATGAAAACCAACTGTCCTTTTGTGACATTCAAATCAATGCCTTTAAGCACCTCATTGTCGCCAAAAGATTTATGTAGTCCGGCAATTTTCAAAATCGGGCTTTGCATCATGCAATCCAAACAGTAAAGAGGTGTACCGAGATCAGCACTTCAAGTTGACGGGTGTGGGATCGTAGCCTGGCATATTGGGAACACCTTGCCCGGGCGTCAGTGTCACAGCGGCCGAACCAGGAGCCGGCGTAAACCCAAACCACTTCTGTGCAAGTTTGGATACCGTACCATTTTGCTTCAAGCATTTCAGGGCGTTTGAAATACGATCGCGACCTTCTTTGTCATCCAAACGGAAGGCGAGCGACCATACCAAGCCAGTTGGCAACACATAGGTCATCTTCACAGCGGGATTTTGCTTGACTGCCCATGCAGCGACAGTATTGCCAGCCATATTCGCATAGGCACGACCCGACTGAACGGCTTGCAAGGCATCAGCATTCGTTGCGTACACATCATATTTGAAACCGTACTTAGCGGCGTTGTCACGGGACCAATTCTCGTAAGCCGAGCCTTTGTTGACCGCGATGGTTTTACCTTTCAAATCTTCAAGGGACTTCATGTCTGGCGTTTTCTTGTTCTGAACGAACGCGAAGTCAGTATTCAAATAACCTTCGGAAAAAAGCAAGGCCTTGGCACGGGCTGGCGTGACAGTGGTGGGAGCAAGAACAAAATCATATTTTTTTGCGTTCAAGCCGGGGATCAAGGCAGAGAATTCAGTGCCATCGATCTTAATGGTTGTTCCGAGTTGTTTAGCCAAGGCATAACCGAGTTCGACGTTAAAACCGTCAATCCCGCCACCTAGTTTGGGCATCGCGTGGGGCGCAAAGGTCGCATCGACGCCTGTGATAAGAGGCTTGTTTGCCCATGCAGCCGATGCGCAAGTTGCGCTGATTGCCATAGCAAGTCCAAAACGTACTGCGCGCTTCGACAAAGAAGTAAAACTAGTCATCATCAGTCCTTTTTAGAGCAGTGGAGGTTTACCCAAAGCAGCCCCAGGTCCTACGCGCTCAGTAATTAACGTGTAGTGCTCAGGGCGCCGATGGGCGGCAAAATTAAAGATGTGCTGCTTGAAGGTGTCCCCGAGCGCAAGGTCAGCTTGACAGAAAATAACCTCGTCATCTTCGCCTTGTGCCTGGGCAACAATTTCTCCGGTAGGCGCCACAATGGCGGATCCGGCGAACAGGTGGAACCCATCTTCTTTGCCTGCTTTGCCTGCCGCTGCGACCCACACACAGTTTTGGTAAGCAGCTGCCTGAAGCGACAACAGATGGTGAAACATTCTTAAGTGAGGTGGCTCATTCCAATGAATATTTTGGGATGGCGTGTTGTAGCCAACCGCCACAATCTCAGCATTTTGTAATGCCAGTACGCGCCATGCTTCACCCCAGCGACGATCGTTACACAGGAGCATACCGATACGCGAATCCATTGTTTCCCAGACATTAAAGCCTTCGTTTCCGACTTCGAAATATTTTTTCTCAAGATGCTGAAAGGGTGCGTGTGATTTGTTGTCGCTATGGCCTGGCAAATGGATTTTTCGATAACGCCCAACGATTTCTGCCTGCTGATTCACTAAGATCGAAGTGTTGAAACACTTGCCCTCTTTGGATACTTCGGCGTAGCCGAGATAAAACCCGATACTGAGCTTTTTAGCTGTATCAAATAAAATTTGCGTATCCGGGCTTGGCATCGTTTTTTCAAAATAACGATCGATGGCTTCTTGCTCGGTCATCCAGTACCGCGGGAAAAATGTGGTTAAGGCCAACTCTGGAAAGACCACCATTTTGGCGCCACGACTCGCCGCTTCTTTCATCATTTCTAGCAAACGAGCGACGGCTTGTTGGCGGGTATCTTGCGGTTGAATGGGGCCGAGTTGCGCAACGGCCAAACCAAAGGGACGTTTGCTCATGATCAGTGCTTCTCAGAAGAATCAACAGAAAAATATTTACGCATGACAGAATTGGGGTTGCCATTCAAACGTTGTCGCAATACTGGCTCAGGCGTCGAGCGTTTCACAAACCTTCCAGAACCACGCGCAACCTTAAGCTCACCATCAGCCACAACAAGTCGACCTCGACTAAATACCTGTTCGGGCCATCCAGTAATCTTCTTGCCTTCATATGGGGTGTAGCCGACGTTATCGTGCAACATGCTGGTGGAAATCGTGACTTGTTTTTCAGGATTCCAAATCGCCAGATCCGCGTCACTTCCCACAGCGATCGCACCTTTCTGCGGATACATGCCGTAGGTACGGGCGTGGTTGGTTGCGGTCACGGCCACAAAACGCTCAATGGTCATGCGGCCAGTCAACACGCCTTCGGAAAATAGTAAAGGCATGCGGACTTCCAGACCGGGCACGCCATTGGCCATGTCTTTAAATGTTGTCGCATCGCCCTTGGGCAACTTGCCCGACTCGTCAAAGCGGTATGGCGCATGATCAGAGGAAAACATTTGCAACGTACCATTGATGAGCCCTTGCCAGACCGCTTCTTGCGAAGCCTCGTCTCCGGGAGGAGGGCTGCAACAGAACTTTGCACCCTCCAATCCAGGCAAGTCGATATCTTTCGCTGTCAGAAACAAATATTGCGGACAGCTTTCAGCGTGAATGGGCAGGCCGAGCGCTTGCGAAGCATGAATGACGCGCACTGCTTCCTGACCCGCCACATGCACGATGAGCAAGGGGACATCCACAAGTCTTGCCATTGCGACCGCGCGATTGGTCGCTTCGCTCTCGGCAAGAGCTGTGTGTGCGACGGCATGATATTTTGGTGCAGTTAATCCGCGATCGACCAACCGGCGAGCAATCCAACGAATCATGTCATTATTTTCGGCGTGTACCATCACCAACGCACCCTCTTTGCCCGCGCACTCCAAGACATCGAGTACTTGATAGTCATCCAACTTCATTCGGTCATACGTCATGTAAATTTTGAAAGACGTAATTCCGTTTTTGATGACTTCGGGCAAGTGTTGCTCAAGTGCTTCAGCAGTGGGATCTGCCAAAATGAGGTGGAAACCATAGTCGATGACTGCTTTTTCAGCGGCACGTTTTGAGTAATCTGCCACGACCTC
>CAWUWN010000086.1:0-8291 GCA_963926265.1 uncultured Burkholderiaceae bacterium
TCGCCAACTTCGGCGATTGTCTGAATCGCATAAGTCACTGCCGCTTGACCAGAAGCGAGTGCAAGTGCTGCAATCCCCCCTTCTAAGGCCGCTACACGCTGCTCCAACACATCCTGGGTAGGATTCATAATCCGCGTGTAAATATTGCCAGGGACTTTCAAATCAAATAGATCTGCACCATGTTGGGTATTATCAAAGGCAAACGCAACTGTTTGATAAATAGGGACGGCAACAGCACGCGTCGTCGGATCCGGGCTATACCCACCATGAACCGCTACGGTTTCGAGTTTCCAATTTTTCTTATGATCAGTCATTTTTCTCTCCATCAGTGAACTTAACTTCAAAAATATCATTATTTCGGTGCATATTTAGACAATCTAACGATGTTTTGCTATTTAGCTTATACCAAATCTGCAAGTCACCTCAGATAATCGTTTAAAGTCTTAACTGAACATTCATCTCAGGCAATTCATTTTGCTAAGCAGTTAGGAATCAGCAGAACATGTCTCTCGTGCAGTATGCCGCATTTATTTTTATCGCCTTACTTGCCGCCTTTTGTCAAAACTTAACTGGCTTTGCTTTTGGATTGATTTTGGTCGGATTAACGGGTGCGCTTCAAATTATCTCGATTGCAGATGCGGCCAATATTGCCTGCATCCTCTCTATTGTCAATAATATTGTTTACTTAAGCAAAGCCCCTCGCATCTCTACTGGGCCTCTCCTTAAACCCATGCTCATCAGTA
Source organism: uncultured Burkholderiaceae bacterium (assembly GCA_963926265.1). Taxonomy (GTDB): domain Bacteria; phylum Pseudomonadota; class Gammaproteobacteria; order Burkholderiales; family Burkholderiaceae_B; genus Zwartia. The sequence goes on from CAWUWN010000086.1 coordinate 744, forward strand.
GCATGATCGGTCTTGTCATTGGATTTATATCCTTGTCGTGGTTTACAGACAACGGCATCAATATGCTGCGACTCATTCTCGGCATCTGCATTTTAGGATCTGCGATTGCGCTCTACTTGATTAAGACAAATACACATAAAAAAATAAACCCGGCCTCAACTCTCACCGCTGGTTTTTTGACAGGTATTCTCGGCGGGATGTTTGCCACACCGGGGCCACCATTGGTTTATCACTTATACAGCCAACCTCTTGATAAAGATCTTGTTCGACATTATCTTTTTATTATTTTTGGTGTCACCTCGGCAGCAAGACTCGTCATTGCACTCATTACCGGTGAGTTAACGATGAATGCCGTCATTCTCTCAGCAATTGCTTTCCCTGCTATCACAGTTGCAACCATTTTGCAGTTGAAATATCCACTCAATTTGACTCGTAGAGTAGCGCAACTGTTAGTCACGTCATTGCTATTGGCAACTGGACTCGGACTCATGTACTCATCGCTTAAAACCATACTGAACTAATATGAAAATTCTTGTCGCCCGGCTCAATCACGAAACCAATACGTTCTCTCCGATCGCCACACCGCTCAAATCATTTGGTGACGATGGTCCTCTATATGGCATCGAGGCCTATAAAGCATCTAAAAATACTCGGACAGGCATTGCGGCATTTATTGATGTATTGGAGCAAGCAGGTCACGAGATTGTCGTAGCGTTTGTTGCGATGGCCAATCCAAGTGGCACTGTGAGTGCTGCCGCTTATACTCACCTCAGCGATACGATTGTTGCAGCCGCACAAGGCTGCGACGCCGTTGCATTGGACCTGCATGGCGCGATGGTCGCTGAAAACTCAGATGATGGCGAAGGCGATCTGCTTGAACGTGTGCGCGCTGCACTGCCCCATGCACCCATCGCAGTTGCATTCGATTTGCACGGCAAGATGACTGATAAGATCATCAACAACAGTGACATTGTCATCAGCTTTAAAACCTACCCTCATGTCGATATGTATGAGACCGGCGCGCATGCTGGACGTCTACTTGTCGAGATGATTAATCAACAAATCAAACCCACACTCGCGTGGCGACGATTACCTTTGATGCTCAACACCCTTTGCAGCCGCACAGATATCGGCCCTATGCATGAGGCCGTTGAACTTGCAAAAGAAGCCGAAGCGCAAGGAATGCTAGGTGTTTCCGTATTGGCAGGTTTTTCTCTTGCCGATATTGGAGCACCATGCATCAGTGTCGTGGCCGTGAGTGATAATGATCCTCAAGAAGCCGATGCGGTTGTACAACGTATCGCTGAATTTATCTGGTCCAAGCGCAGTGATTTTATTTATCAAAACGAACCACTCGCAGCTTCTATTACTCGCGCTAAAAAACTCGCAAATCAGCCTGGTTCAGGTCCCGTCTTGTTACTCGATCACGGTGACAACTGCATGTCGGGTGGAACGTGCGATGACATGAATGTTTTGCATGAGGCACTTAAACAAGGCCTCGAAGACATTGTTGTCGGTCCGATTTGTGACCCTGAAACGGTTGAAATACTCATCAAAGCAGGCATGAATGCAACCGTGACCCTTGCTGTCGGCGACAAGGTTCCTCTCACGCAATTAGGTATCACTCCGCAACCTCGAGTACTGTCAGGGGTTGTCTCAGCGATCTCTGATGGCCAATATATTGTGTCGGGCCCGACCTACACTGGTCAACGTATCCTTATGGGCAGAACGGTTTGTCTAGACCTACCACAAGCAAAAATCATGATTACGGAAACACCACAAGAACATTGGGACTTGGGAATTTTCTCGCACATCGGCATTGATGCGCCGAGCCATCGATTTATTTTGCTCAAATCACGGATGTACTGCAGACCTGTCTTCGCACCCATCGCCAAAGCGCTCGTGGAGTGCGATGGTGGAGGTGTCACGGGTGCTGACCACACCCGTTTTCCTTACAAAAAACTCACTCGGCCGGTCTATCCTTTTGACCTAGACACCGAGTGGTCTTAGTCAATCACTTGTTATGTTCGGCAGCAATATAACGAGTTTCACCGCTGTCGGTGAGCGTACGTGTTGCCATCGGTGAGGCGTACGTCCAGAGTATCTTCATTCCCTCTGTCTTAGACTTGTTGCGAAAGCGGTGAGACACGTTAGGTGGAATCCATGTGGTGTCATGTGCCTTGACCTCATGAACCTCTCCCGCGATATCCAAAAATGCCTCGCCTTCAAGCAAAATCACGCTTTCTTCGCAATTATGGCTGTGAAACGGGATCTCCGCACCAGGGCCAAACTCCGTGATGCCATTTATAAAAGCCTTAGCACCTGTGGCCGCAGTGACCAAAGGAATAGTTTTTGCACCACCGCCACGATCATGACTTTTAATTTGATCTGGACGCAAGACCGCATGCTTTAGGATTTCACTCATTTCTCTTCGCCTTCTTAGTTAGCCTTGATGTTGTTGTCTTTGATGACCTTTCCATACAGTTCATACTGTTTCTTTAAAGCAGCTTCGAACTCAGCAGGTGTTGTCCCGCGAATCGTGATGCCAAGCTTTGTGAAACGATCGCGAATGTCGGAGTTGTCCATCGCTTTACGTGCTTCGGCAGAGAGCTTCTCTATGATCGGCTTGGGCGTTTTTCCAGGCGCAACCATTGCAGCCCATGAATTAAAGAAAAAACCTGGCAAAGCGGTTTGATCAATTGTTTTTATACCTGCAAACTGAGGCAAAGGCTTGGCTGTCGACAAAGCCAAGAGGCGTAACTTACCACCATTAATAAGAGCAGCGGCAGTGCCTAAGCCTTGAAAAGATACATCGACCTCACCTGCTGCTGCACCGATCGCAGCTTGAGTCGCACCTTTGTATGGAACATGCACAAGTTTCATTCCAGCCCGTTGCATTAACAGTGCCATCGCGATGTGCTGTGGACTGCCGACACCACCCGAGCTAAAGGTCAGTTTATCTGGGTTTGCCTGGGCAAACTTAATCAAGTCCTCAAGCGTTTTAAACCGTGAATCTGATTTGACCACCACACCCCACTCGATCGTACCGATCAGAGAAATCGGTGCAAAGTCTTTGAGCGCATTGAAGGTTGTATTTGGATTGATATGTGGCACCATCGTCAGCACGCTATCGTTTACACCGCCAATCGTGTATCCATCAGCTGACATTTTTAGCATACGGTCCGCACCGATCAGACCTGATGAACCTGGCACGTTTTCAATTACGATCGGCTGACCCATGCTTGTTGCCATATTTTGTGCAACTAAACGCAAAGCATTATCAACCGCACTGCCTGAAGCCAAAGGAATAATCATGCGGATGGGTTTGTCAGGATAGTTTCCTTGAGCCATTGCGCCCCATGAGGCTACTGCGAGCGCGGCAGCTTGTACAAGCAATACGACAGATTTAAATACCTTCATTGTCTTCTCCGTTTAATAATTAACTGCTTTTTAAATCAAAGCAGGAATACCCAAGTCGCGAGATAGCGACGAAAGCTCCTTTACCACTCCAGCAGCGATCGGGATACCGTGTTTTGCATAGTCCAGACGTCTTGCGTGACTCTGCTCGCCCGGCAACCAGATACGCTCCACATTAGGCAAGCGCTGCGAACCCTTGATGTCGCGAACAAGCGTATCAATCGCGCCTTTGAACAAATCAACACCACCAAATGCAGCCAAATTCAAAACTAAAATAGCTTGTCCAGTATTGGTAGGGGTCACATGATCTTTATTAAAATCAATCACATCTTTACCCATCGCTGCACCCTGCAAGGTACCAGCCAAAATACCTACAATCAGCGCGAGCCCATAGCCTTTGTAACCTCCAATCGGCAATAAAAATCCCTCTTCTGAACGTGCCGGATCCAGCAAAGGCTTCCCTTCACGGTCGATCATCCAACCTTCAGGCATCATCTGACCCGCTTTTGCCTTAGCTTTCACCTTGCCATAGGCTGCAACAGTTGTCGCCATGTCCAACACAATTGGATTTTCTTTGCCTGAGGGGATACCGGCTGCGATCGGATTCGTCGACAGCAACATATCCATTCCGCCCCAAGGAGGCAGATGATTTGCGTTGCCGACTGCAAAATACAAGCCAATCATGTCGTGCTTGACAGGCATGGTCGCGTAAAGAGAAGCAGGACCAGCATGATTACTGCGCCGCGTGCCTACCCAGGCAACACCTTGTGTTTTTGCTTTTTCTATTGCGAGTTCAACTGCATGTGAGACCACCAGATGGCCCATGCCATTGTCTCCATCCACCACAGCCACAGCCTGGGCAGTGGAATGCGCCACTATTTTTGGGTGTTTATTAATCCCCCCCGACAAAATACGTTTAACGTACTGCGGGAGTCGAATAACCCCATGGCCATCTGAACCCTGCAAATCTGCACTCGCCATTAATCGTGCAATCCTTTGGGAATCTTCCTCAGGAATACCGACGGAGACAAACGCCTGTGCGATAAAAGTTGTCAGCACATCAAAGGGAACGGATACTGAATTGTTATGTGTTGTCATTTTTCTCGTGACTGATTTTTCTGGCTTTGCAAACAACTTATAAGCATAAACTTTGAATATTAACGATATTTTAGGAATCAATGCTCTAGTAGTCCAATATCAAATTGTTCATTTCCCATATCATTTTGATATAGTTGGAACATGAATAATTTAAAAGCTTTACGATATTTTGTTGCGGTTGCTGATGCAGGCAGTTTTACTGCAGCTGCCGCAGCAATCGCTATTGCTCAACCCGCTTTAACCCGTCAAATCCGAGAGCTCGAAGAAAGCTTAGGGACACAATTACTAAACCGCCTGCCCAGAGGCGTGCGAATGACGGCAGCGGGCGTAACACTCTACGAGTCCGCTCAGCGTATTTTAGGTGAAGCAGATCGAGTTAGCCAAAATTTACGTACTGGACTGAGCGCAGTCGCAAGTGTCAGCTTAGGTGTACCCCCTACACTCGGACGCGTCCTGCTGCCCGGCCTCTTTGAAAGCTGCCAGCAACTTCCAGGTGCACTACCCATGCGCGCACGCGAAGCTTTTACGCCAGCATTACTCGAGTGGCTCGAACGCGGCATCGTTGATATGGCAATCGTGACCAATCCTCCATCAGGACGGAAATTTTCACTCAGACCATTGATCAATGAACCCTTTGCGCTCGTTTCGACATACAAAAAAGGACAACCGCAATCGATTCGGGTCGAGCAACTTTCAGAGCGGCCCGTTTTAATGACTAGCCTGCACAATGGCATCGTTGAGCAGCAATTACGTGCCTTAAATATCAATCTTAAAATCGAAGGCATTATCGACTCAGTTGATGCCATCAGAGAACTCGTCATCAAACGTGGGCACTCAACCATCATGCCTATTTCTGTGTTCAAAGATGATCTGGACAACCGAACCATCCATATCACTCAAATATCCGGCGTGCAACTCAGCAGAACACTCGTACTTGCACAACGGCGCGAACGTGACAAAGCAGTCGACTACGGCATCGTGGAACAACTGATTGAGTCTGAGTTTTCCCGCCTTGAACGACAGGGAGCATTTGGTTTAACGAACATTCGTTTGTAACAAATTATCATTTAAATGATAATGATTCTCATTCGTGATAAATTGCGTTGTTTACTTCAACCGCGTTTCTCATGCATTTTTCAAACCAAAGAAAGAAACATCGACGCATTTTGTTTGCGAGTATCTTTCTAACAGTCTCGATGGTTCATATTGCCGTAATTCAATACATCTCGTCACATAAAGATAATAGGCTCGCGCATCTAGAAAATATTTCATTTTTAGAATCATTTTCCGTTCAAGCTGAGGAATCGATTCACTCTAAAAATATAAACCCAGTCGAAACGAACAAGCAAGATTTTTCCTTGCGAGCTGACGAAAAAGAAAGTACTCCCTTAATGTCGACCACTTCAACAAAAGCATCTATAGCAACAAGCCTAGATCCTGTTAAACGAAAAATAAATCACCCTCGAAAAATAATTACCTCGCCATTACATGACAAAGCATTACATCCGACGATCTACCGCATCACCCCTCCCACCGCCCATAAAGGTTTTCAAAATAATCCACCTCCTCTCTACCCCAGGCAAAGTCGACGCCTAGGAGAACAGGGGAAAGTTGTACTTGCCGCTGAAATCGCGATCAATGGCAAGACTTTACAAGCAATCGTCAACATCTCAAGTGGTTACCCTCGTCTAGATCGAGCCGCCCTGGAATCCGTACTCAAGTGGCAATTCATACCAGGTAAAAAAGCTGGAGTGCCACAAAAAATGTGGGTCAATATTCCTATTAACTTTGTTCTCGAATAAATCATGCATACAAATTTCTCATTGCTTGCGTTTTGGTCACAAGGCGACTACATCAGTAATATTGTCGCGCTCATCTTGATCGTGATGTCTGTCTTAACGTGGACGATCATCTTGCTAAAAACATTAGGACACGCAAAACAAAAAAGTTTTAGCAAGCGTGTCGAGCTATTCTGGCACTCCTCTTCGTTGACCGCTGGCTTAAATGCGCTTGGACGTCGCCCCGACAACGTTTTTCTGACACTCGCCCAAGACGGCATCGAAGCCGTTCAACATCTTGAGCGTTCGCCTATCTCTCAAGATTCCTCGCTCGGCGCGCATGTTTCAGAAAAACAGTTGCATGATCAACTTGATCTAAGTGACTGGGTCACACGTGCCTTGCGCAACTCCGTGGAAGGCAGTCTTGCCAAGCTGCAATCTGGTCTCACTTTTTTAGCCTCTATCGGCTCAACAGCCCCCTTCATCGGCCTGTTCGGAACGGTGTGGGGTATTTATCATGCACTCGCGCGTATTGGTGCAAGTGGGCAAACATCTTTAGATCAAGTAGCAGGTCCCATTGGCGAAGCCTTGGTGATGACAGCGATGGGAATCGCCGTCGCGACACCTGCGGTCTTGGCATACAACACACTCGTGCGCACTAATAAGACAATCGCAGGAGCGCTCAACCGATTTGGTTACGATCTGCACACCTATCTAGTGACAGGTGCTCGTGTGGATAGCAAGCAATCGCATTTAAGTGATTGATTAACATGCACAGTGAAGAATCCTCCGACGTCCTAATGAGCGAGATAAACATGACGCCCTTTGTAGACGTCATGCTCGTACTACTCATCATTTTTCTCGTCACGCTACCGCTAGCCCATCAGACCGTGAATATTCAACTGCCTCAAGTCACCCACAAAAAGTTAGCCGACTTGTCTGAGCCACTTAAAATATCAGTCAATCAAGAGGGGCATTTTTTTCTAGGCAAAGAGGTGATTACACTCGAAGCGCTTCAATCAAGGCTGAGTGCTGAAAGTCAACGCCATTCAAAACCCATTGTCTTGATCTACGCTGATAAAAACACGCGCTATGAGGACATTGCTAATCTATTAGCAAGTGTTCATCGGTCCGGCTTAGGGAAAGTTGGCTTTGTCACAGCAGAGAACATCAAAAACTAAGCTAGCTTTTACAATTGAAACCTGAAACCGTTCGTGGGAAAGGTTTTTTGTATTTAAAGGACTACCCAAACGTG
>CAWUWN010000087.1:0-5461 GCA_963926265.1 uncultured Burkholderiaceae bacterium
AATCCACAAGGTGATACTGCTTTTGATCACATGCCTGTTGAGACGGCGGAAGCTAGGGATGCAACTTCATCGCGGCAAGACCAGAACTCAGGCACCCGTCCCTTCCCACTTTGGACCCTTCACGTCGATCCCCACTAGCTCGAGGATACGCGACACCGTGTGATCAATCATTTCTTCGATTGATTTGGGGCGATGATAAAAAGCTGGGAGTGGCGGAAAAACGATACCACCCATCTCGGTGACCGAAGTCATATTTCGTAAATGCGCCAAGTTAAACGGCGTTTCTCTTACCACCATCACTAGACGACGACGCTCCTTGAGTGTGACATCGGCTGCGCGTGTGATGAGATTGTCGGACAAGCCCATCGCAACAGCGGCCAACGTACGCATCGAACAGGGCACCACAATCATGCCTGCTGTCTCAAACGCGCCACTTGCCAACGTCGCTCCAACATCTCGAATACTGTGGACCTTGTCGGCAAGCGCATACACCTCATGCCGACCGATATCCAACTCGTGCTTGATGTTTAAAACGCCCGAGCCGGAAATCACCAAATGCGTCTCAACATCGGGAGCGTGCGTGCGCAAAGTTTGGAGCATGCGCACGGCATATAGGGAGCCTGTGGCTCCCGTAATACCAATCACTAACCTTCGCTTGCTCACGCGGTGGCGCCAGCCTGGTCCAATGCTGTTTTGAGCTCACCGCTCGCGTTCATCTCGCCCATAATGTCAGAGCCGCCGATAAATTCGCCACCTACATACAGCTGGGGAACAGTGGGCCACTGTGAAAAAGTCTTGATGCCGCTGCGGACTTCTTCGTCCTCGAGCACGTTGACCGTCACAAGCTTTGTCACGCCATTGCTTTTGAGGATTTCGATCGCACGACCTGAAAAGCCACACTGTGGAGATTGGGCTGTGCCTTTCATAAACAACACAACTGGATTGCTTGTGACCGTGTCACGGATAAATTGCTGGACGTCGCTCATGATGTTCCTAATCGATAGAAATGTAGGTGAGGCTAAAACCATATTATAAGAGGCAGCGAAGGGATAAAAACCCTATTTCCACACGCCGCCGGTTACACGTGGCAAATTCGCCAAATCCGTGTGTGTTTGTACCGCCGTAAACCCCGCACGCGCAAGCATCAGGCCTACAGCTTCGGCCTGATCATAACCATGCTCGAGCCAGAGACAACCGCCTGGCAAAAGATGCAGACCTGCGCCTGAGATGATTTGCGCAAGTGCAGACAAGCCATCCAAACCATCTGTGAGTGCCTGAGCGGGCTCAAACCTCAAGTCGCCACGCTGCAAGTGCTCGTCTTGCGCAGCAATATAGGGAGGATTAGACACAATAAGCTTGAATCGCCCCTCTGACGGCAAGGCCTCAAACCAGCTTCCTTGCCACCACTGAATGCGGGCACTAAGCGCTTGTGCGTTTCGCTGAGCCAAAGTCAGAGCCTCCACGCTCAAGTCAGTCGCAGTCACTCGGGCATCTGGACGAGCCAATGCCAGACAGATCGCCACAATGCCGCTTCCAGTGCCCAAATCAAGCACCGCAGGCTCCGTGCACCCGTCCAAAGAAGCCAATGCCACCTCAACCAATAGCTCAGTTTCAGGTCGTGGGATCAACACCACGGGAGTCACCTCAAAGCGATGCCCCATAAACTCACGCCAACCGATTAGGTGTGCCATGGGCACGCCTTGGCGACGTTGCGCTGCCAGTGTCAGAAATTTTGCTACGTCCTCTGGCGCCAAGGGATCCGTATCGTGTGCAAGTAACCACTCACGTGGCTTGTCCAACACACACTCAAGCAGCATCCGAGCCTCAAGACGAGGCAAACCGCACAGCAGCAGAAGGGATTGCCCTGTCTGCATCAGACGTCGTCGCCGAGTGCTGCGAGAAGCTCAGCCTGATGTTCAGCGATCAAGGCGCCCGTGACCTCACTAAGATCGCCTTCCACAATAGCGCCTAATTTGTATAGGGTCAGGTTGATACGATGATCCGTCAAGCGACCTTGTGGAAAGTTATAGGTCCGAATGCGCTCAGAGCGATCGCCTGTACCCACTAGACTTTTACGCTGCGCAGCTTCTTTGTCATGCTGCTCGCGCTGCACTTTGTCTTTGAGACGCGCGGCCAAGACCTGCATGGCTTTGTCTTTATTACGATGCTGCGAACGATCGTCTTGGCACTCCACAACCAAACCTGTGGGCAAGTGGGTGATACGTACTGCGGAATCTGTCTTGTTAATGTGCTGACCACCGGCGCCGCTGGCACGAAAAGTATCGATACGCAGCTCGCTTGGGTTAATCACGATATCCGTCGCGGCATCGGCCTCGGGCATCACCGCTACGGTACATGCGGAAGTGTGAATACGCCCCTGCGCTTCGGTCGCGGGCACTCGCTGGACGCGGTGTGCACCAGACTCAAACTTAAGGCGTCCGTAGGCTCCGTCGCCATCAATGCGAACAATCACTTCCTTGTAACCGCCCAGCTCAGAGGGACTTTCAGACATAAGTTCGACTCGCCAACCTTGCTGTTCGGCATAGCGCGTATACATTCTCAGTAAATCGCCTGAAAACAGCGCACTCTCGTCCCCACCTGTACCAGCACGAATTTCTACAAAGACGCTGCGTCCGTCATCTGGATCTTTGGGCAACAATTGCAGCTGTAAATCAGCACCGAGCATTTCGATCCGCGCTTTACACGCCTCGATTTCCTCAAGTGCCATCGATTTCATCTCGGGATCGTCCAGCATTTCCTTGGCGTCCGCCAGATCGGCGTTTGCCCCCTCGAAGGCTTCGAAGGCCTTGACGACAGGCTCAAGCTCGGCGCGCTCACGCGAAAGCTTTCGAAACTGATTCATATCTTTGGTGGCATCAGGCTCTGAGAGCAAGGCATCCACCTCGACCAAGCGACGGGACAAGTGCTCAAGGCGAGCGCGCATTGATGGTTTCATGAGGAAAGTCTTGTATTAAAAAGTTTGGGGGATTTGAACGGTTGATCACCCGCATGCCGCGAGCCAAGTCAGCAAAGTCGCTAACGCCGATCGGATCCAGACGGAAATATACGAGGCAGCCAACCCAGTAGCTGCTGGCGTTCTGCCTCTTCGCTATGGTTGAGTGCGGCCAGCGTGCCATGCAAATATTTTTGTGTCAGACCATGCGCAAGCTGCTCAAGCACCGCCTCGGGAGACTCACCCTTCGCAAGCATCCGGCGGGCACGGTCTAGTTCTTGCGCCTGCACCGCCTGGGCGGTTGTTTGCAGATCACGAATCACAGGCACATTGGCCCTGACCTGCATCCAATGCATAAAGTTTCTGACGCGGGTATCAATAATGGCCTCGGCCTGCACGACGGCAGAGCGCCTGGCTTCGGTGCCACTTTGCACGACAGCCCCTAAGTCATCAACCGAGTAGAGGTACACATCATCTAGCTGGGCCACCTCTGGCTCGATATCTCTCGGCACAGCCAAATCCACCATGACGATCGGCTTGCGCTTGCGTTGTTTTGTGGCGCGCTCGACCATTCCAAGACCCAATAAGGGTAAAGTACTGGCCGTACAGGACACCACGACGTCAAACTCGGCCAAACGATCGGGCAAATCCGCCAAGCGCATCGTGGTTGCAGAGAACCGATTGGCTAAGGACTCAGCGCGCTCGAGCGTACGATTGGCGACGACAATGGCCCCAGGCTGTCGCGCAGCAAAGTGCGTCGCGCACAACTCGATCATTTCGCCAGCACCAATAAAGAGCACTTTGGAAGTGGTTAACTCACCAAATACACGCTCAGCAAGTCGCACGGCAGCGGCTGCCATCGAGACAGATTGCGCGCCGATTGCCGTGGTGGAGCGGACTTCTTTGGCCACTGAAAAAGTACGTTGAAAGAGTTGATGCAATAGCGTCCCAAGGGCGCCCGCATCATTCGCGGCGCGCACGGCATCTTTCATTTGTCCCAGAATCTGAGGCTCACCCAACACCATGGAATCCAAGCCACTTGCAACTCGAAACGCATGGCGCACAGCATCATCTCGGCCGTGCAGATATACATGCGGTGCGAGCTCGCCTGCTTCGATACGATTGAAATCGGCGAGCCACGCTGGCAACTGTTCGGCCACCTGCGGCTCTGCCGCACAGTAAAGCTCAGTTCGATTACAGGTAGATAGAATCGCAGCTTCTTTGACCGCGCCACCAAAGGCTTGGCGCAAGGCATTTAATGCAGGTTGCACCAAATCCTCGGGCATAGATACGCGCTCGCGCACCGAGACAGGTGCCGAGACGTGATTCAACCCAAGAGCGAGGACGCTAATAGACATAGATAAAGGAATTTTTGATTTAATCTACGTAACAGTCTTCATTATAAGGGTGCAAAACAGGTTGTAGAGGCAATATCCATGTCTCGGTTGAGCACCTCGGAATTACGTACAATTCATCACACAGGAGACCATTATGAAAATTCAAAAAATACTCGCCCGTGCAATCGTGGCGCTGCTCCCCTTTTCGGCAGCTCAGCAAGCCATTGCAAGCACTGACTATCCCAACAAACCGATACGTATCGTCGTTGCCTACGCCCCCGGGGGATCTACCGACATCGTCGCCAGACTTTTCGCTCAAGAACTCGGGACTAAGCTAGGCCAGCCCATATTGGTGGAAAATCGTGCTGGCGCCGGCACACTGATCGGCACAGATTCGGTCATTAAAGCCGCGCCCGATGGTTACACGCTGTTTTGGGGCACTCCCGCAACCGTCATCACCCCTCTTTTACACAAAAAGCCCACATACAACGTACTCAAAGACCTCCAACCTATCACGCTCGCAACCACCCAATCGATGGGTGTACTAGTTTCCGCTAGCATCGGAGTCAATAGCATCAGCGACCTCATCAAATATGCCAAAGCCAACCCAGGCAAGGTGAATTTTGCGTCCTCAGGCAACGGCTCCGCTCAACATTTAGCGGCTGAAGCGCTCAACAATGCCGCTAACATCAATATGCTTCATATTCCTTATAAGGGTGCGGGTGTAGCCTTGAACGATTTAGTGGCCGGACGCGTCGATGTCATGATCACCTCTTTGGTCGGGAATATGCTGGAACAGGTCAAAGAGGGGCGCATCAAGCTCATCGCCACGACTGGGCCTGAACGCAGTCAGTCTCTAAACAATATCCCAACTGTCGCTGAAGGTGGAGTGCCGGATTTCGGAGTTCGCACTTGGACAGCGGTATTTGCCCCTGCAAACACTCCTCCCGCAGTCGTTGCCAAACTCAATCGCGCCATGGCTGAGATTCAAAAAGACGGCAACATTCAAAAGAAAATCGAAAGTCAGGCCATGGACGTGACTGTCGTTTCCCCCAAAGAGCTCAGCACGATGCTCTCCAAGGAAAGCGAGTTCTATTCCGCAATCTTGAAACGCACAAGCACAAAGCTAGACTGAGCATGCTTGCCTGAATTGGTGTAATATTTCGACCTT
>CAWUWN010000088.1:0-28218 GCA_963926265.1 uncultured Burkholderiaceae bacterium
TTTTGACTTGATGCGGTCCACATCAGCCCAAGTCAGTTTAGGTTGATGTTCGCGTCCGGGCACTCCACTACGTCGAATATTTCGTTTGGCAAGATCTCGTTCGCGTCGGCTGTAGATCGCCGTATCAACAGTCAAACAGAACGCAGAATTTCCAGCAGCTTGCGCACGATCGACCATCTCATCCACCCAAGACGGATCACCGTGCACGTATAGTTGAAATAGGCGCATTGCATCCGGAGCGGCTTTTTGTACGGCCTCAATACCTGGTTCGCATACGGAGCTGAGCATGTGCGCGACACCAAACTCTCCTGCCGCACGGACCGCAGCAGCACCCGCATCAGGCGTAAAGAGTTCTAGGCTGCCTACAGGAGCAAGTATGACGGGCAAACGAAGCTCCCGACCCAAAAAGGTCGTTTTCCCAGATGCTTGGCTGACGTCTCTCAATACCCTTGGACGAAAGGCAAGTGCATCAAAGGCGGCTCTATTACGACGCAAAGTTGTTTCTGTCTCAGTTCCCCCAACGATGTAGTCCCAATGGTCATGGTTGAGTTTTTGTCGCGCCTTTTGAATAATTTCGTGTAATGTTAAAAAAGTGTGTGGTGCTGAAGGAGAAGTTGTCGGTGTTGGAGTTTTCATTTTTATGTATAAGCCAGCTTTCATTTAATGGATGGTTTACCATCAAGTTAGGCGGCGTGATGAGATTTGTCAATATCATGTCAGAGCAATTAATGCCTCAATATTGCGGAGGAAAAATATGAGTAAAGAGTTACTTTCACAATTAGCGCCAACCGGAAAGGTCCGAGCAGGTATTAATTTATCAAATTTTCTGCTTGTGACGGGACGAGGGCCTGACGGCTCGCCTGAGGGGGTAGCGCCGGATATGGCGCGTGCCATTGCAGAAAAGCTAGGTGTTGCGTTGGAGCTCATCCCTTTTGCGACTCCGGGCGAATTAGCCGACGCTGCACTGGATGGGGTCTGGGATATCGGTTTGATCGGTTCAGAGCCCGCTCGCGCTGAGAAAATTGACTTCACGACCGCTTACGTAGAAATTGAAGCAACTTATTTGGTGCCGGCTGCGTCTACGCTCCGTCATGCCTCCGAGGTCGATCAGCCGGGCAATCGTATTGCGGTCTCAGCACGAAGTGCCTATGACTTATGGCTAGTCAGGAATATTAAACACGCGACCTTGATGCACGCGGAAGGTTTTGATGCCACGCTTGAGTTGTTCGTGACACAAAAACTCGAGGCGCTTGCGAGTCTCAAACCTGGTTTGTTAAATGATGTTGAGAAAGTGCCTGGTTCGCGCATCCTCGAAGGCCAATTTACAGCTGTACAGCAGTCTGTGGGCGTTCCGAAAGGGCGTACAGAGGCTGCACAATGGTTACAAGCATTTGTGAGCGAGGCAAAGGCGTCTGGTTTTGTTGCAGAATTAATCGCTAAACATCGAGTGAGAGGACTGTCTGTTGCTCCGTAATATAGGTGCGATATATGTCTAATTGAAAAGCGAATGCAGCCCAGAGCTTGTATTTGATAGATAGTAAGGCATAACTTCTATTTAATGAAGACTTGTAGTTCACTGATGGAGAACCACATGAAACAAACCAAACCTATCGCGCAAGAGGTTTCAGCCCAAGAAAAATTACTCGAAGGAATTAAAGCTGCTCTCGATGAAGCAGAGGGATTCTTGAGTGATGCAGCGGCAACCAGCGGTGAGCAAGCAACTGAATTGCGTGCCAAAGCTGCCGCCTTGCTAAAGGTGACGCGCGAAACCCTTCATGACACGCAAGACTCGGTGTTGCAAGAAGGTAAGCGCGTAGTACGTGAAACAGATGAATACGTTCACGACAATCCATGGCAAGCGATCACAGTGGCTAGTGTGATCGGTGTGGTCATTGGTTTGCTGATTAGTCGCCGTTAATCATTCATGAGCATTCGTGAAAATTTGAGTGTGGTGGCGAGTGATCTCGTTGCCATGCTTCGTACGCGCATCGCTCTTTTTAGTGCTGAATTTGTTGAGCAAAAGCACCGACTCATCACGATCGCAGCTATGTTGTTTGCCGCAGGACTTTTCTTGTTGCTAGCAGTCGTGGTAGCTTCGTTTCTTGTAGTCGCCTTCTTTTGGCCCACAGAACATCGCTATTTGGCGATAGGGCTGTTGTCATTTGTTTATGCCCTCGCAGGATTTGGTTTGATCTGGGTCGTGCGCCACCGTTTGAAAACGGAGTCTGCACCATTTTCAGTCACACTCGAGGAGCTTCATCGAGATTTAGTGGTATTAGGTCAGTTGCGCGAATCTTTTTTAGAAGGTTTACGTGAGTCTGAGGCCAAAACAGACACTCCAACTGACAACACAATGCGGGGAGGGCATCATGAGTGAGCGTCGTGTAGCTTTATCGGTACGTCAAACGCGTATCGAATATTTGCAAACGCGTGCCGCTTATGAAAGAGAGGCCCTGTCTTTCCACACTGGATTGCTTGGACGTGAGCTTAGCCCAAAGCGTTGGTTAGGAGGACTCTGGCATTCCAATCGAACAGAGGCCTCCAGCGGGCGTGTCACTATGGTGAGTATTCTCAGCCAAGGACTCTCAATGGCTGCTCAGTATCCTTACCTGACAGCGGCAGTTTCTTCGATGTTCGTGGGAAAGCGCTGGCGCTGGGTTAAGCTTGCAGGCATCGGCATCGGAATTTGGCGTGCATACGTTGGCTCCAACACGCACCAACGATAACGCCTACCGTAGAACTTTTACAGGACTTCGCAACGTTTGTCTGAGAGCCGGATTAATGATTCGACTCGCCCGTTCAACGTACCAAACAGCACATCAAACATCCAGTTCCCAGTTGTGGGCCCCAGTATGATTTGCGGACAGTAAATCTCTCTAGCGAATTTAACGATTTCTGTTGCTTTATCCCCTGTCCGAACGTGCCAGTTGAAGGGGATATTTGTGCGCGCTAGTGCTTGCCTCATTGGTGAGAGCGACTCAGTGGCGTCTTCGGCTCTAAATAAGTCCATATCTCGCACTGAGAAAAATAATTGAACCAAGCCTGTATAACTTGGCTGAACGCTGAGTAAATGCACACGCACGGACTCACGTTGCTGAATTTTTCGAAGATAGTTGACAAGCCATACTACGTCTTGTCCCTCTTGAACGGGGACTAGGATGTTTGCCATTGCTCTTGCCTTAAGCAGCGCTAGGAGCAGGATGTCTGGAGTCTAGCCATTTGCCGATGGCTAAGACTATAACGACACAGATTGCTGGTACAAGATAATGTAAGAAGCTGGCATGAGTTTCAATCCATCCAGAAACAAAAGAATCACTCACTAGCATTTCTCCAGCAACCCAACCTAGAAGACCCGCACCAAATGTGATGATGATTGGAAATCGTTCCATGAGCTTGAGGATCAGCTGGCTACCGAAGATGATGAGCGGTATGCTGATGCCAAGTCCAATGACTAACAGAACTACGTTGTCTTTCGCGGCAGCTGCTACACCTAGAACGTTATCTAGGCTCATGATGAGGTCTGCGATGATGATGGTTTTGATAGCAGCCGATAAATTTGAATGTGCATCCGGGCCATGGCCATCATCATTGGAATTGAGCATGCTGGCACCGATCCAGAGCAATGCGAGACCTCCCACTAGCTTGAGAAAAGGCAGGCTCAAAAGCATTACTGCAAAAAAGGTCAGAACAATCCGTAAGACGATGGCACCGACACTACCAAAAATAATCGCTTGTTGTTGCTGTTTTGGGGGCAAGGAGCGGCAGGCTAACGCAATCACGACAGCATTGTCGCCACTGAGCATGATATTGATGATGATGATTTGAACCAGCGCTAACCAAAACTCACTGGTATAGAACATTTCTAGCATTGCAGCTCCTCTATTCTCATGGGCATTAAGTGCCTTCACATTAGAGAGTCAGCGTAGCAAAGCAGAATGAACCTAAAATATCCAAAAGCTTTCTATTAGTTATTCAAATAATTACAAAATTATTACGAAATTAAGGTGAAAGCGTTAGAGACTTTCCGAAAAAACCACACTAAAGGTATTGCCAGTACCATCACTTTCATCTTGATGAATTGAAATGATTGCATTGTGCGCGGTGGCAACTTCTTGTGCGATCGCTAAACCTAAGCCACTACCTTGACCGATGCCCAGCAGACGATGAAAGCGTTCAAAGATGAGTGCCTTTTCATCATCAAGTATGACGCGGGCGTCATCACTAATTGTGACGGTGGGAAGAGGTGAAGCGCTCACGCGAATAGTGACGCGTCCATTTTCTGGTGTGTACAAAATAGCATTATCAATTAAGTTATCGAACAAATTTTGGAGACTGCTTTGATCCCCGTTGATGAAAACGTTTGAATCTGATCGTTCAAAGCCAAAATCAATTTTCTTTTTGAGTGATTGAGAGATCCATCCAGAACAAATGTCAAAAATGAAGGCGTTTAAATCTATTTTGTTAAATTCGATAGGCCGTTCTTGTGAAATATCATTCTCAGCAAAGACGAGTAACTGTGAAACGAGTCTCGACATTCGGTCAACAGCGCGCTTCAGTTGGAGAATGATAGCCTCACGCTCTGAGGGACTTTTGTTGCGATCCAGAAGTTCAACATAAGCATTCAGTGCAGAAACAGGAGTCTTGAGTTGATGAGCAGCATCAGCAATAAACCTCGACTGAGAGATCAAGACACTATCGAGCCGATGTAGCAAGGCATTTATTGAGGTCACCAAGGGGATTACTTCAATTGGGACGTTCGATTCATCTAAGGGGCGTCTGTCTCGATGAGACCTTTCGGCAATTGAGCGCTGCAGTTGCTTAAGAGGGAGTAGTCCTTTGGCGACTCCGAACCAGACCAAAATGCTGACGAGTAATATTAGAAGAATCTGAGGAAGTACAACGATTGTGATAATGTCACGAGTCATCTCTTCTCGTTTGACGTAGGTCTCTGCAACGCGCAGTAAGGTGCCTCCAGGCTCTAACTTTGGAAGCTGTACGATCCGAATCTTTTCTCCATTAATACTTGCATCATAAATTTCGATATTGCCTCTTGTGATGAGAGGGGAATGCAAGGGCTGAGGGAGCGACTCCCCCGCAATTTGTTTGCCGGACTTCTCTAACAGTTCAAAATAGATTTTGTCTTGCGGATCTTGTAGAAGCAATCTACGTGCGACTTCTGGCAGGTCAAGGTAGATCCCGACATCATTCGTTCGAACTTGCAGACTGAGTTCGTGTGCAATCTCTATCAGCGCCTTGTCATAAGCGTCTCTGGAAAATCGTGCGGCCAAACCAAAGCCTATCCCACTATCAAGCGTCAGCACTACAAGAAGGGGATAGAGCAGCCACCTAAGTAACTGGGTGCGAAGTAGTAATTTTTTAGGTGACGTGATCGACAAGGTAGCCCATCCCTCTGATGGTTTGAATATTGCAATTGGCATGTTCTATTTTTTTTCGGACGCGGTGAATGAGCACTTCGACAGCATTGCTGGCCATGCCTTCTTCCCAGCCGTACAGCTGATCGATAATTTGTTGCTTAGTGACAACTCGACCTATACGCGTCAACAGTAATTCAACCAGTGCAAATTCACGTGAGGTCAGTTCGATTGCTTGTCCATCGCAATAGAGCCGGCGACCTGTCAAATCAATACGTAATCGACCATGACAAATTTCAAGTCCGGCTGGTGAGTGTGCGCGTCTGAGAAGTGCACGCACCCGGGCCTCCAACTCAAACAGATTAAAGGGTTTTGTCAGATAGTCGTCTGCGCCTAAGTCTAGACCTTTCACACGATCGTGGACCCCATCGCGGACACTCAACATCAGGACGGGTAATTCGGGTTGCTTGAGACGGAGTCTGCGTAAAACTTCAAGACCATCCAGGACAGGAAGACCAATATCTAAAATTAATAAGTCATATTCAGCAGACATGAGGGCATGGATAGCCGAACCACCATCGCGAGTAATATCAATATGGTGAGCGTTTTGAGAAAGCGACCGAAATATGACATCGGCAAGCATTTCGTCATCCTCGGCAAGTAATATGCGCAACGTGAGTGTCCTTGTGAATGACCAAATTAAGAATGCAACACGCTTTTCGAACTATTTTATCCGGCGTACTGTTTTGAGTTGCTGTCTGTTCGAAAAATTAACGGAAACTCTTTTGAAGTACTACTTGTCGCTGAGCTCGCCGCTTCACTAATGGCGAGCTTCACCACATGATGACTGGGCGACTTTGAGCAAACGGGATCGGTCGCGGCAGGATCTCCCGTCAATAAGAATGCTTGACAACGACAGCCGCCAAAATCTTTTTCTTTTTCAGAGCAGGATCGACAGGGCTCTTGCATCCAGCTGTCACCTCGAAAGAAATTAAAAGCTTGGCTCTCGTACCAAATTTCCTTAATGGAGTGATCTTTCACGTTCGAAATTTGAAGGCCGGGTAACTCTCTTGCATTATGGCAAGGGAGCGCAGCGCCGTCCGGCGCGATATCCAGAAAGATCGAACCCCAGCCATTCATGCAAGGCTTCGGGCGTTCCTCAAAGTAATCTGGGACGACGAATAACAACTTGCATTGCTTGCCGATTTTTTCGCGATAGGCGTTGACTGTTGCCTCAGCTGCAACGAGTTGTTCGTGCGTAGGTAAAAGGTGTTGGCGGTTTTTCATCGCCCAGCCGTAATACTGGGTATTGGCAAGTTCTAGATACTCTGCCTCAAGATCGAGGGCCATGTCGATAATTTTGTCGACGTGAGGAATGTTATGGCGATGGAGTACGACATTCATCACCATGGGATAGTCGTATTTTTTAATTAAGGCCGCGACTTTTTTCTTTAATTCAAATGTTTTTGTACTACTCAGAAAATCGTTCATCTCCTGGGTGGAGTCTTGAAAAGAAAGCTGGATATGATCTAGCCCTGCTTGCTTGAGGGAGGCGATCCTTTTTTCGTTAAGCCCAACGCCTGAGGTAATCAAATTAGTATAAAAGCCAAGTTTTCTGGCCTCTGCGACTAGGATGTCGAGGTCATCACGCAGCAAAGGCTCGCCACCAGAAAAACCTAGCTGAGCAGCTCCGAGTGCGCGTGCTTCTTGCATCACACGAATCCACTCTTGTGTGTCGAGCTCGTTTTTAATACTGTCATAGTTGACGGGGTTATAGCAAAACACGCAATGCAATGGACAGCGATAGGTGAGTTCGGCGAGTAACCAGAAAGGCGGATTGATGACAGGCTGATTCATGCCGTGGGCTGAGTCCTATTGAATCCAGTCTTTCTCGAATGCGGCACGTAACATGCCTTCGATAGGATCTCGCAAATTAGACTCACCGAAAGCACGCTCGAGCTCGGCAATGATTTGAGCAACAGTGAGCTCTCCATTGCAGTGCTTCAGGATTTCAGCCGCACTTTGATTCAGTTTGACCATCCCCTCAGGGTATAGGAGCACATAAGCTTGCTGCGCTTCTTCCCACTGCAGACGGAACAATTTGTTGAGCCGTGGTTGCTCAGGCAATACGGCAGGTGTAGTTTCGCTCATGTTGGGTAGGCCCGCTCAATCGCATCCAGCATCGACCAAAGAATATCGAGTTTGAATTGCA
The DNA here is from genome assembly GCA_963926265.1 of uncultured Burkholderiaceae bacterium. GTDB lineage: Bacteria > Pseudomonadota > Gammaproteobacteria > Burkholderiales > Burkholderiaceae_B > Zwartia. The sequence continues at coordinate 7,585 of CAWUWN010000088.1, forward strand.
AAATATCGAGGGCACGCTCTTGTTGGACGCGTGTCGTGAAGTGGTTGAGTGTGACCTCAAGTCCATGATCGACATCACGTTGTGCTAAAGGAATGCGCGAGCGAAAATAATGCAAACCTGCTGGCTCGATCCAAGGGTAGTTTGTGGGCCAAGTCGCTAACCGATCTTTGTGGATTTGGGGGGCAAACATTTCAGTGAGTGAGGAGCAGATCGCTTCTTGCCATGGTTGCTGACGCGCAAAGTTGACATACGCGTCGCAGGCAAACTTGACTGCAGGTTCGACTTCTTTGAGTGACCAGAGTGTCTCACGCTCTAGCCCAACTGCTAGTCCGAGTCGGGTCCATGCTTCGAGTCCACCACACTCCGTATCTGTTTTGTAATCACCAAAGCCATCGTGATCCAAAATTCTAGAAATCCATCGGCGGCGTGTTTCTCGATCTTGGCAATTAGACATAATCGCAGCATCTTTGATCGGAATGATCCACTGATAATAAAAACGATTCAGGACCCAGCCGCGAATTTGTTCTTTGGAGCATTCGCCCGCATTCATTTTGACATTGAAGGCGTGATGAATGTGGTAGCTCTGGCCTTTTGCGCGGAGTTGCGCTTCAAACTCTTCGCGAGTCCAGGCGACGTTGGATGTGGTCATAGTCGAGTCTTTAAATCTCTATGTGCATGCCATCGTAGGCGACTTCGATGCCAAGCGCTTTGAGTTGTAACGCTTGTGCGGAGTCTTCGCGAAGGATGGGATTGGTGTTGTTAATGTGAATCAGAATACGTCGTTTATTGGCATGAGACGCCAAGGCTTCTATCATGCCGCCCGGTCCTGATTGCGCAAGATGACCCATATCGATCGCACGCTTCGAAGACAAACCCAAGCCAATCATTTCGTCATCGGTCCAAAAGGTGCCATCAACTAACAGCACGTCGGCTTCTTGCATAGCTTGTTCGACCTGAGGTTCGATCATGCCGAGTCCGGGTGCGTAGAAAGCCTTTTTTCCTGTCTCAAGATCTGTGATCAGTAAGCCGATATTGTCACCAGGGTGTGGATCGTTCCGGTGTGGCGAATAGGGAGGTGCTTTGCTAGAAAGAGTGATTGGCTTAAAAGTGATGCCGCTCAACTCGGGGATGCTGAATCCCTCTTGGTCTGGGTGAATGAAGCGTTGGTCTACTGTGCAGTAATGAGAGAGAGTCTTGACCAAAGGCAGACCCGTCGTGAGGTCTTCAAAAACTTGCTGGGTCGCATAAATTGGCAGCGGCGAGTTTCGTTCGCGCAACATCATCAGACCCGTGACATGGTCGACTTGTGCATCCATTAATACGACTGCGGCGATACCACTATCACGCACATGCCTAGCTGGTTGTAAGACTGGTGTATTTTTTATTTGCGTCAGCACATCAGGCGACGCATTAATCAGCGCCCAATCAGCAGAGCCATTGCCAACAATGATGGATGACTGTGTGCGCATTTGCGCGTTGATACTGCCTTGGCGCACGCCTGAGCAATTCAGGCAATTACAATTCCATTGAGGAAAACCTCCGCCTGCTGCGGAGCCTAGTACGCGTATTTGCATCACAACTCAAAAGAAGAAAGGCCGGGACATAAAGTCTCGGCCTTTTGACAAACGATTAGCGATTGGCGATGTACATTGTGATTTCAAAACCAAAACGCAGATCAATTGCTGATGGTGTTTCCCATTTCATAGCGGTCTCCTAGAGTGCGGTTGATAGGTAGTATGGCAACGCCATGTAGTGGCATTAGTCGAGAGTATATAGAATAAATTGACTGTTTCACTAATTTTTTGATTTGTTAATCACATGAAAACCATTGCATGAAAACTAAGCTATTTCCAGAGGTTCAGCCCTTGAGCCAAGGGTGGCTATCGGTGGGAAACGGGCACCAAATGCACTGGCAGACCAGTGGTAATCCCGAGGGGATGCCGGTGGTCTGGTTGCATGGAGGGCCGGGGAGCTCTGCGAGTCCCTTGCATCGTCGTTTTTTTGACCCGGCCGTTTTTTGGATTATTCAGTATGACCAACGCGGTTGCGGTCGAAGTCTTCCCGCTGGGGCGATTGATCACAATGAGACCTCAGATTTGATTGCGGATATTGAGCGGCTGCGCGAGCATCTGGGTCTGGCAAGCTGGGGCGTCGTGGGCGGCTCTTGGGGTGGCGCGCTGGCCTTGTTGTATGCACAAGCACATCCTGAGCGCATAGAAAGGATGTTGCTACGCAGTCCTTTTTTATGCACACAAGCTGAAATTGATAACTTTATGGAACATCCCCCCGAGGGTTGTCGAGAGCGCTGGCAAGGCTTGAAATCTCAGGTGCCTAGAGACTCGACTCAGAGTATTTTAGAGTTTGGTCACCAAGTTTTTTGTCAAGATCAGGACTTACACAAACAGGCGCAATTGGCTCAGGCGTGGCTCAGCTATGAGGCTGCGATGAACGTTTATCCTGCCCCAGCCCCCACCCTTGGTCAGGGGGATTCTGCCGGCCTAATCGCACGTTATCGGGTGCAGAGTCATTACCTTTTAAATCAGTGTTTTGTTCCTCAGAATATTTTGGCGAATGTTCAGTGTTTAGAGGGGATTCCTTTGACACTTGTGCATGGTGATCGGGATGCTCTCTGCCCATTTTCCAATAGTCAGACCATTCAGCAAGCGTTGCCAATGACAAAGCTTGTGCGTGTTCAAGGAGGGGGCCACGATCTGACAGACCCAGGGATGCTCGCAGCTTCTTTTGAGGAGATTGGGTTGTGGCACTAGGTATAACCCTAATGAATTTCGAGTGCGATAAAAAATAAATGGTTGATCATGAAAAAAATATTCTTCAAGCTTTTAATTCTAGTAAAATCGCCAAGTAGTTTCAAAAAAGATGAGCTCGTTTAAACATCAAACGTCACGGAGACGACTGTGAAAAATTATTTGCGCGTTATTAGTGGTTTAGGCTTGGCCCTAGCATTTGGAATGTCTGCACAAGCGCAGACAGCTGCACCCCCACCCGCCTGGAAACAGGGCATGCCCGAGTCGATGATTAAATCAACATTGGCTCCCCTACCCGGCAAGTTGGTTGCCACTAAAGCGGCCGATGTGCCAATCGATAAAATCAAGTTACCCCCAGGTTTTAAAGTTGAAGTATGGGCGGACAGTATCCCTGGTGGTCGCGCGATCACCGAAGGTGAGAATGGTAAGTATTACGTCGGTACCCGTGGCCTTGGCCGTATTTACGAAGTCACCGATAATGGCAAGACACGTACTTCACGCGTCTTTGTAGACAAACTCAAGCAGCCAACCGCCGTTTACAAAGATGGTTCGTTGTATGTGGTCGCCATTGATAAGGTGTTGCGTTTTGATGGGGTTGCAAAAAATCCTAATCCAACACCGGTTGACCTATCTGCCAAGTTCAACTTCCCACCTATGCCGCATCACAACTGGAAGTATGTGTCATTTGGTCCTGATGGTAAGTTGTATGTCCCATTTGGTGCACCTTGCAACATCTGCGAATTGCCCACACCTGAGTATGCTCAGCTCCGTCGTTACAACGCTGATGGCTCGGGCATGGAAGTGGTCGCCACAGGTATTCGTAACTCCGTTGGTTTTGACTGGCACCCTGTGACCAAAGAGCTTTGGTTTAGTAACCACGGCCGTGATTGGATGGGTGATGACACACCAAACGATACGATGAATCGTTTGAAGGTCAAGGCTAACTACGGGTTCCCTTATTGCCACCAGGGCAACTTGCCCGATCCTAACGTGAAAAAAGCCAATGCTTGCGCCGGTGTTGAGCAACCTGTCGCGTTGATGGGACCTCACGCAGCAGCAATGGGCGTTAAGTTCTACACAGGTGATATGTTTCCAGCCGAGTACAAAAACGTGTTGTTCAATGCGCGTAAAGGTTCCTGGAACCGTACTCAAAAAATCGGCTTTGATGTTGTAACCGTGCGTGCAGATGCAGATGGTAAAAACGGCAAAGTTGAGCCCTTTATGACTGGCTTTATGAATCCTGCGGATCAGTCATGGTGGGGTCGTCCTGCGTACTTGCATCAGATGAAAGATGGATCGCTGTTGGTTTCTGACGAGCAAAACGGCGTCATTTATCGCGTGACATACAAGAAGTAATCTTCATGCAAATGTTGTCTGTTGTACGTGTTGTTGTTTTGGTTGGGGCCGTCCTTGCGGCGGCTCCTGCTGCATATGCACAGATCACCGCACAGCGCTTAGCGCTGTGCGCAGCTTGTCATGGCGCAGATGGGAATTCTCAATTAAAAGGAATTCCATCTTTAGCGGCACAGCCTAAATTATTTCTTGAAACTCAACTCGTTCTGATACGCGAAGGAGTGCGCGATATTCCTGCGATGAAAGGCTCGCTTGATGGCGTGTCTGATGTTGAGATTACCGCGCTCGCCAAGTACTACTCAGATAAATCTTTAGCGACTGTACCAACCGATATGAACGCAGAAGTTTTTGCGCGTGGTGGCAAGTTGGCCGAAGGGATGCGTTGCGGGATTTGTCATCTTCCTACCTATCTCGGGCGTGAACAGATCCCAAGGCTTGCGGGACAGAGAGAGGACTATTTGCTGCACAGCTTGCTGCAGTTTAAAAATGATCAGGCAACGGGGCGCGATTCAAATATGGGCGCTTCTGTCTACGGGGTCTCCGATCAAGATTTGAAAGATATGTCCTACTTCTTGGCTCGGGTGAAGCACTAGCTACCCATCCTACCTAAGACTATCCGCACGAGGCGATCAGGCGGACAGTGCCTTATAAACGAGGCTTGCTATAAGCACTATTGCGAGCAAGCCAACGCCAATTTGAATATTACGGGCATAGTCCTCTGCGAGTGAGGGGATCAGTTTGACCCGAACCCAGCCTGCGACAAATGCCCAGCCAGCACCCAAGACCAAAGCAATGAGAGCAGCGGTACCGAGTGAGAGCGGGTCCAGCGTTTGTGCTCGGATTGCCTTGTCAAACTGAATCGCAAAACTCATAAGCGAACAAACGATCCAAGTGTTTCTAGTCAGCATATTTTTTATAGGGCACAGTGACCATCATTTTAGTTAACAGTAATATGAGCGGGACTCAAGGCAACCCCTTGAATCATTAAACGATACAAAAATCTCTTTTGCTCTGGATCGTAATCGGCATTAGCTTGATGCATGACAGCTTGGTTATCCCAGATCACCATGTCGCCGGTACGCCACTTGTGCCGATATTCGTAGCGTGGATTCGTAGCATGTGTGTAGAGCTCCTCGATGAGTGCAAAGCCCTTGTTAGGATCCATGCCATCGATTCCTTCCATTCGACCGGTATTGAGATAAAGGGCGGGACGACCGCTGCCGGGATGTCGGATCACGAGCGGCTGGAGTGCCATTGGAATCTTTACAAACTCTTCAGCACTGAGCTTAGTCAGCTCACGAGGACTTCGACTACTCTGATGGACATGCAGTGACTGCAGGCCTTTGATGTGCTCCTTTACATCCGAAGAGAGGTCGTCGTAGGCTTGTCGAACATCCACAAACTGTGTGTCACCACCGGTAGGTGGAATTTGCAAGGCGTGAAGCGTCGTGGCTTTGGGGGGACAGCGGTCATTGGAGTGATCGGTATGGTAGTTTTCACCGCGCACTTGAAGCTTGCCATTCTTGCGTGGAAGGTCATCGGTAGAGTTGCTGCCTACCATTGGATAGTCAGGTAGCACATACTTCTTCAGTTGTTGATCCATCAGCGCACCGAAAATCTCCGCGGCAGACATAAATGCAGGCGGAGAAAGCGCTTGATCACGAAATACAAGCACTGCGTATTTCGCAAGCAACTCATTCAACTCTTGTTTGATTGCAGTTGAAACGGGCGCCGATAAATCAATACCAGAGATTTCCGCAGCAAACTCAGTGCGAAAAGGCGTGACAGTTAAGCTCATCGTTGTCTCGTTATTGTGCTGTGATGCCAGTCTGTTTTGCAACCTCGGCCCAGCGTTTGAGGCCACCGTGTACGACGCTAGTAAATTCCGCGACGCTCATCGGTTTAGTCTTGCCGCCATCAGTCGCTAAAAATTTAATCAATTCCTCAGACTTCAAGGCTTTGTTCACTGAGGCGTTGATAAAAGCCTGAATCTTTGGATCCATGTTGGCTGGACCTAACAATCCCCACCACTGCTGGATTTCGTAATTTTTAATCCCAGCTTCTTGAAAAGTCGGCAAGTCGGGTGCTGCGTCAGAGCGTTGTGTGCTGGTAACAGCAATACCCTTTAAGGTACCGTTTCGCAACTGCGGCAGTATTTGCGTCATGCTGCCAATAGAGAATTCAATGTGTCCGCCCATGGTGTCGGTCATGGCTGGACCGCCACCTTTGTACTGCACAGCAACCATCTTGTTGCCAAGCGCTTGGCTGAGCATGACACCGGCAAAATGCTGGATGCTGCCCACACCCGTCGCACCGTAATTTAAGTTTGGCGTGCGTTTCAGATACTCAAAGTACTCCTTTGCATCCTTTCCGGGCGCGTTCGGTTTAGCGGCCAATGCAAGAGGCACTTCACCGATCATTGCAACAGGCGTGAAGTCTTTGACGGGATTGAAAGGTAGTTTTGTATTGACGGCCGGTGCCATCGTGAAAGTTGATGAGGCGACCAGCAAGGTATAGCCGTCGTTGCGCTGTTTCGCGACATAGGCTGCTCCGATCGCTGTGCCGGCACCAGGTTTGTTTTCAATGATGACGGTTTGTCCCCACTGAGCAGTAAGCTGCTTGGCGAGCTGGCGAGCCACGATATCGTTTGACCCGCCCGGCGCGAAGGGTACTACTAGCGTGACAGCCTTGTCTGGAAAAGCTGCCCACGCAGAGCTCGCAAAGAAAGCGGACAAGCAGAAGACTAATTTGGTAATGACCGATATTTTTTTAATCATTTTAATTCTCCTTTAGTGTGCCTAATAATATTGTCAGTTCAGAAACAGCATGCGAATCTAGCGCTAGAGACATTTCTAGAATTTGATTGCTCAATTGTTCGGATTGCGTACTGGTATTTTGCTTGAACTTCCTGATGAAGTCTTCATCGGTAGCAGGATTTTCTGGCTCACCTTTTGACAGTGGTATCTCGGTAAAAAACTGCTGTCCCGAAGTCGTTCTTAATTCGATATTAGCGCCACGCTCCCTTGGATAAGCCTCGGCCCAGCGCGTGTTGGCAGCACTAGTGACACGGGAGGCAAGATTTTTAATCTCTTGATTTTGTACGGTCTCAACAGAGTATCGTTCTTCGCTCGCATCCCCGTAGAAAGCTGCCATCGCGCAAGAAGAAGCCAAGCTGAACTTGGCTGCTTCGGCCGTTTCAGGCAAGGCACTGGTGCCACAAAAGCTAATTGCAACCGGATAGGTGGTGACATTGAGGGCATCGATTTCTTGATAGGAAATTTTTTCTTTGCGCATGATGTCCAGCAGCCCATCGATGGCAGGATGAATATGACGACAGGCCGCATGAAACTTGATGTACTGACCCATGATGTAAAAGTCTGAGCCTAGCCCGTCGAAAAGACCGTCTGTATTCACGCTGTCAGCCATCGCTTTAAAGAGGCCTTTTTCACCCTCGAGAGCGGTCATCGGACCTTTGGCGCCTCTCTTGGCAAGCTCGACTGACAGGACACCCCCCATCGCAGCTTTGCCTGGATGAAGGGGCTTGACCATTGCACCGTCATTCAAAATTTCGAGTAGACCAGCGCTCTGGAGAGCTGCCATACCAAGGGCGCTCGCCATTTGTTCTTTATTAAGACCAAAAAGGACGCCACAAGCTGCGGCTGCACCCAGTACGCCAATTGTTCCCGTCGTATGAAATCCACGTCCCAAGTGCGAGGGATTCATTGCCTTGGAAATGCGGTTCACGATTTCATAACCGCATACGATGGAAAGAATCAATTTCTTTCCATCAAGCTTAAGAGACTCTGCTACTGCGAGCGCGGCAGGGATGACCGCAACACCGGCATGCACACCACCATAGCGAAAACCATCGTCCATGTCGAGCGCGTGTCCGGCAACGCCGTTACCCAAGGCTGCATGAATAGCGGGAACTTTGCGCGCTGCCCCCATCAGTGTTGACTGAGCCACGCCTTCTAGACTTTGCAGGTAGTCAATCGTCATGCGTGGAAAATCCATTTTCAGGCCGGCAATCGACACACCTAGGTAGTCAACAATGAGCAGTTTTGTTTTTTCAACGACCTCTGGCGGTAATTGTTCGAATGTTGAATTTGAAAAGTATTCTGCAAAAGTCTCTAGTATTGTTTTCATTGTTGTGTCTCTCTAAGTGTCTGGTGGGTAGCGTCAAAACTTGCAGGCGATCATATGACACCCTCTGACTTGAGCATTTGTATCTCTTGCGCACTCATTCCTAATTTTTCGCCGTAGATTTCATCATTATGTTGGCCAAGTCCTGGACTTGCAATAGTTTTGACGCGTTCAGTCCCATGAATGATGAGTGGGCTCGCAGGCAGGACGACCCGACCGAGATCGGGGTCGTCGAACCATTCGAGTTGGCCACGGGCATGCATATGAGGATCATTCATGACTTCTATCAGATCACGAACTGGTGCCGCTGGGAAGCCATATTTTTTGCTGAGTGTAAATAGTTCCGCTCTGGTTATGGTGCGTGTCCAAGCTTCGACGAAGTCGTCTGTACGTTTAATGTTTTCAACGCGTACTTTATTCGTGGCGAAGCGTTCGTCCGTGATCAAGTTTTCGCAGCCCATGGATGTGAGAATCTTTATCCAATGATCTTCGGTGGCGCATACGATCGCAATATGACCATCTTTGGCTTCATAGACGTTATAGGGCGCGAGCGACAAGCCGCCATGGCGATTCCCAACGCGCTGTGGAACTTTCCCTTTGCTCCTGTAGACCAGGCCGAGGTTAGAGGCCATGGTCGGGTAGGCAGTTTCTTGCATTGAGACTTCAACAAGCCTGCCGATGCCAGTTCTTGTGCGATCGAACAGTGCAGTCACGATGCCAGCGTAAAGATGCACACCACTCAAAAAGTCGATGAATGATGAACCCGAGCGCAGAGGAGGGCCCTCAGGATCACCCGTGACACTCATCGCGCCCGATGATGCCTGTATCGTCACATCCATCGCCTGATTGTCTTTATCGGGTCCTGAAAGTCCGTAACCGGTTCCTGATCCGTAAATGAGCTTTGGGTTGATTGTATGCAGAACGTCCCAGCCTACACCTAAGCGATCCATCACCCCTGGGGTGAAATTTTCAACAAGAATGTCGGCATCCGCGATCAGTCGTTTTAAAAGCGCTTTGCCCTTGTCGGTTTTTAGATTGAGCGTTATGCCTTTTTTATTGACGTTGAGCATCACCATGGGTAGCGAAGCGCCTCCACTCACCTTGGCGCGAATCCTTGAGGGTTCGCCCAAAATAGGTTCGATCTTGATGACGGTCGCACCTGCTTTGGCCATCAAAAACGTTGCATAGGGTCCTTGATAAATCTGAGTCAGGTCAATGACTGTAATTCCTTCAAGGGGCTTGCTATTCGTGTTGTGATGAGATGAGTGGGTCATTCGATCTACTTGACTGTTTTCAATATTTTCTTGGCGATCGACATGCGATGCACTTCGCTTGGACCTTCGTAGACACGCATGACCCGGGCTTTTTGAGCCATCAAATGTAGGGGAAGCTCTTTAGTGACACCCATTGCGCCAAAAGTTTGCATCGCATTATCTAGAACTTCGGTTGCCAGCTCCGTTGCGTAAACCTTAATCATAGAGGCTTCGATGCGAATGTCCTGACCGAGGTCGAGTTTGCGTGCAGCATCGCGCACCATCAAGCGACAGGCATGCATCTTGGTGACACCGTCGGCGATCCACCATTGAATGGCTTGACGATCTGAAAGAAGTGATCCAAACGTGACCCGCTGTTTGGCATGCGAGCTCATCATTTCAAGCGCTCTGCGGCACATTCCAATACACCAGGCGCCCATCTGTAGTCTGCGAATATTCAAGCGCAGCTGCATGGGCGCAAACCCTTCCCCAATCGCGCCGAGCACGTTTTCTGCTGGGATGCGACAGTCTTCAAAGGCGATCTCATACGTTCTGTGGCCCGCCAGCATCGGGATTTCGCGCAAAACATTAAAGCCAGGCGTGCCGCGATCAACGATAAATGCGGTAATCCCTTCATGACGTTTACCTTGGCCGACGCGCGCCATGACAACAGTAAAGTCCGCGCTTTTCATGCGGCTGACCCAGATTTTTCGACCATTAATCACCCAGGAGTCGCCGTCGCGCTCGGCGCGTGTAATCATGCCGGATGGATCGCCACCCGCATTCGGCTCGGAAATGGCAATGCCTGATTTAGCTGTGCCTGCGGCATATGGTTCGAGATATTTTATCTTTTGACTTTCGGTTGCTGTCGCCATTAGCATATGCAGGTTAGGCGAGTCTGGCGGAAATGAAAAGGGCGTGACTGTACGACCAATTTCCTCGTTTAATGCGACGAGTGTCACGCTTGAGAGTCCTGCGCCACCATACTCTTCTGGAGCGTCAAGCGCCCAAAGACCAAGCTCTTTGCATTTTGCTAATAAAGGCGTCTCTTCCTCTTTGGTCAAGGCGAGATGCTGGCCTTGGATTTCACGTTCTAGCACAGCAGATTCGAGCGGCATCAATTCTTGGTCGACAAACTTCGCAACTAAGTCCTGAATCATTACCTCATCACTGTCGAGCCCGTCGGTACACGCTTGCAGATCCATCTCATTCTCCAATAATTAATCTGATTGCAAAACTAAACTGTTTTTAACGTCCGTTGAATATAGCGGGGCGTTTGTCTTTAAATGCTGTGACGGCTTCTTTGTGGTCTTCGGTTGAATACATCGCCGCCATGTGCGAGGAGGCCATTTCGAGATGTGTACGCAAATCCATTGACATACTTTGTTTGGCGGCGCGTTTCATCATCCGCACAGCGAGTTGTGGTTGGGCAGAGATTTGAGATGCCATCTCGTAAGTCGCGGGCATGAGTTGATCGTCTTCTACGACTTTGTTGACAATGCCTAGGCTCAAGGCTTCATCTGCATCGACGAAGCGCGCAGTCCAGAAAAGTTCAAGCGCCTTAGACATGCCGACAATACGCGGCAAATACCAAGTGCCGCCATCGCCTGCAAACAGACCAACCTTGACATATGTTTCGGCAAAGCGCGCACTGCGTGAGGCGATGCGGATATCTCCCATGAGCGCCATATCCATTCCTGCGCCGGTAGCGACTCCGTTGACGGCCACGAGAACGGGTTTGTCAATGCTCTCAAGCGTAAGAGGGATCTGGTGAACATGATCGGAGAGGAAAAGCTTTCGGCTGTATGCGCTATCCTCTTTACGATTATGCATGTTGCCGACGTCACCGCCCGAGCAAAAGCCTTTGCCAGTTCCTGTTACAACGATCACATGCACATCTTCGCGGGATGCTGACTCGCGCAGCGCGCTCGCCCAAGCCTCAAGCATTTCAACAGTAAAGGCGTTGTATTTGTCTGGACGATTCAAGCGAATCGTGGCGATTTTTTCATGGATATCGAAAACAATCTGATCAGTCATCGGGCGTGCCTAAAGTCTAATAAATGGTTAAGTGCGATTGTTATAACCTATCATATCAAAAATAGAATGCTTGTCTGTTTTGAATTCTGGGGTTGAAGTATGGTCATCAAGAAAAAAGAACCTGGCGTGGCGGCCGTAAATCGGGCGCTCTCAATATTGTTGGCATTTGACAAGAGTGTCGAAGGCATGACGCTTGCAGAAATCTCCGCCGTAACCGGCCTGTATCACAGCACGATCTTGCGTCTGTGCGAATCTTTAGAACACGCTGGATTTATCAATCGTCTTGACGATGGACGCTTTATGCTGGGCGCCACGCCATTCTATTTGGGCATGCTTTACCAGGAAACGTTTCGGATTTGGGATTACGCAGCACCAGCGCTCAGAGCCCTAGTGCGAGACACTAAAGAAACTGCTGCGATTTATATACGTGAAGGAAATGATCGGATTTGCTTGCATCGAATGGCCCAGCCTAGAGCCGTCCGAATGCACGTTAGGGAAGGCGAAAGAGTAGAGTTGGATAAGGGTGCCGCAGGCAAGGTGTTATTGGCTTTTTCGGGGGAGGTGGGAGATCGTTTCGATGTTATTCGACAGAGCTACTATGCAGTATCTCTCTCGGAACGTGGTTCCGAGGCTGCGGCGATAGCTTGCCCGGTGTTTGGGCCCAAACAGAAGTTAATTTGTTCGATCTCGCTTGGCATGCCGGTCTTTCGCTTTGATCGAAAGGTATTCAAGGAATTTTTACCAATGGTGATGAATGCTGCTGCGACCATCACTAAAAAATGTGGTGGTGATCCCTCTGTGTTTTCACCACCTTTTAAGCACAATTCAAAAGTCAGTTTTGCAACTAAAAAATTGAGCATGCGCTGAGCGTCAATCCGTCAGCTTGATATTGCGTTCTTTAGCGACTTTTTGCCATTTATCAAGTTCTTGATTCATGTATTGACCAAAGTCCTTCGCAGACATTGTGTAAGGTGTCGCGGCTTCTTTGGAAAAAATAGCTTTCATTTTTGATGACTGCGCCACTTCGCTAATGGCTAGATTAAGTCGCTCGACAATAGGCTGCGGCGTATTGGCAGGTAACAGGAATCCCCACCAGACATCCACCGAATAACCCGGAATGGCTTTAGCCATAGGGGGGAGTTCAGGATAAAAGGGAGAAGGCGTTGAGGTCGTTACAGCGATCGGTCGAATTTGATTGGCGCGTAAAGCTCCACCCACTGAAGCCGGTGTCGCAATCAGAGCCTCGACACGACCGCCCACCATATCGGTGAGAGCGGGCGAGATCCCTTTGTAGGGAATGTGGGTCATTTGAATTCCGGCTATCGAGTTCATGAGTTCGGTGCTTAGGTGAGCGATCGATCCAATGCCTGCGGTGGCGTAATTCACTTGTTTGGATCCGGCCGAGCGGACAAGTTCTTCGGTTGTTTTGTAGGGGGTATGGTTGGCCACGACGAGCAGCAAGGTCCCTTGGGCGACCATCGCAACCGGTGTGAAGGAAGTGCGGTGATTAAAAGGCAGATTAGTGTCAACCGCCGCACGGGTGACAAATGAGTTAGAGCTAAAAAGCAAGGTGCCGCCATTTGGTTTGGCTCGCGCGACTTCGGCTGCGCCGACCACCCCGCCTGCGCCAGGTTTGTTGTCTACGACGACGGTTACACCTAACTTGGCGCCCAGCTGCTCGCTAAACGCTCGGGCGAAAATGTCGTTGCTGCCACCCGTCGTAAAAGGAACGACGATTTTGATGGTGGATGGCAATGAGGCTTCAGCGGCGGACGAAGCTGCGCCCAGCGCAGTCAGCATTAAGGCAAGGCTTGATTGCGCCAGTCGAATAAATGTTTTTTTCATTATTGTCCCCTAACTCTTAGACGATATGTCTATTCACGAGTATGCAGCATTTTTAGCTGAGGAGTCAATCTTACTTACTGCACCTTAATGCCCGCAGCCTGAATGACAGCACCCTATTTATCAAGCTCCGCACTCAGTTTGTGCACTGACGGAAGTGGCTACGATCGTTGCAAAAAGCAGAGCGTCTGATATTTTTTGATAACGGACTGTATGAATGTCTCCTAGAAGTGGATGTCAAGCAGCGGGAAAAACAGGCTCGCCTAAGTTGAGCATTAAGCGATTCGCCCAGGCGAAGATAGCGACCGAGTGAATCAGGTCGAGGATTTCAGCTTCGGAGAGGCCGACGTCTTTAAGTAACTGAATGCTTTGGGCGGAGATAGTGTCTGGGCGCTCAGTCAGTGTGATGCTGAATTGAACAATCGCTTTTTCACGCGCATTCGTACCCGCTGTGCGTGGGTCCTCAAACACTTGCTTGATTGCGTCGGTCCGCTTGGCAAGCTGTTCAAATCGTTGTGCATGAACAGACGCGCAATATACGCAACCGTTAATACGACTGACAACCGCGGTTGACAGTTCACGTTCGGCGCGAGGCATGCCACCAGGGGCATACATAATGGCGTTAAACGCTGCAGAACGCTGACGAAGAATTTCTGGTTGATGTGCCAGAAATAAATAGTAGTCAGATACTTTTGCTTTAGGATGGCTATCTTCTAGAATTTCGATTTGCTCTGGCGTAGCGTCATCGATATTGACGGTATCGAGCCAAGCTTTCCAGCCTAGCGTTTCGTTCGTAAAACCCTTGATGCGGATCACTTCGCTCATGATTGTGCTCCGTATGTTTTCAGTGCTTTAAGTCCAACTGAAACACGTACCTGATAGGAAATAAAGGCGATCAACTGTGCGAGCGCGGTAATTTGAGGCGTGGTTAAGCCATATGCTTTAAGTGTGAGTAAGGTCTGCTGATCCGCTTTGATTGGATTTGTAATCAGCGTATGGGTAAAAAGTAATATTTGTTTGAGTCGTTCGTCTTGCAGCTGCTCAGCCTTACCCTGTGACACGGAGTCAATAATTTTTGCGGGAACATTCAACGCATGTAAACGTTCCGCATATTCAGCGCTGAGTTCGGGAGAGGGTGTGAGCGCACAGGCTAGCAAGGCAACGAGTAAGCGTTCGCTTTCGGGCAAGCCTTCGATTGAGGTGCCGAGCAACAGATCTTCACTCGCTTGCGTGGCATCTACGACTTTTGCGCGCTGGTGGCGGGTGTCAAAAGCAAGGGAGCCAGGAGTCAGACCGAGGATCCGATCGAGTGTGTCCGGTTGCGAGGCAGAAAAGGAGGTAGGCGTATGCATGCGTAGATTGACCGTGAGAAGGTATTCTGTTGTTAATTGTGTATTCCTTTTCAATATAAAGGCAAATCATTCTTCTTGAAAAGTAGATGGCCGGGGGCGCTGGATTGGCTCGATGGCTCCAGAAGAAGATTACCCATCTCTGATTGAGTCCAAGCGGTATGTAATTTTCCTTTATCATCGATCTGAGCCACTACAGAGAACATAAAAGGATCGAAGACATGATTGATCGACTCGACCACTTGGTACTGACAACTTCACGCGAAGCGGCCTGTATCGATTTCTACACACGTATTCTTGGCATGAAGCTAGATATATTCGTTGGCGGCACACCACCTGCCGAACGAAAGGCATTTAAGTTTGGCGTACAGAAAATTAATCTACATATTCAAGGCGCAGAGCTCACACCTCGAGCGCATTTGCCAGCGCCTGGTGCACTTGATTTATGTTTGATCGTTTCGATCCCTTTAGACGAGGTAATCGCGCAAATCAACCTTGCAAATTGGCCAATTTTGGAAGGCCCTGTGCAGCGAACCGGTGCCACGGGAAAGATCCGCTCAATTTATATTCGCGATCCCGATCTCAATTTGATCGAGTTGTCGGAGTTGATTTGAGCGAACCTTTCAAACACTAAGCAGATTTAATCTGGATAATGGCTTCAATTTCAACGGTCATGCCGCCAGGCAGAGACCCCATACCAACGGCTGAGCGCGCGTGTTTGCCGGCTTCTCCGAGCACCTCTACCAATAGGTCGGAGCAGCCGTTGATGACTTTCGGATGATCACCAAAGTTTGGCTCGGCATTCACCATTCCTAAAAGTTTAATCACAGCCTCTATGCGGTCAAGTGACCCCACAGCCTGACGAATCGTCGCCAGCATCTGTAAGCCGATTTGTCGGGCATCGCGGTAGCCGTCTTCCACTGAGTGATTGAGGCCGAGCCGTCCGACAACGACACTACCATCAGGTTTGCGCGGACCCTGGCCGGAAAGATACAAGAGTGAGCCTGTTTGTCGCCACATAACAAAGTTGGCGATGGGACTTGGTACCTCTGGAAGCTCCAGGCCTAAATTTTTTAAACGTTGTTCGGGCGTCATCTTTTATCTCCTTAGTGAATGATATCGCTTCAATCAGAACAATCCGGTCAAAGTAACTTTCCAGGATTCATAATTTGATTGGGGTCGATTGCGCGCTTGATCGAAATCATCAGATCCATTTCGACACTTGGTTTATAGCGCCGTAATTCGTCTCGACGTAAGGTTCCGACTCCATGTTCGGCGCTGATACTGCCATTGAATTGCGCCACAAGATCATGAATACGTTTATTTAATACAGCGGTTTTTGTTTTGTAATCATCTGACGAAACATTAATTGGCAACAATACGTTGTAATGAAGATTGCCATCACCGATGTGTCCGAAATTAATAATCGGTAAATCGGGAAAGCTAGTGATGACCGCTTGATCCGCTTCTTTTGTAAATATTGCAAGACTTGAGATAGGTAGGGCAATATCATGTTTCACTGCCTTACCCGCTTTAACCTGAGCCAAGGAAATGCCTTCGCGTAGCTTCCACATGGAAAGGCTTTGCGCTTCGCTCATCGCGACTACGCAATCATCAATCAGACCATCTTCGATCGCCGTAGACAGCGCAGTTTGCAGCATGTCTTGCAGGCCAGTCATATTTGTATCGGCGAGTTCAATTAAGGCGTAATAGGGATAGACTTTTTCGAGCGGTGATACGTGGGCATCGAGATGCTGTGTCACGAGTGCCAAACTTGCTCCCGACATCATCTCGAAAGCGCTTAAGCGTGGACCACATGCAGACTGTAGGCGACTGAGTAAGCTCACTACATGGTCGAGCTGCTGCGCACCAATCCATGCGGTGACTCGACCTGCTGGCGCTGCGAACAGTTTGAGCACGACGCCTGTGATGATGCCCAAAGAGCCCTCTGAGCCGATAAACAAGTCCTTCAAGTCGTAGCCGGTGTTGTCTTTACGCAGGCCACGCAGCCCATTCCATATGCGGCCATCAGGCAAGACAACCTCAAGACCCAATGTGAGTTCGCGGGTGTTGCCGTAGCGAAGTACGCTAGTCCCTCCCGCGTTGGTGGCTAGGTTTCCACCGATGGTGCAGCTTCCTTCGGCACCTAGGCTCAGGGGAAAGTATCTGCCGACATCCCGAGCCGCTTTTTGAATGTCGGCAAGGATCACGCCAGCATCAGCAGTGAGAGTGTTGTTGATTGGATCAACTTCATGAATGCGTTTCATGCGATTTAAAGACAGCACGACTTGCGCACCGCTCATGTCAGGCGTTGCGCCGCCACTCATCCCTGTGTTGCCTCCTTGAGGTACAACGGGAGTATGTGTCTGATGGCATAAGCGCATCACAGCTGAGACTTCACCGGTTGTGCGCGGTCGCACAACCGCTACGGTGCGGCCGTGCGCTTTTCCTAGCCAGTCGTTGACATAGAAGTCTTGTTCCGCAGGATCAACCAAGACGCCGTCTTCGCCGACGATATGCATCAAGCGTGACGTTAATTCCTTTTGCTTCATAGGATCCTGCGTCATGGGCATCTTACCAACCTAAAAGTGTTCGCCCAATTGCCATAGAGGTCGCTGCTTGGGTCGGCTCCACGACAGGGATACCAAGCTGTTCTTCTAGCCATTCGCGATGTGCGGCCATCCCCGCGCACCCTAAAACCACTACATCAGTTAGATGGGTATCACGTAATTGCTGGCCGGCACGAAGTAAACCTGCGCGTGTGCGATCGGTAT
This sequence comes from uncultured Burkholderiaceae bacterium, assembly GCA_963926265.1. GTDB lineage: Bacteria > Pseudomonadota > Gammaproteobacteria > Burkholderiales > Burkholderiaceae_B > Zwartia. The sequence continues at coordinate 25,101 of CAWUWN010000088.1, forward strand.
CGATGAGATCGGTGACATTCATGCCTAGAGGAACCTCGGCCACGACACGCTCGGTCAGGCCCATTGCACCGAACATTCGCCCATGCCGCGGGATGGACTGTCGAAGGATCGCAATCACTCCAACCCGATGTCCGCGAGTCAGTGCTGTTAAAACGCCGCATTCGCTGATCCCGAGTACTGGGCGTGTAGTGGCTTCGCGCATGGCATGTAAACCTGGATCGCTAAAGCACGCCACGACATAGGCACCCACAGCATCACCATGTTCGGCTTCAAGTTTTTTGACCAGGCGCACCAAGGGCAGAGTGACGTGTTCGACATCTAGTTGTGTTTGGATGCCAGGGGGGCCTTCCGCCAATGTTAAAGACCGGATGTTCGGACCGCCCGACACGCGCAGCACATTGAGGGCCTGATCATAGGCGTCGGTCACTGCTTGAGTCGAATTGGGGTTAATAACAAAAATAATTTTGGCCATGCATCTCTCCTCGTTTACACCAGTCTAGCAGTGCGATCACATGTTTTATATTGTCATTTTATGTGCAAGCATTAACATAGTGTTATGGTTTGTGAAGCGATGGTGACGAAGTATCGCTAACCCTGAAAAGCATAGTTAAAGGGCTAGAACCTATGCAACTGAATCTGAGACAAATTGAAGTTTTTCGCGCAGTGATGACTTCTGGATCGATCAGCGGTGCTGCTAAGTTGTTGTTTGTTTCCCAGCCTGCGATTAGTCGTCTACTTTCTCACACAGAGCAGAGGCTCGGTTTTGGGCTCTTTGAGCGTGTTAAAGGTCGCCTTTACCCAACGCCGGAGGCACGGCAGCTCTTTAAAGAAGTCGAGGCAGTTTACGATGGAGTGCGCCGGGTTGAGGAGTTGGCCAACGAGCTGTCTGAAAAGCGGAGTGGTATTTTGCATTTGGTCTCAAGTCCAAGCATTGGCCATATGCTCATCCCCATGGCGATCGCCGAGTTTCATCAGACACATCCCGAGGTGAAAGTCACCTTTCAGCCATTAACGGTTGTGCCTCTGACACAGATGCTGCTTGAGCGTCGTGCCGATCTTGGTGCGGTGATCCTGCCATCGCAACATCCTAATCTATCTTCCGAGGCGATCGGTCAGGGCAATTTGGTTGCGATTTTTCCTTATAGCCACCCCTTGGCCAGCAGAGCGATGCTGACGATCGAAGACTTGCAGCCTTTTCCGCTTGTGTCGTATCGCAGCGAGACACCTTTTGGAACGCTTGTCGAACAAATGTTTCAAGAGGCTGGTCATGTGCGACGAGTCGCGATCGAAGTCAGTTCACCGCATAATGCGTGTTCGCTAGTGAAGGCAGGCGGTGGTGTAGCCATTGTTGATGAGTTTTCAGCGCACAGTGCTGCAGGTGACTTTGTCGTGCGACCCATCGCCCACACAAAAACTCTTGCCATTAATTTAGTACAGTCGCGCTTTGAGCCGCTCTCTCAGCTTGCACAAGATTTCGCACGCGTTCTACGTTCGACCGTTAAAGAGCAAGGTTTTGCCATGCCAGAAGCGCTCAATGAATGATCAAACATCCCATAACAGCAGGTTATGGGTGAGTAATAAAAAAACAAGTGATGTTCTAGAGTAAGAAAGATAGCATTCGGGAGAAGGCATACGAAAGTGTGTGTCAGATCAATTTTCTCGGAGACGCAATGCCAGCCCCGCTTAATGCCCAAGGTGTATTCACTATTTGTCCAACGCCCTTTGATGATGCACTCAGGGTCGATACTGAAAGCATAAAAAGCTTGATCGATTTTTTGCTAGATACTGGCATCACTGGTTTGGCGATATTGGGATTTTTAGGTGAGCTTCATAAACTGTCCAATGCTGAGCGCCAGCTTGTCACAGAGACTTTCATCAAACACACTAATGGTCGAGTGCCAGTTTGGGTCGGTGTCCGAGCGCACGGTATTACTGGCGCAATTGAACAGGCACAGGAAGCACAGGACGCGGGGGCGGATGCAGTCTTTGCCGCACCTTTGGATAATGCAAGCGATGCACTCCTGTTCGATTACTACAAAGCTGTTGCAGACGCAATTAAGATCCCAGTCGTCATTCATGATTTCCCCGACTCATTCGGCACGGAAATCAGACCAGAGGTTGTCGCGCGTCTCGCTAAGGAAGGCGGCGTGCACATGATCAAGATGGAGGAGCCTCCTGTCGGTCCGAAAATTAGTCGCATTAGGGAGTTGGCGGGCGACGAAGCCATGAAGATTTTTGGTGGACTAGGCGGTATGTTCTTTTTAGAAGAGCTGCAGCGTGGTGCGGTCGGCACAATGACCGGCTTTGCTTACCCCGAGGTTCTAGTCGAGATTTATAACCGTTACGCTTCGGGTGATCACGTTGGTGCAGCCGCTGTGTTTGATCGGTATTGCCCCTTGATCCGTTATGAATTCCAACCTAAGCTTGGACTGGCGTTGCGCAAGTATGTCTATCAACAGCGCGGTGCAATCCGCAGTAATGCGATCCGCTCACCAGGCATGCGTATTGATGCCCTCACAACTAAAGAGCTTGAAGCCACGATCGCACGGGTGGGCTTATCGCCAACGGCTAAAGGTCGTCAGACAGTTATTGCTTGAAGTGGATTGAAAAATTCTGATCAACATACACACTCTTTTTGAACGGAAACTGGATGACGAGCACAGACACAACATTTGATGTCACGATACGTAATGGTCGCATCTGCACCGCAAATGAAACGTACTACGCTGACATTGGCATTAAAGACGGTGTAATTACCGCGATTGCACAAAACTTGCCTGCCGGCAAACATGACGTCGATGCGGCTGGCCGCTGGGTGTTGCCAGGCGGGATTGATAGTCATTGTCACGTTGAACAACTCTCGGGCATGGGGATGATGTGCGCAGATGATTTTTACAGTGCTACCGTCTCTGCAGCGTTTGGCGGCACGACTACGATCGTTCCCTTCGCGGCCCAGCATCAAGGTAACAAAATCCCCGAGGTCGTGGCAGATTACTCAAAACGTGCCGCTGAAAAAGCAGTCATCGACTATGGTTTCCACCTCATTTTGGCAGATCCCACTGCTGAAGCACTTGAGCAACACTTGCCCGAAGTCATCAAAAACGGAATTACGTCTTTC
>CAWUWN010000089.1:0-47232 GCA_963926265.1 uncultured Burkholderiaceae bacterium
CGGCGCACAATCGCATCGATAGTCAAACGTCCCAAACCGGGAATCGCAAACACACTTTCTGTCACCACTGCACCACCGATCAGTAAAGCAATACCGATACCGATCACCGTGACAACGGGCACAGCAGCATTCTTGAGTGCATGAATAAACAAAATACCTGGCTGACTCATGCCCTTTGCTCGAGCAGTCCGGATGTAATCCTGCGACAAGACTTCGAGCATGGTGGCACGCGTGATGCGGGCGATTAGTGCGATGTACACAAAACCCAAAGCGATCGCGGGTAAGATCAAATGCTCTAGCCAAATACCAAATCCCTTTGTGTAGGAAACGTAGCCCTGTACGGGAAACCAATCGAGCTCGAGAGAAAAGAAAAAGCTCAGCAAGTAGCCGACCACAAACACGGGCACGGAAAAACCAACGACTGAAATCGCCATTACACCGCGATCAATCCAGGTGCCTGCTTTCCAGGCCGCCAATACGCCGATTGGCACAGCGATACCAATAGCTAGTACAAGAGTGAGCAACATGAGTGAAAGTGTGGGCTCAACACGTTGGCCGATTAACTCGCTGACAGGAATACCTGTAAACATAGAGACGCCGAGGTCGCCATGCAGGAGATTAAAAAACCATTCTGAGAAACGGACTAGAAAAGGTCTGTCTAATCCTAAGCTTATTCTGATTTTTTCAACGTCGTCAGGACTGGCTTGATCTCCAGCAATCACGACGGCCGGATCACCCGGAGCGATGTAGAGCAAACTGAACACAAACAAGGCCACTATCAACATGACCGGTATGGTCGACAGTACCCTGCGAAGAATGAAACTAAACATATTGATGGAGCTTCCGTGCTACTAGGTTGAATCCGGCACAGCAGAAGATCAGATAAGGTCGGTACGCTTGAAAGTACTCATGCATGTACAAGCGCACCGATCTGATCAATTCAAACCAGCGTTAGGTTTTCTTCACTCCACTGAACCATGGTAAAGGACCACCCGTGATGCCACTTAGGTTTTTGCGCCAAGCTTGATAGGTATAGAAGAAGCCCGTGGGAATATAGACCACCTCTTCCATGCCTGCCTTGTTGATCTTGGCGAAAGCTGCTTTTTCACCTTCAAGGCTCGGTGCAGCAAACCACTCATCAATCCCCTGCTCAACAGCAGGCACGTTTGGCCAACCAAACCAGGCCTTGGGACCGTTCGCACGAATAGCGATGTTGCCAGCAATCGTGGCGCAATCTGCGCCAGAGTGCCAAGTGTGGAACATTCCCCAACCGCCTTTACCAGGCTCGTTTTTGGACGCACGACGCTGACCCACAGTACCCCAGTCAGTTGCAACAAAGTCGACATTCATGCCCAAGCGCTTGAGCAAGTCGGCTGTAATTTCGCCCTGACCTTTAGTGATAGCGTTATCTTGTGCGACTAAACATGTCACTGGTTCACCCTTGTAGCCAGAATCAGCCAACATTTTCTTCGCGAGTTCCATGTTTGGGCCGTTCTTGAGCACTTCACCACCGTTCTCTGAGTAGAGAGGTGTACCTGGGGTGAAGAAGCTAGCCGAACCTTTCCAGAGCTTGGTGTCCGAACCGACCACGGCACGCATATAGTCTTCTTGACTCACGGCCATTTGAACAGCACGACGCACCTTAGGGTTATTAAAGGGCGCATGCAAGTGATTCAGACGGAAGGCACCGATGTTACCGAGAGGGTCAGCAATATCGAGAGAAATATTCCGATTCCGTTTGAGCAAAGGCACCAAATCAGGTAGTGGGGACTCCCACCAGTCGACTTCGCCGCTTTGCAAGGCAGCAGAGGCAGTGGCTGGGTCAGGCATGATGATCCATTCAATGCGATCAAAATTGATCTGCTTAGCACCAGACATCCAATTGGTAGGCTCGCTACGTGGGTTGTAGCCATCAAAACGCTCAAACACAGCCAAAGCACCAGGCCTGAACTCTTTACGTGAGAAACGCATTGGGCCTGAACCAACATACTCCTCGATCTGCTTGAAAGGGTCCGTCTTAGCCATGCGCTCTGGCATGATGAAGCAAACCGGCGTGCCGGCTTTACCCAGGGCCAACATCATCTTTGGATAGGGTTGCGAGAGAACCCATTTGAATGTAGTGTCATTGACAACAACGAGTTCTTTTTGAATGGCGCGAAGCATCAGACCCATCGGATCACGCTGTGACCAACGGTTGATGCTAGCCACAGCGTCACTCGCTCTTACTGTCTCGCCATCATGGAACTTCATACCGGGACGCAGCTTAAACGTCCAAGTCAAACCATCACTTGAAACCTCTTCGCTCTCGATCATCTGGCGTTGAGGCTGCAACTTGTCATTAATACCGTAGAGCGTATCCCAGACCAACTGAGATGCATTACGAACCACGTACTGAGTGCCCCAAATTGGGTCAAAATTCGCCAAGTTGGACTGAGGGACGAACTTCAACACGCGCGAAGAAGATTGCGAAAATGCGGGTGCACCAATCATGCCAGTCGCCGCCAAACCCAATCCAGCAGCGCCCTTCAGTAAATCACGTCGATTTAGATTCATATAAGACTCCAGATAAAGAGAAACTTGCAATGCTTAGAAAGCAATTATCGTGCCACATAGAGCGATTGGCTTTTGATGGACTTGAGAGCCAATTTTCACAACAACAAAATACATGTATAGACAAATAACTTAATGAATATCCAATGAACTTGTACCATAATGATGCAACTTTCAATACTAAAGTTATCCCTCATGAAATGTGATCTCCTTCTTAAAAATGGCGTGGTCATTGACGGCACGGGTAATCCCCGATACCGAGCGGATGTAGCCATCTCCAATGGAAAAATCCACGCTGTGGGACTCAATCTTGAGGTCGATGCCAGCACCATTGTGGACGTGGGAGGCTTAACAATCTCCCCAGGGTTTATTGATGTGCACACGCACGACGATCGCCTAGTGTTGGCCGACCCATCAATGCAACCCAAAGTTAGCCAAGGCGCCACAACAGTCATCACCGGAAACTGCGGCATCAGCCTCGCCCCCCTCGGACGCACCAATCCGGTGCCTCCATTAAATCTAGTGGCTGATGATTCCGCTCAGCGCTACGGGTCCTTCAAAGAATATTTCGAAGCTTTGGAGAAAACACCCTCCGCAATCAACGTCGCCTCCCTAGCCGGCCACACTACCCTGCGTGCGGTGACGATGCAGGACTTAAATCGTCCTGCTAACGACACCGAAATCGCGCACATGCAGCAGCTTGTCCAAGAAGCACTCGATGCAGGAGTCGTGGGGGTCTCGACCGGACTGTATTACGTCCCGGCACAGGCTGCGACGGCGCAAGAAATTCAAGCTGTGTTCGAGCCCTTGCGTGGCACCAACGCCCTGATCGCCTCGCACATCCGTAACGAAGCGGAGCATGTGCTCGAAGCGATGACTGAAGCCATGTCCATTGCCAACGCGCTCGGTGTGCGCCAAGTGATTTCTCATCACAAGGTTAACGGTCGCGCTAACCATGGCCGCTCAACTGAAACTCTGGCACTGATTGACGAAGCGCGCACGCGCGGTGATGTCTGCATGGATTGCTATCCTTACATCGCCTCTTCGACGGTATTACGTCAAGATGCCGTCGAACAAGCCGCACGCACCCTCATCGCCTGGTCAAAAGCCAAGCCAGAAACAGCCGGCCGCTATGTCGACGATCTGATGAAAGAACAGAGCCTGCCGCTCACCGAGTTCCTTACAACGCTACAACCCGCTGGTGCGATTTATTTTTCCATGGATGAAGGCGACGTCGAGCGCATCATGGCGCATCCTGAAACCATGATCGGCTCAGATGGACTGCCTCACGATACCTTTCCGCATCCACGCCTGTGGGGCGCCTTTCCTCGCGTGTTGGGTCACTACTCGCGAGATCGAAAAATATTTTCATTAGAAACTGCGATCTACAAAATGACAGGCATGCCCGCTGCAAAATTTGGCCTCAAAGACCGCGGGCTGATCGCACCTGGCTACGCTGCAGACATCGTCGTATTTGATCCACAAGAGATCCGCGACCTTGCTACGTTTGCTGACCCCATGCGCCCTGCCGCGGGCATACAACGCGTGTATGTGAATGGCGTGGCAAGCTGGAGAAATGGGGCTTCGACCGGAGCGCGCGCGGGCCAGGTTCTGCGTAGAGCCGCAGCATAAAAAAACCCATGCTCAGTCTGACTGAACACGGGTTTTGATGTCGTCCTTGAGATAGGGGTGCTATCAGGTCAGCAGGATCTCTTGTGTCATACGCTCGCGCAGACGGTCCATAAAGCCCAGACACTCTTCGAGCTGACTAATCTCGATGAATTCGTTGGGCTTGTGCGCGACATCGATATCGCCAGGACCAATCACCACGCAAGGAATACCTGCGCGATTCAACCAGCCCGCATCCGTCGCAAAAGACACACGCCCCAACATGTTGTTGCGTGCGAGGCTTGTACCCAGATAAGTAATAGCTGCGTCCTTTTCAGTGTCTAACGGAGCTGAATTAGAAATCGTTTCAAACGTGATATCCGCTTCGGCTGAGTTCTTACGCATTTCGACCTTGAGCGTCTCGGCATACTCCTGAACCTGACGAATCAGCTCATCAGAATTACCTTGCGGCAAGGTACGACAATCGAAAATAAACTCGCAATCTTTGGCAACGATGTTGGGTGCGGTACCACCGTGGATCACACCGGTTTGCATGGTGCCGTGCGGGGTCTTGAACATCGGATCAAATGGACCCTCTTTCTGAATCTCCAGCGCCATACCGCGGATTTTTTCAACTAGACGGGCGGCATATTCAATCGCGCTGACGGCATCTGGTGCCATCGAAGAATGCGCCTCAAGCCCTCGCACACGGCAACGCGTCACGCGCATACCCTTGTGCCCAGTCATGACCTGCATGCGAGTGGGTTCGCCCACAAAACAACCCGCAGGATGAATGCCCGCCGCTGCCAAATCTTTAATTAAGGTCTGTACACCGATACAGCCGACCTCTTCGTCGTAGGTCAGACCAATATGGAGAGGCTGCTTTAAATCACTATTCATAAAGGCAGGCAACATCGCCATGGAGGCCGCAATATAGCCTTTCATATCGACCGCGCCGCGACCATAAATTTTACCGTCAGCAATATGAGCCTTGAAAGGGTTCGTATCCCAAGCTTGACCGTCAACAGGCACCACATCGGTGTGACCGCACAATACGATCCCCCGCGCTTTTGGGTCACCCAGCGTGGCAAACAGGTTGGCTTTACGCTTATCAGCGTCATAGGAAAGGCGCACCGCTAACCCCAAAGACTGCAAATGGTCGCGGACGTACTCAATCAAGCCTAGGTTGGACTCGCGACTGGTTGTATCAAAGCCGACGAGTGTTTCTAGGAGACTGATGGTTTTTTGAACAGTAGGAGAATAAGTCATAAGTTGCTCGGTTACATAGCTAAAAGGGCATCCAAATAGCGAACGGTAAAGCCAATAAAAGATTTTTATACCACTGTCTGAGTGCAGATCATCATAATGCTTTGCACATTTCATAAAAAAAAATATTAGATAGACTATTCTAGAAACATTAATGTTTGAATAGATTCATCATGACAGTCCCGATTCTAAAAGCTGATGGCGTCGCGCTCTTTATCAACCCTATTGCGAGCGCAAAAAACGACGATTATGGTCAATTTAGAGCAACCATTCTTCACAAACTGGGCTTTGACGACGCTGAAAAAGAAATTTCAGGCTGGCCAGGTTACAGCAGCACCCTCCTGCATGCATTACCTCATCAAGCAAAAAACCTTGGTATTGCAGCGCTTTATTACAAAGATGAGAGTACGCGCTTTGGTTTGAAAAGCTTTAAAGCGCTCGGCGGAGCTTACGCAGTCTTTCGCCTGATTCAAAAAAACATTGCCGCACAACACCACGGTCACCTCGCCTCGCCAGAAGAAATACTGTCAGGCAAATACGTCGACATCATTTCAGCGATGACAGTCACCTGTGCGACGGATGGCAATCATGGACGCTCAGTGGCCTGGGGCGCTCAACTGTTTGGTTGTCGTTGCGTAATTTACATTCACGCGACCGTGAGTGAAGGTCGTCGCGACGCTATCGCGTTTTATGGTGCAGAGGTCATTCGCGTGCAAGGTAACTACGACGACTCAGTCCATCATGCAGCGCATCAAGCCGCAGAAAACGGCTGGACAGTCGTCTCCGATACTACTTACGAAGGCTATCGTGATATTCCGATCGACGTCATGCATGGCTATGGTGTGATGTCACGAGAAATTGTTAAAGAGCTTCATGACACTCCACCCACACACGTTTTAGTTCAAGCAGGTGTAGGCGCACTTGCGGCTTCTGTCTGCGCCACCTTTTGGCAAGAATGGGGAGCGGCGCGTCCGCAATTTGTCATCATTGAACCCGAGCGTGCTGACTGTTTTTTTCAAAGCGGACAGGCTGGGCACCCTGTCGTAGTCACAGGAGATCTTGACACTGTGATGGCAGGTCTCGCCTGCGGTGAAGTGTCGCCCGTTGCTTGGGATATTCTAAAAACCGGTATCAATTGCTACGCGACGATCGCTGATAAGTTTGCTCTCGAAGGTATGCGAGTGTTTGCAAATCCAATCGGAAATGATCCAAAAATTGTCTCTGGCGAAACAGGCAGTACGGGCTTAGGATTACTGATGGCTATCCAAGGAAATACTGCGCTTTGGACTACCCTTGGGTTGAATGCCAATTCTCGCGTTCTGTTGATTGGCAGTGAAGGTGATACCGACCCCACAATCTACCAAGAGGTGGTAGGCAAAACGGCTCAAGAAGTATTGACTCAGTCATTAGTTTAGAGATTAGCGCTCATCATGCACATCAACGGCCCGCGTCTGTTAGCTCAGATTGAAACACTCGCCGAGATCGGTCGCACAGAAACTAACGCCTGTTGTCGACTTGCTCTTACAGACGAAGATAAAAAAGGCAGAGATCTCGTTATAGGCTGGATGAAAGATCTCGGAATGTCAGTCTCGGTCGATCCTATCGGTAATATCTTTGGCGAACGCGCGGGCACGTGTCCCGAGCTCGCCCCCATCATGACAGGCTCTCATACCGACACTGTTCGCACGGGCGGTGCCTACGATGGCAACTACGGCGTACTGGCCGGGCTTGAAGTCGTTGCCACACTCAACGAAGCCAACCGCAACACTGAACGCTCAATTGTTGTCGGCATCTTTACCAACGAAGAAGGCGCCCGCTTCGCGCCTGACATGCTCGGCTCGCTTGTATACGTAGGCGGCATGCCACTCGACGAAGCCCTAGCCGTCAAAGCCATTGACGGTGCGATTTTGGGCGAAGAACTCAAACGCATCGGTTATCAAGGTACTGCGCCACTTGGCGCACACAAACCCCATGCATTTGTAGAGCTACATATAGAACAAGGCCCACTCCTGGACGCAGATAACATCAAAATTGGTGCGGTTGAAAATCTGCAAGGGATCTCCTGGCAAGAACTCACCATCGTGGGTCAGTCAAACCATGCCGGTACTACACCCATGCGCCTGCGCCATGATGCCGGCTATGCGGCTAGTGCGATATCGACCTTTGTACGTGACCTCACTCATAAAATGGGTGGCAATCAAGTCGGAACTGTTGGCCATATCGTCTTAATGCCCAACCTCATCAATGTGATCGCTGCCCGTGCCACGATCACTGTAGATCTCCGAAATACCAATGAAGCGCTCCTTCAAGAAGCTGAGCAGGCGCTCAAGGATTTCCTTGAGATGCTCTCAAAATCCGAAGGCGTCACCATTTCATCACGTCGCCTCGCACGTTTTGAACCAGTGGTCTTTGATGCTGCACTCACCGATCGCATCGCCCACCATGCCCAGTCCTTGGGTCTCTCGCACCAACTCATGACCTCTGGAGCCGGACACGATGCGCAGATGATGGCACGCATTTGTCCGACCTCTATGATTTTTGTACCGAGTGTGGGCGGCATCAGCCACAACCCAGCCGAACATACAGAACCACAAGATCTCATTGCGGGTGCCAATGTGCTTCTCGCCACCCTAACCGAACTAGCCAACTAGGAGTTCACCCTCATGACCCGCATCGTCACCGTCGGCGCAGCTCAACTCGGCCCCATTCAGCGCGCGCATACTCGCGCAGAGGTTGTAGCTCGCCTGATCGCGCTTCTTGAACAAGGCGCGCATCATGGCTGCGACCTAGTGGTATTTCCAGAGCTAGCACTCACAACCTTTTTCCCACGCTGGTATATGGAATCGCAAGCTGAACTCGATGCCTACTTTGAAGCACAGATGCCCGGTCCCGAGACGCAAGCTCTTTTTGATGTTGCAAAAAAACTGAAGGTCGGGTTTTATCTCGGCTATGCAGAACTTACAGAAGAACAAGGTCGCACGCGACGCTTCAACACTTCGATTTTGGTCGACCAGATTGGCAATATCGTTGGAAAATACCGCAAAATCCATTTGCCCGGTCACGCCGAACATGAACCTTGGCGTCAGTTTCAGCATCTTGAAAAGCGCTATTTTGAAACGGGTAATCTCGGTTTTCCAGTATTTCGTGCCTTTGGTGGCATTATGGGTATGGCCGTCTGTAACGACCGACGCTGGCCCGAAACCTATCGTGTAATGGGTCTTCAAGGTGTTGAGATGATTTTGATCGGCTACAACACGCCCGTCCACAACCCACCAGCCCCCGAACACGACAATCTCTCACATTTCCACAATGAGCTCGTCATGCAAGCCGGTGCCTACCAAAATGGCACTTGGGTTATCGGTGTAGGTAAAGGTGGTCGCGAAGAAGGTGTTGATCAAATCGGCAACTCCGTCATCGTCGCCCCCTCCGGAGAAATCGTCGGTGCTTGCAGCACGCTTGGTGACGAGTTGGCAATAGCGCGATGCGATCTCGACCTAACCCTTTCCTATAAAAACTCAGTCTTTAATTTTGCTAAACATAGAGAGCCACACGCCTACGGCCTGATCGTCGAACGCAAAGGTGCAATCATCGAGGTGTAAAGCTATCTAAGGTTTATTTTTTAATGTTTAAAGCCGGCGCCCTACGCCACCGCAATTTTCGGATACTCTGGATCGCCACGCTGCTGTCATCAACGGCGCGTTGGGCAGATCTCGTCGTGGTTGGCTGGCTGACCTTAGAACTCACTGACTCTCCGTTGATGGTTGGAATCGTGACAGGCTGCAAAATGGCCGGTTATTTGCTCGCACCCATGATGGGCGTGCTCGCCGACCGAATGGATCGACGCAAGCTCCTCATCATGGCCTCGTTGATCAGCGGCGGCGTAACACTCACGATGCTGACCTTGCTCCTCACCGACTCACTAATCATAAGCCACCTGATTATTCTGTCACTTATCAGTAGTCTCACCTGGGCACTCGATCATCCTACGCGCCAAGCTTTTATCCCTGACCTTGTGGGTAAAGATGACCTCACCAATGCCGTTGCGATGAATGCAGTAGCCACCGAAATGACCGTAGTGATTGGCCCGGCTTTCGGGGGGCTTTTGATACCCGCTTTCGGAATGAGCGGTGCGTACGCCTTGATCGCCCTCATTTATTTTCTTGATCTCGGTGCGCTTTTGCGCCTTAAAAATGCCAAGTATCCCATTGAACAAGCCCCTCCACGCAAGCACGAACCACCTCTGAAAAGTCTGGTTGCAGGTTTTCATTACGCGTGGAGTCAGCAAACAGTTTTTGTACTGCTACTGATTGCTTTTATGCTTAACTTTTTTGTAGCACCCTACCGCTATTCATTTCTACCTCTATTTTCCCGCTATGTCTTAGATGTCGGCCCAACCGGCTACGGCATGCTTACCGCAACGGCAGGACTCGGCGCCTTAACAGCAGGGTTATTTGTCGTTTCGCTTGGAAACTTTAAGCGTCGGGGCTTGTTTGTTGTCACGGGCGGTTTACTCTGGCCCGCCACCCTATTTATGTTTTCTCTCTCAGACTCATACTATCTCTCTCTGGGCATCGTTTTTTTTGCTGGCCTCGCCCAAGCCATCACTTGGACCTTGATCGCAACGTTGATTTTGAGCAACACCGCGCCTGAAATGCGTGGCCGCGTCATGGGCCTGCGTACAGGCGTTGTCATCAGCCTCCCCTTTGGCAACCTAGTTGCAGGTGGTATCGCTGAAAGTTTCGGTGTCCAACTCGCACTCGGCGCTTACGGTGTCTGCGCAGCCGCACTCATGATGTTGATTATTCTGAGAGTGCCTGCTTTACGGAAATTGCAGTAAAGTTCTTGAAAACTTAATCATTAACAAGGTAATTAAAAATGAAGTCATATTGGATGCAAACAGTTGACAACAAAACTGTGCTGGAAATACGAGATACAGAGCTCCCTATTCCGGGCCCAAAACAGGTACTCCTGCGTCTTCACGCAGCCAGTCTAAATCGCGGCGAATTCGTCATCGGTCACGGCCTGCACAAGGGCGGACAGGCAAGTGCCATCGGCATGGAAGGCTCTGGCGTAATCGAAGCACTTGGTGCAGAGGTCAAAGGGCTTAAAGTCGGCGATAAAGTTATGGGACGTTGCCGAGGTGCCTTTGCTGAGTATGCTGCGATGGACGAAGTCGAAGCCATGCCCATTCCTGCAACGCTCACCTTTGAACAAGCAGCAAGTGTCCCACTGACGTTCCTCGTCGTGCACGACATGCTGTCACTGCAGGGCAAACTCCAGCCTAACGAATGGCTCCTGATTCACGGCGTTTCATCTGGCGTAGGGGTTGCCGCCTTGCAAACCGCCAAAGCCATGGGCGCTAAAGTCATCGGGACTTCTGGCTCACCAGAGAAACTCGCACGACTCAAAGAGTTTGGTCTGGATGTACCACTGTGCTTGAGAGGGTCTGGTTTTGAAGAAACTGTCATGAAAGTCACAGACGGCAAAGGCGCAAACCTCGTGGTCGATACAGTCGGTGGCTCTGTCTTTGCCGAAAGCATTCGCTGCATGGCCTTTGAAGCTCGCTTTGCGATGGTTGGCTACGTCGATGGCGTGCTGTCAGCAGAACTTGATTTACTCGCACTTCACTCCAAGCGTCTGAGACTGTTTGGTGTATCAAATAAACTCCGCTCACCCGCTCAGCGCGCAGAATTTTTACCAGAATTCAAAGCCGAAGTGATCCCTGCCATCGCGGATGGACGTATCAAGCCACTCGTCGATCAAGCTTTTGCTTTTGATCAACTCAAGCAAGCCAAAGAAATGATGGAAACAAATAAGCATGTTGGAAAAATTGTTCTACGAATGCCTGTCTGATTCTTGACAATGAGACTGAGAGGCAATATTTTTTTGACTCTATGGAACATTGTTGACGTTCGTGTTGCTCTATAGTGAACGTCAACAATGGGAAATACCTTACTCTTGAGAAAAAGAGGCAATGCAATCCTCATACGCAGGGTCACAAGAAATAAACCCCCCATTTCGCATACTCAATTTCAATCGATCAAAACCGCTACGCGTCACTGTTTTCTTGCAGAACCAAAGACCTGCATTTTTATAACGCTCCATCGCCTGCGTCAAAATCTCAGGCGTGACATGGGGATAAAACGGTGCGATTAATACAGAAAGCTCTTGACCAGTATGCGCTGCAATCCATGGCCCCATTTTTTCAATGGCTCGACTCATGGCTTCGAAGGCAGCTTGTTTTTGTGCGATGATCTTTCGTGTTGATATAAATGTCGTATAAGCAGTGGGCCCACGGCTATTGGCAGCATGCAACACCTGACCTGCTCCTGAGGCAATCGTTTGCGAAACAAAGGGCTCAAAATATTGGACGTAATCTATTTCACCTGACTTCAATGCCTCTAGATTTTGTCCCATCGTGTTTTGCTCATTCACAATAAGTGAACTGACTGCAATACCAGCATCGCGCAAGTCTTGTTGCAAGCAAAGCCAAGGGGTTGGAACCTCGGTCACCACACCCAGTTTTTTGCCAACTAAATTTTCTAAACGAAAAACTGACTGATTCTCTCGTCCCAGAATAAAAAATGGATCTTTGCCGACCACCTCGCAAAAGGCGAGCAGCGAATTCTCAGAATCAGTCTCCTGATCGCGCTGCTTAATCACTCTTAGCGGTCCGCCCCATACTGCATCGGTATTTCCAGCAAGCATATCTGCGATGCCACTGCCTGGTGAGGCTGAGTCGATCAACTCGATTTCAATTCCTTCCTGTTTAAATAGCCCCAAAGCAAGCGTGGCGTAAAAAGGGGCATAAAAGACGGCTCTGAAATTTTCAGCTAGTTTAATTTTCATGGATTTCTCGTAGGGTTTGGCGATACTATCAAACGGATTACATCACTTTTTAGAGATATTAGGAGACTGATTCAGATGTTGAAATCGCATAATCGTTACGAATACTCCGCCATTACTGACCGTCCTGACTATAGTTGGCCAGACGGTAAACGTCTCGCGATCCACTTTAGTTTGAATGTCGAGCATTTTTCTTTTGGAGAAGGCTTAGGTAACGACTATGCGGCGGCGCACCCTCAACCAAACTCCCGAAGTTTCGCTTGGCGAGATTATGGCAATAGAGTGGGTGCTTGGAGATTGCTTGAGCTTGCGAATGATCTGGACTTCCCCTATGCACTGTTAGTCAACACGGAGCTCTATGACTACTGTCCGGAAATGATTGCAGCATTCAGCAATCGCGGTGATGAAATCGTCGGCCATGGTCGAACAAACGCCGAGCGTCAGGTGGACATGAGTCTTGAACAAGAGCGTGCTTGCATACGTGAAGCCGCACAGACCATCCTAAAACATGAAGGTGTAGCTCCTAAAGGATGGTTAGCCCCTTATATTTCCCAGACGGTTGATTCGCCTGATTTATTAAAAGAACAAGGCTTTAAATATATGATGGACTGGCCGCTTGACGATCAGCCAGTCTGGTTTCGTACCAAGCATGGCCGCATCTTGGCCATTCCCTATTCACACGATCTGAACGACTCCATCGAATGTGTTTCTAGACGGACTCCTGCGCAAACATTTTGCGACAATCTTATCGATCAGTTTGATGAAATGTTAGAAGAGTCCGTCAAACGTCCTTTGGTCATGAGCGTCGTACTGCATAGTTTTGTATTGGGTCAGCCTTACCGCCTAAGACAGCTTCGTCGAGTCATGCAACACATCTTGTCGCACCGAGACCAAATCTGGCTCGCACGGCCCGGAGAAATCTTTGAACACATCAATAGTCTGCCTGACGGGGTTGTGCCGGGTAGCACAGTCAAGTAATCTTTTTTCACTAACACACTCATAACAAGGTTCTTATTATGAAAATTCTTACACGCTTTAAAGCGATCGCTGGTATAGCTTGTTTAGTGATTGCTCCTTTCACTTCATTTTCGGCCTATAGCCAATCCAAGTATCCGGACAAGCCAATTAACTACGTTGTCACGGTTCCTCCTGGGGGAGCGGCTGACTTCGCAGGCCGGACGATGGCTGGGGCGCTATCAAAGGCGATTGATCAGCTCGTCGTGATTGAAAACAAAGCCGGGGCAAGTGGTACGATCGCAACCGCCTATGTCGCAAAGGCGCCCGCAGATGGCTACACCTTGTTGCAAGGTGCCATTTCGACGCATGGAATTGGCCCTCATTTTTATACAAAAACACCCTACGACCCCTTTAAAGACTTTATGTCGTTGGGCGTCATTGCAGAGTTCCCTCTTGTACTTGCCATCAACGCCAATCTTCCTGTTAAAAATCTCGAAGAATTGATCGCATATGCAAAAAAACAAAACGGTAAGATGAGCTTTGCTTCAGCAGGTCCGGGTAGTGCTCCACACCTGACCGGCGAACTATTTATGACTGAAGCCGGAATCAAAATGTTGCATGTACCCTACAAGGGATCTGCGCCCGCAGTTGTAGACGTCGCAGGCGGTCAAGTGGATCTGATGTTCGATGGTTTCCCATCATTGATGCCACACATTAAAAGCGGTAAGTTACGCGCTATTGCAGCAGTGAGCCCCAAGCGTAATTCATTGGCACCGGACTTACCAACATTTACCGAGCTTGGATATCCAAAGATGATCTCTTCGCTTTGGTATATTCCCATGGTGCCTGCCAAGACACCCAAAGATGTCGTTCAGCGTTTAAATGAAGCGCTTACCAAAGGTCTAAATGGAACGGAAGCACAAAAGAGACTTGAGGCAGGTGGTGCACAGCTCGTCTTCGGGACACCTGAAAAAACTCAATCCTATATCAAAAACGAATACGATCGTTGGGGCGTCGTCATTAAAAAAGCTGGGATTTCGACGTCTAAATAAGTGTGTATTTGGTCAATGTATTTTAAATATTCACCCAACTACTGATCATTAAAAATGAAACGATTTTTATTATGTTTTTTTCTTTGTTCAGCTTGGCTAATGAGTATTTTGGCATTGCCCAATGCGCAGGCGCAATCGAGTCAGTGCGGATTTATTCAAATTCCGGATCAGCAAGCCTATTGCCGTGCAATCAATGGCGGCGGCTCTGGACAATGCGGCTTTATTCGAGACAACGATTTACAAGCCCGCTGCCGCGCTGAAACAGGTGGAGGAACAGGTCAGTGTGGCTTCATCCGAAACCCCGATATGCAGGCAGCGTGTCGCGCCAGTACACAACAACGCAATCGCTCTACAAACAGTGCGTCCGGTCAGTGCGGTTTTATTCAAGATCCTGACAGACAGGCCTATTGCAGGGCGACGACCGGAGGGGGGCAAGGTCAGTGCGGATTTATAAGAAATAATGACTTGCAGGCAATGTGTCGCGCAGAAACTGGGGGAGGCTCAGGTCAGTGTGGTTTTATTCGCGACCCTAACATGCAGGCAGCATGTCGAGCTAAAGCAAGATAAGAACTAGTCAATACCATCGGAGATAAAAAATGAAAAATCTACATAAACATTTACCTATTTTTACTGCACTCGCGATTGCATCATGTACGCCTCTCGTATCGATGGCACAAGCAAACAATTATCCAAATAAACCCATCAAAATTATTGTTGGATTTACTCCAGGCGGCAGTACTGACGCAGTCGGAAGACAGCTTGCTAACTCCTTTAGCAAAATTCTAGGGCAGTCCGTTGTTGTTGAAAACAAACCCGGCGCAAATGCTAACTTGGCTACTGAATATGTACGTCGCGCGGCGCCTGATGGGTACACTATTTTTTATACGTCCATTGGTCACGTTACCAATCCCCTCATTTACAAAGAAGCTAAATACGATCCTGTGAAGGACTTCACACCAATCGGTCAAGTATTGGCAGGCCCCAATGTGTTGGTGATTCCTGGTAACTCAAGATTTAAAACACTCAAAGATCTCATCGATTACGGTAAAGCGAACCCGGGGAAAATTAACTTTGCCTCTTCGGGCGTAGGCTCATCCGTACACTTATCCGGCGAACTATTTAAACAACTTTCCGGCGTAGATATGGTGCACATTCCTTATAAAGGCACTGGCTCGCTGATGCCACACCTGTTGTCTGGAACGGTCGATCTTGCCTTTCCAAACCTACCGACTGCCATTCCATTGATCGAACAAGGGCAACTCAGAGCGCTCGGTGTTACAACCAATAAAAGATCTACTGCTGCGCCTAAGATCCCAACGATTGCTGAGGGAGGCCTGCCTTCCTATGATATGTCTACCTGGTATGGTCTAGTCGCCCCCGCTAACTTGCCGGCTGATATACAAAAGAAACTCAACGATGCACTGATGAAAACCTTGAACGACCCTGAATTCAAAGGTCGTCTTGTTGCATTAGGTATGGACCCACGACCTTCGTCACCTCAGGAGTTCACTCAGTTTATTCAAGGTGAATCGACAAAGTGGAAAGGCATCCTAAAAGATATGAAATTTGGCTCGAATTAATGTTCATTTTTAATAATTGATCTGAAGGGCAATCATTCTTGATTGCCCTTTTCTTGCCCCTGGCGTCTACACAAGACCAAAGTAACCCTTCCAGCCCAGCAGCCACCCAACAGCTGTGTAGCGATCGCGACTTGATCTGACAACCTCCAATTCAGCGCAATAAAAAGTGAACTAAAGCGTTTATTTAAAAGTGTAGTGACCACTTTGAAAAACAAACTCGCAAACCCTCACAACTACAATTTTCAACACATAAACCGTAATAAAATTTGTATTAGCTAGAAAAGCACCCGAACGCTTCACCAGCAAACATTTCTCCAGTGCTAAGACGAATTGCGATCTTGACGGGCAACGAAGTTGCAAAAGCGCCTATGGATCGTGGTCTAAACAAGCGCTTAGTATCTCCCGTGTTCAAAATCTTTATTTGCAGTCCGTGGCTATTTAAATACTGATATCACTCGGTATTAAAAAATGTTTAATCTATTTCCCGTCGTTTTGTAAAGATTATTTTGAAAACTGACCTGCTACCCCTATCTGGCGCCCAACGCAATGTTTGGTTTCACCAACTCATCGATCCCACATCAGTCGCTTACAACATAGGTCAAATCGTTTACCTCGATGGATTGATACTACCTTCTGTGTGGATTGAAGCTCAAAATAAAGTATGGGCATGCGCCGAAAGTTTGAGAGCTAGATTTGTAGTTGTAGATGGCAAGCCATTTCAAGAAATTGTGCCTGGCCTAAATGCGCCATTCGAGCAAACTGATCTACGGTCAGAGGCTAACATTCAAGCTGTATTAAAAGCACGTATAAAAGAACATCAATTACGTTGTCATGATCTAGGTCGTGGGCCCTGCTGCAGATTTGCACTGTTCCAGATCGCCGACTCTAGATGGGTTTGGTCAATGGCAATCCATCATCTAGTTTGTGACGCCCCGGCAGGCGCCTATGTAACCGCTTTGTTGGCGAAAACTTACAAAGAGATCCTTGAGAACAACGAAACAGAGTCATCCCTTGGGCTACATGATTGGAGGCAAGCGATTGAATCAGACTCTGCGTATCAATCGAGCGATCGCTATCAAAAAGACAGGGATTATTGGCTACTAACCCTTGAGGGGCTCGAAAAGCCCGTATCGATTGCCAATCAAGACACCAACACACTTAGTTTAGCTGTACCCGAAAACGCTTTCCATTCAATCGCTCGAGACGCATACGACAAGTTTGCTTCATGGAGCATTGCAAATGGACAAAGTCTATATGCCGGTTTTGCAACAGCCTTTTGCATCTACTCGTCTCGGCTAACAGGCGAAACAGACCTTTGTATTGGTGGGCCGACGTCAGGACGCAACAAAAAAACACGCAATCTAATTGGCATGCTGTCGAATGTGATCAGTCTGCGACTCACCTTTGATCCTGCAGAGACCGTTTTGGATCTTTTAACAAAAGCAGCGCGTCAAAACCGTCAAAATTTAAGACACAATAGTTTCCCTATCGCAGCGCTGACTCAAGAGCGTCGCAAACGCGGTCTTGGATCCCCCTTTTCGATGGTAGTCAATCTGCTTGCGTTCGATCAACGATTAGATTTCGGGACGGCAATAGGCACTGTTGAAACGCTGAGCACAGGATCAATTGCAGATTTACAGCTCAACATTTTTGACAGAAATGATGGTGGTCCGATTGACTTACGGTTGGACTTCAATCCAACTTACTACTCATTTGTAGACATTGAAAAGCACTTAGAGAGGATTGGAAACTTAATTTTCTCCTTACCGGAACTAGAAAATACACCAATCGCTGGTTTGTCAATTCTTCGCAATGACGAAGAACAAAAACTGATCGCCTCCGCCAGCGGGCTTCAAAAAGAGCCTCACTACGCTCACAATGAAACGATCGTAGATAAGTTTTATATCAGTGCGGAACAACATTCGTACAAGCCGGCTTTGCACTATGTTTTAAATAATGTTGCGCACGCCCTAACGTATCAAGAACTCAATCAGAAATCAAACCAGTTGGCACGTCTTTTGATTCAACAAGGCGCAACGACCGATAAGATTATTGCCGTGTTGTTAGAGCGCTCGGTTGAACAGATCGTGAGTATGCTGGCAATTTTAAAAACGGGTGCTGCGTACCTACCCATCGACCCGGAATATCCACAATCTCGTCAGGCTTTCATGCTGAGCGACAGTGGGGCTTGTGCGATCATCACTCAGTCAACTTTTTTTCATCCGATTGAACCACTCTTGACAAAAAACAGTCCTCGCAAAATCTTCTTGGACGATCCTAATACGATAACTAATATCAATAGCCAAGTAATTCAAAACCTTAGTGCCGCGGAAATCACTGAGGCATTATTAAAGAAAAATCTAGCGTATTTAATCTATACCTCAGGATCAACAGGTAAACCAAAAGGCGCCGGCAATACACATGAAGCTATACTGAATCGCCTTGAATGGATGCAAGACATCCTGAAACTCAAGGCTACAGACCGGGTTTTGCAGAAAACGGGATTAGGCTTTGACGTTGCGGTCTGGGAATGGTACTTGCCCCTGATGGCGGGCGCTTCTTTAGTGGTGAGCACCCCGCAAGGTCACAAAGACCCACGTTACCTTAAACAAGTGATCGAGCAGTTTGAAGTGACCGTTTTACATTTCGTTCCTTCGATACTCTCTGTATTTCTTTCTTTCCTCTCTCAACGTGATTGCCCAAGCCTTAAACAAATCGTAACAAGTGGCGAAGCGCTTTCTGCAGAGCTGCAAAATGAGACCTTTAAACAATTTCCAAAAACTAAACTTTGGAATCTGTACGGACCAACTGAGGCCGCTATCGACGTCAGCTTTTGGGAATGCGAACAAAGTTCGAAGATGCCTCCTATCGGCCATCCAATATGGAACACTCAACTTTACATACTTGATAGCAGTCTGGACTTACTTCCCGAAGGATGTGCGGGCGAGCTTTACATTGCGGGCATTGGGCTAGCCCGAGGCTATCTAGGACGGTGCGGATTAACCGCCGAACGATTTATTGCCTGTCCCTTTGGAACGCCTGGAGCGCGTATGTATCGCACAGGTGATCTCGCTAGACGCCGAACAGATGGAGCTCTAGAGTATCTCGGACGGCTTGATGATCAGGTCAAAATTCGTGGCTATCGCATCGAACTCGGTGAAATTGAAGCAAGCTTGCTAACTGAGAATAATAACCTTGCTCAAGTTGCAGTCATCTCCAGAAAATTACAAGGAGATCAGCGATTAATCGCATATGTAGTTCCGCGTAATGCCAACGCGTCCTTAGCCGCCGATGAATTACGCGAAAAATTACTGCGTATCTTACCGGAGCACATGGTCCCGGCTCACTTCGTTAGCCTAGACGCCCTCCCCCTAAGCGCTAATGGAAAGCTAGATCGACGAGCTTTACCAGATCCCATCGTCCAGACTGTCGAACTCAAATATCGCGCAGCACGTAATAGTCAAGAAGCTTTATTGTGCAAGCTCTTTGCAGAAATCACCGGCGTTGAACACGTTGGTATTGACGACGGATTCTTTGCCCTCGGTGCGCATTCGCTGTTAGCAATGAGACTGATCGCAAGATTGAGGCAAGAGGCCAACTTAGACTTGTCACTTGCAAAGTTATTTGAATACCCCACACCTGAGTTACTCGCCCCGCATTTGCAGACAATTGCGTCGAACAATGAGATCGAGCTCAGGCCAGAGATGGGGCATATCAACCACAATACGATTGCCCTATCCTACGGACAAAGTAGACTTTGGACACTTGATCGTGTCGATGGAGCTTCCGCGACTTACAACATCGCAGTGGCCATCGACCTAAAGGGTCATCTAGATGTCCCCGCGTTGAGTCAGGCCTTACTAGCACTAATTGATCGTCATCAAGCATTACGCACTACCATCACGGAGTCTGAAGATGGCGCGCCGATGGGTAGACTGCTTGCTCTTCCAAATACTCAGGCTGCGCTCAATACAATCGATTTGTCTGCTCAATACTCCAAGGCACCAGATCAAGCTGAAACTCACTTACAGGTCTTATTGCAACAACTTGCTGCGAAGCCGTTCGCTTTACATACTGATCTGCCGTTGCGAGCCTACCTCATTAGCACTGGAGATGAACACCATGTGCTGGCACTCATCATGCACCATCACGCAGTTGACGGTGCATCAGTCAATATCTTAGCGAGAGAGCTAGGGCAAGCCTATCGCGCCTATCACAGCGGGAAAAAACCCGACTGGCCCGTGTTGACCGTACAATATTCCGATTGGGCCTTTTGGCAAAAACAAAGTCTGCAAGAAAATATTCAACCCAAACTCGAGCGCGCTAGACAACGATTAAATGAGATATCTGAACCTCTAGCACTGCCCTTAGATTATCCGCGGACAGCACATCGAGCGCGTCGGGCAGGTTACCTGCCTATTGAAATTCCAGCTCACACCGTACTTCAACTCGAAACACTTGCTCTGACTCAAGCCACAACATTATTTACTGTTGTCCTGAGTATTTACGCTGCAACATTGGCCCGAATTTCTGGGCAAAATGAAGTCGTTATAGGTGCGCCCGTCTCAGGCCGTCATCGTACTGAAACAGAAAGCATGGTGGGGCTACTTGTTAATACGATTGCACTTCCATTGTCGATAGCAGACAACTGCAACGTAGAATCATTGATCCAGCGTTGCCGTGACACCGTACAGCTTGCCTTAAATGATCAAGACCTCCCCTTTGAACAATTAGTAGAAAGCCTGAATATCGAGCGTTCTCTGACCCATTCGCCCGTGTTTCAAGCGATGCTAGCCTTCCAAACCGATTTAGTCCCAGATTTTCAGTTTGATAATATCGTCAGCCGCTCAACTCACATCCCCCTACCGACAGCAAAATTTGAATTAATTGTTTTTATCGGTAAAGACAGTGCTGGCAACTTATCAGGTAACGTTGAATACGATGCAGACTTATTTGCTGCATCGAGCGTCCATTCTTGGATCCGCTGTTTTGTCAATCTTGCTAAAAATTTGACGATCGATACCCAGGTGCCGGTTAAGACGGTTGCAATTTTGGACAGTAATGAACGCGAACAAACTTTAGCCAGCACTGCTGGGCGTCTTGTTCAATCAGATCAAGCCTTACTCACCTTACCTGACATGTTGGATGTCTGCTCTCAAAGTCGATCTCAGGTGCAGGCTTTAGTCTATGAAATAAGCGACATAGTCCACAGTTTGACCTATGCTGAACTCGAGTCAAGATCGAACAGACTCGCGCGTTACTTGATAGCCCAAGGAATTGGGCCTGATGACATTGTTGGCATTTTTCTCAATAGATCTGCGGACATGATCATTGCCATGATCAGCGTACTTAAAGCGGGCGCCGCTTATTTACCGATGGATCCCGAGCTGCCCGAATCACGTCTGAATTTCATGCTCAAAGATTGTGGCGCTAAAACCGTCATCACAAGACGTGCTCACTTATCGACTTTGCAATCTAGTGATTGGGTGACATCTATCGTCATTGATTCAGACGATACATTTTTCGAACGGCAACTGGCTCAGTATTCGGACTCTCTCATTACTCAGTCCGATCGTATCGTGCCATTACTGCCTAAACATCTCGCCTATGTTATTTACACATCAGGCTCTACGGGTGTGCCAAAAGGTGTCGGAAACTCTCACGAAGCGGTCGTCAACCACATGGTTTGGATGCAAAGCGTCCTGAGTCTAGGCGAGCATGATCTTGTTTTACAAAAAACAGCTATCGGCTTTGATGTAGCAGTTTGGGAATGGTTCCTGCCCCTCGTCACAGGGGCGTCACTAGTGATTGCTACCCCAGAGGGACACAAAGACCCTACCTATCTTATTAAAACCATCGAACGTTTCGGAATCACTGTCATTCACTTTGTTGCGTCGATGCTTGGGATGTTTATTGAAGAGCGCGAATCAAAATCCTGCTCAAGCTTGAAGCAAATTGTTACAAGCGGCGAGGCTCTGACCGGTGCTTTACAGGCGCAAACCTTTCAGCAATTCCCTCAGATAGCGCTTTGGGATCTATATGGACCAACCGAAGCTGCAATTCACGTCGCGCAATGGTGCTGTCGGCCTGAAGAAGGCACTCAGACACCTCCAATCGGCTATCCGATCTGGAACACTCAGCTGTTTATACTTGATGCCCTGCTAGAACCCACACCAGATGGTGTCGTAGGTGAACTCTACGTCGCTGGCAAAGGTCTTGCCAGAGGTTACATCGGTCGAGCTTCGCTCACAGCCGAAAGATTTATAGCGAATCCCTTTGACCACCATGGCACTCGACTCTACCGAACAGGAGATCTGGCACGCAAAAGACTAGACGGCGCAATTGAATATCTTGGACGAACAGATGATCAAGTAAAAATTCGTGGCTATCGTATTGAACTGGGTGAAATAGAAACAACACTACTGCAAGCCGTGGAGAGCCTAGGGCAGGTTGCTGTCATTGCAAAAAAAATTAACGATGACAACCGCCTAATTGCATACTACGTGCCAAAAGCCGGATTTGAAGTACTCGGCAGTAGTGAAATACGCGGCCTGCTGCGTACAACATTACCTGACTACATGATCCCAACTTATTTAGTTAGATTGGATGCGCTGCCTTTAACGCCCAATGGAAAACTCGATCGTCGAGCATTGCCTGAACCGAGTCTGCAAGAAAGTCTTGGGGATTTTCGCGAGCCTCGAAATGAGAGCGAAAGCTTTTTATGTGCTTTGTTTGGTGAAATTTGTGGTTTTGAGCGAGTGAGCATAGATGACAGTTTTTTTAAAATTGGAGGACACTCTCTTCTGGCTATGCGCCTTGTTGCTCAGATCCGGCAACGCTTAGGCATCACGATTCCACTCCGTGTTTTGTTCGAGTCTCCAACACCCGAGTTACTTGCCCCATATCTACAAGCCATTAATTTGGATCGCGACGTTAAATTGCTCGCGGGGATGGGTAGTATCGACAAAGACACCATTACGCTGTCTTACGGGCAAAGCCGACTATGGACACTTGATCGGGTCGACGGCGCATCTGCGACCTACAACATGGCTGCTGCTATCGATTTAAGAGGTTATCTAGATATCCCTGCTTTGAGACAAGCTTTAGTCGCTCTGATTGAGCGTCATCAAGTATTACGTACTGTCATTACAGAATCCGAAGATGGTACGCCAATTGGACGCTTAGTGGCACTTCCAGATACTCAAAGCGTGCTCACTACACTAGACTTGTCTGATAACTTTGATAAAGAACCGAACCAAGCCGATGCTAACTTGCAAACCTTACTTGGACAATTGGCGTCCAAGCCGTTTGCTTTGCACAACGACATGCCTTTACGTGTACACCTCATTAGCACAAGGCCTAACGAATATGTGCTGGTATTCGTCATGCACCATCATGCAGGAGATGGGGAGTCAGTTAATATTTTCGCCAGGGATCTAGACGTCGCTTACCGCGCTTATCGCAGCGGAAAAGAACCCAATTGGCGCCAATTAACAGTGCAATATTCTGACTGGGCGGCTTGGCAACAAAAAACCCTACAAGCAACTATCGAAGCCAAGCTCGAGCGAGTAAAAGAACGCTTAAAGGATATGCCTGGACTGTTAACACTGCCAGTCGATTATCCTAGAACTGCACAACGCGCGCGTCGAGCATCTTATTTGCCTGTCGAGATCCCAACTCGCACGGTAGTTCAGCTTGAAGCACTCGCTCTTGCCCATGACACAACTCTGTTTACGATTGTCTTAGCGATCTACGCAGCAACACTCTCCAGAATTGCCGGGCAAAATGAAATCGTTATTGGTGCGCCCGTCGCAGGACGCAACCATGCTTTAAGTGAAAACATGGTTGGATTTTTACTCAATACACTTGCACTGCCACTTTCAATCTCAAATGGATCTTCTGGATTGGAACTGATTAAACAATGTCGTCAAACCGTTCAGGACGCGCTTGACGATCAGGACGTGCCATTTGAACGCTTATTAGATAGTTTGAATTTAACGCGGACATTTCTTCACACGCCAGTCTTTCAAGCCACGCTTGCATTTCAGAACGGCACTGCACCTATTTTTGCTCTGCAAGACATTCACTGCTCCAGTAAAATTTTGTCATCGAACACGTCCAAATTTGATCTGACGCTACATTTAAACAAAGATACCCATGGTGCCTTGAGAGGCTCATTCGAATTTGATTTAGACTTATTCGATCCTACAAGTGTAAGCACTTGGATTGATGCGTTTACTGAGCTATCAGAAAAACTACCGATTCATATCAAACTACCGCTGCACGCCTTACCTCTGTTAAGTCGAGAGGCTGAAACTCAGGTGATAGCCAACTCAAGTGGCGATTTAATAGAGATCCCTGAACAATACCTCACATTTACCAAAACTTTTGAAGCGTATGCGCAGCTGCACCCTGATGCGATAGCCTTAGTGACAGACGACAGTGTGATGACCTATCAGGAGCTTGACCTCGAATCGAACCGTCTTGCTAGATACCTCATCAAGAAAGGCGTAAAGACTGACCAAGTCGTTGGCGTTCTGATTAAGCGATCGCAAAACTTAATCATTACTATTCTCGCAATTGTTAAAGCTGGTGCGGCGTATCTTCCACTTGATCCAAACTATCCATCATCAAGACTGACATATATGCTTAAGGATAGTAATGCGATCGCACTCGTTTGTACGCATGATCACTATCTGTCTGTGTTTGACCGAACAGATAAAGCTTCATTGCCCGCGCTCTGGTTTATAGATGACCCAGAAACGATCACGCATCTCGCGGCTATTTCAAACGAACGCATAACGCGAGATGAACTAAAAGTTCCTGTGACAGAAGACAATTTAGTCTATGTCATGTATACCTCTGGCAGCACTGGAACACCAAAAGGCGTATCCTTTATCCACAAAGCGCTCAGTAATCTTGTCAAATGGAAGCAAGACTTTTTACCTAGTGGAGCCTCGCGGGTTCTGCAGTATTCCCCAATTGGTTTTGATGCGTCGGCTCAAGAAATTGCTTCAGCACTCTCTTGCGGCGCGTCGCTGATTCTGATCGACGAAGAAAAACGACGTGACCCTCAAGCATTACTTGAACATATGCAACGGCATCAGGTGCAACATTTATTCGCACCTTTTGTTGTCTTGGCTAGCTTAGCGGAGACCTCTTCAAGTTTTGGCAAAACAGGCTGGCCTGAAGCAATATTTACGGCAGGTGAACAGTTACAAATTACGCCAGAAATTCGCTCTGTGTTCTTACAGAATCCAGGTTCAAGATTGCACAATTTCTACGGCCCAACCGAGGCGCATGTCGTCAGTAATTATTCGCTGGAAGATGATCCGAACGAATGGAGCCTATTGCCACCAATCGGAACACCCATCTGGAACACACAGCTCTACATACTTGATCCTTCGCTCAATCCAGTTCCTGACGGCATCGTCGGAGAGCTTTACATCTCAGGCAGTTGCCTGGCCCGCGGCTACCTGAACAGACCCGCATTGACCTCAGAGCGCTTTATTGCATGCCCATTTGGCGAAGCTGGTTCTCGCATGTACCGAAGTGGTGATCTCGTTCGACGAAGTAAGGGACAAATTCATTATCTCGGACGTATCGATCAACAAATAAAGCTGCGCGGATTTCGAGTAGAGTTAGCTGAAATTGAAGCAAGCTTACTGCGTGATTTCAGTTTCTTTGCGACAGTGGCGGTCATCGCAAGAGAAATAAATGGCATCAACAACTTGATTGCGTATTGCACGCTTTATAAGGATCTGTTGATGCCAAATGATATTGCATTGAAAAGTACGCTAGCAATCAACTTGCCAGACTACATGATTCCATCTTATTTCGTTGAAATGGAAACTCTTCCTCTCACACAAAGTGGAAAATTAGACCGTAGTGCCTTGCCCACACCCGAGGCTCAATCACACGCAAGGGCATACCGTGAGCCACAAACAAAAAACGAAATTCTGCTGTGCCAACTCTTTGCTGAGATCACTGGCCGGGACCAAGTCAGTGCGGACGACAACTTTTTCGTACTTGGTGGTCATTCACTATTGGCGATGCGCCTAGTTGCTTGGCTTAGGTCACGACACGACATTGTCATACCTTTACGGACTTTGTTTGAATTCAGTACCCCTGAGTCGTTGGCACCCCACCTCGAATCCATTGATAGCGACAGCGATGAGCCAATGCTTGTCCGCGGCGCTGGTCGCATGACGGAGATATAGCATTGACTACTAAAATCCACCTGTCCTATGGCCAGCGCAGACTATGGGCTCTTGACAGGATCGAGCAGAATGCCGCCACATACAACATGCCAATGGCGCTGCGCATACATGGTTTGATCGATATCGATGCGCTTTCACGCGCATTGAACTATCTTGTCGAGCGGCACGAAGCATTACGCACCTTAATTGTTGAAAATGACAAAGGTCAAGCAACTGGCGTACTCGTAGACTTATCTACTCAGGCAGAAGTCCTTACTGTGCAAGATCTCCGCTCAACTTATGAAAAAAGTCCTGAGCAATGTGCCGAAATAGTTGAAAGATTAATGCGGATTGAGGCAAGCACAGCATTTAATTTAGGTACAGAGATTCCGTTCCGAGCCTTACTCTTGCAAATTAAATCTGAGGAACATGTTTTATTACTGACCATGCACCATCACGCTGGTGATGGTGCTTCTTGGAACATTATCGGACGTGAACTAGGCCTGTCTTATTCCGCATTCAGAGAGAATGCCTCACCAGACTTAGAAGCATTGCCGATTCAGTACAGTGATTGGGCGCACTGGCAAGAAGCATCACTAAAAAAGAAATTGCCAGACAAACTTAAGCGTGCAAAAGAACGGTTAGTAGATATCCCTGAACAATTAACACTCCCTGTCGACCACCCTAGACATCCCGATCGAGATCACAAGGCAGGCTACGTATCAGTGCTCCTCGAGGCAACGACTGTTCAAAAAATGACAGCGCTTGCCCAAGAATCTCAAACTACGATCTTTGCTGTTTTACTCGCGACATACGGCGCAACGCTTAGCAGAATTGCAGGTCAGACTCACATCGTAATCGGTTCCCCAATAGCAGGACGTACGCGAAGCGAGACCGAGCAAATTGTCGGCTTCTTTCTCAATACGCTAGCTATTCCACTATTTTTCGATAAAGGTATTAGTGCACGTGAATTGATTCAACAAACCAAAACACAACTTCAAGGAGCGATCAGTGATCAAGATTTGCCATTTGAGCTGTTAGTTGAAGAGATGGGTGTTGCGCGATCGCTTGATCACACACCGGTATTTCAGACATTGCTATCGTTCCAAAATCAAGGCGAGTCAGCATTTGAATTTGTAGACCTTCGGACCGAGAAAATTGCAATCGGCCAGGCAACCGCTAAAGTTGACTTGACTTTTGTACTGGAGCCGTTACCAAGCGGAGACCTGTCTTGCGTCTTGGAATATGACGCTGATCTGTATGACGAAAAAAACGTTAAAACTTGGGCAAATAGTTTTATCAGTTTGGCAAAGGCGATCGCCAATGCTCCAGACCGCCCATTGATTGAATTAAGCATTCTAGATTCGAGCGAACAATTTTCGGTCACCACTTCATCGCTGGGACTGCTTGTAGACCTATCTGCGAAGCCAACCGATCTAGTGGTTCTGTTTAATGCGCAAATGCAACGCACGCCTCACGCTGAGGCACTGATTTTCGAACAAGGCCCAACACACTCGAGCCTTAGTTACGAGCAAATTGATGCTCAATCTAACCAACTCGCTCGTCATCTCATTGCCCAAGGCGTGGGTTCAGAACACATCGTAGCGGTATTGCTCGACCGTTCGCCACAGATGATTATGGCAATGCTAGCCGTACTAAAGGCAGGAGCCGCATACCTTCCGCTGGATCCAGAGCTACCACTCGCGCGTCTGCATTTCATGATGACAGATAGCAACTCGCAAATGCTAGTAACCTCAAATGCACGCCGTAAATTACTGTTGCCATCTATCGAGCCAGGTACGCAGTTCAATACTGACACTACCGCATTGCAAACTCTCGTTGCTCAAGGTCAGCTAAAAGTTGTCGAGCTAGACAATCCATCAGAGGCGAAGCTCATACAATCCTTGCCGACTATTACCATTGCTTCGGAAGAACGATTACATACTCTGACCTCAGATCACCTTGCCTATCTGATTTATACATCAGGCTCTACAGGAACCCCCAAAGGCGCCGGCAATACGCATCAAGCTGTCGTGAACCGACTACTCTGGATGCAAGACACTATGCAGTTGTCTAGTCAAGATCGAGTGCTGCAAAAAACAGCCATAGGTTTTGATGTCGCAGTCTGGGAATGGTTTTTGCCACTGATGACAGGCGCAGCACTCGTTATTGCTCGTCCTGATGGCCAGAAGGATCCCGCCTATCTCAAGGGGATCATTGAGCAGCAGCGCGTCACCGTATTACATTTTGTTCCGTCGATGTTAGCGGTATTTCTTGAATCTCTCGAGACTGGCGACTGTAGCTCGATTGCTCAAATCGTCACGAGCGGAGAAGCACTAAGTGGTGCAGTACAGTCGCAAACATTTGCACGCCTGCCAAGCACACGTCTATGGAACCTTTATGGACCCACTGAAGCCGCTATTGACGTTTCTGTCTGGCCTTGTGATCCCAAAGATGGTGTCAACACTCCCCCGATTGGTCATCCAATCTGGAACATTGGTCTGTACATTCTTGACGGCGCGCTTGAGCCTATGCCTCACGGGGTAGCCGGCGAACTCTATATCGCTGGCGTAGGACTCGCCCGAGGCTATCTGGGGCGAGGAGACTTAACGGCGCAACGATTCATTGCGTGCCCTTTTGGAACACCAGGTGCGCGAATGTACCGCACAGGAGACCTCGCCAGACGCCGAGCAGATGGTGCTATCGAATATCTTGGACGCCTCGATGACCAGGTCAAAATTAGAGGGTATCGAATTGAACTCGGCGAAATCGAGGCAGCCATACTCAGTCAAAACGACAATCTTGCTCAAGTTGCGGTGATCACTCGAAAAATTAATGGGGATCAGCGCTTAGTTGCTTATCTGGTTCCACGCAAAGGTGAAACGCACTTAACAGCGACCGAGTTACGGACCAACTTAGTGAGGATCTTACCCGAGTACATGGTACCCAACTACTTTGTACCGATCGATACCCTCCCCCTTAGCGCTAATGGCAAGCTAGATCGTCGTGCTCTGCCAGAACCTCTCGCGCAAACGGATACTCTGAATTATCGCCCAGCGCGCAATCACGCAGAAGCCTTATTGTGCAAACTATTCGGCGAGATTACTGGGGCCGAACAAGTTGGAATTGAAGACGGATTTTTTACACTTGGTGGCGACAGTATTTCTGCTATACGTTTAGTGAGTCGAGTCAAAGCTGCAGGCTTTGTTATCAGTGTTCGTGACATATTTAAGTATCAAACCGCAGCCGCTCTCTCAAATGTCATCCTGAATTCGCCTAAATTGACAAAAGAGATATGGAATGAGGAAGGAGAAGTCTCTCCCTTACCAATCTATTCAGAATACCTGAGTGTCAATGACACGCTCAATCAATTTAATCAAATGGTATGCCTCCAAGCACCTGAACATGTTGATCAAACTCTAACTAGTCAAATACTCGCGATCTTAGTTCAACATCACAGTGCATTACGCTTACGTACAGAAGGGCATGGTCTAAATACAAAATTTACTGTCGATTCAGTCGCTGCTACACCGATGCCAATCTTACAGGTTTTGGAATTGGAAGAAGATACACCCGAATCAACAAGCATTATCCGTACAGCAATCGATCGTATGAGCAATGACCTTGCGCCAAACCGACCAGGCGGAATGGTTCAGGCGCTTTGGGTCAAGCGTAAAGAGCTTCCGTGTTTGCTGATTTTGACTTTGAATCACTTCGTTGTAGACGGTGTGTCCTGGAGGATCTTGTTTGATGATCTCAAGGCATTAACCAATGACATCACAATACCTCTGCAAGAGCGGACCATGCCCTTGGTCGCCTGGGCAAATCTGCTCGCTCAATCGGGACGACTAGGGAATCGACGGGGTGAAGAGTCCCTTTGGTTGTCACAATTCACTGATATAAGCCCATTACCGCAAGATCTTACAATCAACGATAGTGACAACAAAATCAAACATGTCAAGACTATCTCCGGTCGGTTATCCACAACGCAAACCGAAGCAATATTTCGAGCGCAATCGACTTATCAAAACGAAATCAACGAATTACTCTTAGCGGCCCTTGGCTTGTCTTTTCGCAAATGGGGCACTGATCAATTTCAGCAACAGACTAGTGATTTTGTTATATCCTTGGAAGGACATGGCAGGGAAACTGACGTCGATTTAACGCGTACTGTCGGTTGGCTAACGAGTATGTTTCCTGTCAAGCTTGAAGTCAGAGACTTAGACCCAACCGATTTGAACAGCGCAGGAATAGCGCTTCGGCGTATCAAAGATAGATTGCGCGCGTTACCCGACAAAGGTCTTGGTTATGGGATATTGCGCCATCTTGACCCTCACAGCCAACTTTCACAATGCCCGCCTGTCACCCCGCAAGTCGTCTTTAATTACTTAGGTAAATTAGAGAAAAATGATTATCACGGTACGACATGGCAACTTCTAAGTGAATATGCCAACAGCGCAGCGGACGATACCAACCGAAAACGTCTTCACCTGCTCGAAATAAATGCAATGATCGATTCGACGGGTAGCTTCCAGTTTGACATCAGTTTCTGCGATCAAGCTTATCAGCGCGAGTCGATCATCGCGCTTGCTCGCTGTTTCGAAACGACCTTGCAATTAGTTTCTGATCACTGCCTGAAAGCGCCCTTCTCAAACCGCTTCACTCCCAGTGACTTTCCGCTTATCACAGCAAAACCAGAACTGAAAGCGCTCGTCACCCAGTCAGCGCTAGATAGATTAGTCGAGCACACTACAGATCTGCAAAGCATAGTTCCACTCACTGCTGCACAGCGAGGCTTAGCATTTGAAAGTATCAAACTCGCAAATAATGCTAGCGATCCAAACCACATTCAGATTGTATTGATCTTAGAAGGCGCACTCGATACTGCAGCTATGCTGCGTGCATGGGGACGTCTAGTCAAACGCCATGATGTCTTGCGATTGACGCTAGCACCGGCGGATGAGTTACCGAATATCGGCATCATTCATCAAGATAAATTTATTGATGCTGAATGTATAGAGTTGACTGGCGATGATCAACAACGCCTGATCCAGATCCAAGAAACAGATTTGCAGTCGCCGTTTAATCTCGAAAAAACACCTTTGGTCCGACTGCGTGTGGGGCAACTCAATAAACAAAAACATGTGGTGCTTATTGCCGAGCATCACCTCATTATTGACGGATGGTCTAACCAGATTCTATTGCGTGAATTCGCGTATTTTTACGATAGGGATGTGCGGCAATTATCAGAATCATTAGTGCGTACTTTATCTTGGCAAGATCATCTTCAGTGGCTTTCACTGCAGGATACTGCATCATCGCGTCAATACTGGCTAAATCATCTTAGCGAACTGATCGAACCTAGTCGTCTGCAATTTTCTCAACCCAGTGTAGATGGCAACACAACGGGTGAAATTAATGGCCAGATTGATGCAAAACTTAACGAAAAACTCAATCAGTTTGGGCGAACGTATGGAGTCACTCAGGCAACTATTTTGCTTGGTCTTTATGCGTTTGTCTTAGGCCGAGTGTGCAGACTCAATAACATCGTCCTGGGCAATGTGCATAACGGGCGCATAAATCCAGCGAATGGGACTGATCAAGCTGTTGGTTTATTTATCGATACATTGCCACTTTATTTAGATCTTCCGGCAGAAATCACACTTTCACAATGGCTCATTCAGCTACAAGTGACGCAATCTGAACAAGATCAACACGCACACATTGGCTTAGCGGAAATACAAAAATCCGCTGGCTTTTCTGGAGCCTCTATTTTTGAAGCGCTCTTTGTATTTGAAAACTTCCCTATCACTTCCTCTGCGATTGAGATCGGTGACCTCACCATCGTTGAAAGCTTTGGGCACGATGGAATAAGCTATCCTCTAGCACTGGGCGTGTTTCCAGGGCAACCTTTACGCCTACGCTTAAGCTTTGATACCTCACGATTAAATAAGTTAACAGCACAGCGCCTGATGAGCAAACTGCTGTTTATGATTGACTCACTAGAGAGCCTGGGCAATACCGCGTTGGGGGCAATTCTCATACGAGACGAAACTGAGCGCACGCTTTTAATCGAAAGATCTACCAGTCAGGAAAGCCATACAGGCACAGATGTTCTTGATATTGTGCAGATGTTCGAGCAGACCGTCGTTCAACATTCAAGTCAGCCCGCTGTATTGTTTCAGGAACAAAATAATGTAGAACGCATTAGCTACAGACAACTCAACTCAAGTGTTAACCGGATGGCTCGACATCTGCTTACACTGAATATCGGGCCTGGTGAGATCGTCGCAGTGATGTTGCCGCGCTCACTGTTACTGATCGAGTCAATACTGGCCACTTTAAAAACCGGTGCTACATATCTACCGTTGGATCCGGACTATCCTGCCGCACGCTTGGAATTCATTCTCAAGGACAGTGCTGTTAAAAGAATCATATCGACTGAAGCCATCTATGAAAGGCTCAATCTAGCCGTCACAACTGAACTACCCGACTTGCTAGATTTTGAGGATGATATAGTCAATATTCAAATTTCTTTGTTATCCGACGCAAACCTTAGCGAGGGTAGTGATCAGGTTAAGGTTTACTCAGAGGGCCTAGCTTATGTCATATACACCTCAGGATCCACTGGACAGCCAAAAGGCGTTGGTATTTCTCACTCAGCCTCTTGCAATTTAGTACAAGCGCAAAAGAAAGTTTTTAACCTCAACCAGACCGATAGAGTATTACAATTTGCGTCTCAGGCATTCGATGCAAGTGTCTGGGAGATGCTCTTAGCTTTTGGCTCTGGGGCTGCGCTAGTCATCCCAGATACGTCGCGTGTTGAAGTTGCAAATGCCTTGTCAGAGAATCTTCAACTTTTTGGCGTGACGCACGCCACATTGCCGCCCGCCCTTGTCGCGGCCCTTGATACAAACGTCTTGTCCACACTTAAAACCTTAGTTGTAGCTGGAGAGGCATGCTCACCTGAAATTATTTCTAGATTTGCGCGAAACAGAAAAATGTTTAACGCGTATGGGCCCACTGAAAATACCGTTTGCGCAACAATCAGCGCAGCACTTGATCCAGACATAGATGGAGCAGCCAACTCAGGACCGGTTTCAATTGGTCATCCACTGCTGAATATACAAGCCTACCTTTTAGATAGTTCGCTTGAGCCAGTCGACCCTGGCATGTTGGGTGAGCTATATATCGCAGGCGCGGGTCTGGCCCGTGGCTATATTGGCCGAGCAGCACTTACTGCAGAACGCTTTATCGCTTGTCCTTTCAGCGGTTCAGGACAGCGAATGTACCGAACAGGTGACATCGCCAGGCGACGAGAAGACTGTGCAATAGAGTTTATGGGTAGAGTTGATGATCAGGTAAAAATCCACGGCTATCGCATCGAACTTGGAGAAATAGAGTCTGCACTTCTCAAGCTTTCTGACGAAATCGCACAAGCTGCGGTCATTGCACTTAATTTAGATGGAGACCAAAAACTGGTCGCTTATTTAGTGCTTAAAGCAGACACTGAAATCGAAGATGTCGACTTAGAGTCTATTCAGGTGCGCTTGTCGACACAATTGCCAGAATATATGATGCCACGTCATTTCGTGGCATTGTCAGCTCTACCTTTTACACCTAACGGCAAGCTAGACAAACGTGCGCTGCCTGCACCCCAACGCAATCAAAGTGACTCACCAAATATTGCCGCCAGTACGTCCGAAGAAAAAATCCTGTGCGATATTTTTGGTCTATTAACCAATCAAGATAACGTCAGTATTAACGACAATTTCTTTTCGCTTGGAGGCGACAGCATATCGGTGATACGACTTGTCAGCCTTTCCCGAGCAAAAGGGCTATCTTTCTCTGTTCAAGACGTCTTTACACACCAAACACCAAAGGGTATCGCCTCGATTTCACAAAAAAAGGAAGACTCTAAAACTATAACAATTGGCATTGAAGACGGGCCGTTGCCGGCACTTCCAGTATTTCATCAGTTTTGGAATCTAGCAGGATCATTCAAAAAATTTAACCAAGCTGTACTTTTGAATGCGCCAACACACGTCACTTTGGCAGCGACCAGGTCTGCGCTCAATATGCTTAGAGCGAACCACGGCGCTCTACGATTAAGATGTATCGATAATGAAAACACACATCAACTGATCATCGATCCGGTCAGTGCAATGCCTGAACTGCTCATCTTAGAGTTAGATCTAACAGGTATGGATCCGATACTAGCTCGAGCAAAATTGGTTGATCAATTTGTCGGCCTGAGTGACTACCTTGCACCGGATGCAACTGGCGGGGTCATGGTTGCCCTGTGGATTACCTGTCACGACGGCTCGCATCAACTTGCACTTGTCATTCATCACTACGCGGTTGAT
This sequence comes from uncultured Burkholderiaceae bacterium, assembly GCA_963926265.1. Lineage (GTDB taxonomy): Bacteria > Pseudomonadota > Gammaproteobacteria > Burkholderiales > Burkholderiaceae_B > Zwartia. The sequence continues at coordinate 34,425 of CAWUWN010000089.1, forward strand.
GGTGTTTCATGGCGTATTATCATTGACGACATCAACACACTCACTCAGTTAGAGCCGAAAGCACTTGAACCCGCTACAGTGCCTCTTCGCGCATGGTCAGAGTTGCTGGTTATGCAAGGGCAAGAAGGCTTGCGTCGAGTTGAAGATTTGTTTTGGCTTCAACAACTAAAGCAAATGACAGCTTTGCCAGTAAAAGATAGTTTTCGTGACGACTTGAATACCTTGGAAGCTTCTGAGCACTTCACATGTCAATTAGACGAACAACAAACTAAAAATCTTGTATCAGCTTCGTCGAGTTACAACGGCGGCATTAACGATCTTTTTCTTGTTGCGCTAGGGTTTGCACTCAGACTTTGGGCCAAGTCAAACTACCAATTCGAACTAAATAACCCCGTCATTGACATCGAAGGCCATGGACGTGAAATGGGGGTCGACTTAACCCATACTTTAGGTTGGTTCACAACCGTTTTCCCTGTCAAAATTAGAATCAGTGATCTGCAACCGTCGGCTACCGAGGACCTCGGAGTCGCGATACAACGGGTAAAAGAAACATTACGTGCGGTGCCTGATAAAGGATTGGGCTTTGGAATATTGAGGTTTTTAGATCCAAATAGTGAGCTCGCTAATCTGAAAGAATGCTCTGCTCAAATTGGATTCAACCACCTTGGGCGCTTTGAACAAACAAAGACCAATAGCCATCAATGGCAAATGGCGGAAAACGGGTTAATTGCCGCACAGGAGTTACCTGATAGAGCAAGAATGCATCTACTAGATGTCAATACAGCAATTAATCCGTCTGGACAACTCGATATTGCAGTTTCATACTGCAACTTGGCTCACAATCAAAGCGACATTGCAGATCTTGCCCATTTGTTTAAACGTTATCTGATCGAGGTTAGCCAACATTGCCTCGAGTCACCTCTTATATATCGTCGGACACTTTCAGATTTTGATTTATTACACAAGATTTTGTCGCCTCTTCATGGCATTGATCAACAGACTTTGAACACGGTTGCAGACGCATATCCAGATTTTGAAGATATTGTCCCCTTGACACCACTACAACAAGGATTGGCGTTTGAAACATTTGCATTACCCAGCGGCGCACATGACCCGTATCACGTACATTTATTACTGACTTTTAGCGGTCACCTCGATATAAATGCCATGCATCAAGCATGGCAACAAGTCGCCAAACGGTATCAAGCACTTCGACTGGTGGTGTGTTCAGCACCGATGCCTGCAGGCTATGGCATCATCTTGAATGAGTCAGCCATTGATTTTCAGGTCATTAACCTAACTGGCACCAAAAAACAACGTATCAACGCACTTAAAGCGCAGGACTTCGCTAGACAATTTAACCTTGAAAAGGGACCGCTCATTCGCTTTTATGTCACCGAGCTTGGTGATAATGAATTTGCGATTTTGATTTCAAATCACCACATGATCTTAGACGGCTGGTCTGTACCCATCGTCACCAGCGACCTAGCCCAACTGTATCAAGGTGAGTGCACGGCTGTCGCGCCAAATCTCGACACGCCATTTCTTTGGAAATCACACCTGCAATGGCTACAAGATCAAGATACTGAGCAGGCGACCAACTACTGGAAATGCTATCTAAGCAATCTCACCACAGTAAGCCGTCTTGAGTTCCCCCCCCCTCACACCCCCGCACAGGGCATGAAAAATTTAGAGTCGTCACTTTCAAACGTTGCGACAGAAGTACTCGAGAACTATTCCAAAGAACAAGGGATAACTCAAGCATCCATTTTGCAAGGTCTTTACGCGCTTGTTCTTGCACGCCGCGGCAATCTCAATGAAATCGTGATCGGTAGCGTACGTAGCGGTAGGACGAGTTCGCTACCAAATATCAACACAGGCGTAGGTCTGTTCATCAACACGCTTCCTATTTACATTCAGATCGACCCTGCTCAAACACTCACGGCATGGTTACAAGAGCAACAAGTTGCGATGGCAGAGCAAAATGTACACGGACACATTGGGCTGCGAGAGATTCAAAAGATCACTGGTTTAACGGGTGAGCCGTTATTCGAAGCCATGTTTGTTTTTGAAAACTACCCAGTTAAAAAGACTTCCAACACCATTGCGCAAATAGAACTAACGGATGCACAAAGTGAAGACGGCAATCATTACCCAATTGGGTTATCAGCACTGACAGGTGATACGCTTACATTGCGACTAGGCTTTGATCAAGCCCGATTGAACGAAACCAGCGCCGCAGAAATTTTAGACCAACTCATCGATCTCATTACCTCTTTGCCAGAAATCAACAAACTTGCTTTGGCACAAATACCCTTGGTATCGTCGACCAAGCGGCTGGCGCTCCTCCAGAATAGCATTGGCCTTACGCACCATCATTCCAAAAAAATTGAATCTATTTTGCCTCTGATTGATGAGCATGTAAATGCAACACCTAAGGCAATTGCACTAAATTACGAATTGAACGGCCAATCACTATCCATGACTTATGGTGAACTTGATCAGCGTGCCAATCAATTTGCTCGATACCTTGTTGACCAAGGTGTAGGCCCCGATGATGTTGTTGGCGTCCTCCTCGCACGCACACCAGAGTTACTGATTTCTTTAGTTGGGATTATGCGTGCAGGTGCAGCCTATTTACCTATCGATATTAACTATCCGGCTGAGCGAGTGGTTTTCCTGCTAACAGACAGCCAATCAAAACTTGTAGTAAGTACAGCAGCTATTTCAAATAAACTTATCACTGACGACACACCAAATCTGCCTAGAGTGGTTGCACTCGATGAGAATACAACGCAACATCAAATCGCAAAAAACTCAATTGAACAAATTACAAACCGAGATCGTTTGGCACCCATTCTTACGGACAATCTCGCTTATTTGATTTATACCTCCGGCAGTACTGGTAGACCTAAAGGTGTAGCGCTTTCCCACAGCGGCTTGTTGAATTACATCTTGTGGGCATTAGACATGTATGACGTACAAGCGGGTAAAGGTGCGCCAATCAATACCTCAATTGCTTTTGATGCCACGATTACGAGCCTCTGGTTACCGTTGACTGCTGGTAAAGCGATTCGCTTTATTGACCAAGACAATGAAATTGAAGACTTAGCTGAAAATCTTCAACAACAGCAACAATTCTCATTAGTTAAACTCACCCCAGTTCATTTAGATGCTTTACGTCATTTATTACCTGCGGCGTCTCTTGCCAATCAAACCAATGCCTATGTGATTGGCGGTGAACAACTAACCTCCGCGACTGTTGCTTTTTGGAGAGAGCACTCACCCAACACGAGACTTATTAATGAATATGGGCCGACTGAAACAGTCGTCGGCTGCTGCGTGTATGAAGTAAGTGCGGCCACCTCGTCCGAAGGAGTCATCCCTATTGGCAGACCAATATGGAATACTCAACTTTACTTACTTGACCCATCTCTTGAGCCTGTATCCGACGAAACTGTTGGTGAGCTTTACATTGCTGGCGACGGACTCGCCCGAGGATATCTAGGTCGTAGCGCTTTAACGTCCGAGCGCTTCATCGCCTGCCCTTTCGGTCCACCAGGACAGCGAATGTACCGAACTGGTGACTTGGTACGACGTCGTGACGATGGCGTATTGATTTACTTGGGTCGAGCAGACGATCAAGTAAAAATTCGTGGTTTTCGTATTGAACTAGGAGAAATTGAAACTGCGCTCTTGACACATGTGGATAACCTCGCGCACGCTGTTGTTATGGCAAGGACTATCGGAACTGACTTGCGCCTAGTTGCTTATCTTGTGCCAACGACAGACCGAGAGGTTCCCGACGTAACGATAATCAAACAAACTTTAAGCCGGTATCTACCCGAGCATATGATCCCAGGGCAGTTTGTTACGCTGGCTGAACTGCCCGTCACTCCGAATGGAAAACTCGATCGAAATAAGCTCCCGTTACCTACCCCCTCTTTAATACAGGGGAACTTTGAGATCGCACGGACAACAAACGAAATCATTTTCTGTGAAGCCTTTGCATCATTGACTGGAGCCGCTCAGGTAGGTGTCGAAGATAGCTTTTTTCATTTAGGCGGTGACAGCATATTGTCCATTCGTCTTGTAAGTAGCGTTCGTAGTTCTGGATTAATCATCTCTGTTAAAGAAATTTTTGAGTTACAAACACCAGCCAAACTTGCACAACGCGCTCGCAGTAGCATAGATCAATTGACTAAATTCGACTGGCCGGAGGAAGGTTCGTTTAAAGGACTGCCCATTCACTTAGAATTTATAAATGCTGGCGGGCCACTGAAAAAATTTAATCAAACTGTTAGTTTAAAAGTCCCTGAACATGCAAAGCTCGCTTCAGTTCAGCTCGCGCTGGTGAAATTGGTGCATTATCATGCCGCGCTAAGACTCAAACTTGTTCGAACGACTTCAAGTACGACACTGATGATCGATACCTTTGAGAACGCGAATGCTCCTCGAATTGATATCCTAGACTTAAGTGAAATGTCGCCGCAATCTGGTGAGCAGCGGCTAGCCGAGGCAATTAATCATTTAAGCGATAGGCTTGATCCAGAAAATGGTCAGCTCCTCGCTGCAATGTGGGTATTACGTAAGCAACAGACAGCAATGCTGGTTCTGACTATCCATCACTTCGCTGTCGATGCAGTGTCGTTGAGGATTCTAGTAGAAGACCTCGAAACCCTAACATCGGGGAGTTCTGCCAGCCTGCCCCCTAAAACGATGTCTCTACTAAGTTGGTCACAGCTTCTTACTAAACAAGCTGAGCAAGGGTTGAGACGTTTAGAAGAGTCACTATGGCTGTCACAGCTTAAGGCGATCCGACCACTGCCCCAAGACTACCCGATTACATCTGATATGAACACGCTCGCAAATGCACATTTGCTGACCGGCGAACTTAATCGTGATAGCACCACTGAACTTCTAAAAGCACCATCAGTTTATTTTGGTTCGATCAATGACGTTCTACTTGCCGCCTTAGGTATAGCCATCTGCAAGTGGAGCGACTCGCATTTTGGATATAGCTTGGGCGATCCGGTTGTCATGCTTGAAGGTCACGGCCGAGAAGGAGATGTTGATCTGAGTCGCAGTGTTGGCTGGTTTACGACTGCATTCCCAGTTAGATTACCAGTCGGTAACCTTGCGCTTGACGATACTGCAATGAGCAGAAACCAAGCAGTTCAAGTGATTAAAGAGTGTCTACGTTCTATACCAGAAAAGGGCCTCGGCTATGGAGTTCTACGCCACCTTGACCCTCAGAGTCAACTTAGCGCACATGACATTAGTCAACCGCAAGTACTTTTTAATTATTTAGGTAGATTTGATTCAACTCGCACGGATAACAAACGCTGGTCACTGGCTGCAGATTCGCTTATGTCTGCTCAAGACGATCTAGACCGTAGTCGCTTGCACTTAATAGACATCAATGCCATTCTTGATGAGACAGGTTGCTTTAAATTCAATATAGCTTATTGCGCCAAAGCTTACGAAAAAGCGTCCATAGCTCATCTAGCACGTCTATTTGAAGAAACACTTGTCGCTGTAGCGTGCGATTGCATAAATTCGCCTCTCGAGGTCCGTCACACTCCCCACGACTTTAGTTTGATGATCCCACCACAGCCTGGACAATCCAGCCTGATCACTCAAACACAATTAAATACCTTAATGCAACTTTTCCCGGACGTCGAAGATATTGTCCCTCTAACGGCACTCCAACAGGGTTTAGCCTATGAAAGTTTGTCTACCGCAGCAAACCAAAGCGATGCATATCATGTGCAGCTTATGCTCACCCTAAAGGGAAAACTTGATTTTGCTAGCATGCAACGCGCTTGGACTAAATTGACAGCAAGACATGCTATTTTGCGCTTGGTTCTGGCGCCGCCTGGAATCGCCTCTGGCATTGGGCTTATTAGATCTACGTCAGGTCTTGGTCTAGAAAAATTTGACTTTACAGGATCACCTAAAGAAGCGATCGAAGCACTACGTTGCACTGATCTAAACCACGCTTTTGACTTTGAAACCGGTCCACTCATCCGAATGTCAATATGTCAATTAGAAGAGGATAGCAACGCATTACTCATTAGCAATCATCACTTAATTCTTGATGGATGGTCGAGCGCTCAGCTTGGTTCAGAACTAGCACAACTCTATGAAGCAGAACAAACTAGCTACACTGCTGAGCTCGCCAAACCATTTTTATGGCAGGATCACCTTAAGTGGCTCGCCACGAAAAATAAAGATCATGCAAAGTCATATTGGAAAAATTATTTATCCGAACTAACCTCGCCTGTACGCCTCATGTTTACTTCGCCAATAAAGCCAGAAGTAGGCATGAAAGAGTTACAAGTACAACTTGATCAAGTATCAAGCGATACAGTCAGACAGTTTGCTCGGAATCAGAGAGTCACACAAGCAACCGTCTTTCAAGGTATGTTCGCATTTCTGCTTGGTCAATTGTTCGGCTTAGACGAAATTGTGATCGGCACTGTCAGGCATGGCCGTTCGAGCCAGTTGCCTGGAATTGATCGGGCGATTGGTCTTTTTATCAATACGCTTCCGGTTTATGTGCAATTATCTGCAGCACAAGGTTTTGCAGACTGGTTACGTGCTCAACAAATTGAAGCTGTAACTCAGGAAGAGCATGAACACCTCACTTTGACTGAAATTCAAGCGTTAACTAACACTCCGTCAAGTTCACTTTTTGATGCATTATTTGTATTCGAAAACTATCCAATTAATTCTGCAACAAAATCAACGGGTAATCTAGAGGTCATGCTAGCGCAGAACTCTGATGGGACCCACTACCCCATCGCGCTATCTGTCGTACCGGGTGAATCAATTTTGCTGCGATTAGGTTTTGACGCGGCAAAAATAGATTTAAAATTTGCGCAAAAATTTTTGATGCGCTTACAGCAGCTGATCAAGACGCTTTCAGGTGTTCGCAATCAACCACTCGCTGAAATTTCTAGTATTTCTGAACAAGAACGTCTAGAACTCGTTTCACATTCCATCGGAAAGGAGTCTCTGCATCAGCCTGCGACCTTGCCAGATCTATTTGACAGACAGGCTGCTATCAGTCCGCATTCCATTGCCCTAACTTTCGTTAGAGGTGATCAACACTCTACCCTGACTTATGCAGAGCTCGACGCCAAGACCAATCAATTTGCGCGATATCTGATCGCACGAGGCATTGGTCCGGAGGATATCGTTGGAATCATGCTTGAACGCTCGCAAGAAATGGTCATTGCAATACTTGCTGTTATCAAGGCAGGGGCCGCTTATCTGCCAATGGATATGAGTCAACCTTCTGCTCGGTTACAGTTCATGCTTAAAGATAGTAAAGCGGAATATCTCATTTCAACGCAAGAGACAATCGTTAGTATTTTTGAGGATGCTATTCCTAGTCAGTTATCCCTCATAGACCTCGCTTGCTCGGAGTGCGTTATGAGCACTGATGCTTACTCCACTGACAAAATATCTGACCTTGATCGCCGAAGACCGCTTCGCGCTAATAATCTCGTCTATTTAATCTACACTTCGGGGAGTACGGGATTACCTAAAGGCGTGGGCTTCTTGCAAGGCGCACTGGTTAATCTTGCACTATGGCAGCAGGCTACTTATCCCGACCTACCTAAAAAAGTTTTACAGTACTCTCCTATCGGCTTTGATGTGTCAGCGCAAGAAATCGTTGCAACATTGACCCGTGGTGCCACGCTTGTTCTCATCGATGAACAATCACGTAAAGATAGTTTTGCGATGCTTGAGTTCATAGACAAGCAACAAATCGAACTCTTGCACGTGCCCTACATTGTCTTGAGCAATCTTGCGCTATCCAATAGTCATCGCGAAGTATCTGCTTGGCCAAAGGTACTCATCACTGCTGGCGAGCAATTACAAATTACACCTGAAATACGTCAACTATATAGTCAACACACTGGATCTTCATTACACAACCACTACGGACCAACAGAGACGCATGTAGTCAGTAGCTATGTGCTCGATAAGCACGCGACGGACTGGAACGAACTCCCCCCGATAGGAACTCCAATCTGGAATACACAGCTGTATATTTTAGATTCTTCATTACAGTTGGTTCCTCAGGGTGTGATCGCTGAACTCTATATCGCAGGCGAATGTTTAGCCAGAGGCTATATCAATAGACCTGGTCTGTCAGCAGAGAGATTTATTGCTAATCCTTTTGGACAGCCCGGTTCTCGCATGTACCGAAGCGGCGACTTAGTTTATCGCCGCGCCGATGGACAAATTGAATACGTAGGTCGCGCTGACAATCAAGTCAAGATTAGAGGGTTTAGAATTGAACTGGGTGAAGTCGAAGCAGCGATACTCAAGCATGTGCCAGAAATCAAACAGGTAGCGGTCATCATGCGCCATCTTAACGATGAAATGCGACTTGTTGCGTATAGTATTGCCCGCCTCGGTCATGAGATCCCTAATGTGCTTAGGCTTCGCAATCAGCTTAGTGAACATCTTCCTGATTACATGGTGCCAAGTTATTTTGTCACAGTCACAAGCATTCCATTGACAGCAAACGGCAAACTTGATCAGCAAGCGTTACCAGACGTAGACGTCTTGCTACTCAACAGACGATTTGTTGCGCCACGCTCAATGCGCGAAGCTTACCTATGTCGACTATTTTCTCAACTGACCCGAACTGATACAGTTGGCATAGATGATGATTTCTATGAACTCGGCGGCCATTCACTGCTTGCGATGCAACTGGTGAGTCGCCTACGTTTAGACTTGGAAGTTGGCATGAATTTACAAACCCTATTCAATCACCCAACACCTCGACTATTGGAAGCATGTTTAAAGGATGCCAAGCAGCTCAACTATGATCCTTTGCTCCCAATTAGAAAAACTGGTACACGCACGCCTGTATTTTGTATTCATCCAGGTGGTGGGTCTAGCACAGTGTATAAGAATCTTACTGATGCTTTGCCACACGATGTTCCTGTTTGGGGGCTGCAGGCGCGCGGCCTTGAAGATAACGAAATACCGCACTCCAACGTCAATGACATGGCGGCAGCCTACATTAATGCCATCAGAAAAGTTCAATCGCAAGGGCCCTATCAACTGCTTGGCTGGTCCTTTGGCGGCACGATTGCGCAACAAATCACTACACAGCTAGAGGCAGATGGGGAATCGGTTCACTTACTCGTGCTGCTTGATACGGTTGCAGATCCTCGTGCGCTAGAGACCCTTGCTATCGATGAGTCCATTCAAACGCAACGCATTCTAGAAAACTTTGCAGAATCTATGGGCATCAAGAATGAGTCCATAAACATCAATAATGATCAATTTATTCATAAACTCATTACATGTATCTCTGCTTACGGGCATTTCCCAGAAGGTACGTCGCCGGATATCTTTAGACGAACCATCACTCATATGATCAGAGCGAGTAAGCTAACAGCCGAGCATATCCCACAAATTTGTTCGGCAAATATAGTCTTTGTCAGAGCTGGACAAGAGCCAAAACCTGATAATCCGAATCTATTCAACTGGTCGCAATATTGCAGAGGTACAGTGACTGACAAGACCGTTGATTGTTTGCACAGTGCCATGTGGGAAGCCGCGCCAAGTCAGACAATCGCCGCCATGATCACTCCTATGCTGTTAACAGCTGAAACAAACTTAGCGACGCCCCTATGACCTTCTGCCTAACAAAGGTGATTTAAAAAATTTGCAACATTAAGCATTTAAGACAAGCATGACCTTTTTCATTTTTTTTTAATTATGGATCATAAGATATGAGCGACATTACTCAAAAGCGTTTAGACAGTTACACGATAGACGGCGATCTTTTTATCGTGCTCGTCAACCAAGAAGGACAGTACTCGATTTGGCCAGCTAAAAAAGATGTTCCTTTGGGCTGGACTAGCGTCGGTTTTAGTGGTTCAAAGCAAGAAGTATCTGCCTACATAGATGAGCACTGGACCGATATGCGTCCAATTAGCCTCAGAGAAGCAATGAGTGCAACAAAAAAGAGTTAGTGCACACTCGCATCTCACGTATATCGTCACAGCTCACCGCACCAACAAGGGTACACACATGCTAGGCGTACATAAAAAAGCCTGCCTCAATATGAAGCAGGCTTTTTTACTATGCATTTCATATTTAATTAAGTTTGACGCCTGACTCTTTAATAATGCGACCCCAGTTGGCATAGTCCTTTGCCACGAAAGAAGCAAAAGTCGCCGTCGTGCCTCCTACTGGACTCACTCCACCCGCCTTCATCCTTGCGATGACATCAGGAGATGAGAGCACGCGATTCATGGCTTTATTCAAGATTGCGATATTGGCTGGAGGCGTGCCAGCTGGAGCAAACAAGCCTGTCCAAATACTAAAGTCCATGCCTTTCGCTACTGTCTCATCGAGAGTGGGGACATTAGGAAACTCTGACGAACGGTTAGCAGATGAAACTGCTACAGCCACAAGCTTGCCACTCTTGGCATGCGGTGCAAGAGAAGCAAGGGTCCCGATATAAATATCAACTTGTCCACCCATCACATCTACGATCGCAGGACCCGCACCTTTGTAGGGGACTTGCAATAAATTGATATTGGCACGTTTTTTAAAATCTTCGCCAATCATGTGACCAAGAGTACCCAAGCCTGCCGTTCCCCAGCGCAGTCCTTCTTTGGTTTTACCTTTAGCGACCAGGTCTTGAGGTGTCTTAATCCCTGATGTAGGCGCGGTCCCAATTCCTGCTGGCGTCACCGATACTTGAATCACCGGAGCAAAGCTCTTGACGCTGTCATAAGTCAGTGTTTTATAAAGCCATGGTCCCAACATCATGTTGTCGGTCTGCCCCATCACTAGCGTGTAACCATCTGCAGGTGTTTTTGATGCGAACTCAATCGCAAGATTACCGCCTGCACCAGGCTTGTTTTCAACAATGACCTGCCAACCCGTTAGCTCGGCAAGCTTAGCGCCTACAATTCTTGAAACGAAGTCTGTACCCCCTCCTGGAGGAAATGGCACAAGAATTTTTATGGGCTTATCAGGAAATTGTTGAGCCGAGGCCACAAAGGGAATTGCCGATAAAGATAGAGCCACTACAAGAGCCGATTTTATTAATCTATTTATCACTTTCATTGTCTTCTCCATATATTGATATACGCTCAATAACTCTAACAATCCAAAAAATAGCTTATTGAAAAGATTGCCAAATGTTCCTACTACCGTAAATATATAGCAATAATGGCCGCACTCTTGAATTTGACACTCATTTGCAATGAAAAGTACTTATCCTATAAAAAAATATGAATTAATCTCGCTCGTTAAATCGCCAATAATGCACCGTTTGGAGCAATAAATGCGGAGCAAAGCCTTGGGGTTATGGTCAGGCCAATGCGTCCCTCCATTACTCACGTCTTGCAGACGCGAAGCACTTCAAAATGCTCAAACGACAGCCCTCACGATTCGATACAGCGCCTCGACTACGTCGAATACGCCTCGATTATTGACTGTAGATATCCGCGCTTTAAAATTTGGCAACTCAGAATGCATCCGCTCAACCGCAACCGGTAACTCTCGCATCTTAGTGATAACAATACCGTATTGATGATCACTTACCCAATTTGTATTAAATCGTTCTTGAGGCATGGTAGAAGCGTTTTTAAAGGTAATAATAGGTAGCCCCATTTGAATTGCTTCACTCAAACTTCCGGGGCCTGGCTTACCAATTAAATAATCACTCAATTGCATAATGCAATCAATGTCAGAGGTAAAACCAAACACAACATGCTGAGCCGTCGACTTAAATGCCTGAATTTTTTTTGCTAGCAAGGCATTATGACCGCATACAAAAATCATCTGTCTATGACTCAGGTCTTTAGCAATTTTCAACATTTGAGTGGACCCATGACCACCAAACATAACTAAACCAGTTGCTTTAGTAGGATCTAAGCCTAATTCTAATTTACGCGCATTGCGATCGACACGTGCAGATTGATAAAATGATGGTCGTAAGATCATTCCTGAAGCTTGAATGACTTGATTGTCTGTATAGCCGGCTTCAAAGGCTTGTAAAACCGCGCGATCAGAACCGCAAATCATGTATTGGTCTTGATCAGGTTCAATCCAAAAATTGGGCGGATAGTCTGCTATGTCAGTCATTACAGTTACATACGGAACGCTTGGAAACTCCTCTTTGAGTGACTCAAACATCACTTTATTAAAGTTTGGAATCAGAGAAACAACTAAATCAGGTTTACTGCTTTTCCAAAATACCTGGATTTTTCTCTTGAGTTTGAGATGCGTGAGTCGAATCATTGCTTGAAACACTTTCAACTCAGTCGCTAAGCCTCGAGTCCATCCTTTTTTAAGACGAAGGTTGTACAAGTCCTCTGGTGCAAATCCTGTTAGTTTTTGAAAGTAGCGCTCTGAATCAATTACCTCAAAAAGATTAACAAGTGAAACCTCCCATTCAGGATGTGTCAGCATGATGACTTCTTGGAGGGCAAGAGCAGCAGAGCGATGACCGCCACCAGCATTAAAGTACACAAGTACAACTTTTATTTTCATAGGTGTTAAGCTGACAGCATAATATTTCAAACGTATGAAAAAATTAATTATCTAATTAAGAATCTAAATTAAAAAATTTTAAAAAAATCTTTAATCCTAATAAAATACGGCGGTTTCAAGTACGAAGTGCAACACGTTTTAAAGACTGGTGAAACACTTCATACGGAGTTTTAAAACCTAATCGTTTACGTGGTCGGTGGTTAATACGATCTTGGATCATTTTAAGTTCATCTGCGGTCACGGTCGATAAGGGTCTTTTTTT
>CAWUWN010000090.1:0-34110 GCA_963926265.1 uncultured Burkholderiaceae bacterium
CGTCGATCAAGCTCAAGCTGAATGTCTTGCTCGCATAAAGCTATACCTGGCGGGCAGCCATCAACCACACAACCGATCGCAGGTCCGTGGGATTCACCAAAATTAGTGACGCAAAATAAGGTACCGAGAGTATTGCCAGACATGAGGAAGCAAACCGTAAAGTTGAGCGTGCACGAATGAATAACACGCAACGAAAGGATATTATTGCATCAGGATGAGCAACTGACCTCAATTTTGCTCGCCCAATGAGGCGGAAGGGCCGAAAAACGCTCAAAACCTGCTTGTGCTGAAAAGGGTTGAGCGAGCAGTTTCATCATCTGCTCAAGATCCGAAAAATCGCCTCGCTGAGTTGCATCAATTACTTGCTGAGCCAAGTAATTACGCAGCACATACAGAGGATTGACCGCAAGCATACCCTCTACGCGAGACTGCCAAACGGGGGATTCAAGGGCTACACGATCGCAATAGCGTACCAACCAAGCTCTAGCAGCCTCTCTGTCTATGAAAAGATCAATAAAAGGTTGCAAGCTAGCCGAACCATCTCCGACTGTTCCACCCAAATCATGCGCAATTTGGCCTGGAGCAGCCTCAGTCAATCCAGGCGCATAAGCGAGCTGACGGAAAGTCATAGAAAAGTCCGCATGGCTGGTCTGCATCACACTCCAGAGATCATCAATTAGCGCCTCATCGCCCACTTGCCAGGTCGATAAACCTAACTTTTGACTCATACGCGTTTGCATGGCGTGTAAAAAAGTCGGCTCAAATTGATCGAGAGCGCCTCTAAGCGCCTCAGCGTCAGGCACGATTGAAAAAAGACTATTGGCCAACTGATATAAATTCCAGTGCGCCACAGCAGGCTGAGCATGCCAGGCATACCGACCATTGGAGTCAGTGTGGTTACAAATGTGGCGAGCATCGAAGCCGTCCATAAATCCATACGGACCATAATCAAGTGTCAAACCAAGTATCGACATATTGTCGGTATTCATCACACCATGGCAAAAGCCTACCACTTGCCAGCTGGCCATTAATTCAGCGGTTCGCTTTACGACACACTCAAGCAGTTTGACGTAACGAATCTCAGCAGATTCGGGGATACCGGCAGAAGGCGACAGACACTCTGGATAAAAACGTTCAATGACATAGTCTGCTAGCTTGCGAACTAAATCAGGCCGCTTGCGCGATGCCCAATGTTCAAAGGAACCAAACCGCACAAAGCTAGGTGCCACCCTAGCCACAACAGCCGCAGTTTCCACGGTCTCACGCATCACGGGATCATCAGCAGACACTAGAGATAACGCGCGCGTGGTTGCTATGCCCAAGCCATGCATCGCTTGGCTAGCCAAGTACTCGCGCACTGAGGAGCGTAACACTGCACGACCATCCCCCATGCGGGAATAAGGCGTCATACCAGCGCCCTTGAGCTGAATCTCCCAATTCGCAGAGGGCCCTATCACCTCACCCAGCAAATGCGCACGCCCGTCACCGAGCTGGCCCGCCCACACACCAAACTGGTGGCCGCTGTAAACCGCAGCGAGCGTATCCCCGCCAGACATGGGTAAAGAACCACTCACCACGCTTAAAAACTCTGGCGTATTTTGAGCAAACGCTGACAATCCAAGCAAGTCTGCAACATCTTTGTTGACATGGACTAGCCTTGGGTTTTTAAGCGGTGTCGTAGGAAGACGCGTAAAAAACTCTAAACCAAGCGCTGCAAAACTATTGTCTTTGGCCAGAGCTGTAAAACTGTCAGCGCCGAGAGTCACGGAAAGTGTCATGGTTGTTTTTTATCCTGGTCCTGTATCTGAGCCGCTTCGTCGGCCAAAATCTTCTGTTGCTTGGCATAGCGCTTGGCAGGTCTGACGTAAAACAGGGCTGCAAAGAAAAAAATAACAGAAAGAACAATCTCAATCCAAGCCATTGCAATGGATGGCCCTGGTGGGTCGGACATCACTCTAACGACTCCCTCCATCAGGTAAAGAAGCACAAGCATTGAGGCCCACTGAATCGTATAGAGACTGCCTCGAGAGACTCCCCGAAATGCAAAGGCAAGCGGCAATGCCTTTAAAAATAACAAGGTACCACCTGCTCGGAGCGGCGCAAGCCAGATCTCCCAAAGCAAACACAAAATGAAGAGTGCAAGCAGAGATGCCATCGCAGTTCGCTGCAAAGCAATATTGAGTGTAGGTGCAACAGGTTGTGTCAAGGGATGGGGAAGTATCTTCATGCTGCTATTATCGCTCGGGTAGGGAGTAGCGACCAATATCTCCACATGATTAGATTTGTTTGAGGAGCTTTTAAAGTGAAAACTCAGGCACATCCTGATAGCACCAATCATGGCCAGCTCTCAGCCTGGCGCGAAATCATGCTGACCAGTGCTAAGCGACTTGGTCAAGTAGATGCGTTTGACCTCGCCGGCAGTCTGACTTTCACCACCGTATTAGCCATCGTCCCTTTATTGGCCGTGGCACTTGCCCTATTTACTGCCTTTCCCCAGTTTCACGTGTTCAGTGATGCGCTACAGACTTTTTTATCAAACAGTCTCATGCCTGCGTTGATCTCTGAAAATGTCATGACTTACCTCAACGACTTTGCCCGGCAGGCCACCCGACTCACAGCGATTGGCGGAAGTTTTTTGGTCTTTACTGTCTTGATACTGATATTGTCAGTTGATAAAGCGCTCAATGAGATCTGGCGAGTAACAAAACCTCGCGGCATGGGTCAACGACTGCTTGTGTTCTGGGCGCTTTTGACTTTGGGCCCGATAATGACTGGTGCGAGTCTATGGGCGACTGCATTAGTGGCGCAAGAGTCTTTTGGCATCATTTCACAGTTATCTTATGTTGCTGACATCACGCTCAAGGTATCGCCCTTCTTCGTGAGTGCCGCAGGTTTTGCCGCATTATTTTTGATTGTGCCAAACACCAGCGTTGCACCACGTGACGCCTTTATTGGCGGCTTTTTGGTGGCGGCACTTCTTGAAATAATGAAATTTGGTTTTGCTTTTTACGTTTCTCAAATATCCACTTATACGACCATTTATGGTGCCTTTGCAGCACTCCCCGTATTTTTGATTTGGGTGTATCTGTCTTGGCTCAGCGTACTTTTTGGAGCGATTGTTGCCGCCAACCTCCCGTATTTACGACACTTTAGAGCTCGTGGCGCACCCCAAGCAGGGGACCCCTTACAGGATGCACTGAAAACGTTGAGTTTGCTCGAGCAATCCCGCTTGCAGAGCACTCCTGGCCTGAGTATTCATTATATTTCCGACGCCTTACAACTGACAGAAGAACAAGTCGCCACGATTCTCGAGAAGCTTCAGAATATGGGATTAGTTGCTGCGACACAGCTTTATAAACGGGAACACTGGGTACTCGTATGCGACCCAAACTCAGCAAATTTGAAGCCTTTATTTGAACGTTTTTTTATCAATCGTCAAGCACTCCAACTCGATGTGCGTCCTGAGCTCAAGCATGCATTAACTATGTATATTGCAGATAACAAAGACTCAAAATTGTCTGATGTGCTGTTGCAATATGACAAGTCTGACATGCTGAAAGTACAATTAGCACAAAGCAGCACAACGGAGACACATCATGCTAAAGGTCAGTGAGATTCTGCGGATCAAGGGCAATACGCTTTTTACTGCCTCGCCAGAGACTTCAGTCATTCAAGCACTTGAGACCATGAGCGAACATGATATTGGCTCTTTGGTCATCATGGACCATGGAAACCTAGCTGGCATGCTGACTTTTCGCGAGATCATCCGACATGTAAACGGCAATCATGGTGCGGTTGGATCTACCACAATCCGCAGCATTATGGACGCCAACCCGGTACGAGTTTCACCCGACACCGAAGCCGACGCGGTTCAGAGGCTGATGCTTGAAAATCATTCTCGTTACATTCCGGTCATGGACGGCCCAATGCTGATGGGTGTCATTTCTTTTTATGATATGGCGCAAGCCATCGTTGCAGCTCAAAAATTTGAAAACTCAATGCTCAAAGCATATATCCGCGACTGGCCTGAAGAGGGAAATCAAGCTCCACAAGCTTAGCGATTAAGCCTTATAAGTATCGAGTGGTGCATAGCCACCGATTTCTGACCAAGCGCGACGGATGAGTGATGCATCATTTGCATTGAGCAGCTTAGAGTCTGAGAGCATCCGTCGCCACAAACGCGAACGGGGTCTTCCATTAAAAAGCCCCAACAATGGCCGCACTACAATTCTGAGGGGGGTGTCACGCTCGACTTCACCTGCCGCATAAGCAACCAACTGGTCAATCAATTCGGACTCTTTAATAGACGGCTCTTGCGGCCACAATGACTCAGATAACTCACTTAATACGCTTGGATTATGCCAAGGCGCGCGACCTAACATCACACCATCAAAAGTTTGTAATGCTTCAGCACAATCATCCACTCCCGTTAAACCGCCGTTTAACACCACGATCGCGTCAGGGAAATCATGTTTGAGCTTGGCCGCCTCCTGATAGCGCAAGGGCGGGATGTCGCGATTATCTTTGGGTGTCAACCCTTTTAGGACAGCATTGCGTGCGTGTACGATAAAAATGCGACATCCAGTATCGTATATTGCACCCACAAAATCACGAACGAAACCGTAATCATTATTGTAATCCAGGCCTAAGCGATGCTTAACAGTCACGGGGATGCTCACTGAATCTTGCATTGCCTTGATGCAATCAGCGACCAATTGGGGCTCTGCCATCAAACAAGCACCAAAAGCCCCCTTTTGGACACGTTCTGATGGGCAGCCACAATTAAGATTGATTTCGTCATAGCCCCAACGCGCGCCCACGCGTGCGGCTTGACTCAAAGCCTGCGGCTCACTGCCCCCAAGTTGCAAAGCAACGGGGTGCTCCTGGTCATTAAAGTCTAAGTGACGATGAATATCACCGTGTGTAAGAGCGCCAGTCGTAATCATTTCTGTATAAAGACGCGCATGGGGTGCTAATAAACGATGAAAAAATCGGCAATGGCGATCAGTCACATCGATCATGGGGGCGACACAGAGCTTCCAACCATTAGGCTCAGGCAGCGTGTGTAATTGATTCGCCATAAGGGGCTGATCAGAAGTGGACATATTTCTAAAGACTCGAATGCGTCCAAACCGGACAATAACCATTTTATATGGATTGGGAAAATCCTAATTGCTCTTTAGCAGTCTCGAAGTAAGTCATCCTTGCTAAAATCAGCACATCTTAAAAATGTTTCACCCAATTTATATGGCAGTATTTACTCAAGTCAGCGAAAAAGACGCCCAAGCTTTATTAGCTGATTACCATCTGGGCGATTTGACAGCCTTAAAGGGTATCGCTGCGGGGATCGAAAACAGCAATTTTTTCTTGACAACAACTCAGGGAGAATACGTGTTAACCGTTTTTGAGGTACTCAAAAGCGAACAGTTACCATTTTATATAGAGCTCATGAATCACCTCGCTGCTAAAGGTGTTCCTGTACCGCAGCCTCAAACTCGCAAAGACGGCAAGAGGCTCTCTACGCTGCATGGCAAACCCGCAGCAATTGTTTCAAAGCTACCAGGTCGCGACGAGTCCAAGCCAAACATCAGGCATTGCGCACTCGCAGGTGAAACGCTCGCTCGAGCACACCTAGCTGGCCAAGACTTTTCGATTAAACAACCGAATCTGCGTAGTTTGGCTTGGTGGGAACAAACGTCCCCAACAGTACTTCCCTTTCTGAGCCAGCCGCTTGCTCAACTTTTACAAGACTCGCTCACTGAACAACAAGAGCTTGCTCGGACACCCGACTATCAGTCTCTCACTCGCGGCCCCTCGCATTGTGACCTCTTTCGTGACAATGTCTTGTTTGCGGGTACTGCAGATAACCCCATGATGGGTGGATTGATAGACTTTTATTTTGCAGGAGTCGATACGTGGATTTTCGATGTAGCAGTGAGCGTCAATGATTGGTGCATCGATCACTCGACCGGAGTTTTTCGACCAGAACTCCTTGACTCTTGGCTTACCGCGTATGCTAAGGAACGTCCATTCACGGAAGCTGAAAGGCTTGTCTGGCCTGCGATATTAAGAGGTGCGGCTCTGCGCTTTTGGATCTCAAGACTCTATGATTTCTATCTGCCTAGACCTGCACAAACACTCAAGCCTCATGACCCGAGTCATTTTGAGCGCATACTTATACAAAGAACAACCGGTGCCATCATGGCACTCCCAAAGGAATCTTGATGCAAGCAGTCCCTTTACCTGCGCTCGCAGGATGGATGTGGGTACGTGACGGCTGGTCCCTTTTTCGTAGCCAGCCACTCGCCTTTTTTTCTTGGGCGATGTTTATCAGCCTCATACTGATGATCGCAACAATCACACCTCCCATTGGGCCCATCTTTTTTATTATTCTGATGCCAACCGCAACATTGCTCTCACTCTCTGCGGGCAGGCATGCAACAGAGGGGCAACGAATTTTGCTTGGAACATGGATTGAGCCATTGCGTCAACCTCTTGTCTTTCGACGTCTATTAGCAATGGGAGGTGTGTACGTAGTCTTTTGCCTTTTGCTCGGACTAGCCGTTTTTACGCCCTATTCTAGTGAAGTCACTGAAGCGCTCAAAAATGTTCAACAAACAAACGACTTGCTACCACTGATGGAAGCGGTGCGAACACCAATGATGATTTTTGCTGTGCTGTACGTCATCATGGCAGCCATCTTTTGGTTTGCACCTGCACTCGTAGGTTGGCACGGCATTCGTATTACACAAGCACTTTTTTTTAGTTGGATCGCATGTTGGCGTAACAAGTGGGCATTTTTGGTTTACGGCCTATGCTGGCTTGCTGTTTTTCTTGGTATAGATACGTTGATTAGTGTACTCATCCTCATGGGACTGCCCCCAGCTACAGCAGCCACTATTCAAATTCCTATTAATGTAGTGGCCACGTCCGTGTTGTACTGCAGTTTTTATACAAGTTACATCACCGTATTTAAAGACAACACTCTCTCCAACTTAGCCGATACTCCATCGCAATGATCTACCCTGATTGGTAGCATTTCGCATACAGAACGTGCGCCAACAAAGCAGACAATGCGATTAGGTGGGACGTAGGGCCGAACATGAACAACAGTGTTATTGCGATCTAAAAAAAATACTCCAATTGAGTAACGCATCCCAAAGGTGTGAACAGACCAACAGGGGCGAAGCCAAAGCACTTCCCCCTCTAAGAGCATTGGACGTATGAGCAGCCCGCCTGCCCGTTGCCACACACTATTTGCTGAGATAATTTTCAAGACAAACCTAGGAGCTGGACCGCAACAGGAAATCCCAAAATCATAAATGTGCATGGAAAAATACATAACGCCATTGGAAACAACATTTTGACCGGGGCTTGCAAAGCCTGTTTTTCTGCTTGCATCAAACGCTGCGCTCTTTGTTGATCTGCGTACACTTGAATAATGTGTCCTAAGCTAAAACCCATCGACTCTCCTTGAATCAGGGATGAGATCAGCTGCCGTATGCTGGATATGTTCAAGCGCTGACTGAGTTGGCGTAAAGCTTGTGCGCGAGATTGACCCGCACGCATATCGGCTAACATTTTTGACCATTCCTGATGTAGCGCACCCGTTGCGATGTGTTCAAGCGCCAATCGCACTGAAGCTTGAAGATTAAGCCCAGCATCCAGTCCTAAACCGACCATATCTAAAAAAAACGGAAACTGCCGAATGATCTGCCTTACACGCTGATGATGTCTGCGTTTTAACCACATAATAGGCAACCACCAACCAAAAATCACGCAAAGAATCAAACAAATATATGCTGCGACTCGCATATCCAACAAAGATCTCTCTAAGCACCAGACGCTGATTAACAGAGAGATACTGGAGAATAAACACTGAAAGAAATATATTTGGTAAAACAACCAACGTTTCAATCCAGCCCGTTCGATATGTAGCGAAAGACGCCTGCGTTGACCCCAAGTCACGAATCTTTGCAACGGACGACCAAGTAAGTCAGTCATTCGCCATAAGGTACGATATTTTTGATGTGTCTCAGCTGTGCGATCGTTCTTGTTACTATGGTTCTCAGCATGAAGTGAAATCTCTTGGAGGATCGGTTTCGAGTGATCGTAGACTCCACGAAGCAGCATCCATGATAACTTCGATAAAACAATCGTCGCAACAACCGCACAACCAATCGCTAAATAAAACATCTACTTAAATCTCGATAGCCAAAATGCATTGCAACCAATATATGCCGATACATTCAAGCACCAAGACAGCCCCTAATAGAAGTTGACCCGTCTGACTAAAAAACATTAATTCGACTGAAGCTGGATCAATCTGACTCAATGCGCCCAAGATAGCGAGTGGCAATGCCCCCATCACCCACGCTTGCATCTTTCCTTGTGCAGTCAACATACCAATCTTTCCTGTGATGTGTTGACGTGCACGCAAATTATTAGACAATCTTTCCAGAATATCGGCCATAGAGCCTCCAGAAGCATTACCTACTGAAAATAAAGCAGTTACCAACTCGACACTTTCTGTCGGCATTCGACGATTGAGCTCAGCTAATGCCTGATTCAATGGCAAACCCATACGATGCTCCCTCAATACCAAACTGAGCTCCTGCGACATCGGCGTCGGTGCATCATCAGCAAAATTTTTAAGCGCCAAGCCAAGGCTTGCTCCTGAGCGCAAAGCCCCAGCAATAGAAATCAGTGCATCCGGCCATTGCGTATCAAACAACTTCAAGCGACGACTCAGCGCTGCCGTCAATATGGCCCGCGGCAAGATGAGGGTCAATGCTCCTAAAAGAGATGCTGCAAGCAAACTTTGACACAAGAGCCACACTGACAAACCCATTGCTACGGCCACGCAACAAAGTGCAGGCCATAAATGTGTTGTATCGATAAATACAAAAAGCTCTGAAAGACTTGTTTGCGTATGCTCAGTTACAGATCTGCGATAACGACTCCACGCATAAGCCACCATTTTTTGAATTAGCCAACATGCAAGCGCAATCGAGAAGCAAGCAAATACCAACCCAACGTACATCATGCTGAGGCGAACCAATGCTTGATTGTTGAAGGTACCGCATTACCCCAGGCCTCAAAGCACTGTGGCATGAGCGCACAAGGTTTAGTACGACCACTTGAACGGTCAAACAATGCGAGGGTTTGCATCTGTATACATCCTGACTCCAAGCCCACAATCTCTGACACCTCATGCACAATACGGTGTCCGTCAGGCAATCGTGCTTGCTGAACCACCAAATGAATTGCTGAACTCATTTGCTCTCGGATGGCACTAAGCGGTAGTCCTGCATTTGCAGACAAGATCATTGTCTCAAGCCTAGACATTGCATCACGCGGACTATTGGCATGAAGTGTTGTCAAAGAACCCTCATGTCCTGTATTCATTGCTGTAAGCATGTCTAGGGCCTCAGGCCCCCTCACCTCGCCCACAATGATCCGATCAGGACGCATACGCAGTGCGTTTCGGACCAGAGCACGCAAACTAATCGCACCACGTCCTTCTGCATTTTCTGGGCGTGCCTCAAGCGCCATGACATGCGGATGGTTAATGTGTAATTCTGCAGAGTCTTCAATTGTGACGATCCGATGATTTGGTGGGATGCAATTGGCTAATACATTTAAAAAAGTAGTTTTTCCTGAGCCCGTTCCTCCTGAAACCAAAATATTCAAGCGTTGAATCATGCAAAGATTTAGAAATTTTGCGAGTTCGATACTTAAAGAAGAGTTTTGAACTAAAGCGTCAAGATCAATGCCCTTTTTAGTGAACTTACGTATGGTCATACTTGCACCTCGTATGGCAACTGGAGGAATGACCGCATTGATCCTAGAGCCATCGCGTAATCTGGCATCAACCATGGGAGATGCGTCATCCAACCGTCTGCCTAAAGGAAAGATGATTCGCTCAATAACGCCACGCACAGCTTGCTCACTACTAAACTGTGAACCACTTAGTTCGATTCGACCCATTCGTTCAATAAAAATTTCATCGTATCGATTGACCATGATTTCAGTGATCTCAGGATCTGCAAGCAATGACTCCAATACACCCAGGCCAATCGCCTCATCCACGACAAGCTCAAGTATCTCTTTGCGCTGAGTTTCACTTAAAACATTGACATGCTCCTCAAGCAGCTCAGAAACGCACTGTATAGCTTGCTCTCTTAGAGCTACTTCAGATAAAGCTGCAATATCGTTCCGTCTCAAATCAAAAGCCTTCAATAATCCTACGTGCAAGTCGCGCCTAACATCACGGAAAGAGGAGTTAGATAGTCTGTGGATTTGACTTGTCACCTTCGTATCTAATCGCCTAGAAACCTCTACGTTCTCTTGGCCCACCAAGCCTTCGTCTACACAACACGCTGGAATGAGTCTAATCATGCAAGGACCAACGATAAACTCGTCACTTTCAAGAATTGGAGAATGGATGGCAAACTTTCTCCCATTCACTCGTGTGCCGTATAGTGATCCCAGATCTTCGACCTGATAGCCATCTACACATTTGGTTACTCGTAAGTGTCGCCTTGCGACACGCCAATGAGGCACACGTGCTTCACACTCAATACCGCGGCCGAGGGTAAAAGGTACTGTATGTTTCATACGTTCACGACGACCATCTTCATACGTGATCTGTAAATCCATCATTCAGTTTTGCTCCATTGATCAATTGCTTGTGTATCGACTGTCGGTAGTTCTTCTGACTCCCACTGTGAATGCAGTGCATCACGCTGATGCCAATTTGGTGATTCATGGTTATCTCGAATAGGTGTGTTCAGGCGCGGCACTGAATCAAACGCTTGATCTAAAATTTCCGATGCATGATTGACCCGCTGAAGCATGCCTGGATGATCTGCATTGACCACCACCGGAGTCACAAAAATCGCTAATTCAGTCTCTCGGTAATAATTACGACTCACACCAAATAAGCTACCCAACAATGGGATCTCCGAAAAACCCGGCACACCATCTCTATCATGCGTGCGCTCCCGTGACAAAAACCCGCCCAAAACAAGCGTTTGCCCAGAGCGAACATTAAATTCTGTTGAGGTACGTCGCACTTTTAGAGCAGGACCGGCCGAGGATGCCAAGGTCTGATCGACGGAACTGACTTCGATATCAATTTTTGATCGAACTGCATGATTGCGGTCAACATGAGGAGTAATGTTGAGTGATACCCCGTACTTCTTGAAGGAAGTTGTGGTTTTGCCCTCTTTGTCAGTATTGGTATAAGGGACCTCGCCTCCAGCTTCAAAACTTGCTTTAGCACCACTTCTTGCAAGTAGCTGTGGCTGCGCAAGTATTGTTGCCTCACCCGCCTGAGCCAAAGCGCTAATGCGTGCAGATAAGAGTGCATTGACACCCGACAAGCCCCCCGCGCCGCTTAAAGGCAATGGCAAACTGCTGTCCCACCGAATTCCAAGCTCCTGTAAACGAACGGAAGGAATCTCAATGACCTGCACATCAAGTAGTACCATCTTGTCCCACCCAACTTGGCTGGTGAAATCTAAAAGCTCTGGATATTTCTGCGCCAAACGTGAAATTTTTGCTTGGTCGGCATCCGATAAGTTTTCACCCTCAACAATCAGCTTATCGCCAACAACTGAGCTTCTTGCCATTGGAACAGTTTTGAGCAAACTTTTAATTTCCGCGTGAATACGCGCAAAACCTTCTGGTGCAACCCGTACTTGGTAAGACATTCGTTTGCCTTCTGAACGCCATACATCCAGTGTTGTGACCCCTGATTTTTTTCCAAAGATAACAATTTCATTTCGATTAATGACTGTCGCTTGAAGTACCTCACTATTTCCAATGGCCAAACGTTCTACATTTGATAGCTTTATTACAGTGGACGAACCCACCTCAAGCTTGAGACTAGTCTGGCTGACTGCGACAAACGGAAAAATAGCTATGATTAAAACAATACATCCTAAGACATAGCTCATTTGACGCTCAACGTTTGACTTGTCTGATCTGGTTCAATCATTCTCTCCATGCGTTCGTGATCATCGTGAATAGTCGTCAATCGATCACCATACATAATAGGGATGACGTGCGTAGTAGGAACCGTCGGTAAACCAAGTAATGCCGCCAAGTCACCTGTCACAGTCTTTGAACTATTAGAGCCGATTGCACTGTGGGATGAGCTCAACACAGCACTGATGACTCCCGCTTCGCGGGCAGCTACAACACGAACGGCCTCATCATCTGATACAGCAACTGTAATGTTGGACAAAGACGTGGGTATCGTCAAATCAGATCGGCCATTGCTATCAGCTAGTTGACCTACTCCTAAAACCTGAACAGACTGAAGAAGTATCGTGGTCAGACGTTTACCCTGATGATCTAGAGAAACAAACAGATCAATGTTGTCACCTGCACGAATCAGACCTGAAGCTGCGCTACTTGGATCGATTGTGAAAGATATAGCTTTGAGCTCTGGCCCTAAGCGGCTAGATAGGCTGGGCACCTCTGGATCACGGACGTGAATATTCATCAGAGGCTGACCCGCACGAAGGTCCGTGAGCAGTCGCTTTCCTATTAATGTTTCGCTATCATCAATGCTGAAGGCATCGTCAGGAGCCCATTTGATTGGAAACATTTCGGCGATAAAGTCATTTTCATCAATAACGGCATCGCGGCTGATGTCACGAGCAGCCACAAGCAAGGTCAATTGCTCCAAGCGCGTACGCGACTCAATCTCCTCAGTTTTCTCTTCCAAATGCTGATCAATTGCCCATGCGGATACGCATCCTAACGTAATCGACAATGCCATCAGCCACCACTTTGCTTTTGAGTTTGATGTGATCAAGGTTTTAATCCCCCAGACAAATTGACATACATAAAAGTTTTTCCAACATCATCAACAAGATCTACCCTCAGTGTTTCGCCATGCTGAATTGCACGAATAGTGCTTGCAGAGAATACTGCTTGACGATGCCGTGAATTTTCAATTACAAACCAGCTGAGATATTTCAGAATTTTCCGAATCATCACATCTAATATTTTTACCGGCAAAGAAGACACGTACATCAGCGTTGCATTTTCAACACCAGAATATTTGTCCTGAATGTCCATCACTAACTCTGCACTTAAGGTTTGCTCAGACAATGCTTGCTTAAGCGCAGAATATGAAACCTGAGTTCGTTCATCATTTATTGATGACATACGAATGCTAGACATATAAAAATCAACTTTTTTAACGTTAACTGGTGAGACAACCAGGAGATGAGAATGCGCCTCAGTCGACCATTGCATGTGCATCACTTCACCATCGCTCCAGGCGATCGTGTCTGAAGGAATCTGTTCCGTTAGTTTAAGAATGACAGCATCAATACCTTTTGAGCTTTGCCAACGACTGATTGAAATATCATGACCTCCGACACGCATATCACTTAACATCAAGAAAGTTTTTGGATCCCCTATCAATTTTTGCTCTGCAACATAAATGTCATCGTGATTTTCAGCAAGGATATTGTTGCTATAACCAAAGAAACAAAAAAAAATAACAATGAATTTATTCACTTCAGGCGACCTAATCGATTGTCACTGGGTGACTGCTTCGCCCACTTGCTCAGCCAATCAGTACTCAAGACACCACGACGCCAAGGCTTATCTATCTTTTCTAATAGACTGATGTGTGGCTTAAGCATCGTTTGCGTTGGCTGGGCCGTATCGCTCCAAGCAGCTGTTGAGTCCGCAATACGAGACTGGACCTCACTAGATGTCAGACTGTTCCCTGCGTTTATGTACAAGTAACTTGTGCGCGCTATCGGGATTTCCTTAAAGAGAAGATTCGCGATCTTTCGGCTTTCAGGTGACAGCCTGTTTGAGCGTTGGACTTGAATCAAGCCCTGACCATCCAACACTAAAAGCTGCTGAGAAAATGTCGACAATAGTCCGGCGTGTTTGTGTGAATGTTGCATGCCGGCCTGATTGTCCTCGCCATTTATATTTGACTTGATGAAAGTTGCATAACTACTCTCTCCTAACACTGCAAGAGAACTTGCGCGTAACTGACCTGTAAACTGAATCGCGAATAGAAGCGTGACAAGTAGCATCATGATAAATACAGCCTCGAACAACGCTTGACCTCTTTCGGTTTCAATGAGTTGCATTGTCATCTTGAATGTAAGTTTGGAATTAAAGTTGCTCGCCAATATGGTTCAAAAAGACTTGGATGACCGGATCGATCGTGTTCGATCTTGGGAGAAAAATAATAAGCTTGCGCTGTCGCAACAGAATGAATCTCTGTTGACGCATTAACTTTCTGTGAAGATTTAACGGCAATCCGCACTGGAAAACGCTCCCTGCCCTTTGTGATCTGAGCATAACGACCCAAGCCCTCGGAAGACCATTTAATCTGAGCACTCTGACCATATAATTGCGCAAGTCGGTTGTGATTCCCCCTCAAGATATTCAAGCGTCCTCCGCTCTGAGCGAGCGACCAACGCCAAAATACTTGTCGCGAAAAGTTAGGTACGACAGAAGAAACCTGGCCAACACTCTGACGCTGGCTATGCGTCTTTAACACGGCCCAACCCATTGGATATTCGCGGTGATAACAACCGATTATTTTGTTGTAACGCAAGGCATGATAAGAAAGTGATTCCTCGGACAGCCAGTGCCCATCAAGACCGAGCTGTAACCGACCTCTGCGTCTAAGTTCATGTCTTTTGAGCGGACAACGTGGATTCACGAGCCAGACATTTCGCTGAGTTCGATTTCTTTCGGATAGAAATCCATACTGTCCAACGAGGTCAGTCAAAAAATTCCGCCATACATCATCATTTGCAGAATGCTGCTGAATAAAACCTTTTGATTCATCCAGTAACAAGACAACGCTCAAACCGAGTTGCTTAAGCGTTTGGCCCTTCATCGCACCACCGCTCTTACCAACGTTTTCGATCAACACACGATGAATAGCCTGTTCACGTTGTTGTTCAAAATCTCTTATCTGTAACTGTCTAACTCGGTCTAATACCTGATGAATATGTTTTTCATGACGTAAAAATGCATGCCTAAATGTCTGTTGAGAAGACGTATCCCCCAGTCCGCCAGCTAACGCTGCCAGATAGGCACTTGCATGCTGAGGGCCAAAAAATGCACCAATCAAACTCGGTGGCGGATTACGGCGTTGAGCTTGCTGCGCAAGCTTGGCACGATACTGAGATGCCGTCGCCACTGCGATAAGATGTGCCATGCCAAGTTGATGGGCGATTTGAGCGCGATTGAGGTAGGCATGCAGATTGAGCGCTCGCGCCTGCATTAAAGCGGCGCTATAAGCCGCCGCATCCGTTGCGCGATGCAATGAGGCTTGATCGTGCACGCGTTGGCCAAGCTCTAACATCAACATCCACGCCAAAACACCTACCGCACACAGCATAAGCCCGAGGAACATTACTTGGCCTTTTTGTTGTTTAGCAGGATAGCTTTGATCTAAGTTTTCAAAAAATTCAAAACGATTATTTGCGTGGGATATCACGACGCCCCAAGTTGGGTCGACCTCGAGCGACATTACCGTTTGGCCGCATTGGCGTTACCAGTGAAGCTTTTTAAAGACTTTGCCTTTGTTTGAGCGCTAGCACCTTGAGAAGCAGTTTTTGCAACCTTGCTCTGTGCGGTGCCATCTTCGCCTGCAAGCTCTTTCGCCACTGCCGCGGTCTGAGAACGCATCACTTGACCAAAATACTGATACACCCCAATCGCTGCGACGGCTACGAGAGCCACGATTATGATGTATTCGGTCATCCCTTGACCACACTGACGCACGAGCAAATTTCTAGAGTGCTCGGTTCTGAAAGAGACAAAAAGATTTTGAACGAATGGTTTGCTGAAGGTGATCACACCAGCCCCTAAAAAAATGAAAGAGGCATAGTGTGCAGAGTCTAGCGATTGGGCTCAAGCCGCAACTATCGCAATGGACAGATTGAGCCAGGTCAACTACCAGCCGTAAAAGCGCGGCCAAGTCTGAATATTTTGGTCTGGACTCAAGGCCTGATACTCTGGAAATTGAGCGCCTGTTGCGCAGGCGTGGTTAGGCAAAATGCGTAGTTGAGTGCCAACTGGAAAACGACTGACAATCGAGAAGTCAGGCTCACCAGAGCGAGAGATGATGCCATGCTCTTGATTGGCCCCTGTCATCGTATAGCCTGTCAGAGGTGTACCGTCCGCTGCACAAACCTGTCCGTAACCAAAATCTGTGGTTTGTTTTTGCGTGCCGCGGTCACGACTCATCGCCATCCAACCCGCGTCCACAATCACCCAGCCTTTTTCTTCTTGATGACCAATCACAGTCGATAACACACTCAGTGCAATGTCGTCCGTTTCACACACGCCAACGTTTTGCATGACCAAATCAAAGAAAACATAAACGCCCGCCCTTACCTCTGTCACACCCTCGAGCATGCGTGCCGATAAGGCCGTAGGTGTGGACCCCACGCTTACGACTGGGCAAGCAAAACCTGCCTCACGTAAACGCTGGGCGGCTTGAACACAGCCCGCGCGCTCTTGTTCAGCCATTTTTTCAAGCGCCTCGGGCGTATTAAGGTCGTAACTCGAACCGGCATGCGTCATCACCCCTTGCAACACTGTTCCTCCCGCCGCAAGCGTTTGTGCTACCTCGAGAAGTTGCGCGCTTTCGGGCTTGATACCCGAGCGATGATCGTCGGTATCAATTTCAATCATCACTTTAAAGTGAATATCGTTCGCAGTGCCAAAGGCAGAAATCGCCGCTGCAGACTGAACGCTATCAGTCAAAATTTTAAGATCGCAGCCTTTTCGAATTAATGCAAGCGCCTGCGTGAATTTGTTGGCGGTAATACCCACGGCATAAAGAATGTCGGTGATACCGGCTGAAAAAAACTGCTCGGCTTCTTTCAGAGTCGAAACGGTAATTCCACGCGCTCCAGCCTGAATCTGAGCATGCGTGATCTCAACGCATTTTGAGGTTTTGACATGCGGACGAAAACCAACACCAAAATTGTCCATCCGCGTTTGCATGCGTTCGATATTGCGTTTCATCCTTGCAATATCGACTAAAGCAGCGGGAGTTGAGAGATCCGAGATTTTCATAAAGTGTCTGTGCGTTTGCAGAAAGGCTGTGAACCCGCTTATTCTATCCCTACGGGCTTTACTACGCTTTTTTTATTCACTGACTGAATGCTAAAAATTCTTGTTCCTCGGCTGCTGACCGCTCTCTTTAAATCTCTTGGCATTGTGCCGCTAACTATCCTGCAAATGATCGGTATTTGTGGAGGTTGGTGGGCGTGGATGCTACCAAGTACGTATAAAGACAGAGCGTGGACAAATCTACGTCAAGCATTTCCCGGAGCTAAGCGCTCCATGCTTCGCTCAGCAATGCTTAGCAATGGTCAATTAATATTTGAAATGCCATTTTGGTGGACACGGCGAAATGAAACCTTTATCAACAGCAAACTGAACTGTGATAACTGGGAGCAATTTCAAATAGCATTAGACAAAGGCAAAGGGGTGATTTTGCTATCACCACATGCGGGATGTTTTGAATTGTTAGGTCCTGTGTATAGCAACCACTTTCCTTCTACTGTTTTATTCAGACCGCCTAGAAAGGTCTGGATGCAGGACTGGATTGTGGAAATGCGGACGAGAAGGCAGCTTAAAATGGCGCCCGCGAATCAAAAGGGTGTGCGCGCACTCGTCAAAACGCTGATGCGCGGCAACACGATTGGCATCTTGCCCGATCAGGTACCACCCGATGGCGAAGGTGTTTGGGCGCCTTTTTTTGGACGTCCTGCTTACACGATGACATTAGTGCAAAGACTACAGCAACTGTCGGGTGCGACGATTTTCATCCTCGCAGCACAACGTAATAGTTTAGGAAAAGGATATACGTTGCGCTACAAAGAGCTTTTAGAACCCTTACCTGAGGCTCCTGAAGCAGCAGCAGCGGCCATCAATAGGGAAATGGAAGAGATGATCCGCAAAATGCCCGAGCAATATCTCTGGGGCTACAACCGTTATAAAGCGCCCAAAAATAAAGTGGCTCGTCTCCCTGCTGAACCTCACTCTCAAAACACTACTGAGTAGAGTGAGCTCGACGTGCATGCGTGCTCAGCACCTCAAGTGCTTGACGACCGGTTTTGTTATGGATAGACGTTTGCACCACAGCAGTCATTCTGCCTTGATGAATAATCTTGGACTGCGCATGAATAGCCTCGCCCTCTCCCGGACTAATATAAGTTGCAGTCACGCCAGAGAGCATCCAGTCTTCACCTAAAGCAGCATTGGCAGTCACCATGCCAAGGGCCAGTATGACACCGCCTTGAACATGGCCTACGCGATTGGCCACATGAGGGCCATTCAGTACCTCACAATACGCACCGCGTTCTTGCTTGTAAGGGTGAAAATTTAGGAAGTGCATTGCAAAATCTTCACCAGTTTGATGGCAGTGCTCGATACTTGCTTTGACGCGTGCCAAGATCCATTTTTCATCATCAGTGAGCGTTTGCAAGTCCAGTGGTGGATCTGCGGGTGCTTTGATCTCAACCCACGGCACAGCAGGCAAAGACGCACCATTTGGGACAGGCAAGATCATAAAGGCACCGTAACCAACTGCAATGAGTGTGTCATCGGTCTTGATATGCGTCAGGCTCACGCCCTGACTGCCTTCGGCACCTTGCAAATGACCTTGTGTATCAGTGATGGCTACCACTCGCCCAGTTGGTCGAGCACCGGTCAACTGTAGACTCAATGAAACCGTCGCCAATCTGGTGAGGTTATTCAAACCAAAACGAATACCTGTTGCTAAACCCATGTCCGCCAATATCGCAAGCAGCACTAAATGAACACTTTGATCACGATCCGTATTTTGTGGTTCTGGATCAACATGAACGATCGAGTGTTGTGGGCTCGCCTTGTCATATACAAAATCAAAGAAATTGCCGCAGAAATGATAGCCAGGCGTTCGTGTCAAGGCGATCGCTCGTTGGGCTTTTTTGAGAATGGGGTGTTGGTCTAAATCGAACATCTTCATACTTTTTATGTGTTTCTACTCGTGAGCTTCATGAGTCGTTGCTCGATGATGGCTTCGGCTTCCTCGACAATGCGTCGAACCAATACTGCACAGGTGGGAATATCGTTGATCAGGCCCTGGACCATACCTACAGTCCAAATGCCCCCTTCAATATCGCCCTCTTCGTAGACTTGACGTCCCTTCGCACCCGCGACTTTTGGTCCAATTTCTTGAATAGTCGCACCTGCTTTTTCCATGTCGATGATGCTTTGTGCAAGCTGAGTGCGGGCAACGCGACTGCTGTTGCGCAAGCTACGCAATATGAGTGCCGTATCTGTTTCAGTGTTGTCGACAATCGCTTGCTTGATATTTAAGTGTGCAGGCGACTCTTGTGTACACATAAAGCGTGTGCCCATATTGATGCCTTCTGCACCAAGTGCCAAGGCTGCAACCAAGCCCTTGCCATCACTAAAGCCACCTGAGGCGATGACTGGGATACTCAGTTTGGCAACAGCAGCGGGAATTAAGATTAAACCTGGGATATCTTCTTCGCCGGTATGCCCCGCGCATTCAAAACCATCAATGCTCACCATATCGACACCGATTTGCTCGGCCTTGAGCGCGTGACGAGCAGTGGTGCATTTATGGATGACGGTGATCCCGGCAGCCTTGAGTGCTGGCATATGGGCGACGGGATTATTGCCTGCTGTTTCCACAATTTTGACGCCGCAGTCAATGATGACATCCCGATAGGCCTCATAAGGAATGGGTTTGAGCGTAGGCAAAAATGTCAGGTTCACAGCAAACGGACGATCCGTCATGGTGCGCAAACGGGCAATTTCATCTCGCAAAGCCTCTGGCGTTGGCTGAGTCAGAGCCGTCAAGGTCCCTAAAGCGCCAGCATTTGAGACTGCGGCGACTAACTCCGCACGACCAATCCACTGCATGCCTCCCTGAATAATTGGATGTTCAATTCCTAGCTTTTTTGTCAATGCAGTGTGCAAGATCAGTCTCCCTAACTTTAGTTTTTTTCTATTGCCTGAATATTAAGACGATACCAGTACTGTTGAGAGGCTTAAATCTCACTTTCTGGGCACAGCACAAGCTCCGCGGTCACCAAGATTGGATTTTCCCCCTTGGCAAGTCGACCGTCTGACAGACCCCCTTTGTAATCCACGATCGAAATATCAATTTCGGCACTGGGTTGCCCATCCGCATCACGAATAATGCGTCCTGAACGAATGAGTAGCTCCGTGACAAAAGGCTCTACGACGCGTCCGTCTTGAAATGCAGCCCCTACGGTGCTGCCGACGCCGCCAAGAATCGTTGCTTGATGGATCTGGTGTTTTTGGCAAAAGGACTCTAAGGCAGTGCAAAGGTCCTCGTTAGGGGCCACCCTGAGCGCATAGGCGACGTGACGCTCTGGCAACAAAGGCTGGGGTGTGGATGTTGCAACTGGTAAAAATAATGAAAAATGTGTTTCAACGTCTGGACAAACTGTAAAAGCAACGCCATCAAGTGCGACGCCGGTCAAATGGATGGGCTCTGCCACCACGACTTGGTCTGGCAAAAGATGACCGCCATGCCGACGACCACTGGGCTCGATCCAGACGGCATGACAATGCAGCCAAGGTCTGCCATCGCGTTGACCATAGGTCACGCAAGCGGTCTCTAACGTGACACGTCCTTCAACGTAAAAGGTATCGCTGAAATACACCGCATGTTCTGGAGATTTTGAAAGTGCAGGCATTACGTAGCTAAATGACGTGAATTTGCCGCCATTTAACCTAAAAGCACCACTTTTTGCACCATGCATCTCGGCGACTTCTGCGACGGCACGCAGCAAGGTCTGACCGCTTGAAAGGAATGTATCCAAAGGTCTAGTTTCAGCAGGGATGGCAGATATCCGCTGAGTGTCAGGCGTTCCGGGGTGAGCAATGCTGCGCATAATGTGTCGCTCTTTGAAGTCAATATTTAATATTGCGATCATAGCCATTATTGCTGATCATGTAAGGGTTGTTCGTATGCGTTGTTGTTGATTAGGTAATATTCAAGATTGTGTGGGTAATCGCCCGATTCGCCCGCCCCGGTAAACAGGACTCGTCATATGGATTTTTCTCTTACTCCTTATCAACTTGAGCTTCAAGAGCGTACCCGAAGCTTTATTGCCGACAAGATTATTCCTCTTGAAAAAGACCCGCGCGCAACCTCGCACGGCCCCACTGAAGATCTACGTGCGCAACTTGTTGGCTTGGCCAGAGAGGCGGGATTATTAACGCCCCATGCTTCGATCGAGATGGGTGGGTTAGGCTTAAGTCACACCGATAAAGCAATTGTGTTCGAAGAAGCTGGCTATTCGACTCTAGGTCCAACTGCCATGAATATTCATGCGCCTGACGAGGGAAATATTCACCTCCTAGAGATGGTTGCCACCGAAGCGCAAAAAGAACGCTGGTTGCGCCCGCAGGTGCAGGGACTGACGCGCTCATGCTTTGCCATGACCGAGCCCCAACCCGGTGCAGGAGCAGACCCGTCGATGATGCTGACGACTGCGATCAAAGACGGTGACGATTACGTCATTAATGGCACCAAGTGGTTTATTACTGGGGCGCTAGGGGCCAGCTACGTCATCATCATGGCGAAAATGGAAGATGGTTCAGCGACGATGTTTTTGTCGGACATGAATCGTGAAGGCATCAGCGTCACCCGCCAAATGGATGCAATGGACAGCTGTTTTACCGGCGGCCATTGCGTCATGGAGTTTACGAACGTTCGCATTCCTGCGACCGATGTTCTGGGCGAGATCGGTCGTGGCTTTAAGTACGCCCAAGTTCGTCTAGCTCCAGCGCGTCTGACGCACTGCATGCGTTGGCTGGGTCAAGCGCGTCGGGCGCATGATATCGCGACAGAATATGCGCGCACACGTCAAGCCTTCGGTCGCGTGTTGGGAAAGCATGAGGGCGTGGGGTTTATGCTCGCCGACAACGATATGGATATTCAGACTTCACGACTGCACATTGCCCATACCGCATGGCTCTTGGATCAAGGACAAACATGTAACTTTGAATCCAGTCGCGCGAAAGTCACATGTTCCGAAGCTGAGTGGCGCGTGGTGGACCGTTGTGTACAAATGCTCGGCGGTCAAGGTGTGACAGGTGAAACGATTGTGATGCGTATTTTTCTGGATATGCGGGCGTTCAGGATCTATGACGGCCCAAGCGAAGTCCATCGCTGGAGCATGGCACGCAAAATCCTCGACGCGGCGGAGAAGCGCCTGGGAGCCCAGGCATGAGCCATCCTCAGGGAAGTCACGCTTTGTTTAGCTTGGCGGGCCGTACGGCACTTGTCACGGGCGCTTCGAGTGGAATCGGCCGCCATATGGCCAAGGTTCTTGCTCAGGCGGGTGCGCACGTTGTGGTGGCGGCAAGACGCGCTGACAAGTTGCAGTCACTGGTAGAGGAAATCAAGGCAACCGGTGCACAGGCCTCTGCAGTGTCTTTAGATGTCACGCGCGCAGAAAGCGTGAATGCTTGTTTTGATCAAATCGAAGCGCTTGGCTTAGTGGCAGATATTATCGTCAGCAACGCAGGAACAACCGTTGCGAAACCAGCATTGGATCAGACCGAAAAAGATTGGGACGATGTGATCGATACCAACCTCAAGGGCTGCTGGATGGTCGACACCGAAGCGGCACGACGCTTAGTCAAGCATAAAAAGAAAGGCAGCATTATCAACATTTCGTCAATTTTAGGCGAACGCGTTGCTGGCGCAGTGGTGGCTTACGCCACATCTAAAG
Source organism: uncultured Burkholderiaceae bacterium (assembly GCA_963926265.1). Classification (GTDB taxonomy): domain Bacteria; phylum Pseudomonadota; class Gammaproteobacteria; order Burkholderiales; family Burkholderiaceae_B; genus Zwartia. Next base: position 22,806 of record CAWUWN010000090.1, read on the forward strand.
CAGGCGTGATCCAATTTACTAAAGCCTTGGCGTTGGAGTTTGCACGCTATGGCATTCGCGTCAACGCAATTTTGCCAGGCTATGTGGTGACTGATCTCAATCACGAATTTTTGGCAAGCGAGGCGGGTAAAAAACTTGAAGCGCGCGTGCCCTTTCGGCGTTTTTGTCAGATGGAGGATTTGGACGGCCCGTTGCTTTTACTGGCTTCCGAGGCGGGCCAAGCCATGACAGGCACTACGCTGCCCGTTGACTGGGGGCACTTGGTGAGCTCGCTATGAGTGATGAGCAAACACAATCTGCAGGAGCTGATGGCACATACGGACAATTTAAATTGGAGGTGCTTGAGGACTGGTTGCGCACACAAGGCATTGTCGAGAGCGGAGCACTCTCTTGTCAGCCGCTGACGGGTGGGCAATCCAATCCTACGTTTCTGCTGAACTCTGGATCGCAACAATTCGTCTTGCGCAAAAAACCGCCCGGTGTGTTAATGGCCTCTGCGCATGCGGTCGACCGTGAGTATCGGGTGATAAAAGCACTACAGGATAGCGATGTGCCGGTTCCGAAGTTGTATGCGTTCAGTGATGACAGCGAGGTGGTGGGAACACCTTTTTACATCATGGAGTTTCTAAAGGGACGTGTCATTGTGGACCAGTCTCTCCCGGGGCTAAGCCAAGCAGAGCGTGGAGCAGTATACGAAGAGATGAACCGCGTGATCGCAGCGCTCCATCAGATTGACCCCATCGCAGTCGGACTGGAGACCTTTGGCAAACCGGGTAATTATTTTCAACGTCAGATTGCGCGCTGGAGCCGCCAATACCTAGAGGCCAATACTGAAAATATTGCGTCCTTGCACGCACTTATTGAGTGGCTGCCCCAAAACATTCCTGCTGGTGATCAAACCTCGATTGTGCACGGCGACTATCGCTTAGACAATCTCGTCTTGCATCCAACCGAGCCACGCGCGATTGGTTTGCTGGACTGGGAGCTCGCGACGCTCGGTCATCCAATGGCTGACTTTGCTTACCATTGCATGAGTTGGCATATTCCTGCCACCTTATGGCGAGGCATCGCAGGACTCGATTTAGCTGCACTTGGCATCCCAGGTGAGTCCGACTACGTTAAACGCTACACAGACACCACAGGATTCAAGGGCGAAGAGCACTGGGACTTTTACATTGCTTACAACCTATTTCGCATGGCGGCCATTTTGCAAGGTATCGCCAAACGCGCGGCCGATGGCACTGCTTCAGCGCCCGATGCAAAAGAAACGGGCAATAAGGCACGGCCTCTTGCAGACATTGGTTGGAAGTATGCGCAACGTTACGCGCAGTCAAGACGCTAAACCCTCTCAATGTCTGGCAAGAAAGTGATAAAAGGATCTCTAAGTTGCTATAGTGTCCCTTCAGCGTAGCTGTCTGCTGTCCCGCAAATTTTCTGGCAGAACTTGAGTGTTCCGCACTCCCCTTTTGAGGCTTTAAATATGAAACGCTCGCTCATTCTCGCTATGCTGTCACCCCTTGCAGTATTGACTATTTACACAGCACCGGCCAGTGCTCGTGTTGCCTGTACATCACCAGGTTTTCCAGTTGGCTGTATCGCAGTACGCGTTGATCGTGGCGCCCCTGGAGTTGGGGTATTGCCTGGCCCTGGCGTCGGAGCTCCTGGAGTCGGTGTTGCACCAAGAGTCGTGACGCCAGGAGTTGGCGCACCTGGTGTCGGCGTATTGCCCGGAGCTGGCGTTGGTGCACCTGGACCCGGTGTTGCTCCTGGAGTCGGTGCGCCAGGACGTGGCGAAGGCATGAACCGAGGCGGACCGGTTAATCGACCCGGGGTTCGCTAATCTCTTAATCTCGTTGCAGCTTTGCGGATTAACATTGCGATAATGTCACTCCGCGGTTCTTGGTGATGTTGCGCGAGACGATCTAATGCCTGCGAGACATCGCTATCCAATATGATCTCCACACGCTTGGCGCCGTTCGCAATTCGCTTTCGACGATGTTCGGCTGTGCGTTCAACTGCCGAAATAGGTTTGGTAAGTCTTGGGCGTCCGCGCCGAGACAGCCCAGGAAGAAATCCTTGTCCAGGCAGGGTGGATGGAGAGACAACTACGGCTGGCCTGATCGCTTGACCTTTACTTACAGATTCCAAATGATTGGTTTGTTTTTTTCGTGAGGTCTTTTTTTTAAGCTCAACATCCGAAATATTTAAGTCATCCGGAACACCAAAAAGATCTACCGCCTTATATTTTGTCATTTTTGAATGCTCTGCAATAAAAATATCCGGTATTTAATTTTAATATACATTTGATTTTTAATGCAAAGCCGACTATCGCTTGCCAACCTCTATAGGCGCGAGCAGCTCAAGGATTGCCCTTGCAAATATCTCAGGGGCCTCCTGAGGCATATTGTGCCCCACGCCAGGTACCACTTGATGCGAACGAGGACCATTAAAGCGTTGTGCATGTGGACCAATCACTGAAGGTAACCGCACACCATCATCGGCACCGTCGAACGTAATAGTGGGTATCGTGATCGCGGGCTGAGCCGCCAAGCGCGCTTCGATCTCGGCGTAGGCCGGATCTCCTTGAACCAAACCAAAACGATGGCGATAAGAGTGCATCACCACCTCGACGAAGTCTGGGTTGTCGAAAGCCTCAGCACTTTTCACGAATGTTTCTTCGCTAAAGCTCCAAGTTGGAGACCATTGCTTCCAGAGCAAACGTGTAATGGCACGTCGATCTTTTTCGAGACTAGCGCGACCCCGCTCACTATGAAAAAAATATTGGTACCAAAGTCTATGCTCGTTTTCGGGAAAGTCAGGCACTAAGGCTTGAGCGATATTTTGGATGTTGTAGCTGTTAAAAGAAACGAGACCAGCACAACGTTCAGGCCAAAGTGCCGCGACGACACATGCCGCACGTCCACCCCAGTCGTATCCTGCGAGTAAGGCTTTGGGAATCGCTAAAGCATCCATCAGTGCAAGTAAATCTGCACCTAACGCTGCCTGTTCACCAGAGCGTGGGGTCGATGCACTTAAAAACCTTGTTGGGCCATAACCACGCAAATAAGGCACGATGACTCGACAACCTGCGCGAGCGAGGATTGGAGTGACTTCTGCATAAGTATGGATATCGTAGGGAAAGCCATGCATCAAAAATACGGGCATACCATCTGCTGGCCCGGATTCAACATAAGCAATTTCAAGGACTCCCGCATGTATTTTTTTTATGTTCAATATATCGTTTCCCCTAAGGAATAATCTTGCTAGCTAATGTAATCTTACAGAGTTATATTTTTCGTTGCTTCATCGCGTGATATTTATACTAAAGGCTTAACTCATGACACAACTTCAGAAAAGAAAGACTCTCGGTCGACTTGCCGCTATCGCAGGCGCAGCACTATCTGGCTTGGGCGTCTCCAAACTCGCCTTTGCACAAGCCTTTCCTGATCGGCCCATCACTATTTTGGTTCCCTTTGCAACGGGGGGCTTTAACGATCGTTTGGCACGCGCCTTTGCACCTTTTTTGCAAAAGCAACTTGGACAGCCTGTAACAGTCATCAACCGCGCTGGTTCTGGCGCCCTTTTAGGGCATACTTATTTTCTACAACAACCACCTGATGGCTACACCATCGCGATGTCTTCAGTGAACTACGTTCCAACAAACATTGGTTTACAGAAAGCAAAATTTAAACTCCAGGATTTTGATGCTTTAAACCTGCCTTCAAATGACTTTTCACTGCTTGCATCTGCCGCTGACTCCAAATGGAAAACTATTGATCAAGTGATAGGCGCACTGAAAAAAGACCCAAAGAGCGTCTCAATCGGCGTTCAACCTGGATCAACAGACTTGATCAACATCACCTTGTTGCTTCGTGCAGCTGGAATTGATCCTACACAAGTACGTTTTGTCACATTCAAAGGCGGTGGCCCAGCGCGCAATGCGATCCTTGGTGGAACCGTCGATGTTGGCTTGGTCGGTGCCGAAGGATTCCTTCCGCTTAAGTCTCGTATCGTGCCCATCATGCTTTTTAACAACGAACGTTTAGCTGACTGGGCTAATGTTCCAACTGTTATCGATTACGCAAAAGCTAACAAGCTAAATATTGAATGGGTACCTGGATCCCAACGTGGATGGGTACTACCTGCCGAAGTTGGCAAGCGTAATCCAGCCATTCGTGCCAAATGGATCGAGGCCCTTCAAAAAGCGACGAATGATCCCCAGTGGGTTGCTATGGCTAAGGAACTCAAATTACCTAATCCTTGGTATGGCCCTGAAAAATCACAAGATTCTTATATAAAGGGATCAGAAGCTCTCTCTAAACATATGGATCTTTTAAAGAAGTAATTATCATTTGCGTAGGTTTGCAGGCCCTCGGTTGTGTGATGCACTGAGGGCCTTTTAATGATTATTAAGTAGTTCATGTCGCAACTTTTATTACAGGTTTTTCATGTCTTCTGGCACCCCACTAAGAGTAAGAAAATCACTCAGTATTGACTGGGGCCATTTGTTTACAGTCATGGCCATGGGTGCTTGGGCTCTGTGGTATCTGGCCGATCTTCGTGAAGCATCTCTTAGCCTAGAGAACACGCTACTTGTTCAGCCTCTCATTTTTGTATTTGTGCTGATGTTGTTGGCCGTTATTCCCCAATGCTTACACAAAAAAGATCTTCCAGAAGAGCTCCATCCTGAAGTTCTTGACCGCGTAAGCTTTTTAAAAATTTTTAGTCTCATGAGCGCCTTCGCGCTGTGTATTTGGGGATTATTTGCCGTTGGCTTTGATATTTCTGTCTTTTTGTTCACCATTGTTGCTCTTTGGATCTGCGGTGAACGAAGGTTGTGGATCATTTTGTTGTTTTCCTCACTTGCAACCGTAATCCTAGTTAAAGGTTATCAGCTACTCGTGCCCTTCCAAATGCCAAACATTCTTTTAGGATAGGTCACATGCTTGATTTTCCTGAACTGCTCGTTGCAATATCTACGCTCACAGGTGGACTAGAAGCTTGGTTGTGGGTGTTCCCTGGCCTAGCGGTAGGACTTGTCTTTGGAGCCTTGCCAGGGATTTCTGTCACCATGGCAATGGCCCTTTTTCTGCCTATGACGCTTTACATGGAGTTTTTGCCCGCCATTATTTTTCTGACCTCGATTTTTACGGGCGCCGGCTTTGGTGGCTCAGTGCCTGCAATACTCATGAACATCCCTGGCACCTCATCTGCGGTTGCTACGACCTTTGACGGTTATCCGATGGCTCGCAAAGGCTTGCACAATGAAGCCCTCGGTGCAGCCTTAGGTGCATCGGTCACGGGCGCCTTGGTCTCGTATATTTTGCTACTTTTTCTGATCGTACCTTTAGCAAACATCGTGATCAAAATGGGCCCTCTTGAAATGCTTGGGGTGGCTATTTGGGGAATGCTCATGTTGAGCTCACTCACAGGCGTCAGCGTCTTGCGTGGTGCGATCGCGGGCTCTTTTGGTGTACTGATTGGAACAATCGGTATGAACACAGCTGGTTTTATGCGAGGCACAATGGAAATGCCAGAACTTTTAGACGGTGTCTCTAAAGTTCCAGCACTCATGGGCTTACTCGCTGCAAGTGCCTTGTTTAGCCTTGTGAATTCTAAATTCATCATTGAATCAGATTCAGGTCGTGGCTTGAGTGCCAAGCGTATGCTCACTGGTTTTTTTAGTATTCTTAAACATAAAGTCTGCGCAATCCGAGGCACACTCATCGGAACAGTGATTGGGGCAACTCCAGGTGTTGGCTCATCTGTTTCCAACCTCATGTCTTACTCAGAGGCAAAACGAAACTCTAAAGATCCGGATAGCTTTGGAAAAGGAAACATAGAGGGTGTCATTGCAGCCGAGTCTGCCAATAGCAGCTCAGAGGGTGGTTCTATGGCGACGATGCTTGCTTTGGGCATTCCTGGCGGAGGCGCAACTGCAGTATTGCTTGCCGCCTTCGCGATGCACAACGTTGTTGGTGGACCAGACTTTATCGATAAAAATAAGGATGTGGTTTACACCATTATTCTAAGTAATATTGGTCAGTGCTTACTCCTTTTTCCAATCGGCTTTCTATTTATTTTCTTGGCCAGTACATTGGTTAAAGTTCCACTTCGTTTTCTGATCCCTGTCGTCTTGGTCGCGGCATCTTTTGGTGCTTATGCTATTGATGGTTCTTCAGCGGGTCCCATCACACTGCTTGTATTCGCAGTCATTGGATGGGTATTGTCGCGCTACAAATACCCACCCGCTGCAGTGGTGGTAGGTATGTTGCTTGGCGGGCTTCTTGAAAATGAAGCCCTTAAAACGATGCAACTCAGTGATGGTCATCCTGGCTACATCTTAGAAAGACCAGGCGCAATCGCAATCTTCGCGCTGATCCTACTCTCTTCGGCCTTAACGGCGCGCTCGAAGTACAAAAAACGTAAGGCTTCGCTCACAGAAAGCACCTGAAGACTGAGCGTCACGCATCAGGGTTGGAGACACTCCAACCCTGACTTTTAAGCAGCAACAGGAACAACACCTTTGATTTGAGCACGGTGCATGAGGCGACGGCTTTGTGGATCAAACGACTCACGACGATGAATAGTCGCAAAGTTATCCCAAAGAATCGTATCGCCCACCTGCCACTCTTGACGCATACAGAACTGAGGCTGCGAAGCATGCGCCCACAGTGCATCTAACAAGGTCTCGCTCTCATCAAGCGAAAGTCCAACAATATAACTATTTCGTCGACGACCAAGAAACAGCAGCGGTTTACCATTCAGCGGATGCTGAACTATCAAAGGATGATGTGCACCGGGAGCTTGGCGTACATCGGTCACAGGCTGCATACCGATGCGCATGATGCCTGCGCTGTTATATGTCGAATCATGCACAGCCTTTCGGCCTGTAACAGCTTTTTTAAGATCCGAAGGCAAGGTGTCATGCGCCATATAAAGATTTGACCAAAAGGTGTTGCCTCCAGATGCAGGTACCTCGACGCTATGGAGTACTGCCCCCATTGGCACTGAACTTGCGTAGGTCATATCTGAGTGCCAGATCGCTTCGCCATCACCCAAGCCTCCAATGGCTTGACCATCTTGCTTGATATTAGAGATTACATTGAGCTCAGGAAAAGCAGACAAATATGGTTTCCCCTGTGGATTTGGGCCTGGTGGTTCAAGCTCACCAAGCGCTCTTGTGAAACTGATCAATTGAGGATCTGAGAGTGGTTGATTACGAAAACGCAGAACTGAAAAATCTCCCCATGCCTTGAGTAAGGCATCTCGCATTTCTTGGGTCAAGGGCTCGCGGATGTCTATATTGAGCACATCTGCACCAATCGCATCTCCGATTTTTTCTATTTCAAGCTTAAACATATTGCTCCGATATGGTGGTAAAGCTAGTCAATCCAACAAATTTCATACTGGAATAACTGTATGATAATTAATCAATTGGAGCAATCAAATGTCAGAGCAGAAAGAAAAAAAACTTACAGATTATGTTGCCGGATTTGTCTGTGACGCGAAATGGGGCGACCTGCCTGAAAACGTTATAGAACTTGGTAAGAAATCCATGCTGGACGGAATTGGGCTTGCCTTATCAGGTTCGATCGCAAAGTCTGGAGATCTTGTGCGTCAATACCTACATTCTCTCGGGATTTCTCATGGATCTGCTTCCGTCTTTGGCTCAAATATTAAGACAGCGCCAAGATTTGCTGCCTTTGCAAACGGCGTGGGCATTCATGCCGATGATTACGATGACACACAATTAGCCGTTGCGACAGATCGTGTTTACGGGCTACTGACTCACCCTACTGCGCCATGCCTACCTTCTGCGATTGCGCAAGGTGAAGCTTTAAATGCTAGCGGTCCTGAGGTGTTTCTTGCATATCAACTTGGTGTTGAAGTTGAGTGCAAAATTGCCGAAGCAATCCACCCACGTCACTACCAGACAGGCTTTCATTCCACAGCGACCTGCGGCACCTTTGCAAGCGCAAGCGCTGCTGGCAAGCTTTTGGGACTCGATCGTGAAAAAATGTGCCGTGCCTTGTCGATTGCGGGTAGTCAGTCCGCGGGATTGCGCGAAAACTTTGGAACAATGACGAAACCTTTTCATGCGGGTCGGTCTGCAGAAAGTGGTCTCGTTGCTGCAGAATTAGCGCATATCGGTTGGACAGCCGCCTCCACCATTCTTGAGGCACCTCGGGGATTTTTTCACGCTGCGGGTGGTGGGTATGATTCAAGGTCAATAGAAGACATGTTAGGAAGGCCGTGGACGTTTGCCGAACCAGGCATCTCTATCAAGCCGCACCCGTCTGGTTCGTTAACACATCCAGGCATGACTGAGATGCTGAGACTCATTAAAGAAAATGACATTACTCCAGATCAGATCGATCGCGTCAAGATCGGTACCAATCACAATATGCCCAATACATTGATCCATCGCAAACCAACCAATGAGCTTGAAGCCAAGTTCTCGATGGAGTTTTGTATGGCGATTCTTTTACTTGAGCGTCGTGCAGGACTATCAGAATTTACAGATGAAGTCGTCATGCGCCAGGATGTTCAGGCCATGATCAAAAAGATTGATTTTGGTGTGGATCCAGAGGCTGAGGCTGCAGGTTTTCACAAAATGACAACTATCATCACAATCATCCTGAAGGATGGTCGTGTCATTCGCGGAAAATCAGATTTTGGTAGTGGCAGTCCATCTATGCCGATGAACTACACCGAAGTCGCTGACAAATTTCTCGAAAACTGCGAATACGCAAAGTTCGATAATCAAAAAGCGAAAAAAATAGTAGAGATGATTCGCGATATTGAAAAGCTCGCGAGCATTAGAGAGCTAACAGCGTTGTTGTCTATTTAATTCAAACCCCACGGTTAATCTGACATAACAGTCTAATAGCCAAACTGTCAGATCAACCGTGGCGCGTTAAATAGACACCTGATGCTTAGAAAAATCAGGCACTCTTTCGCTTATTCGCAAGTCGAACTGCAACCTCAAATGCCTTAATCATCGCACCTGGGTTCGCTTTGTTTTGGCCAACAATATCGTACGCAGTGCCATGGGCGGGTGTCGTATAGATCGTTTTTAAACCGCCTGTTAGTGTGACCCCCTCGCTAAAACCAAGCAGCTTAGTCGCGATCTGACCCTGATCGTGATACATAATTACCACAGCATCAAGCTGCCCGCCTTTCGCTTTCAAAAAAACCGTATCTGAAGGATAAGGACCCTCGGTATGCAGTCCCTCAGCATTCAAAGTCTCAATTGTGGGGCGAATGATAGTAATTTCTTCATCACCGAATAAACCTGACTCTCCAGCATGCGGATTGAGTGCCGCCACACCAATGCGTGGCTTGTCGTGTCCGAGGCCATTCAGAACCGTATAGGCGAGCTTGACTGCACCACGGATGCGCTCTGGCACTACCAGGTCTACAGCCTGACGTAGACTGACATGCGAAGTCACACGAAAAGTACAAAACTGAGGAATGATATTGACTTCACCGAAGTAACCCTCGTGCTCATTCCAAGCAGCAAACATGGCATGCTCGTCTAGATATTTCCATCCGCCACGATTAATGGCGGCTTTGTGCAAAGGAGCAAAGCAAACAGCATCAATTTCCCCAGTCAGCGCCATATCTGTCAACACCTTTAGGGTTTGACCGACTTCCCAACCAATACTGGCATCAAATACGCCTCTTTTGACTGTCGCCGGATCCATATTGGCCAAGTCAATCATCGCGACTTCGTTGGCCTTTAAATTCGCCCAGTCAACATTGGCTGCAGATGCGGCAAGGACAGGTTGTAAAGCAAGACCAAGTTCTTGAGCCGTAGTATCGAAAACACGCCGATCACCTACCACGAGCATGCGCGCTTGTTGATGCGTTTCGGATCTGGCTAGTAACTTCAACGCAACTTCGGGGCCGATCCCAGTAGGATCACCCAGCATCAAACCAAGGAGAGGACGATTTTGATTGAGAGTCATGATTTTCACGAGTTTATTATTGATATTCGAAGAATAGCGTATTTAAGAATGTTGACAAAATAAATTGACTGAATTCACGCCAAAGGCGTATTGTCTTCATAATTTATTTAAAGTCTAACTCATAACAATTAAGCGCAATCATGACATCACCACGCATTCATTCATTACAAGACATTGAAGCTATTCCTCAAGCAGAATTGCTTCCTTATAATCCAACGCTTTTTCCTGGCTTTACCCGATTTGATTTGCCTGGTGCAGGAGCCACAATTCATGGGGTCATTGGCGGGAATGGACCTCCGATTTTTTTGATTCACGGGAATCCACTATCGCATGTCAGCTGGCACAAAATCGCACCATCTTTAGCACGTGATTACACTGTTGTTGCCATCGACCTACGAGGCTACGGGGATAGCAGTAAACCAGAAGGTGGTGCAGATCATTCTGGATACTCCTTTCGCTCGATGGCAGAAGATATCGTTGCTATCGCCAAACATTATGGCTTTACCCGTTTTCCAGTCGTCGGCCATGATCGCGGAGCGCGTGTAGGCTTTCGGTTGGCCTTAGATCATCCCGAAATGGTCTCGGCTTTGGTTTCCTTGGACATCGTTCCTACACATCACGTTCTCAGCAATGTCACACTCGGCTGGGGAATCGAAGCTTATCATTGGTTTTTTATGGCTCAAAAAGCGCCCTTCCCTGAAAAGCTTCTTTGTGCAGACCTATCCTATTACATTCAATATAAATTAAACAAAAAAGGCGTTGGACTAGAAATCTTTGCACCAGAGGCCATGCAAGAATATGTTCGATGCACCACACCAGAACAGATACACGCAGTCTGCGAAGACTATCGAGCCACTGTGAGTGTCGATTTTCAGATGGATAAAGCAGAATTTGGAAAAAGAAAACTTACTTGTCCTGTCTTGGTACTGTGGGGGAGTAATAGTCATTGCGGCAGACATTTCAAGCCCATCGAAGCTTGGTCAGAATGGGCGGACGATTTGCAAGGCTGCGATATCCCTACAGGTCACTACCCGCAAGAGCAGCGTCCCGACCTTGTCTACAAAGCTATACAGGGGTTTTTAAAGCAATAAGTGAATGACTGTTTTGCAATAACTCCTCACTAATCTTTAGGATTCATTATGAATATTTATAAAATTATTTTTATCTTACTCACCTCACTATTTTCCTTAGGTGCTAACGCCAAAGAAACCATGATAGTGATACATCCCGCAGTACCAGCACCGACTTTTTTAGATCATGGTAAACCTGGCGAATCAGTTGGCGATGTCAGAATTTGGCATTTTCCAGCGAAGACAGATAAAGGGGATGCA
>CAWUWN010000091.1:0-10591 GCA_963926265.1 uncultured Burkholderiaceae bacterium
GGATGGAAAATAGTTGCGCCATGCTCACGGCAAAACTGCAAAATATCCGCATCAGACTCGGCTTGCGGGCCTGGCTTTATTTCACGGACTACGAATGGTTTCATTGCATTTGACGCAGCAATAAAACGTGCTGCACGCACAGCCGCAACACAGGTTCGCTGGTCTAAATCTGAACTCAAGTAATTGGGCTGCATCTCTGGCGGCTCAAACGGGTCTGAGCTGCGTATGCGTATATGGCCTCTAGAAACTGGTCTAAGCTGACAAACAGACAAGGTAAATCCAGAAAAGGGGTGCACCTTACCACCCGCCATATCAGCCGACAGCGTCGCAACGTGGAACTGAATATCTGGAGTTTTTGACTCTTCGGGCAACGCGTACATAAAGCAGCCGCCTTGGTTGATGCCAACTGCCAGCGGGCCAGAGCGTTTAAAGAACCATTGCAAGCCTAATTTTGCTTGTCCAAAAAGAGAGTTGAGCTCGTCGTTGGTGGTGGGTTGACTGGCCTCAAATGTCAGGCGGATCTGCAAATGATCTTGCAAATTTTCCCCCACACCTGGTAGATCTACTACAGTGGGAATACCGTTTTTTTCCAACAAAGCGGCAGGGCCAATGCCAGACAACTGCAACAACTGTGGCGACTGAATAGCACCTGCACACAACAGCACTTCTTTGACAGCGTAAGACTCAATATTTTGACCCTCCACACCGCCTTGTCTATAGCGCACGCCAACAGCACGTGTGCCATCCATGATGACTTGTGTAGCGTGAGCCTCCGTAACAACTGTAAGGTTGGCGCGTCCTCGGGCAGGCTTTAGATAACCTTTTGCAGTACTCCAACGCCAGCCTTTCCAAGTTGTCAGTTGGTAATAACCTGCGCCATACTGCTGTGCACCGTTAAAGTCATTTGTACGTGGCACACCATGCTCTGCCGCACCAGTAATAAAGGCCTCAATTAATGGATGCTTGTGCGCAATATCAGACACACAAAGTGGGCCATCACCGCCGTGAAACTCACTTGCACCACGCTGGTTTTTTTCTGACTTAATAAAATATGGCAGCACCTCTTTCGCTGACCATCCCTTGTTACCTGCATGGGCCCAGTTATCGTAATCTTGATGCTGCCCACGAATGTATATAAGCCCATTGATAGAGCTTGAACCACCCAAGGTTTTACCCCGCGGCCAATAAATACGACGGCCATTCATATTGGGGTCTGGGTCGGTGTAGTAGCACCAGTTGTACTTAGTGCTCCACATGGTTTTGCCATATCCAATGGGTAAGTGAATCCAAAATGAATTGTCTTTTGGGCCGGCTTCTAACAACAGCACGCGGGTCTTGTTGTCTTCGCTTAAGCGACTGGCCATCACTGCGCCTGCAGAGCCTGCGCCAACCACGATATAGTCGAATCTAGAATTCATCAATTTTCTTGAATGCACTCGTTACCAAGTGTTGTTAATTTCGTTGTGTTTTGTTCCGTTGCTCAGATATTACACTTGTTTATTTCGGAACGCAACGTTCCACTATAAGTGATTACCCTTAATGACAAATACCGATATCACACGCGCATCTGGGTCATCTACGGAGCGCAGCCTACGCTTGCTAAGCACTTTGGCCAAGCAAGGTAAAGGCATGTCATTGGCACAGCTTGCAGATGCGTTAGAACTGCCGAAAGCCACTGCACATAGGCTTACTGCCCACCTGCTGGAAACAGACTTTATTGCCAAAGCACAAGACGACAGGTATTTTGAAATAGGGCCAGCCATGCGCCGTATGGCATTTGATACCTTGAACAATGACACCGCTAGAGGCTTACGCCATGCGGTGCTGGCTGACTTGGTTGCACAAGTCAAAGAGACATGTAACTTCACGACCCTAGACGGTGCAGAAGTCATGTACTTAGATCGGGTTGAAGCTTCTTGGCCGTGGCGCTTGACGCTAGATGTGGGTGTTCATGTACCCATACACTGCACAGCCAGTGGCAAACTTTTTTTGGCTCTAATGGCCAAAGAAACACGCGAAAGCATGTTGCAAACTTTGGCTCTTGAGCGCATGACAGAACACACCATCACCTCGGCTGATGCCCTGCTTAAAGAGTGCGTAGCTATTGGCAAACAGGGCTACTCGCTGGACAGACAGGAGTTTATTCCAGGATTGATTGCATTAGCTGTACCGGTCTATGACCGAGACACCCAACTGCGCGGCGCCATTGCAGTTCACGCGCCCATTGCCAGACTATCAGTAGAAGAAGCCCTCAAGCATTTGGTGGTACTTAAACATGCGGCCAATCGCATGGGACATCAACTCTGAAGTCCGAATTCACTTGTTCAAACTACATTTTTACCGCACCTAAATCAAGCCATTTAGAACCTGCGTGATTTGAGCCACTTAGACGAAATTGTGGCGGGCAAGCGCTATGGTCAACGCTCTTCATCTCACAAAAATAGGCGAAATCGACACTGTGAAAAACAGTTCATGAAGCATGCGATTGGTCGCAAGCTGGTGACAGATCACTCAGAAGACAAAGCGCTTGAGCCGTGAACAAGCAGACCGCCATCAAGTGGAGCACCCACTTACAACAAGGTTTTGTCGACTTGCGTATATTTGAATATGTCGTCTCCTTGTGGTGGTGTAGCTTTATGTGCAGGAAACGCCGTGAAAAAAATTGTATTCACAACACCAATGACTTTGCGTGTGGCTTTTTCCACGCAATCCAAAGATGGAGACAACACCGCCGTAGCAGCTGGCAGCTCTACAACATTGGCAACAGCGCTTGGAGCAGCTGGGTTGGTTGATACATTGCAGGGCAAAGGCCGATTTACTGTGTATGCACCCACCGGTGAAGCATTTGCCCACATCCCCAACGCTGGCGCCGCCGCCTTGCTCAAAGACAAGACCCAACTGACAGCCGGATTGACCTACGATGTCAAGGTGGACAAAGTCAAAACAGCTCAAAGCGCAGAGTTGACTGTGACCACCGTGGTTGGCGTTAAGGTTGGCAACGCCAACGCTGTCAAGGCAGGCATGACCGCAGACAACGGTGTTATCCATGCCATTGATACCGTGATCACTCCTAACAAATCTGTCCAAGCGCGCAATGCATCTCTGCCCGACTCACCGCACTCACCTGCGCAGCACGCTTGAACAACCAACCATCGCGAAATACAGCACCTTGAATCAAATTATTCCCCTTTTCCCTTTGTCACATGGCCTTTTCCCAGATGGCAAGCTTCATCTTCAAATTTTTGAGGTCCGCTACCTCAACCTCATTAAGCAGTGCCACCAACAGCAATTGCCATTTGGCGTGGTTCAACTCATAAACGACAACCAAGAAGTGCAGGTGCCAGGAAAAGTACCCGCGCTTCACCAGGTAGGGTGTTTGGCTCACATTCGAGAATTCGATCAAGTGCAGCCAGCCTTTTTTCGGGTTGTTTGTCAGGGTGGTTTGCGTTTTCAGCTGACAGACCTGCAACCTGGACCTTATGGCGTATGGCAAGGTGCTGTCACATATCTCCCACAAGACCCAGAGCTTGCAGTGCCTAGCGAGCTCCAAATTCTTGCTGACAAGTTGGGCAAGGTCATTGCGTCGCTTCAAAAGCAGGGGAAGCTCGACAAGCTGTCTATTTTTGCCCCTTATTATTTGGACCAGTGTGGTTGGTTGGCCAATCGCTATGCAGAGGCTATGCCAGTCAGCACGGAGCAGCAGCAGCAGCTCCTCAAAGAACCAGACCCGCTGAAGCGGCTGCAAGACATCTTGCAATTGAGTCAATTAGGACAGGACGGTGATTGACACGAATTCTCAGCCATCCCACGCCAACTTGGGGCGGCATATGGGCCAAACCAACTGCAACTTATCTTGATCAGCTCGACAGCTTCGGACACAACCATCTCTGGGGCAGAGGTTCCAATGCCCACAACACCCATGCCAATATAAAAAACCCTGAATGGGCTTGCGCTGTTGTCCAACACAGTAGCCTAAATGGGTTCTGTAGCTGTAGCGGAGTCTGGCCGAAAAGAGTTACGCCTTTATAGGCAATCACCTTGGTTCGCGTTTTCTTGATGCGCGATCAGCAAGGTGTAAGCCATGTCAATCTGGCAATTTAAAAACCCGTTGCGCGTTCTTGAACGCCACTTTCTCAAGTGTTTCAGGTTTCATGGCGGCCAAAGCCTGTGTGCGCATGGTCTTAACGATATCACCGTATCTTGGCATAAGCCCGCAACATGGGTCCGTGCCAATCATCACTCGATCTGGGAAATCTTCGATCAACTGCAGCCAATGCGAGTTGATACCTTCAGCAGTGACGATACGCGGGATACCGTGAATGTGAGTGGCGCCGCTTATTTCGCACATGACGTTTGGTGCTTCTTTAAATATCTGCCTTATGTCATCAGGAGACCCAACCGGCATGCAATGCGCGATGATCGTTAGCGCGTTGGGGTAGCGCTTTGACATTACTAAAATTTGGTCAATTGTGCTTGGGGTTTTGTTGTAGTGAATCTGAACAAAACCGCTGTATCGCTGCGCGATCTCGTACATCTTGCGGAGAACAGGACTGTCAAGAGGAATAGACCTGCCAAATGGATCATTGGGCTTGAGTGTGCTGCGGTTATCTATATGGATTTCGCCAAAACCGAGCGCGTTCCCCTCAGCCATAAGAGCTTCCGCTTCACGAAAGAGTTGCACAAAGATGGGGTGTTCGGCGTTTTGAAGCTCTGCTTCTCCACTTTCCATGAGGACCTTTGTGTATTCGTATTGTCCCAAGGCTGGCACATAACGCTTACCCAACGCGGCCTGCAACTCAGGCGAGTAATCACCGACTCCGCCTCCCCAGCGAACGTTGCTCTCATTCATGCGGCGCAGCATTTTTTCAACTGGCTGTCTTTTAATATCAAAGTGCATGTGCACATCAGCAATCGGGACCGATTGCGCTAAAGACTCGCTCTCAGGGCGAGGCCCTACCGGCGTCCCCCATGACGGCACTTGACTCTGTGCTTCACCCAAAAATAACAATGCAACCAAGATCACAAGAAGTTTCATAGGGGTGCTCCTAAATTGTTGTCGTTCAGGGCGTCAGATTTATGTGGAACTCAATTGTCAAGCTAGCTTCTCCAACAGCGCCTTCACACGCAGGAGGGTCTAGCGCTGCAACATGACAATTGATCTGAGCCCGCTGATCATACCGACTTATTGAACTCACTGGACCCCGACGACTAACGTTAGACACTTGGGTAGTGAGCGCATGGTGCGCGTCATAGTTGGTCGAAGGGACTTGAGCAGACGTGGTGGTTTTGGATGTGCATACTAGGAAGTGGGTACACCTTCCAAAAGCCAGCCAGCCACCCCCCGCTTTCTTAAATAGGTTCTCCTGCTAACGCATACCGTATGTTTCGCTGATCGATCAAAAAAGTTTTTGTATTCCCATCTTTATTTTGTATCGATCTGAAACCGTTGAAGACTTTAACCGGTCAGCGAACAGCTGGACGTCTATAGCAAATTTAGTATGCCTTCGATTCGCGACATAACTCATACCCAATACTTTGGGCGTATTTGTATTTCCTAAACTATAGGATTTGACTTGAGACCGGTATGAGCCGTCGGCCTGATAGCCATCTAGCGTGTTTATCGACAGTGTGCCGCGTGTAATCCGCAGAGGTAAAGTAAGTGAAAATTTCAATTTGTCATCTGGACTAAGCAGGTCGCTGAATGTTAGATCACCTGAGGCGTAATTGCTGGTGACACCAGATGCTTGAACGAAATCCGAGTTCTCAAAAGAAACCTTGGTCAAAGACCGACCAACCTTGATTGTGGACATCACGTTGTCTTGGAACCGGTGGGCTATTTGAGCTTGCAGGTATGTGGTCTCGCTCGGACGATCTATTGCGAAGGCGCCATACCCTTTACCACCTAGAAAAGCGTCAGCTTCGAAGAGTCGCCCAATTTCAAGACGTGCAGCTGAGACTTTCTCAATTTTCTCGATACCCAACCGATACTCAGAAAAATTTCCTTCTGTTGTCGTTCCTCTGTACATTGAGGCCTCTGCTTTTAAATTCCGCGAAAGCTTCGTTGTGCTGCGAAGCATCCCACTTCCCCGAATATCACCGCCTAAATTTAAAATGAAGGGGTCTAGCTTGTTGTCTAATGCTGACGGCCCAGCAGCACTTAATTCATCTGTATAGGACAGTTTAATTAGGTCGTCATGCACGCTTAGTTCAGAGAAAATCACTTTCGAGTTTGCACCCAAGCCGGAAGTACTTAGACTGAGTTTGCTGTGGTCCATGCTTAAACTTGCGATCCGCTCAGAAGGGTCAAGTGTATTTACATAGCTAAGCGTATCATTCCCAGAGTTGGGTCTATAACTAACAACGGGATCCCAGTTATAAGCCCTGCGATAGACATCCAAGACCCCAACTGATGCTGATCTGGCAGCACTTCCGAAAGCGCTCGAGAGCGAAAGGCCTGAATTTTGAATGGTGTAGTTCGAAACAGAAGAGCCCCTCGCTCCAGACACTACGAGGGATCCCTGTGGTGTGGTGGCTGCACTTAAATTCAACATACCGACTCCATAAACGGCATCTACACCAGTTGCTCCAAGGTCAGTAGCGGTTGACAGCAAAAGTGTGACGAGTTGCTGGGGAGTTAAGTTCGGAAACTGTTGCTTTAAGATTGCAATAGCTCCCGCTACATGCGGTGCAGCGAATGAAGTCCCATCTGCAGTTCCGTAACCACCGGAGGGGGAGTAACCCGAGCCAGAGAACGCGAGGTCTACCGTCGAATATATGCTTGAGCCCGGTGCAGAAATGCAAAACGCTTGTGCGTCACCACAACCGTTGCTATAGCTTGCAATCACGTTAGACGAGTCCAAAGCCGCGACTGTTAACCATGCACCCGCTAAGTTACTGTTTACGAGCGGCTGTCTCCCTTCAGTACTTGCGACGTTTAATGAAGTTGAGACGCTTGAGATATATCCAGTGGATGTGCCATTTGCGGCATTCGCCGCGCTGTTCCAGATCGGCACTCGGCCTGTTGCCGAGTTGAGTCCATCGTTACCATTGGCAAACACGACTACAGTTGTCCCAACTGCTGTTTGAAAGGCTGCATTCACAGCTGCAGGCAAGGCTGATTGCGTTGGCGACCAGTGGTATACGGTTGAGCCGTTATAACTTCCACTTATTACAGCATTAGAGCCCCAGCTATTATTCATTACAGCTATGCCACTACCGCTGCCAGCCGCGACGGCGTTTGCTAACTGTGCAGAGGTGACGTTAGACGTCCCAGAGCTATTGAAAATAGTGATAGGTTTTATGGTCGCACCGTATGCAACTCCATGCATTCCAACACTATTTTTTTGGGCCGCAATAATTCCAGAGACGAAGGTGCCGTGCGTCGAGGTGCACGCACCGGGAGTACATGTGACATTCGTTGAGCCGTCATTTCCGTTATAGCCCGTTTCAAACTTACCGGCCAAATCCGGGTGATCTGTATCGAATGGACTGTCAAGAACTGAGACTACAACCCCTGATCCGGTGTAGCCTCTTGCGTAAGCCGTTGAGACATTTATTTTTCCGAGACCGTATTGAGCAGAATACTCTGATGTTTCGTATACACCTGTATTTAAAGAGCTATCGACTCCGCCTCCACCTCCACCTCCACCTCCTAATCCGAGTAACGGTAGTGCGTAGATTAAATCACCCAAACCTGATTCAGGCGCTTTTTGTCCCACATCATCACCTTTAGGGTCATCGACCTGAAGGTTCTCTTTTGCAACCAGCTCCGTCTGGACCAAAGCAAGCGTTACCTCAAAGTTAGAAGTCAATCGCGACAAAAGTTCGAACCTAAATTTTTGTTCATCGAAGCTATCGGTGCCAAGGCGCTCGTTGAATCGATCAATGACTCTCTGCGGATGATCTTCAGAAAATTCCGGATCTGCAGTTTGAAAATTTACTGTTAGCTCTTCCAGTTGAACGGCACTCAAAAAGGCTGAGAGAACGTATGTTATTGATTCGACGAGTGCATCACTATCACTGAAGTCAATCGCTGCGAGGTCAGTGACCATAATCTGAGTGCGATTTACCGGCGAAATTTGCTCTAACGTTGGGGTTAATTTATCTGACTCGGGGGCTTTGGATTCTTCCGCTATGGCCATATGCGCTGTTAATACGATGAAGGCACCTGTGGCTATGGAGTGTTTTTTGAAGCGGCAGATCATTACTGGACCTTGGTTATGCGAGCCCTCTTCTGAAGCGCGAGTCAGTCGGCTAAAAAGTTGTGTTTATAAAAATAAGTATTTTGATAATAGCCTCTAACTCCAACATAGTCTTTAGTCAACTTCGACGTCCTGGCTGGTTCATCGTTGGACTCAATGAAGACATCCGTCCCACGAAAGCGGGTGAAAGCATTGATCAGGGATTCAAGAAAATTGTGAAATTGTTCGTGGAAGCCTTTAGTTGATGAAGGCTCGACTCTGAGCACGAACAATTTATAAAACTAGCACGAATAAGGGAGTTTCCCGATGTGAGATTTCTTTTGAAGGGGTGAATGCAATGGGTGAATTTTAAAACCACTAAAGTAAAAAAATCATATAAATCAGTAATTTACAAGAGTTTTACATCATTGTCGGAAGAGCTGGAACAGTTAGTTCCACATTAGACGGCTCGACTGGGCTCAACTCGCTCAGGGGCACTGGGTATGCGTCGGCTTAGAGCGCTACAGAACCTCGGTCACACACTGGGGATCATGACAGGATCTAAGATGCCGGGTAGAAAAGCAGCTTGTAACACTTTTGGACAAATCAGTATCATCCTGTGGTGCAGTTTTTCTGCCAAAACGTTCAACGTTAGCTAAGCATGTCAACCCGCATTCCCTCCCTATCCACGAAGGTGATGGAGGCGACGAATCATTTTCATATATGTTGGTCGATGGAAATCGTGCCAGTGTCTCCTGCAAGGCTTAACGCGCTGACAGAACAATTAAAATTATTGACTAATAAGGTTGGATAATCTTGCGTCGGCAAACGCCTGCCATTTAGCGGCCGAATCTCCCAGCCAGTCGTTGGTGATTTGATGGTAGAGCGCGCGGTAGTCCATCGTGAACTTCAAATCGCCGTCAACCAAGTCAGTGAGGCTGGGATATTCACCGTAAAGCCCCGCCTTAACACCTCCACCCATCAAAATATGTATGGACGCCGTTCCGTGGTCTGTGCCCTCTGCTCCGTTCTCTGCCACCCGTCGCCCGAACTCGGAATACGTCATGACAAGCACATCGTCCCAGCGCCCCATTGCGATTAAATTTTTTCTAAACCCAGCCAAGCTCTCAGCCAAATCTTTTAGTAACCGTGGATGCTTCCAACGTTGACCCTCGTGGGTATCAAAGGAGCCGTGTTGAACGTGCATCACTGGCAAGGCGATCTCAGAGCCAATGATTCTTGTAACGTCTGTTAGTTGCGACCCCAAATCACCGTAGGGCATCTTGGTCGGCAATCTCGATGCCTGAAAGCGCGACAACTGTTCACTCAGTCGATTGGATGCGAGCGTTAAATTAGACTTGCGTTGCACGATCAAATTCATCAGCTTGTTTTTGGACGTTGACGCCGTGGCCTCACCCATCCCCGACAGCTGACTGATTCTGGCCATACTGATGTAGAGGCCATCACCACGTGCAAACAACCCCATAGAACCCTCGAAGCTCGCACCATGTGCTGAGACCTGGTCACTGCCATACAGGCGCTCTAGTGAGTCGGTTATCCAGCCCTTGTTGTTGCTTTGGTTGCCATCGCCCCCTGTCTCCCATAATGCAATCGATTTGAAGTGGGAGCGATTTTGGTTGGGGTAGCCTAAACCTTGAACAAACGCAATATCTTGACCCAGCAAAGGGGCTAGTGGCGCCATGGCATTGTGCAAGCCCACCGAACCCACCAGTTCGCTGGCCCCCACTTTAATAACGTCTTTTGCGGACAGCGCCAACTTAGGGCGCAGGCGGTGATAGGCGTCCGACTCAAAGGGAGCGAGGGTATTCAAGCCATCATTGGCACCTTTGAGCTCTACCAATACGAGATATTTCGGACGCGCCGCGCGGCCCGCCACCGCTGCGATGGCAGTGTCCAGAGGTAATGCGCTAAGCGCAGCTAGAAGTAGACGGCGATTAACATTCATAAAGACTCATTTCAAATTCAAAAATGGGCTGGTGATCACGTCACGCACATCGACCAATCGACCGCCTTCCTGCACGCTTAGCATCCAAGCTTCGAGCGGCTCCGACGCCAAGCTTAAATGCGTCTCAAGCGCTTGATGCCACTCACTGGCAGAGGGCAGCACACCTGTAGCCAAAGCAAACGCTTCACTCTCTATGCGGTTACCGCCACCCATCATATTGGACATGCGCATCATATTTCCCGCGCCGCCGTCACGCGACTGGGATACGGACTCGCGCAAAACCAGGGGCGTATCCGGCTGCCAACGACGTTGTTTGCCTATCTCAATAAATCTATCCAAACGTTTAGCCCAAACGGGTTGGGTGTCAGGCGCATCGCTCGACCATAATTGAGAATCAAATCTTTCGCTTTGGGCGCCAATGCCACGATCGCCTTGACCAACTCCT
>CAWUWN010000092.1:0-7844 GCA_963926265.1 uncultured Burkholderiaceae bacterium
CCGGACATCCTCAGGATAAAAAAAGTAAAGGTCACGACCAGTAGAACGGTCAGACTCGAGCGCGCACCTCGTGTTAATAAATAATTCATCAGGCAACGGCTTCTAGTGGAGTAACAAGCAAGGATTCATTTGCTGAGGGCATATGCACAAGTGGCGCAGTCCCCGTATGCAAATGACAGGTAACGGAGTGTCTAGCATCGAGCATGGTTTTGACAGGAGTTTCTGTCTTGCAGCGTGCCAGCACGCTTGGACAGCGCGGATGAAAAGCGCAACCGGTCGGAATATCAATCGGGTTGGGTGGCTCACCTGTCAGTAGAATGCGCTTGCGGGGCTCGACCTTGCTGTCAGTGCCGTGCGAGCCGTGCGCACCATTTGGGTGTGATACCGCCGAAATCAGCGCAGCCGTGTAAGGGTGCGCTGGCTCGGACAAGATCTTTTCCGCAGGGCCTTGTTCGATAATTTTGCCCAGATACATGACCGCTACATCGTCACAAATGTGTCGCACGACACGTAAATCATGGCTGATAAACAACATGGCGAGATTGCGGCTTTTTTGCAGTGCGGACAACAAATTAATGACCTGTGCCTGAATCGAGAGATCCAGTGCCGATACAGGCTCGTCACAGACGAGTAACTGAGGCTTGAGGACCAGTGCACGTGCCATTACCACTCGCTGACGTTGCCCTCCGGAGAGCTCGTGAGGATAACGACCATATAGATCCTGACCAATTCCGACTGATTCAAGTGCTGCATGGGTGGCTGCCAGTTGCGCTGTACGATCGCCTATCTTTTGAATCACGAGCGGTTCTTGAACCTGCTCAATAATCTTGAGACGACGGTCTAGCGCTGCGAGAGGATCTTGATACACCATTTGCATGTCTTGGCGCTGTGCGCGCCAAGATGCGTTACGTTTGGCCTGAATCGGTTGCCCAGCAAAGGTGATCTCACCACTCGAGGTGGGGAGCAAGCCAATCAGTAAGCGCGCAAGCGTGGATTTTCCGCATCCCGACTCACCGACTAGACCTAGCGTTTGTCCGGCATTGAGTTCCAGTGAGATGTGGTTGACTGCTCGTAATATACGCGGCTTAGCAAACCATGTTTTGGAGGCTTTGACGTTAAAGTTTCGAGTGACCTGCGTCGCCTTGAGTAGGAGGGTCATACTGCTCTCTCCACGTGACATGCCACACGATGCTCAACATGGACTCTGCGCAGAGAGGGCAAGCGGCTGTGACAGTCGTCACGGGTAAAGTCGCAGCGTGGTGCAAAGCTGCAGCCTACGAAGTCTGTGCCCGCGTTGGGTACTTGGCCGGGAATCGCCTTGAGTGAGGTCTGTTCGGACTCGATCGACGGCATGGCTGCCAAGAGTCCATTGGTGTAGGGGTGATGACCCCGCGTAAATAAATCGTCCGTGGGTAAAAGCTCGACAATTCGACCCCCATACATGACGGCTACGCGCTCACTAGCCTCAGCGATCACACCTAGGTCATGAGAAATTAGCACTAGCGCCATGTCGGAGTCTTTGCGCAATTGGTTGAGTAGATCCAAAATTTGCGCCTGAACCGTCGCATCGAGTGCCGTGGTTGGCTCATCCGCTACCAGCAAGTCAGGCTCTCCCGCCAAGGCCATCGCGATCATGACGCGTTGATTCATACCGCCGGATAGTTCGTGGGGGTAGGCGCTCAGGCGCTGAACGGCATTGGGCATCTGAACCCGATCCAGTAAATCTAGAGAAACCTGGCGCGCCTCGGCACCATAAAGGCCTCGGTGTAGCGCCAGGCTCTCAGCTAACTGCTTTTCAATACGGTGAACGGGATTGAGACAAGAGGCAGGATCTTGAAAAATCATCGCGATCTTACCGCCACGAATCTTTGAGAGATCACGGTCGTCCAAACCGATCAGCTCTTGTCCGGAGAGCTTAGCGCTCCCCGAAACACGGGCTTTGGTCCCTAATAAACCCAGCATCGCCATCCACGTGACGCTTTTGCCGCAACCTGACTCGCCCACGATGCCAAGCGCCGTCCCTTTTTTTATGTCGAGGTCAATGCTGTGCACGACTCTGCGCACGTCGGTTTCACTGGCAAAGGCTACAGTCAATCCTTTGACGCTCAAGAGCATCTCTGGTGATGGCTTTTTCACTGGATGGCGTTCTGGGTTCATTTAGGAGGCTGAAGGTTGTCAGCGCGGAAGTCCATCAAGAACGTCTGCGAAGGTTTCCACTCAAAATCCTTGCGTTTGGCGTAAAACACAGCCGTACGATGCAAGACCGTGTAGGCAGGATCTTCGCGCTCGGCAATCACAAGCATGCGGGCAAACGTTTCACGACGCTCTTTTGGATTGACTGACGTCATCAACACATCAGAGAGTTTGTTGAACTCGTCGTTGCTCCATTCACCCATGCGTTGCTGTTGACCTTTGGGGCCGTGCTGATTCACAATTGAGCTGACCGGATCGCTAAAGGGCGCAGAGTTGGACCAGCCACGCACACCACGCGTTGGACCTTTTTCAAAAATCTGCGACCAGTTTTCAGCCATCTGCATCTGAACATTCAAACCCACTGCTTTCCACATCTCGAGCATGATCTGATCAGTCTGTGTCTGGTTGGTGTAGTAGTTGTTCATGGTGCGAAACGGAATCGGCTCGCCTTTGTAACCAGCTTCTTTCAACAGTTTTTTAGCCAAGGCGACATCGTATTTTGGAACTGTCCAGTCCTTAAGATACATGTCACCGTAGTATTCCCATTGCAGACCAGCAGGGATAGAGGTTTTGCCCGCCCACAGTGCGTCGACAATCGCCTTGCGGTCAATCGCATGCGTCATGGCCTGACGAATCTTGGGATTGGCCAGGACGGCATTGGTCTTGTCAAACACCACTAAGCGGTGATTAAGGACTGGACCACCTGTGATTTCAAATTTTGGATTGTTTTGAATGAGTTTGAACTGATCAGGGGGGATATCGGTCACAAAGTCATATTGACCCGAGATCAAACCGTTGATGCGAGAAGACACCTCAGGCACAACCGTATAACGGATCTCGCGAACATTGGGCTTACCACCAAAATAGTCATCATTTGCGACCAACACTAGAGACTGATCCTGCTTGAGTTCTTTAACCTTGAAAGGACCCGCACTGATTGGTTTTTGCGCCCAAGAGTTCCAGTCCTTGGCAGCCAAGTAAGCTTTTTTAGAAATAATTTCAGAGCCTAGGCGAGCCAAACGACCCTCGAGCGTGACGTCAGGAAGGGCGTTCACTAAGCGGACCGTCTTGTCATCGATAATTTCGATACCAATGAGTGATGGCCAGATGTTGCGTGCGACCGCGACCACTTCTGGAGGGGGTGTAGGACCTGTGGCAAAAGCGGGATCATTGGCGGCTGCGGGTGCGCCCTTTGCAGCGACTGCAGGCTTGGCAGTTGTCGTGCCTGTATTAGGTTTGGTCTGGCCGAACATGCGCTGAGGACCGAAGCTGAACGCGATGTCCTCGACTGTGACAGGATCACCATTATGAAACTTGACGCCTGGGCGCAGTTTGAACTCAAGCGTACGATCGTCGATGCGCTTCCAGGACTCAGCGATACCGGCCTTGGGTTTCAAGTCACCGGTGGTGTCGAGCTCGATGAGACCCGCATAAATCATCGGCAATACACGCGTTCCGACGTTGCTTTGCTCACGTAGCGGATCGAGGGCGCCGCTATTGGAGATCTGTTGGACTGCGACACGCACGATTGGACGATTGTCCCGCGCATTAGTCTGCGCGTGGGCAAACTGTGCAGTCATTGTGACACCGGCAAACGCCAGTGCGAGGTATTTAGCTAAACGAGGGAAAGGAAGAGTCATGATTTATTCCAGTTGATGGCACTGGAACAAACTCTAAGCTTGATAAATGTACATTGGGTTACCGTAGGGTGAAGATTTTGTGACAATCCATCAGTAGTGTCCCAACGTTTGCACGTCAAGAGCTTGTAAGTTAATGATTTTATTGCTAAATTCTTCCATTTTGTCTGGTCTCGATTTCAACTTTGATTTCGAGCAGACTTTGGGTTGTTCGCGACTACTCGCGGGGAACCCTCATGCACCAAGGCAAACTCGTTTTCTCGCAGATCATGATGCATCTGCCACTGACAACTTTCCGGCGTTGCGTCGCCGCGCACCGAGGCGATCACAAGGTCAAGGACTTTACCTGCTTGGATCAGTTCCTCGCAATGGCCTTTGCTCAATTGACTTATCGGGAGTCGCTTCGCGATATCGAAGTCAATCTGCGTGCACAGGCCAAGCGTCTTTACCACATGGGATTTCGATGTGCGACACTGTCTCGCAATACGCTGGCCAATGCGAACGCGACGCGACCGTGGCAGATCTATGCCGACTATGCTCAGCATTTGATTGGGATTGCGAGACCGCTGTATGCCGACGAACCGCTGGGTATCGATCTGGATGCTACGGTCTACGCCTTCGATGCAACAACGATCGATCTGTGCCTGTCGATGTATCCGTGGGCACCGTTTCGTCGAGCCAAGGGTGCGATCAAACTCCATACGCTGCTCGACCTGCGGGGCGCAATCCCAAGCTTTATCAGTATTACAGACGGCAAGACCCACGAGGTCAACGTGCTGGACGATCTTATTATCGAGCCAGGGGCGTTCTATTTGTTGGATCGCGGCTACCTCGACTACAAACGACTTTATGCCATTCACCAATCGCAAGCTTTCTTTGTCACGCGAGCCAAGTCCAACACAAAGTTTCAGCGGTGATACTCCCAACCAGTCGATCGTGCGAACACTCAAATCGTTTGCGATCAGACCGGCGTGCTCACTGTTTACTACACCGCCAAAGACTATCCGCAAGTGATTCGCCGAGTTGTTGCCAAAGACGAGAATGGCAAACGCTTGACCTTTCTGACCAACAACTTTGCTCTCAGTCCCGAGATGATCGCAGCACTCTATCGGCAACGATGGCAGGTCGAGTTGTTCTTCAAGTGGATCAAGCAGCACCTTCGGATCAAGACCTTTCTGGGCACCAGCGAGAACGCAGTCAAGACGCAAATCTGGATCGCGGTCTGCACGTACGTGCTGATCGCGATACTCAAAAAACGATTGAAACTGCCCAACAGTCTTCACGAAATTCTACAAATCCTGAGTTTGACTATGTTTCAAACAACACCGATAAATCAACTACTTAACCCGCCCCACGAAAATTCAAATATCGATTTCGAGCAAAATCAGCTTGATCTCCTATGAGAAACGTTGGGACACTACTGAGATTATTTAATAACTGTCTCGTCCAAGAAGGTACTTGAGCCTCTCGAGCATGGCAAGTGTTTTTGGATTTTGGCGATCAAGACGCCAGGTAAAGTCGATGTCCCGCCACGACTCGCGCACGGTCTTCGGCTTGAACGCCCCACTGCTCACCAAGGGATGGCCATTTGGAGAAGACCTCAACGGTTTCATCAATGATCTTGTCTGGATGATGGATGCCGAATTTTTTTCCAACTGTGATCAGATCATCGCGCGTAAACAAGTCTCCTTGACCCCCTATCGTCATTTGATGCTGTCGGGTGTAGCCTACGCCAGCGGAGTAAGTTAAATCATAGGCGGGTGCTAACTCCCAGCTAGTAGAGGGGCTCTTCATAAGGAAGGAAATATTTTTAACGTGGTCATCTTGGTTGCGGCCGATCACGTTGAACATCAAGCGCCGATAGGCTTGCTCCATGGCGGGGTAGCCGAGATGTAGTTCTTGTATCAAGCGCAGCCAAGCTTCGTAGCTGTATGCGCCAGGTAAGTTGTAATCCACGTGCGTCATGCCAGCCAAACTATGCATATGATGCTTGGTGGTTTGTTTACGATCAAAGCGGCGCGTCATAAAGTGAAACAACCCGCCATCCTCTAAATAGCCGACTTCTTCCATATCGATCTTCAGTTGTTTGGCTAAGAGGGCATAGGTGTATTCGATACGATTGAAGGGCTTTGCTTTGTTATCGCGTTCGCTTGCAGAGTTGACCCCATCAAATTTCAGTAACCAATGCTCCTCTCCGGTATGAGGTTTGGCAAAGCCAGAGCGAACTTTATTTTTTTTTCGATCCCACAATATTAAGCCCTTGGGTCGTGCGCCACCCGCTGAGCCACCTACGCGCATAATTTCGTGGATGGCTTCGCCGGCCGATCCCTCAATGAGTCGCCTTGCTGACTCGACTAAGCTTTTGACCTCTAGAGCCTGTTCTTCTTCTGCGCTTTTGCGTTGTAACCGAGGAGAGTATTCGAGTGCTCCCATTGCTCGATTGCCTACATAAAGTAAACGTTGAACGGGGCTCATCGACTGAGCAAGCTCGCCGCGCTCTTCGAAATATTTTTTAATAATCAAATTACCGAAAGTGTCGGGTAATGAGTCTGCGAGAACGCCAGGCAGGCCCATAAACGCTTCTTGACGTTGTA
This sequence comes from uncultured Burkholderiaceae bacterium, assembly GCA_963926265.1. Taxonomy (GTDB): domain Bacteria; phylum Pseudomonadota; class Gammaproteobacteria; order Burkholderiales; family Burkholderiaceae_B; genus Zwartia. Next base: position 6,425 of record CAWUWN010000092.1, read on the forward strand.
AGTCCGGAAACTCAAAAGTTCTGGTTTCAATGGGTAAATACTTTGGTGAAATGGCCAGACCACCATTGCGGATGTATTCACTATCGTATGAAAACCCGATGCGTCCGTTTTCATATTCCATCACAGAGCCAATCATCTCGTCCCATAAATGAACATTGGCTTTGGCAAGGATTCTTAGACTAGTCTTGCGCGCGCGGGGTTTGAACGCATTGGGCTTGGGTTGATCTGTACGGGTCATTTATTGTTCGAATCTGAGCGGTAGGCACGCATCCGTGGTTGACCACGACTAGAGAGTGCTTGGCCACCGGGTAGCGTATCGGGGAGAGTTGTATTTAAGGCACCCAAGAGTTGCATGGCCCGAAATACCTTGATGACCGTGCTCAACCGCACATCGCGCCCAGCCTCTAAATCCATAATCGTCTTGCGATTGAGGCCAGTGGTTTGTGCAAGCATTTCGGTCGTAAGGTTGCGTTCAAGTCTCCTTGAGCGTAGCTTTATACCGATTTCGATCATGTTCTCTTGATCTGTCAAAAAGTCCGCTATAGTACCCATTTTTAACCAATTTAATTCATAAAGTCCGTTATAAATTACTTATTGATACAATTTTATAATTATAACAATAAGTCCGTTATTGCGGTCATAGTAGATCAATTATTGGATTTAAGACCATTTTATTGGACTTAATGATGATTGATAGTGGTTTGTGTGCTGCCGTTTCCTATGGCAGTTCCTAATGCCGATCAAAGTGATATATCCTCAATACAAGCTGGGATAAGGCAGTGGATATGAAAGGAGCAGACGCGTGACGTTGAAAGATTCAGACACCATCTTGGCAGGTAAACCACTAGGCTTTAATTCTGCACTGAACGAGTTGCTGAGCGTGAGAAAGCTCGGCGCACCAATTGAGGCGATTGAGATATCTGGCACAGATCCCTTTTACAAAACGCCTTTCAAAGTCGGTGAGTCAGTCGCAGCAGCGCTGTCGATGGTAGGGATCGCGGCAAATGATCTGTGGGAACTGCGTCACGGTACTAGGCAAAAATTGTCTTTAGATGTGGGTCAAGCCGCAGCTTCGTTGCGAACGGTGGATTACACGCGTAAGCAAAATGCCGAAGGGCAATATGCAGCTGTGCCATCCTCGGACATGATGGCAAAAATGCTGACTACGACGCAGCCCTGGCCGACCCAGGATGGCAGATGGTTTCTGCCGCATCTGAACTTGCCAAGTTTGACTCCTAAAGTGCTAGGTGTCTTGCAGTGCGAGCATTCGGTTGAGGGGGTTTCTTCAGCTGTGGGTCAATGGGAGGGTGAGGCGCTTGAACAGGCGATCGCAGAGGCTAAGGCGTGTGGAGGCTTGATTCGCACACCGGCCGAGTGGTTGGCGCATCCTCAAGGGCAATATTTGAACACGCTCCCTGTG
>CAWUWN010000093.1:0-30971 GCA_963926265.1 uncultured Burkholderiaceae bacterium
TGCCAGTTAATAAAAAGGGACAACCAAAACCGTTAAACAGGTATAGTTATCCACAGTTGGCTGCATTCAAGTCAACAAAAGCCCCTGGTCAATATTCAACCGGCACCAACAGTAAATTTTTTCACTAAAAGGTAATGCAAAATCATGAAATTTAAATCGGCAGTTATTTTGTTTGCAACAATTGGTCTCTCTGTTTCTGCTGTAACAGCTCAAGCGACTAACGTTGTAGGTACTTGGGTTGGGGTTACTCATACGGCAATATTGGGTGTTAACCTACATCACAATACGAAAGACCCTAACGAAATTCGATTCGTTAAAACCGAGTTTACATTTGTGATCGACAAGCAACAAGGGCAAAACTTTTCAGGTTATCGTACTTCAAAGAACGGTTTAAAAGACAATTTTGTCGGTGCTTTTCGATCAAATATGAAAAGTGGTGTGACCAGTGATTCTGACGGCATTCGGGTATTTGATATGGTGGGCAACGACATTATGGATAGTTGTTACACACATACAATCAGTGCAAATGGTAAAAGTACCGTTGCAGCGTGTAACGAGCTTAAGCGTCAGTAAGTATGGCTGTCTATACATAACCATTATCCAGCCAGATATTACGAAGGCTACCGTCTTTGAAGTTTGACGTGCTAATCCCCATTAATTAGTGCAGTGACAATGAACATTTTGGATGCTTTCTCCATAAGCGGATCAACGCGAACTGTTTAATGAGAAGCGTTATTCTTTATTCTTTTCCATCTGATCAGTCAGATAAAGCTCCGATAACAGTCAATGACACGAACTGCCAATTTGCAAACTCTCATTAATCATTTGATTACGGTTGACGATGCGTTGATTGCGAAGGGCTTGGCTTGTATTGAACTGACAAAGATGTTTTAGCGTAAAAACAAGTTTAATGAATACCGCTATCCCCCGTTAATGACGCAGAGCCGTAGGTATTTACTGTACGTAAAGCATGTGTCTGGTTTAGACTCAAATATGGAAAGCCTGTTCAGAAGAGTTCTGGCCTTCGACCTAGGACTGAAAATCATTCTAATAACGCATCAATTTAGCCTTGAGGTTTCTAGTCGTTCCTTTAAAACTAATCAAGAAATTATGTTTATCTGAGCCTCAGTGAAACTAACGGCAGACAAAGTAAAGCTTAACAAAGATGAATACATCAAATCCACTCCATAAACCTGACGTCCTCAAGCCGGTACTGAACACCTTGCAGCTCTGGGGCATGGCTGTAGGGTTGGTTATTTCCGGGATCTATTTTGGATGGAGCTTTGGCTGGGCCACGGCCGGGACGCTAGGTTTTACGATCACGGCCCTGTTCATTGCGGCCATGTACACCACCTTCATCTTCAGCTTCACAGAGTTAACCGCCGCCATTCCCCAAGCAGGCGGCCCCTTTGCCTATAGCAAGCGTGCCTTTGGGCCGATGGGTGGTTATGTAGCCGGTGCCGCCACACTGATTGAGTTCGTATTTGCGCCGCCGGCTATTGCGTTAGCCATTGGTGCCTATTTGAATGTGCAGTTTTCTGGGCTGGATCCCAAAATGGCGGCATTGAGCGCTTACATAGTTTTCATGACCCTCAATATCTTAGGCGTACAGATTGCTGCCACGTTCGGGTTAGTCATCACGTTGGTGGCTATTTTCGAATTGCTGGTTTTCATGGGGGTGGTTGCGCCTGGATTCTTGATGGATAATTTTGTCAAAGGGGGCTGGTCTGGCCAGGACAGCTTCAGCCTAGCAACGATTCCCGGAATGTTTGCTGCCATACCGTTTGCCATCTGGTTTTTTCTGGCGATCGAAGGCGTAGCTATGGCCGCTGAAGAGGCCAAAGATCCCAAGCGTTCGATCCCGACTGCTTACATAGCGGGCATCCTGACGTTGGTGGTATTGGCTATGGGCGTGATGTTTTTTGCTGGCGGCGCAGGGGACTGGACGCAGCTAGCCAATATCAACGACCCGTTGCCCCAGGCCATGAAGATGATTGTCGGTGCGAGCAGCGGTTGGTTACACATGCTGGTATGGCTTGGCCTGTTCGGTTTGGTAGCGTCGTTTCACGGCATTATCATGGGTTATTCGCGCCAAATTTTCGCCTTGTCCCGCGAGGCCTATCTGCCCGCCTACTTTGCCAAAGTACACCCACGTTTCAAGACTCCGCATCGCGCTATTTTGGCCGGTGGTGTGATCGGAATCGCAGCGATCTTTAGCGATGAGTGGATCCAGATTGGCGGCTTGCCACTGACTGCCAATATTGTGACCATGGCTGTATTTGGCGCGATTCTGATGTACATCATCAGCATGTTAAGCCTGTTCAAATTGCGCCGCACCGAACCCTCAATGATCCGCCCGTTCCGGGCTCCGATCTACCCTTACTTTCCTGCGTTTGCATTGATTGCCGCATTTGTCTGCTTGGTCACCATGATTTATTACAACCCCTTGATCTTTGGCATCTTCGTGTCATTCATGTTGGTTGGGTATATCTATTTCCGTATGACAGTCCACAATCGTGCCAGCAGGACCAACTAAATAAATTGACATAGATGTCTGAATGCTGGAGCTAGAATGTACAGAATCACACTTAAAACTTTTTCGATCTTTTTTGCCTTGATTCTGCCCGCATTTGCTCAGAATCCAACGCCTCTCTTGTTCAACGATCTCAATGCAGCTGCACGAGAGTCTTACGCAGCCGCTCGATCCCTTGCGTTGAAGAGTGATCAACCCGTCTTTCTGGTGACGGATACAGTTACTTTAATTAGGGGTGAGGATTTAGGCTCTTTACCGTATTCGCCACCCCTCTATCACTTCCTCAAGTCTATTTCGCATCTTCCTCTTGGTGTGTACTCGGCGTCGATAGGATTACTCGAGCATCCAACGGATCAACGTTGGATGGAAAGATTTAAGACTTTACTCAGGCAAATTGACCGTGCAGAGGCAGATCTGACTAAGGCGTCATTTTCCGAGGCGCAAAAGGCTCGTCAACAGAAGATCCTGTCATTATCGCGTGCGTATATCGACGGCATTCTCAAGCGAGAAAATATCGACACTACATCAGTCACTCGCTATGCTCGCACCCTCGCGCCATTACTTCTGGCCAATGCCGCAGATGCTGCAAATGTTCAGATTGATGCTCTTGATCAAGCTGTGCAAGAACTCAGTAAAAAACTGAAACCCGGAGAATTTGAAAAAGCGATCGCGGTGATTACTGGTCCTAAGACACCCCGCGAAGGTAATCTTCAGTTTCAATATTTTGTATATGCATTCGGCCCCGGCTCTGCCGGCGCAAGAGTGCTTTACATGGAAAGCATCTTTGATCGAGAAGCGGCACTGGGCGTCCTTAGAACTGTTCTCAATGACCGCATAGCCAGCCAAGCTTTTTTTGGAGAAACTTATCGACTGGAGCGAGACTTGATGGCGGATGGTGCCACCGTCGAATTGATGCGACGGTTTGGCAAACTCGGTAATTAACCTAGCTCACGTGCGCGTAACGAACCTTTAAGAATGTCGAATCATCCCCATGTGTCGCTGCAGGCGCAATAACCAATCTGGGACGGCGCGTCCAGTAACAGCGACACTGATTTTCAATGCTCTACCCTCAAGTGGGTGTGGTTTACAACCCGGTAGGTGCATTCCTGGTCTTGCGCTCTTGTTGGCAATATTTCTGCCGTCCTTCGCTTAAATTCAGTTGGCAAGGAAGCGGATATCAGGCAACCCTTATGGCGACTTTGCCCAGCAAGGTGTTCTGTTCGACGTATTGCTTAGCAGCCGGCAATTCATCAAAGGAAAACGTGCGATCGATGATTGGTACGATCCTGCCATCGATAATGGCGGGCATGACCGCGCGCTCGAAGCCACGTTGCGCAACCGCTCGCGCTGCTGTCGATAAGGGCGCATTTGAAAGCCCAAAAATCTGTAGGCGTTTGCCATGCACCGGCTCAAGATCGAGACCCGCCAACATCTGCCCGTCAACGTAGCCCACAACCGCCAAACGGCCGAAGTCAGTCAGTGCTTCAAGGCACCCTGCAAAAGCGCTGCCGCCCACCAAATTTACAGCAAGCCTGACACCGGTGCCGCCTGTGATCTGCAGCGCCTCTTGTGCAAAGTTTCCGCCACGCGTTTGGATGCCGGCGTCGAGACCGAGCGCCTTCAAGCGCGCAAGCTTTTCTTCGGATCCAGAGGTACCGATGACCTTAGCACCATGCATTTTTGCGATCTGTATTGCGGCGACACCGACGCCAGAAGATGCGCCGGCAATCAACACCCAGTCGCCGTTTTGCAGGCCACCAAATTGCAATAGTGCCTCGTAGGCGGTGATATAGGCGATTGGAATCACGGCGGCCTGTTCCCAGTTCAGACAATCCGGAACCGGGGTGAGTAAGGTCGATTCGGCAACTACGTATTCAGAAAAACAGCCCTTAGCGCGAAACATGACGAGGTCGCCGATCGCAACCCCACGAACATTGGTACCAAGTGCCTCTACGGTGCCGGCACCATCGACTCCGGCGGGACGCCCGCCGTTGGCGCTATGAAGCTTAATGGCACCAAGCATGTCGCCACGATTAATGCTCGTTGCACACACTCGCACCAGGACCTGTTCAGGACCGGGCGAAGGCACCGGTTGTTCGCGCAGCTCAAGCTCGGTACCGTTCGGGGTTTTGTTGATCCAGTAAGATTTCATCGGAAGTGTGCTCTCAAAATGTTTAATAAAGATCGGAATTCGCGCAACGAAATCCAATATTATGATGCCCCGCCTTTGGATTACGAGATAAGTTTCTGCCTCGCTGGGTTGTTGTGAGTTCGTCTTCGCTTGAATCATGCCCGCCACCGCGGGTCGACCGAATTGGGCCCAGGGTTTGATTTTCTCTGCCATCGTCAGAGCTGTAGGGGTAGGGTCGATAGGCGCTCGCAACCCACTCCCATTGATTGCCAGACAAGTCTAAAACTCCGTACGGACTTGCGCCTTCTGGAAACGCATCCACTGGTGCAGACGCGTTGTAGGCTGCGCCGAACAGAGCCCGAGTGTGATCCGGCTTTGAATTGCCCCACGGATACTTTCTTCTATCTGTTCCGCGTGCGGCTTTTTCCCACTCTGCTTCGGTAGGCAGTCGTTTGTTTAACCAGGCGCAATAATCACGCGCACCTAACCAACTCACTTCATTGACCGGGTGCGTTGCGTAGCCTGGATCTGCTTGCCATATCGAGTTTTTCTGATGAATTCTTGCATCACGATCATCGTCGTCATAAAAGGATTCCCCTAGATGATTTTTCAAGCCACGTGCATTCAGGAATTTCGCAAAATCAGCATTACTAACCGGAAGCACATCAATCAAAAATGATTTCACAAAAACTCGATGCTCTGGTTTTTCATCATCGGGCCCATTGTTAGAGCCCATCACGAAATAGCCCGCTGAAACAAGAGCGCTTGTCTTAAATGAATGGGTACCGACTACATTCGTTTTGGTTTGGCTGATTGCCGTGAACGCAGACAATGTCAGCAAAAGGAATAGCGCTCGAGTCTTAGTCATATTTTTTCAACCAAAACACAAAAGGCCTTAAGACGAAAACGTCCTAAGGCCTTTTGTTTGAAAAATTACTTCAATATTTCTGCTGTTAAATCATTTTTCGGGAACGGTAACTTGTCAATAACCCATGTTCTTGATTTGCCAGACTTAAATACTTGATTCAGATCAATCTCTATAAAGTTTGTACGATTTGCGTAGTTTGTAATCTTCATACGGTTATTGTTCAAATCTTTCAGATTGACCCATTGCGTGTAGTCGGAAAAAACTTGCTTACCATCTGTAGAACGGACAACGCCAGCAGGCATGTCAACGTTATTCAAGAAATGCCCAGCCAATTGAACCGCTTCAGTACTATTGGATGCTTGATAAGCAAACTGCTTGAGATAGGCTTGTCTGACAAAACGGGAAGGTGGGGTGTAATCTGCAGACAGTCCCATCAAACCGCCACCCTGTCCAAGCTCTGTCACGTTTGTACCATTTACTGAGACAGAGGGTGTTGCAGTAGAGGTAAGAGATAAATAGTTTCTAACATTGTTGAGGTGCCAGTCATAGGTTGGTGCGTTGGTCAATACGCCCGCTACATTGTCATGAATCACCATTCGACCTTTCACAAACTCTACGATGATGCTGTCACCGCTTCGATCGGTTAAGACGTAATGTAACCACGGAGGCGTTGGAATGCCTTTGACTTCGCTTGCGTCATACCAGACTTTATATTTTGGAATTTCAGCACGCAGTTCTTTGACTGAGCCAAACATTCCTAAGATAAAGCCTCCAAAATTAATCACAGAAACATAGTTTTTATCTTGGGGGGTCACTGTTTGGTACTCAGTAAAACCAGGTAAAAAATTACCGCTCATGGCCAGGCCCACTTCATTTTGGCCCTCTAAAAATGCAGGCGAACCCTCCAACACCCCAGGAGCAATTCCAACAAAAGCATACTTGCTAGAGAGTTTTGTCGCAGGGAGTTTCATTGAAGCAGGCGCAGTCATCGGAATGTTGGTGCCCTTTGGGTTTGCAATCAGCTCCCACTCCATGTCAAACGCCCACTCCATGGTCCTTCCCGCAACAACAGCGCCATCTTTTGCGACGACGTTAACAGCCGTACATGCATTACCAATCAATGGGGTGAAAGCGAAGGTGGTTGAAACAAATGCCGCGACTAATTTTTTGATCATTTTTTGTTTCATAGGGAGTCCTTTAGGCGGGTGGAATGAGAATTCAAAACAGTATCCCGATAAATTTTACTGCTTATACCCATGTTTTTACTAAGAAAATTAACAATTTTCTTAGAGGTAAAGCAGCGTTCCAAATCACTCTAAATCATCAAGATTTGATCAGTGCAGGGTTATCTGGTTGCCTTCTCCATTTGTCATAACAAGTGAGGCCACAGAAGCTCACCACATAGTCCGTTGCTTCGGGAACGATGGCCTCGGAGATCGGTATTTCTCTCTTGCACATCGAGCATCGCGCGCGCTCGGCTGCAACTTTCAGATCTTTTGTATTCATAGAGCTCCTTTTGGCCTGCAAATACCTCTTGCATCCTCTAATGCTTGACTGGACGTTGCCACCTCTAAACTTTAGGTTGTTTTTTTTTAAATAAATGTTCGCTAGCACACACAGTGTCATGTGTCTCGCAACTGGTAGTCTAGATGACTGTTGTATCCTTAATGCATTCAATATTCGTATTTAAAGGTATGAACATGCTGCTCTATGATATGGCTGTAGGGATGAACCCCCGTCGCGTACGTATTTTTTTGGCGGAAAAGGGGCTTACGATTCCGACGCATCAGGTCGATGGCGTCAAGCGTGAAAACCTGACCCCAGAATTTCGCGCGATCAACTCTCTGGGTAAGGTTCCAGTGCTTGCGTTGGATGACGGTACTTTGCTGACCGAGTCAGTCGCGATCTGTCGCTACCTTGAGGCACTTCATCCAGAAAAACCACTTTTTGGTCGTACCGCTTTGGAACAAGCCCAAGTGGATATGTGGACCCGACGGATTGAGTTTGAAATCGTTGCTCCGATTGTCAGCTATTTTCAACACACTGGCGAATACTGGATTGGACGCCTGCCGCAAGAGCCACTCTGTGGCGAGTATGCGCGTAACCGGGCTTATGATGCATTTGCTTGGCTCGATGGTGAGCTCGCCGGTCGCGAATTCATCGCCTCGGATCACTACACGATCGCAGATATTGTTGCCCAGTGCGGTTTTCTAGTCGGCAAAGCGACTGGCACACGTATTCCGCCTGAGCTCAAAGAACTCAATCGTTGGTATGCTTCCGTGGTTTCACGTCCGACAGCGAGGGCTTAATCATGAACACCTCAACTGCAGCAGTACCTAAACAGAAGGTTTGCTTGATCGTAGGAGCGGGCGATGGAACGGGTAGTGCCATTGCAAAACGCTTTGCGCAAGCAGGCTTCACGGTTTGTGTGACGCGACGTACACCGGATGCCAGCGCAACACTAGTGCATAGTATCCAAGCCGCGGGTGGTCGTGCGGTTGCATTTCAACTCGATGCGCGCCGCGAGGACGAGGTCATCGCACTTTTTAATAAAATTGAGAACGAAGTCGGCACCCTTGAAGTTGTTATTTTTAATGTTGGTGGAAACGTGCGCTTGCCGTTACTAGAAATGACAGCAGAAAAATATTTCAAAACTTGGGAAATGTGCGCGATGGCTGGCTTTTTAGTCGGCCGCGAAGCCGCGCGTATGTTGTTACCCAAAGGACGTGGCACGATTTTGTTTACGGGTGCGACAGCGAGCTTAAGAGGTGGGGTGGGTTTCAGTGCCTTTGCAGGTGGTAAAGCGGCGTTGCGCGCGTTGGCACAAAGTATGGCGCGAGAGTTTGCTCCACAGGGCTTGCACATTGCCCATGTTGTGGTGGATGGTGTGATTGACTCCGAGCGTGTTCGCAACACGCAACCAGAGCGTGTTGCGGCCTTGGGACCTCAGGGCTTGCTTGAACCAGACAGTATTGCTCGTGCTTATCTCTGGCTGCATGAACAAACTTCTGATGCCTGGACCTTTGAGTTAGATCTGCGACCTGGGGTTGAGAAGTGGTAGTTAAATCACAGGAGTTCTCGCGATTTATTCGCTCAATGAATCAGCGATTTCCTTAGCCTGACGGTAGCCACCTATTCGCTTGATATAGTTCAGCAAGTCCATGAAAAAAGGATTGAAACTGAGCGTAGAGGCGTCACCGACAAGCAATAACTTGCGGCGGGCGCGGGTCATGCCAACGTTCATGCGACGGATGTCGGAGAGGAAACCGATTTCGCCATAGGGGTTACTTCGTGTTAATGAAATAGCAATGATGTCTCGCTCCTGACCCTGAAACGAATCGACTGTGCCTACGCTCAGCATACGTCGAAGTAGTAAATCATTGAGAGCGTCGTTTTCTTCGATGGCATCCATCAAATAGTTAATTTGGGCGCGGTAGGGTGCAATCACGCCAATAGTGAGCGGTTTGTGTGCGTGCTCGGTTGGGTTATGGGGGGCAAGTAGTTGAGTGAGACGCACGAGCAGTAAATTCGCTTCTTCGGGGTTTGCCGTTGAACGGCCCTCAGAGAGCGTCACTTCAAGAAAGTCACAACCGGCTGTGTCAATAAACTCCACAGGTAGATCGGGCGCGAAACGCGGATCATAAGCATCTAAGCCGGCATGACGGACACTTTGGTGCGCGATCAATTGGCCTTGGTAGAACTTCTCTGAACTGAAGCCCATGATTTGCTCGTGCATGCGGTACTGCACAGTCAGCATGCGAGCAGTATCAGGGTGGCGCTTGATACACTTTTCGAACAGGGTTTCGCGCAGGCCTTCGCGGGCAGCTTGTTCGCTTTTCACTGTAGGCGGCAGTTGGTGGTGATCACCTGTCAGAATAATCCGCTGACCTTTGGCAATCGGAATCCAACAACCCGGCTCCAAGGCCTGAGCAGCTTCGTCTATAAAGATAGTGTCAAAGCTCAGGTGTCTAATGTTACGGTTGCTGGCACCTACAAGCGTGCAGGTGACGATCTGCACTGATTCGATCACGTCCTCGGTCATCACGCGCTCTAACTCGTCGGATGCTTGAAACAGCATTCGCGCTTCATCCTTCATTAGCTGGCGCTCCTGTTGCTCCTCGTAGCCAAAGCGCCGAGTGCGCTGGTTAGCGGTTTCACGATACTGATCCGCAGTTTGGCGCATCGCACGCATCTTGCTGAAGCTGGGATGCGCCATCAGGCGGGCATCAAGCGTGTGTTCAAGCAACAGATCTGAGACGCGGCTTGGGTTGCCCAGCCGGATCACGTTGACACCGCGTTCAGCTAACTTTTCGGTGAGCAGGTCTACTGCAGTATTGGAGGGCGCGCACACCAGCACGCGTCGCTCGCGGCGAATAGTTTCTAGGATGGCATGCACCAGCGTTGTCGTTTTGCCTGTGCCAGGCGGCCCATGGATGATGGCGACGTCCTGCGCTGTGATTACGTGGCGTAACGCTGTGAGCTGCGAATCGTTGAGCTGATTGGGGTACAAAATATCGTCGGCTTTGTGCGCGCGAAAGCGGGCCTGTCGGGCTCCCAACAGGACGTCGCGCAGATGAGCTAACCGGTTTGCATGTGCGCCCATGACTTCAGTTAGGGCATTGTTCATTTCGCGGTAACTCACCTCATCAAAGGTGAGGTCAATGCCCAGCGTGCCTCTGTCAAAGACCCAGTCAGGCAGCTCATCTTTGGTAGTGGTCAGCTGTAACGTATTGCGCCGCACGCTCGTAATGACGCCGTTGAGCGTAAGCCGTTCGGATGCCGAGTGGGCGGGGGCATCAAGAAACAGAGACGCATTCTTACCCACTTGAAATAAGTGGAGTTCCTGCCGTCTAGCAGGGCGCTCTATTTCCAGTACCACTTTGCCACCAAAGCCAATGTCCTCTTTAGTGATGGTGATGGGGTACCACGTGAGGCCGCGCTTGCGACGCTCCTTGATGCTGGCACTGGCATTTTTGAGTTTGAATTGAGCTTGGTCTTCCCTTTGCTCAAGTTGCATCAGTGCACGTACGTGACGTAATTCATTTTCAACAGTGCGAGGGTCGGTAGGGAAAGCGTCGATGTCAGCCAAGGGAGTAGGGTTTATTTAAAGTCAGCCTGATAAAAAACGATGCCTACTCTTGAAATATGTTCAATGAACTCGGTATTGTCTATCGTCTCAAATAGCGATAAGGTATCCACTATCTAATGTTAATGGGCTAAGTCGCCGAATTTATTTGCAAGTTGATTAAGTGCTGGATAAAACTGCATCAAAATACTTTCAACAATGGCTTGAGCGACCTTGATATTGTAAGTGTGAGATGTTTGATTCCGAGCTTCGATCATTTGCATCCACACCTCACCATCTTGGATGAGTTCATTTTGGAAGGCTAAGCGACTGGCATCACGAGACCCGATAATGTTTGTGATGCCTTGGTATTCGAGATAGTCTTTCAGCATTTTCCACGCTAATTCGTGGGTAAATTCGAAGCTTTGTATGAGACCCTGTTGCTCAAGCGAAGAGAGCTCTCTCTGTTGAGAAAGTTCCACCGCCTCGGTCAGTGACTGAAAGGCTCTTGTGTAGTTAGAAAATCGCTGTTTCCAGCGAATATCTTGTCCCATTAAATTTATCCCAAATCAAACATCACTATATTGTGATTTTAAACGTTTTGAATGGTTAAGATTAACTTTAAATTAGGCGGGAGTCTAAGCGATGTGCATGTGGTGTAGAAAATCTGAATTTTCCGAACATTTGACCGCCCAATTTTCAGGTAAACGTCGACAGACGATGCTGTTTGCCGGTGCGGGCTCGATCACAGCTGCCTTTCATGCCAGTTTGTCTGCGCAGGATTTAGAGCGTCCCGATACTGTTTTCCGTAACGGCTCCATTTACCCGATGTCAGGCAACGCAACTAAAGTTGACGCCTTGGCATTGCGGAACGGAAAGATTTTGGCGACGGTTTCGATCGATCATGTCATGAGTTTGACTAAAAATAAACCGACGATCGTCAATCTCGAAGGAAGGACGGTATTTCCAGGATTGATTGATCCACATAACCACGTGGTGCTGAGTAGCTTGTTTGATCAATTACTGACCAATATAGGTTTTTCAAATTACAAATCGAAAGCGCAAGTTGCGTCTTTCATGAAAGCAACTGCCGCTAAAACGCCTGCAGGTCAATGGCTGGCATTCGGCGTTTATGACAATTTGCTCCAAGGTGGCGACTGGTCGTTGGCTGAGTTGAATGAGATTTCGACGAGTCACCCGATATTTATCTTGTACGTCAATGGTCACGTAGGTGCTGCCAATGGTTTGGCTTTATCAAAGGCCAACATTCCACAGAATATCGGTATGCTTCCTGGTGGGGGATACTTTGGACGTGATCGTGCTGGTCATTTGAATGGCTTGATTTACAACCAACCTGCCTTGATGAAGGTTGTGGAGTTTGCTGTTCCTAAACCATCTCCGGAGATGCTAGAGAAGGCTGTCGTGCAATATGCGAAACAAGCTGCGGCTTCAGGCCTGACCACCCTGCACGAACCAGGAACAGTCAAGCCGGAGTGGGTGGAGTCTCTCGCCAAGCTTTCCAATCACTTGCCGATCCGCATGAGCGCCAGTTTTAGCTCGGATGCAGTCGAGGAGAGTAAACAATACACGTCGCTGGGTCCTTCGAATCGGGCGCGTATCCTACCGAATAGTCGCTTCTCTCTGTATGGGATGAAATGTTGGGTCGATGGGTCTAATCAAGCGGAATCCGCGGCCCAAACGCAACCCTATCTGAATACAGACAAAAAGGGTACGAAGAGTTACACGCAAGACCAGATAACTGAAATATGCAAAAAAGCCAAGGCTGCCAACTGGACGATGCTGGCGCACTGTCAAGGTGATGCCGCGATTGATGAATATCTCAATGCACTTGAGACTGTGTATGGCGCGAATCCCTCGGAGGGTCTCATGCGCGTTGAGCATGCGACGATGTTGCACCAGGACCAAATTGAAAGAATGAAAAAGCTGGGCTATGAGCCGACTTTCATGACTGACTTTGTTTATCTCTATGGCGCTGCATACAGAGATTCAATTTTTGGACCAGAACGCGCAGCATTTATGGTGCCTTGCGCGGCTGCACACAAAGCAGGTCTTCAATATTCTGTTCATTCGGATAATCCTGCTGCAGGGACGCCCTTAAATCCTTTGCGTCACGTACAGATTCAGCTTATGCGGCAGTGTATTGCGGATGGTTCTATCGTGGGTCCAGATCAAAGAGTCGATCTGAATACAGCGCTTCGCGCAGTCACCATCAATCCAGCCCGGCATATTGGTATGGGGCATATGCTTGGCTCGCTTGACGTGGGTAAGGAAGCAGACCTCACAATCCTTGAAAAAGATCCATTCAAGACAGAAATGAGTGCGATCAGTGCTATTAAAGTGTCAGAGACTTGGGTGGCCGGTCAAAAAGCGTTTGGTTGATCAAACGTCTGGTTCGGACAAGTGTTTCTGCGTTATAAATCAACTCAATAGTTATTCTGGAGATATTATGTTTAGTCATGTGATGGTCGGTGCGAATGATCTTGAAGCGTCAAGAAAGTTTTATGATTCGGCTCTTGGCGCGCTGGGTATCAGCCCGGGTGTGCTCAATCGTGACATTCGCTATTTTTACAGAAGTCCTACGGGTGTGTTTGCGTTTACTTTGCCGTTGGACAACAAGCCTGCGACACCTGCCAATGGAGGCACGATAGGCTTTATGGCGAAGTCTGCTGAGTTAGTCGATGCCTTTCATTCCGCAGGAATTGCAAATGGCGGGGTGAGTTGTGAAGATCCGCCAGGCTATCGTGAAGGCCCTGCTGGGAAAATGTATCTGGCATATTTGCGTGATCCAATTGGGAACAAAATCTGCGCGATGTTTAGGGCGCCTAAGTAACGTGTCATGCACGTAGGATCTATAGCCACAATTTAGGAGCTACCCATATGTTTTTTAAGCATACCAACCTTGCAGACGCTCCGTTCATGGCTGCTGCAGTCGTCAGCGCATGTCGAATCAATGCATGGACGAATGAATTGCAGCCGCAATTTCTGAGCGTTATTTTTAAACAATTAATGCAATATGACTGCGACTTTCAGACGCTCCCCGTAATCAGCATTGATGAGTTTGCTCGACGCATGCCGGAGCAAGAAAAGCGTAATGAAGTGATTGATCTCATGCTAGCTGTAGAGATGCTTTGCGCTGAAATTCCGAAAGAGACATCGGACGCAGTCTCGTTATGGGCCAATAAATTAGGGATACATAATGATGGTATTGCTTTGTTGCGAGACCTTGCAAACAAATCCATCGCACTCGCGCAACAGGATTTTTATCGAACTAATTACTATCACGACAAAGATCTAGAAGATCCTGCATTTCCGGAGTTGGAAAATCAGTACGGCTTAAAAGCAATCATGCTCACGATTGAGCCGTCGCTCGAACTTGAGGCACGCTATGAGGCTCTACAGCATTGCCCTGATAAAAGCTTAGGGCGTGGCTTATGGGATTTCTATAAAAAAAGAGGGTTTACATTTCCCGGCGTAGTAGGTAGCGTGAACGCCTCGGTTGCTCACCATGATTGGATTCATGTTCTCGCTGATTATGATTCTGATGGTATTGGCGAGATGGAGGTTGCAGCCTATAGCGCCATGACAACAGACTCACCCGGTGCAGTCATGGCTTTTTTAGGCGTCCTGAGTATTTTTCAAGGAGGCCTTCTCAAAACAGTTGTAGGTAGTGCACCGCATCTGGGTCATGAGTTAGAAACGCGGGATGGGCCAGAGCGCATTGCAGATGCTCTTCGGCGAGGCAAGGAGTGTGGGATAGATTTGGTAATGGGAATTGACTTTTTTAATTACGCGAACGTCCCTTTGGTTGAATTACAAAACAAGTGGTCTATTCAACCAAAGAAGATCGGCTAATTAGTCATCATCCGCCCATTGCAAGATTAGGAAGGAATGTCACGATCCCGGGAAACAACGTAAACAAACCGATGCAAGCGAAGTCCATTAAGACAAATGGCCAGACATTACGAAAAATTTGTTGCATCGGAATATCAGGTCGAACGCCATTGACGACGTAGCAGTTAAGACCCACAGGTGGGGTCAACAATCCAACCTCGACCATTTTAACAACGATGATCCCGAACCATATCGGATCAAAGCCTAGCTTGCTCATCACGGGAAAAACAACAGGTAATGTTAGTAACAGCATACCGATGCCGTCCATGAACATCCCTAAAACGGTGTAAAGCAAAATAACAAATAACAGTACCAAATAGGGCGAAACACCAATCGCAACAATCCAGTCTGAAAATGCGCTAGATACGCCTGCAAAAGCAAGGAAACGTACAAAAATCAAAACGCCCCAAATGATTGAAAAAATCATCGCGGTGAGTTTGACTGTATCCAGCAAAGAGTCGAGCAGGCCTCTTGGTGAAAGCGCGCTTCTTGCAACAGCGATGCCAAACACAATAAAAGCACCTAGTGCACCGACCTCAGTCGGAGTCGCCCATCCGGTGTACATCCCTCCGAGTACGGCACCAATGACGGCAAGAATCGGTAAAGCATCCGGCAAAGTCTTAAAACGTTCCCCCCATGATGAAGGGGGGGAGGGCTCTCCCAAGCTCGGGTTGAGTTTGAATCGAACGACAATGATGGATGCATAGAGGATGGCAGAAATGAGGCCGGGAATAAAACCCGCCATGAGCAATCCACCAATCGAGGTTTCAGTAATGATGCCATACACGACCATGATTGCCGATGGGGGAATCAGTGAGGCAAGTGTGCCACCTGCTGCGACTAATGCAGCCGCAATACCGGGTTGGTATTTGTATCGCAACAATTCGGGGATTGCGATACGAGAAAAAACGGCAGCTGTGGCGGTACTCGCGCCTGAAACAGCCGAAAATCCAGCTGAAGCAAAGATGGTTGCAACGCCTAGTCCACCCGGCATCCAACCCAGCCACGCTCGGGCGCACTGATAGGCCCCTTTAACGATGCCTGCTTGGTGAGCCAAATGCCCAATCAAGATAAAGAGAGGGAGCACTGATAAAGCGTAGTTCGTTGTGTCAGAGTGGGGAACGTGACCGGCGATACCAACGGCTTTTTCAAAACCACGTAAGGCCCATAGCCCACAAAAACCAACTAGACCAGCTGCTACGAAAATTCTAACTCCGGCGAGAATCAGGACGGTCAGTGCGACCATGCCGATAATGCCAATTTCAATCGGCTGCATTAATCAACCTCGTCAATGATATGGGTTGGAGCAGGAATGGCGATTCGGTCACCATCAGGGTGTATGACCATGCGTGCATAGGCCCAGACTTCAAGGATGAGGCGAGCGATCAAAATAACGAAACCTATTACGCAGGCAAGCTTTGATGGCCAAGTAGGCCAATCTGTATTGATTGTTGAGTCACCAATCAAATACGCATTTTGGAAATAGTGCCACGCGCCAGGTAACAGCACGCCTATGAGGGCAAGCGTTACGATTGTCGCCATTAATTCCATGATCCAATTCGCTCGTCCCGTCAAACGACCAGCCAGAATATCTACTCGAACATGGCCGGCTTTGCGATAACAATACGAGACGGTCAAAATGGCGTAAGCCACCATCGTCATTTCAATGAGGTCGAGTTGCCCAAATAAAGGACTGTTGAAGGCTTTACGCAGAAAAATCTCTGCCACGCCTAGCCACATCATTCCAAAAATGACAAAGCCGCCGATCGCTGCAGTGATGAACTCTATACGTTGTAGCGATCGGTCCAACAGATCCAAACTTGCACCTCCCAAAGGTGCAAGCTGGGTGTTCGTCGTGATGGTGGTATTACTACTCATAATGTTAGTTTTTGCCTAGTTTAGCTTTGGCTTTTTTGGTCTCGCTTAATACTAAGTCGAGCAACTCTTGAGCAGGGACACCCTTCGCCGTATTTTCTTTAACCCAAGCCGACCAGACAGGTGCAGCGCCTTTTTCTGCAAAGATTTTGAGTTCGGCAGGAGAGTAAACAATCGCAGTCAACCCTTTCTTTTGCCATGCTGCCAAGTTCTTTTTATCCGACTCCGCTTGCGCTTTAATCAATGCTGCGTAAGCGAGTGGTTTGGCTTTTTCAAGCAAGGCCTGATACTGGGGAGGCAGTTTGTTCAAGGCACTGAGGCCGACGACAGTCGGGCAGCTGTTTGAACCGGGGTTCATATTGGTGGTGTACCACTTACCAACATCCGCTATTTTGTAAGATGCGAAAGCATAGGTGTAAGGTAGAGCTGCAGCACGAAACACTCCGCGCTCTAGCGCGTTGTAAACTTCCGGTGCGGGAACAGATGTTGGTACGGCCCCTAGATTTTTCATGGCCGCACCAGTGCCACCGAGCGCGCGCAGACGCATCCCTTTGAAATCAGCCATTGTTAGTGGTGGTGCCCCAACACCCATGAATTCAGATTGTGGCTGAATAACTGTCATGAGTAATTTGGCATCCCAACGTTTGAATTCTTTAACAATATAGGGATGTTGAAATACTGCATCGTGCACCATTGCGTGTACTTCAGAGTCTCCAAGAGGTAAGCCAGGCAAATCAAGGACATTGATGCCAAGGTGCTTTCCTGGGTGGTAGCCGCTGCAGATTTGAGCGATTTCGAATGAGCCGAGTTTAATGTTGTCGAGGTTATCCTGACCTTTCGACAGAGCACCACCGTAATGGATTTTAATAGTGAACTTCCCGCCTGTTTCTTTTTCAACATACTTGGCCAGAGTCTCGATGCCAGCGGTAAACGCACGCGGTGGGCCCCAGACAGACAAATTCCAGGCAACTTTAGGACCATCCACGACCGCAAGAGCAGGCGCGATAGGAAGGGTACTGAGTGCTGCGGTTACAAGCAAGCTAGCGAGTGCGGTTTGTTTCATGAAAGTTCTCCTCGGCCTTGTTAAGGCTTGTCATTAATCTTATTAGAGTGAAATGACTGGATTAATTAAAAGTCATATCTACTTTTCTAAAGACCTTAACATTACAAGTGCGTGTTTTCCCAGAGGGTTATCCCCATTATTTTTGCTAAGCTTGCAGAAGTGGCTAAGTTGCCAACACATAATAATTTCAAACACGCATGGAGATTTGCAATGGCGATCATGCCTGGTTTCAGCCAGATGGATATTCAGACCTCAGGGGCAAACATTCATTTGCGTCACGGCGGGAAAGGTCCTCCATTGTTGTTACTGCATGGCAATCCGCTCACCCATGTCGCCTGGCATAAGATCGCGCCTGACCTAGCGAAACACTTTCATGTAGTTGCTGCAGATTTGCGTGGTTATGGTGATAGTTCCGCCCCACAAGAGGATCCGGATTACGCGAATTACTCGTTTCGCGCGATGGCACGTGATCAGGTCGAAGTGATGCAGGCTTTAGGCTACGATAAATTTTATGTCGCAGGACATGACCGTGGGGCGCGTACAACACATCGGATGTGCCTGGATTATCCAGACAAAATAATTAAAGCGGCGTTGATCGATATTGTGCCGACCCTAGACATGTGGAACGCAATGGGCAGAGTAGGGGCCATGCTCGGATGGCATTGGCCATTTATGGCGCAACCTGCCGATTTACCAGAGCGGATGATGGGTAGCGTCCCAGCAGATTGGTTCTTGCGTAAAAAACTATTGAAGCTCACCTCTGATCTCAATCATATTCCGCCGGAAATTTGGGCGGAATACGTTCGTTGTTTTAATGAAAAAACCATTCGCGGGTCTTGTGGAGACTATCGTGCAGCAGCCACGATCGATTGCGAGTTGGACACCGCAGATCTTGGTCGTAAACTCGATATGCCATTATTGGTTTTGTGGGGTCAACATAGCTTGGTTGGCAAGCAGTTTGATGACCCTCTGCGAATTTGGCGCGCGCGAGCGAATGATGTTCGGGGTGAGGCATTGCCTTGTGGGCATTATGTGAACGAAGAGGCGCCAGAGCGGGTCATTGACTGGCTAATGCGTTTTTTTGTAGAGTCGTCTAATAAGGGCGAATAAGAGGGGTTCATCTAGGCTGTCTTATCAGGGTTTTCACGCATCGGGATCTACCTGATAAGCTTTATACTAATCGTCGATCGAGCGTTGCTGATCTCTTTTTGCGAATATTTTGTGCGTATCCATTAGCAGGCTTTAATAAATCTAATAAAGGAGTGCCGCCATGAAACTCAATCCCATTTATAAATTTCTCACAAGTTTAGCTGTCGCAGCCTTGCCATTGACGGGTGTGATGGCGGCTGATATCACGCTCAAAGCTTCCCATCAATTTCCTGGTGGAAAAGGGGACGTACGTGATGAAATGGTACAGATGATTGCGCGTGACGTTGCCGCAGCAAACGTTGGCCTAACCATTAAAGTCTTTCCTGGTTCAAGTTTGGTGAAAGCCAAGGATCAGTGGAAAGCCATGCAAACAGGTCAGATTGATATGACCGCATTTCCTTTGGATTATGCCTCGGGATTTCACCCAGAATTTGGTTCAACGCTGATGCCCGGATTGGTAAAGAGCCATGAGCACGCTAAGCGTATCAACGGCTCTCCCTTTATGTCAGATATCAAAGCCATCATCGATAAAGGTGGTGTCCATGTATTGGCCGATGCTTGGTTGGCCGGTGCTTTTGGTGGAAAGGTGAAATGTATTCGTACTCCAGCAGATATGTCTGGGCAAAAAATGCGCTCGGCCGGAGCAACTTTTGCACAAATGTGGGCAGGTGCTGGTGCCTCAATCGTGTCCATTCCTTCAAACGAAGTTTATAGTGCAATGCAGCAAGGTGTCGCGACTGCAACAGATACCTCTTCAGGTAGTTTTGTATCGTTCCGCATGTACGAGCAAATGAAGTGCATTACAGCCCCTGGTGATAATGGTTTGTGGTTCATGTATGAGCCTGTGCTGATTTCTAAGCGGTCCTGGAATAAGTTGAATGATGCTCAAAAGAAGGCGTTGACAGCTGCTTCGAAAAAAGCAGAGGCTTACTTTGAGTCTGAGTCTAAAAAACTCGATCAAAAGATGGTTGACGCATTTAAAAAGGCAAACGTAGAGGTCATTACACTGACAGATGCCGAAGCTCAAGCTTGGCGTGACGTCGCTCAAAAAACGTCATATAAACTTTTTGCTGACAAAGTCCCTGGAGGCAAAGAACTCATCACAAAGGCCTTGAGTGTCAAGTAACTCTTTCCCTATAGTGAAGCCTTTCCCTATGCCAAGTTGGGTGTCTGCGGTTCGCGCAGTGTCCCAGGGGCTTGGTGTGTTGTCTGCTTTACTGATCCTCGTCAGCGTTTTGGTCGTCTGTCACATGGTGTTTGTCCGGGCAGTGCTCGGCCAATCATCCATTTGGCAGACAGAGTTTGCGACGTTTTGTGTGCTTGGGGCGACTTTTCTAGGTGCCCCTTACATTCTATTGACACGCGGTCATGTGAATGTAGACCTGTTGCCTATTATGTGTGCTGGCAAACTGCGCAGAACTCTTTACTTTTTAAGTACGTCGATCGCTCTTGCCTTTTGCCTGATCTTTTTGTACGCATCGATTCCGTGGTGCTATGAGGCTTGGGAGATCGGTTTGACGACAGCTTCGATTTGGCGAGTCCCTTTGTGGATACCTTATCTGTCCGTGCCTATTGGGCTCGGGCTGCTGTGTTTGCAGTTCATCGCGGATGTCTGGCTTGTCATCATTGGCTATGAAGAACCGTTTGGCCTAGAGCCTGGAGTGCATGTGTGAGCCCCTTAGTCATTGGTGTATTGATTTTTGTTGTAACGATGGCAGTGCTAGGTACGGGGCTCCCCATCGCATTTGGGCTAGGGGCAGTTTCTCTTGCCTTCATGATTTTGTTTGATGGTTGGTCAAGTGTTCACTTCCTTCCAGAAACAATCTTTTCAGGCTTGGATGACTTTACCTTAGTCTCTTTGCCCATGTTTATTTTGATGGGTGCTGCGATTGCCTCCTCCCGTGCTGGAAGCGATTTGTATGAGGCACTTGCACGCATGCTGCACAAGGTGCCTGGTTCTTTGGTGATATCGAACATCGGCGCTTGTGCACTTTTCTCGGCGTTGACAGGTTCATCTCCAGCGACCTGTGCTGCGATTGGTAAAGTAGGCATCCCTGAGATGCGACGTCGCGGGTACGACGCTGATTTGGCAACCGGGGCGATTGCAGCAGGTGGGACCTTGGGGATCTTAATCCCTCCAAGTGTGACGATGATTTTGTATGGCATTTCTTCAGAAACATCAATTGGTAGGCTTTTTATTGCTGGCATTCTGCCTGGTCTTTTATTAACCGGTTTGTTTATGGCCTGGGCGTTATTCCTGAGTTGGAAGCGCGGTACGGTGCTAGTCGATAAAGACCGGATTTACTCTTTTAAAGAAAAAATTGAGTTGCTTCCGCGACTCTTGCCTTTGATCGCAGTCATCATAGGTGTGGTCTATGCGTTATATGGTGGAGTTGCAACGCCTTCTGAGGCAGCCAGCATAGGTGCTTTGCTTTGCCTTGTGATGGTGGCAGTTATTTACCGTTTGTATCGTTTGCGGGATATTTGGCCAATTTTTAGAGACACCTTGCGCGAGTCAGGCATGTTGTTGATGATTATTGGCGCATCGATTTTATTCGGTTACATGATGTCATCATTGCAAGTCACGCAAACCGTGGCTGAAGCCATAGGTAGCATGAATGCAAATAAGTGGGTGATCTTGGCCGCCATCAATGCGATGTTGCTTGTAGCAGGCTGCTTTTTGCCACCTGCTGCGATTATCTTGATGACGACACCGATCTTGATGCCTGTGATCACTGCGGCAGGTTTTGACCCGATCTGGTTTGGTGTGATCTTGACCATCAATATGGAGCTGGGCTTGATTACCCCTCCTGTTGGCTTGAATCTTTTTGTGATTAACGGCATTACGCCAGATGTGAAGCTCACCACTATTTTGAAAGGTGCACTTCCCTTTATGCTGTGTATGGTGCTGGCAATCGTGCTGATTTGTATCTTCCCTGAGATCGCCACATGGTTGCCTGATTATTTGATGGGTAGCCAGTCTTAGGGGATTCTTTCATGCAAAAAATACAACTGGGTCGGTCCAATATTTTGGTGCCCCCAGTCATTTTTGGTTGCAACATTTTTGGCTGGACCGTTGACAAGGCTCAGTCATTTCGCCTATTAGATGCATTGGTTGATGCGGGACTCAACGCGCTGGATACCGCGGATGTGTACTCTTATTGGGCGCCTGGTCATAGCGGCGGTGAATCAGAAATCATCATTGGTGAGTGGCTCAAGTCCCGAGGACGGCGCCATGACGTGTTGATTTTTTCTAAGGCTGGCATGGAAATGCCTGGAAAGGGCAAAGGGCTTTCAGCTGCCTATTTAACACGAGCCATCGAGGACTCCTTGACGCGGCTACAAACTGACGTCATTGATCTTTATCAGACTCACCGCGATGATGAGATCACTCCGCAGGAAGAAACACTTGCAGCATTAGATAAAATGATTCAAGCTGGTAAGGTACGCGCAATTGGTGCTTCAAATTTTTCTACCACACGTTTTAAAGAGGCACTGGATATCAGTGCAAAGACTGGTTTGCCTCGGTATGAAACGATGCAGCCGCATTACAACTTGCTAGAGCGCGCCATTGAGTCTGACATGCTCCCGCTTTGTGCTTCTGAGGGGGTGAGCGTCATCCCGTATTATTCTCTGGCGTCAGGTTTTCTCTCAGGTAAGTATCGGTCTGAAGCAGATCTTGAAAAAAGTGTCCGTGGTGCACGCGGCGCTGGAAAATATTTGGGTGTGAAAGGCTTGAAGGTACTCGCCGCACTTGATGACGTGGCGCAACGCTATAGTGCTACGCCAGCACAGGTTGCGATCGCTTGGTTCAAAGGCCGTACGGCTCTTGCCGCCCCCATCGCTAGCGCTACGACATTAGAGCAATTGAATGATTTGGCTAAAGCTGCAAAGCTGGTGCTCGATAACCAAGCTGTTGCTCAACTTGATGCAGCGAGCGCCTCGCTTTCATGAATAAATTATTGATCGTCAGTGCCTTACCTCAGGAACTGGATCATGCGCCTATTCCGCACGATATTCCTGTAGTTTTTACAGGGGTAGGAAAATTAAACGCTGCGATAACTTTGACTGATGCACTCCTTCGTTATCAGCCTAATTTGGTGATTAATTTTGGAACGGCAGGTAGATTGTCTGAGGAGACTGTTGGCTTGGTCGAGGTCGCTGACGTGATTCAGCGCGATATGCAAGCCGAGCCCTTGGCTCCGAGAGGCACAACACCCTTTGATCAAACCCCTGCTGTCATACTGTCTGGTCATCCGGGCGTTCGCTGTGCGACGGGAGATAGTTTTGTGAGCACGACGGATCCATGGCTGAATGAGCAGGGCGTACACGTGGTGGATATGGAGCTCTTTGCCTTGGCGCTTGTATGCCATCGCAAGCAAGTTTCTTGGCGTTCTTTCAAATACATCACTGATGATACTGACGAGAGCGCTGGGCAAGATTGGTTCGACAAAATCCATCACGGACGTGAGCTTTTTCTTGCGAAACTCAACGAGATCTTGGTAACGTAAAAAAAGATTTGTCTGCCGGCAGATTCACCAAAAACGAAGGCTTGATTGGGATTGCAACTAACAATTTGAATATTTTGCTTTGAAAAGCAATTGCATGAGCTAAGTGTTCATTACTCAGGAAAAATAAAGGTCATCGCTGCGCGTGCACCCCAGCCTGAAGGGCCGCCTGGAACACTGCTTAAGTAGTAGCGCGCACCCAACGTGAACGAAATAGGTGTCTCTCCAAACTTAACAAGTTTAGATACAGTGAAGTTCAACGGATTTTGTGCACGTCGTGCATCCCAGTTAAATGTCGACTGGGTATTGAGTGAATAGGTCCAAGCATTTGGCGTCACATAGGAGACAAAAGGCTGATAAAAAAGGTTATTTGCCGTTCCGTTTGCGGCGCTTCCGCCTGCACTCCATGTGTTGTAAGTAAGCAAGCCTAAAGTCCAGGGGGATTTCATCAGTAATCCCACTGCGCTGACACCCACACCGGTTTGAGAGCTTCCGTAGTTCGAACCAGAAAGAGCTGGTGTGCTGATGACCGGACCAACACCCCAAATTAATCCACCCGAAGACTTAGGTGAAAAGAAGGTTTCTAACACCATTGAACCAGCCCCTGTACCACTGAAGCCATCGACATTATTAAGTGATTCAAATGTCATGACTGGCCTGACAATATAGTTCCAATTGCTATTGAGCTTGATTGGAACTACAGGCTGGACGATCAGGCTATTGGCAACGCCTTTCTTATTGAGACCGAGATTGGCATCATAGTTGTACTCAATGGGTACAGAAATAAGGGAGGCGACTGGGTTGGTCAATTTTTTTGCTAATTCGCTATTGTCACTGTTGCTGGACTGGGCAAATGACAACCAAGACATTGAACTAAACAATAATCCCGTTGCGAGCATTGCAAAGAGTTTGAGTTTGATGTTTGATGTCGATTGGGTATTTAAAGTCATGAGTGATCCTGAAAGCTGAGTAGTGATCTTATTTAATTTCGAAAAGGCTGTTTTTATTACTCAAGGTGTTTTCATTATAGCTATATGTCTCGCTACAACTACAGGTGCTATAAAGAGTATGTTTTAAGTGTAGTGACTGAAAAATTCCTGGTCAGATTTTGGCTAGTAACGTGAGCACGATCTTTACGGTAGTGATCTAGATAGTTATTTTTTTAAAAGAGGATTCTAAAAATGAAAAATAATACTCAACTCATTCGTTTCTTTGTTTTTTGTTGTGCTTTTATGTTGAGTTCGCTGTCGTGGGCATTAGAGCCAATGGTGAAAAGTCCACAAGTCGATACCCCTAAACGTTTATTGATGATTGGCAATAGCTATCTTTACTATGGAGATAGTTTGCATAATCTGCTCCGTGGCATGGTTATCGCAGGCCAGCCTGAGATCAAACAATCTCTTCAATACAAGTCAGCCACGATTGGCGGGGCAAGTTTAGATCATCATAATATCGACTGGCTAACAAAGCCTGGTCAAATCGGGGTTAAAGAACCTTTTGAGCTTGTAGTTTTGCAAGGTCATAGTGCTGCGGCAATCAATGATAAACAAGGTAAGACGCACGTCCAGGCGGCAAAACAGGCCGCCGCTCTGATCGCTGAGCGAGGCGGAAAAATCGCACTCTACATGCCTCATTCATATGTGGCACCTCACAAACAGGCTACTCCAGACAATGTACAAAAAAATAGTGATTATTATGTCAAGCTTGGCAATGACCTGAACGCCTTGGTCATACCTGTTGGCTTAGCCTTTGCTGAAGCTTATAAGCGTGATCCTGCCCTAAAGCTTCACAAATCTTATGATGGCAGTCACCCGTCCAGAGCAGGTAGCTATTTGGCGGCGGCGACAGTCTATGCGGCGCTCTATAACCGATCACCAGTTGGCAATAAGTTTGATGCATTTGATGAAGTTGACCCAAAAACAAGATTGATCCTTCAGCAAGTTGCTTGGGATACAGTCAAAAAGTTTTACGGTCGATAAAAAAAACGCCACCAAAAAAGGTGGCGTTTTAAATTTACTTTTTAAGTAACAAGTTATTTTCTGTTAAATACTGCTTGTACCAAACTGTTTCTTTTGCAATGGCTGCTTTAAGTTGTGTGCTGTCTTTAAAGTCATAAGGAAGATTAAAGCGCTTGAGCAATTTCTGAAAAGACTCATCTTCTGTGACTTTTTTCATGGCTTGTTCGAGCGTTTTGGCAATGTCAGCAGGTAGGCCTGCTGGCGCCACCACAATCATGCCCAATGCTGGATTGCTGGGCGGGCAACCGATATCTTTCATGATCGGAACATTTGGTTTGGTGGGATCGCGTGTCTCGCGGTGCAAAATCAATAGTTCACGAAACTCACCCTGTTGCACGAAGGGTAGATGCGAGCCTGAGCCTGCGATAAAGTCAATATGACCGCCCATCAACTGTGTGTTTGAGTTCGCGCCACCTTTTTGTGGGACATGTTTAAACTTGAGACCATTGCACTTGGCAACAGTTTCCACACCAATTTGTTGTTGAGTATTGACGCCTGAAGACGCATAGCTCATACCAGGATTTTTCTTGGCGTGAGCGATAAATTTCTCAATGGTGTCGTAGGGAGCATCTTTGCGTACAGTCAGAGAGCCAACATATTCGCTATATTGAATCAAGGGAGCAAAGTTCGCTGGCGTGAAGGCGACTTTCATCATCAGTGGCCGCATGCTCATTACACCTGTTGAGGTAACAAGAAGTTTGTAACCGTCTGGTTTTTGAGCGGCCAAAAGTGTTGCTGACACGGTGCCACCGCCACCACCTTTGTTTTCAACTGCAACGGGAACGCCAAGTATTTTTTCCATTCCTTGAGCGAGTGCGCGTGCAGTCAGGTCTGTCGTGCCTCCGGCAGAATAGGCTACATACACCGTGATCGTTTTATCAGGATACTTCGCGACTGCTGAGGCGGCAGCAGTCATGCCTAAGGCCACTGCGAGGGTACTAAGGGCTAATTTTGTTTTCATGTTGTCTCTCCTGTTTTGGTATGGCAAGTTCTAATCATCAGTACGTGTATTGAATGTGTCGCTTAACAGTCCTAGGTTTAGGTTTCCTCTTCGGCTTGGGCGACGATCTGCTGTCGCTTTGAGCGAATTGATGGAATGAGCGCTGATAAGAGTAGCAGTGCAGCGATAATTAAAAGTGTCAAAGAAATCGGACGTACAAAAAAGACACTAGCGTCTCCGTCTGAAAGAATGAGAGACTGTCTAAGGGACATTTCCAATAGTGGCGCCAATACAAAAGCTAAGATCAACGGTGCTGGTTCGTATTCAAATTTACGCATGAAATATCCCAACACACCAAAGCCAAGCATCATGTAGAGATCGAGCAGGGATCCGTTGATCACAAAGGCTCCCGTCAAGGCAACAAAGAGAATGATGGGAAATAGAATGCTGTATGGCACCATCAAGAGTCGGACCCACAGACCAATCATCGGCAAATTCAACACCAACAACATGACGTTGCCGATATACATACTGGCGATGACTCCCCAAAACAGGTCGGGTTCGTTCTTCATTAAGAGCGGCCCTGGTTGGATGCCGTGAATCATTAGCGCACCTAGCAAAATCCCCATTACTGCACTTGCGGGGATGCCAAGCGAGAGGAGAGGGATGAAGCCTGCTTGAGCTGCCGCGTTATTCGAGGCTTCGGGACCAGCCACACCTGCAATGGCGCCTTTCCCAAAATTTTCTGGTTCTTTAGAAAAGCGTTTCTCAACGCCATAGGAAAGAAATGAGGAAAGAACTGTTCCTCCGCCTGGAAGGATGCCCACAAGAAAGCCGATCAACGTGCCTCGAGTGATTGGAGCCGCAGAGTCTTTCCAATCTTGAAGGTTCGGGAGCAGATTTTTGACACGCTTGACGACCACGCTGCGCTTGATCTGTTGTTCTACATTCAGCAGAATCTCTGACACACCAAACAATCCCATCGCGAGAGGTGCGATACCGATCCCGTCGAGAAGCTCTGGAATATCTGCTGTAAAGCGCGGCATACCAGTGATGCTGTCTAAGCCGACGAGTCCTAGCACGACACCCACCGCAGCCATCATCAAGGCTTTGACCATCGATTTCTGCGCCAAATAAGTCAAGATGATCAGACCCAGTAGCATTAAAGAAAAGTATTCAGCAGGACCAAACTTTAGTGCGAACTTGACGAGCGGGGCAGCCATAAGCATCAGACCTACAATGGCAATGGTTCCGGCGATGAATGAACTAAACGCCGCGATGCCAAGCGCGGGACCTGCCCGACCTTGTAAGGCCATTTGGTGCCCATCTATAGCGGTGACGACCGAAGAGGCTTCACCCGGAATGCCAACTAAAATCGAGGTGGTCGATCCGCCATATTGCGCGCCG
This sequence comes from uncultured Burkholderiaceae bacterium, assembly GCA_963926265.1. GTDB lineage: Bacteria > Pseudomonadota > Gammaproteobacteria > Burkholderiales > Burkholderiaceae_B > Zwartia. The sequence goes on from CAWUWN010000093.1 coordinate 27,470, forward strand.
TAATAGATGCCTGCAAGCATGACGATCGCCGTGACAGGTGAAATCCCATATGTAATCGGCAGCAAAATCGCCATTGTCCCAACCGGACCCAAGCCAGGCAAGACGCCAATCAAGGTACCGATCAGCACTCCTACAAAACAGAATAAGAGATTCTGCCATTGAAAAGCGACTGAAAACCCATGAATAATATTTTCGGTCAATTCCATGTGTACGTCGTCCTCACCAAAGGCCAATCACGCCGCGAGGCATGTTTGTATCTAACATTGAGGAAAATAATAAATACGTCAATGTGACAGTCACGATGGGAATAACAATAGATTTGAACCAGTTCAATTTTTCCAAAACTTTCATAATGATGACTAAGAGCAAGATGCTAGTCACGAAGTAACCCAGTATTTCAATGAGCCAAATGAAAGCGAGTGTGAGCAATACAAGAATGACAGTCCTAGGCCAATTCGTTCCGCGCCAGTGATCTGCAAATCTGGATTGAGCCATTTCCTTGATGGTATAAGACTGAATGTAGACAGCAATAGCCATTGCACAGATGAAGCCCCCTGCAATCATGGGTACAAAGCCTGAGCCTGGTTCCCCACCACTGCCAAGGCCGAGTTCGTAGCTTGTGTGCATGACGGCTCCACCAACAAGGAGCCAAAGCACGCTGACGAGTCTTTCTGAATTCATCAATGACATCTCCCCTGACTGCTGTCATTACTTCGTATTGTCTCTATTGAGGACCTTGAGTCCTTTTTTATTTTCTGATGGTAGGTGGCTCAGTGGCTGTTTGTCAACCATGAATGATCATAGGGAATAATCCAGTCCAAATAACGGACTGTCAGCCAAGATACCCGACGAGAAGTCTAATGTGTGAGGAGGGTGCTTAGGGTTTACATGCTCCCGGTGACTCGGGTTCAATTATGGCCCACTTAATTTCGATTGGCCGCACTGGCTTATAACGATTCCAATACATATGAATGGAACCTGTTTCATTCGCTCGCTCGAGATAGCCTTTCATACCGTCTGTGAGTGGACGGTTAGCTTCAGAACTATCCATGACGATCAGCGCACCGCATTTTTGAATGAGCGCTGGAGTAATCGCTGGGGCATTACTTGTGAGACCATAAGGCATGACTAGGGGCTGGTCATGGGACATGATTGAGGTGACGCCGGCGACCCATGTTTCACCGATCACGACTTTCAGCGGGCCACGTTTATCGGCATTCCAAACCTGATCCAGTAATTTACCTTGAAGTGTTGCGGGGTAGTTTGCACGACCAACCTTACCAACTATGTCTATGAGCACGCCATAATAGAGACCAACAGAGCAGGCAAAGAAGATATTTAAGACAAGCCCCACCCCCACCACGCGCTGTAAGGCAAGAGAGGTGTCATTTTTTGGAATATACCGAATCGCGTAAAGGCCTAGAAGAATAAAATAAGCAGTTGCCCAATTGGCATTTAGATCAATCCATATTGCACCGAGTAAACAGGTGACGAGCATCGGACCATATGCGGTAAAAGAGACATAGCGCTCTTCGTTGGTCGTATTCGGCAAGCCTTTGAGTGGAAGTGTCGGCACACCATCACGTTTAAATTGAATATTAATAATAATGAGTGCAATGAGGAGTAGTGAAAGCTTCCCTAACTGACTCAGTATAAATTTTCCCACTTCTGTGAAGTGATTGACCTCTACTCCGAGTTGATTTTGCATATAGCGCAGGGTTGGTGCATCTGTGCGGATTAACCACTCGATATGTGGAACCATTGCGATTGCACCCACTAAAATAGCGATGACGACTCCAAGCATCGCACGGCGATTATGTGTACGGGTATCTATTAAAAGCCAAATCCCCATCACTGCAAACCAAATGCCTGCTGCGTATTTAGTGAGCATACATAATGCTCCCGTCAAACCTAAAAGCACCCAGCGCCACCAATCTTGATGTCTGACGGCAAGTAGGACCGCCCATAAAAATAGCGCTGTAGGTAATAACTGCATTAAGTTTGAGCTGACTTGTAAGCCATTGACATTGTGATAAGCGACGAGGCTCGTTAACACAACTGCAATTAATGCTCTAGAGGGTGTCGTGATCTGCAAGGCGATACGCCAGACGACAAAAAGCATAAGTGCGACATTGACCACACCAGCAAGATAAGTTACCCAGACGGCGCGTCCAAACAGATGGACAAATAAATGTACCCACCATGTTCCGATTGGCCCGAATTTTGGATAGCCCCAATCAAAGTGCTGTAACCAGTTTAGTTCTTCGATGCTGTCTTTGTGAGGTGCAGTATGGCTTAGGATGGCGATCAGAAACCAGAAAAAAGCATGGAATGCGATATAGGCCAGAGTGACGTTTCGTAATTGATGCGCATTGCCCGCATCAAGATTTTTTAATGTCAACATTTCTAACCTAAAAGTAGGCGGTTTGAAGAAACTATCATAGTGTTTAAGTAGGCGGTTTCAAGTACGAAGTGCAACTTTGATTAATTAGGCGGGTTGGCTGAGAGTGTTCTAGCATCTCAGATTTCCCGACCGCCAAGTCAAAGTTACCTTATGAGCTATAAACATCTCAGCCAAGCTGAACGTTATCAGATTTATGCCCTTATGAAAGCAGGACAGAACCTCAAGACGATTGCCCAGATACTGGGTCGACATCAGTCGACAGTCAGTCGGGAGGTTCTGCGTAACTCTAGTTTGCGAGGTTATCGCCCCCGACAGGCTGAAATTCTTTGTCAGCAACGAGCCCAAGCGAGCCGTAACGCCTTGCAGATTGACCAAGTGACGCGACAACTTGTCGCTGAGCGGCTTAGTCTGCAGTGGAGTCCCGAGCAGATTGCAGCTTCGTTGCCCGTGAGCCACGAAACGATTTACCAACACGTCTACGCGGACAAGGCCCAAGGCGGGGTGCTTTGGAAACACCTTCGTTGCCAGAAAAAGAGGCGTAAGCGCTACGCCAGCGGAAAGAGTCGTCGCGGGCAGATCATTGGTAGGCGCCCCATTGCCGAACGTCCTGCTTCTGTTGAAACACGCAGTCAAGTCGGTCACTGGGAAGGCGACACCGTGATCGGCGCGGGTCACAAACAAGCGATCGTCACGCTCGTAGAACGCAAAAGCGGGTTTGCAGTCCTGTCGCACGTCACCCGCAAAACTTCCGACCTGGTCAGCCAAGCCATTATCAGAAGCCTCGCCCCTCTGGCTGCGCGCGTCAGAACAGTGACTTATGACAACGGGAAAGAGTTTGCGGATCATGCTGTTGTGGATGAGGCGTTGAAATCGACGGCTTACTTTGCTGATCCGTTTGCAAGTTGGCAACGCGGTTCAAATGAAAACTTTAATGGTTTACTGCGCCAGTACATTCCTAAAAAAAGACCCTTATCGACCGTGACCGCAGATGAACTTAAAATGATCCAAGATCGTATTAACCACCGACCACGTAAACGATTAGGTTTTAAAACTCCGTATGAAGTGTTTCACCAGTCTTTAAAACGTGTTGCACTTCGT
>CAWUWN010000094.1:0-33522 GCA_963926265.1 uncultured Burkholderiaceae bacterium
CCCAGTCCATGATGGCAACGAGATATGCAAAGCCTTTAGCCATAGGAATATAAGTGATGTCGGTTGCCCAGGCTTGGTTGGGGCGATCAATCACTAGATCTTTGAGCAAATAGGGATAAATCTTATGACCTTTAAAGGGAATGCTCGTTCTGGGGGCCCGATAGATCGCGTGAATGCCCATCTTGCGCATGAGGCCGCGTACTCGGTCTCGGCACACGTTGATACCGCCTCTGGCCAGTTGATCTCTGATGCTTCGTGACCCCATCCATGGAAAGTCTAAATGCAACGCGTCAATCTTACGCATGAGCTCAAGCGATTTGCTATGGTCAGCCCTTTATTTGTAATAAAAAGTTGACCGCTGTAAATCCAACAATTCGCACTGGCGGCTTATCTTCAAGGCATGGGTGCGGTCAATCATCGCTTTGCGCTCGGCAATCCCGCCTTGGCGAACGCGCGTTCGAAAAAATCGACTTCCAGCGTCAATTGCCCGATCTTGGCATGTAAATCCTTCACCTCATCCTCAGATACTGCGCCAACCGGTTCTTTGCCAAAGCTCGCAGCCATATTGTCGATTGCCTGCTGGCGCCATTGCGAGATTTGGTTCGCATGCACTTCAAACTGTTCTGCTAACTCCGCGAGGGTCTTATCCCCGCGCAGCGCTGCTAAAACTACCTTGGCCTTGAAATCGGCCGTGTGATTTCTTCTGGGTCGTCTCATCATTACTCTCCTGGGCGCTCTGCGCCAAAAAGACCAATGACTTTTTATCACTTATCGGGCTGTCTAGTTTGGCCAGACCGGCTCTATCTTATGGTGCCCGGGGCCGGAATCGAACCGGCACGCCTTGCGGCGGGGGATTTTGAGTCCCCTGCGTCTACCAATTTCACCACCCGGGCAACGCAATAAGCCTTGAAGTATAGCTGAGCTTTTAAATTTCTGCCCGTCACCGATGCGCCGAGGCTGTGCTGGAGCCGCCGGGAATGTCTGTGGCTTGGGCGGTCGAAATCGCCATGGCACTTGAACAGAGCGCAGCTGTGCGCAGAGAACATCGGGCAAACCATCTAGTGTCAAATCGCGACCTGAAGTAGCATCGACCTTACAAAACAACCTTTAATCAGGTCATAGGAGACAAAAGATGAAAAATCATATCGTAAATTCTGTGCGGCGTAGTCTGGGCCTCTCAGCTCTGTGCGTGTTGGCATTGGCCGCACACCCGGCCTTTGCACAAAACGCGGCAGATAAATATCCCGAAAAACCTATCAAGATTGTCGTGCCTTTCCCCCCGGGTGGATCCACTGACACCTTGGGGCGTGCAATCGCTCAGAAATTACAAGAAAAATGGGGCCAGCCTGTACTGGTTGAAAACCGTCCTGGTGCGAGTACTCTGATTGGTTCGACCGCAGTGGCGAAGTCCTCGCCAGACGGTTATACCCTCATCGTTTCCGTGAGCAGTCACACGACGAATCCGGCGATGCAAGCCACCATGCCGTTTGACACGCTAAAAGATTTCACTGCGGTAAGTTTATTAGCCCGTGCACCGGTATTGGCGGTGGCTAATCCTAACTACCCCGCCAACAACATCAAAGAGTTGATCGCGATGGGTAAGGCGGGCAAGATCAAGCTGGATTACGGTTCGGCCGGTGCTGGCACCATGACCCACTTGACTGCAGAGTTGATTAAAAAACAAGCGGGCCTCGATATGACGCATATTCTTTACAAAGGCGGTACGCCGGCGATGTTGGACGTCATGTCCGGCCACCTCGCCATGACGTTCGCCACGCTTGGACAGGTCCAGCCACAGCTCAAAGCTGGTAAGTTGAAAGCGTTGGGTATTTCCTCTGACAAGCGATATGCCTCAGTTCCTGATATCCCGACCTTTAAAGAGCAAGGGATCAACGTTGTGACGACTGAGTGGTTTGGTTTGCTTGCGCCCGCTGGCACGCCGCCCGCGATCATTGCAAAGCTAAACGCTGAGGTCAAGCAGATTATGGCGAACCCTGCGTTAGGTGAGCGGTTGGCATCAATCGAGCTCGCGAGTTCAACCTCAGCTTTCTTAAATGATTTCATCAAAGCTGAAATCTCGCGCTGGAATCCCGTGATCAAAGACCTAAAGATTAAAATGAATTGATATTTTAATTAGCGGAAAGAACAGCATGTTTCAAGAGACAGTCAACGAAATCCTCAAGTCCTACTTTGGCGCTGCGATACCCGTCTGGATCATTCCGCTGGTCGCAATGATTAATGTGTTGATCATTATTGGATTGGCCTGGCTGTTTCGTAGTCTGGTGATGCGTTCGATTCGTATGCTGCAGAGTCGGCTCATCCATTCCAGTCAGGACGCTGAAGAGATCAAACGCGTCGAGACCTTGGGTAGAGTGTTTAGTTATGTCACCTCCGTGACGATTGTCGTGGTCGCGATGATGCTGGCACTTTCCGAGATCGGTGTCTCGATCGCCCCCTTGTTGGCAACGGCCGGTGTGGCGGGTATCGCGATTGGATTTGGTGCGCAGAGTGTCGTCAAGGACTATTTCACGGGCATCGTGATGTTGCTTGAAAACCAAATCCGTCAGGGTGATATTGTCGAAGTTGCGGGTAAGGCGGGGTTTGTCGAAGAGGTCACGTTGCGATATGTGCGTTTGAGGGATTATCAGGGTTCGGTTCATTTCGTACCCAATGGCGTGATTACGACAGTGACAAACTTGAGTCGAAACTTTGCCTTTGCGGTCATTGATATCGGCGTGTCATACCGTGCGGATCTCGACCAAGTTTTTGACATCATGCGCGATGTTTCTGCAGCGCTGCGCCATGATCCGGATTTTGGCGATAAGATTTTGGACGATATCGAAATCGCTGGCGTTGAGCAGTGGGCGGAATCTGCGGTGATGATCAAAGCGCGTATCAAGGTAATCGCTTTGTGGCACGGTCCGATTCGGCGTGAATTTTTGCGGCACCTGAAACTTGCCTTTGACGCAAACAATATTGAGATTCCCTTTCCTCAGCGTGTTGTGTACTCAAAAGAGGAGAAAAAAGAGGCGCTAGGCAATGACGAGTCTTGATTTTTCGCTTGCCCAGCATGCTGCGGGCGTCCGGTTTGAACATCTCTCGTCTCAAGCGATCGATGCCGCCAAAATTTTTCTACTTGATTCCCTCGGGGTTGGCGTGGCTGGCGGCAGTACGCCGGAAATCACACCTTTACTTTCAGCGGTCAGCCAATGGGGCGACGGAACCAACGTCACGCTTTGGGGGCGGCGCGTCAAGCTCACCGCGACTCAGGCTGTTCTGGTAAATGCCTACCAGCTTCACTGTCAGGAGTTTGATTGTTTGCACGAGGGTGCCGTCTTGCATGCGATGGCGACTTTATTGCCAGTCTTGCTCGCTGAAGCACAAGTACGTGGACCCGTTTCCGGACGCGCGTTTCTGACAGCGCTTGCAGCAGGTGTCGATGTGGCTTGCACGATTGGCATGGCGTCTAAACTAGGCTTGCGGTTTTTTCGCCCAGCGGCCTCTGGAGGCTTTGGGGCTGTGGCAGGCTTGGCCAATCTGCGTGGCTTTGATGCAGCCACCACGCTCGCGGCCTTTGGTCATCAGCTTGCTCAAGTCAGTGGCACCATGCAGGCGCATACCGAGGGCAGTGTGGTGCTGCCCTTGCAGATTGGGGTCAATGCACGCGCGGCCTGGCAATCCTGCGATTTGGCACAATCGGGGTTCCCGAGTCTTCAGACACCTTTAACGGGTCGGTTCGGTTATTTGCCGATGTTTGAGTCCGAATGGGATCTCGAGTCCGCCATGCAAGGGCTCGGCGAGCGTTGGCGGCTCACGGAACTCAGTCACAAGCCCTATCCTAGCGGCCGCGCGACGCACGGGGGCATAGAAGGGTTGAGTGCGTTACACACACAGTTTGGCTTTGCTGCGGCTGATGTTGCTGAAATTGTTGTGAGAGGGCCCTCTTTGCTCAATCACTTGGTCAATCGCCCTCCGCTTGAACGACCAACCCCTAATTACGCGCGCTTGTGTATGCCTTTTGTGTTGTCAAAAGTGCTGCAACACGGAAAGCTGGATCCCATGCATTTCCGAGGCGATGCTCTGACTGATCCTGCGACCTACGTCCTTTCGCTCAAGGTGCGGATGGAAAAGGATGACAATCCCAATCCAAACGCCCTCGTGCCCCAACAAGTCACGGTCCGACTCAAGGACGGGACTGTCTTACAGCATGCGATCGATGCAATGTTGGCCAGTCCAAAGCGTCCCCTCAGTCGTGAGGCGCAGTTGCTCAAGTTTTATCGTTGCTGGACCCTCTCTGCTGAGCCAATGGGGTCCCCTGAAGGCCTGGTTGAGCTGGTTGATGAGCTTGAACGTTACTCGGATATCGCAGGGATCATTCGTCAGTTGACTCCCGCGACTTAGATTCATCCATGCCAAGCGCCGTTTTAAGCATGGGTCACTCTTGAAATCGGCAATTTACCCCCCAAATAGCTTTCATCAGCTTGTCTGAGGTTTCTGAACGGCCCGCATCGATGCGGCCGCCTCTAAATATCCTTAGGCGAGCCTTCCTGTGGATAACTTACGGTGAGCACAATGAATCAGACTACCGCGTCTTCAGACGCCTCTCAAACTCTGGGTTTTCAGGCAGAGGTCAAGCAACTGCTGCATCTGATGATCCATTCGCTCTACAGCAACAAGGAAATTTTTCTGCGTGAGCTTGTGTCCAATGCCTCAGATGCTTGCGATAAGTTACGTTTTGAAGCCATTGATCATCCCACGTTACTCGAGGGAGATGGCGAGTTGCACGTTCGCGTAGATTATGACAAAGCAGCCCGCACCATCACGATTTCTGACAACGGAGTGGGCCTCTCAAAAGATGAGGCGATCGCTAACCTCGGAACGATTGCTCGCTCCGGCACGCGAGAGTTTTTCTCAAAACTGACTGGCGACAATCAAAAAGATGCGCAACTCATTGGCCAGTTTGGAGTGGGCTTTTATTCGTCCTTTATCGTTGCGGACAAAGTTACGGTTCGTAGCCGCCGGGCTGGCCTGCCTGCCGATCAGGCAGTGGTGTGGGAATCCGATGGTCAGGGCGAGTTTTCCATTGGTGCGACTGAAAAAACGAGCCGCGGGACAGATGTCGTGTTGCATCTGCGCGCTGACGAGGATGAGTTTCTGAGTGGTTCGAAACTGCGCGAAGTCCTGCGCCGTTACTCTGACCACATCTCTTTGCCTGTTCAGATGCTCAAAGAGGAGTGGGATCAGGAAAAGTCTGAGCAAGTTAAAAAAGAGGATTGGGAGTCGGTCAACCAGGCCAACGCACTGTGGACGCGCAATAAGTCCGAAGTGACCGATGAGCAGTATCGTGAGTTTTATAAACATGTGTCACATGACTACGATGACCCGCTCGCCTGGACACATAATCGCGTCGAAGGTCGCAGCGAGTACACGCAGTTGTTGTACGTCCCCAAGCATGCTCCTTTTGATATGTGGGATCGCGATGCGCGCCGTGGTGTCAAGCTCTACGTGAAACGCGTCTTTATCATGGACGATGCGGAGCAGATGCTCCCGTCTTATTTGCGCTTTGTCCGCGGCGTGATTGATTCAGCCGATTTGCCTCTGAATGTTTCGCGCGAATTACTGCAAGAAAGTCGCGACGTCAGGGCGATTCGTGAAGGTTCAACCAAGCGCATCTTGAGTTTATTAGAGGACTTGGCTGAAAACAAGAAAGATGAATATGCGACCTTTTGGGCGGAGTTTGGCCAGGTGCTCAAAGAAGGTACAGGTGAGGATGCAGCCAATCTCGAACGGATCGCCAAGCTCTTACGTTTTGCCTCGACCAAAGAGGACTCCGATGCGCAGACCGTCACGCTTGAGGAATATGTTTCCCGATTGAAAGAAGGCCAGGATACGATTTATTTTGTGACAGCTGATAGCTATACCGCTGGTCGCAACAGCCCGCACCTCGAGATTTTCCGCAAAAAGGGCATCGAAGTGTTGGTCTTGTGGGATCGCGTCGATGAGTGGATGTTGTCTCACCTGCGTGAGTTCAATGGCAAAAAACTAGTCTCGGTCGCCAAAGGCGGTCTGGATCTCGAGGCTTTGGCCGACGATGAGGAAAAGAAGCATCAGACCGAAGTAGCCGAACAGTTTAAGCCGCTGGTCGAGCGTCTGCAGGAGTCTCTCAAAGACCGAGTCAAAGAAGTCCGTGTGACTTTGCGTCTAGTGGATTCGCCTTCGTGCGTTGTGGTTGGACAGAACGACTTGAGCCCGCACTTGCAACGGATGCTTAAAGCTGCCGGACAGGAAGCCCCAAGCATTCTGCCGGTGCTCGAAATCAATCCTGAACACGCGTTGGTCAAGCGGGTTCAATCTGCATCCGATGATTCCTTCAACGACTGGGCCAGCCTGTTGTTCGAGCAGGCCTTGCTAGCAGATGGTTCGAGCCTGCCAGATCCGACCGCTTTTGTGCGACGAGTGAATCAGCTGTTGCTGGGTTGAGTGTGATGCAGTCGTGCGATTAAGCGCACGGCTCTGAGTCTTGTCGCGGTGCAGGTAGCGCCGTGACAAGCCAGCCAGCTTGCTGGCCGTAACTTATCCAGTCAAAAGCAGGACCTGGGTCTGTCTTGCGTCCGGGCGCAATGTCGCAGTGGCCTCTCACTGCCGTCAAGGGGTAGCGTGTCAGAAGACATTGCGTCAAGGCGGCGAGTGCAGCGTACTGTGACTCAGTGTAGGCAAGGTCGTCTGTGCCCTCAAGCTCGATGCCAATAGAAAAATCATTGCACTGCTCTCGTCCCTCGTGTTGGGAGACACCCGCATGCCAGGCACGCGCGTCGCAGGAAACAAACTGCGTGATATGACCATTGCGGTCTATAAAAAAATGCGCAGAAACTATCATTCCTTGCAAGTTTTCTTCGAACCAAGGGTCGGCAGCTAAATCAAGTTGGTTGAGGAAAAGATCTGCCACGAAGGGGGTGCCAAACTGACCGGGAGGCAAACTGATGTTATGAATGACCAGTAAAGAAACGTCAATGCCAACGGGACGTTCATTAAAGTTTGGAGAGGGGCGCAATGAAATATCCGCGCTGGATTCAAGCCAAGCTTGCGCATCAAGCTTCATGATGCTTAGTTAGGTCGATGAGGACCGCGTTGCGCGTGGTCTTCGCTGCACCAAGTCTCATCGCGGCTGAGCAACGCTTCTGAACGCGGCAGAAATACATCGCAGTGTGCGCAACGCACCATCGATTCAGCGCTGGGCAAAGGATTGTTCTGGCGTGCTTGTTGAGCTTGCTCCTCGCGGAAGCGCTTTTTAGCGGCATGAAGGGCCAGAAAGCGGCTGGTGATGAGGACGCCAAAAAAAACAGCAATCCAGAATAGTGCTTTACCCATTCAAAGGCCTCTGCAGAATGACTTCGATGACGAAGCGAGATCCTGTGTAGGCCAACACGACAAAAGCAAAGCCCACAAGTGTGTAACGAAGCGCCGTACGGCCTCGCCAACCCCGCACATACCGGCCGATCAATAAGATCCCAAACGTCAACCAAGACAGCAGAGTAAAAATGGACTTGTGATCCAGTGGCAGCCATTTGCCTGAGTACGAAAGAGAGATGACCGCTCCTGAGATGAGGGTCAACGTGAGGGCCGCATAGGCAATCCAAATCAGGCGAAAGAGCACTTGTTCTTGCGCGAGAAGTGGTGGCTGGGCGTCCAAGAGGCGTCCGACGACGCGACGCAAGTGGCCTGCGTGCGTCGCCTCTTCGCGGGGAAAATGTAACCTGCGGTCAAGAGCAGACATCAACATGGCTTGCAGGGCAGCAATCGTCACCAGAGCGTAAGCTGACAAGGCAATCAGAAGGTGGATGCGCAAGCCTGCATCATTGGCATGCGCAATGACTTGAGATTGCGGGAATAAGACAGCCAGCACGCAAACGATCGCTCCAGTAGGTAATAAAAGGAGTTGCAGTCCATCAATTCGGATGATTAAACTTTCCAGCCAGAACACAACCATGCCGATCCAAACCGCAGCAGAAAGAGCCAGAGACCAGCCTAGTCTGAGATTGCCCTCCTGCAAAACAGTGTTTTGTAGGGCAATACCATGCAAAATGATGGCGACAAGTAGCCCCGTACGTGCCAAACGGCCCGCTTGAATGATCGGCGGGTCCGATGAGAGCGAACGATAAAGGCCGATACCGAGGACGGCATAGGCCAACGCAGCGAGCGAGTGAAATACAATACCTACAGACATATGTCTAGTGTAAAGCGAAACCATCATCATGCTTGAAAATCTCACCCAACGTCTCTCCCGTGTCGTCAAGACTATGCGGGGCGAGGCACGTCTCACAGAAACCAATACTCAGGATATGCTGCGGGAGGTCCGGCTTGCATTGCTTGAGGCTGATGTTTCCTTGCCTGTAGTGCGTGATTTTGTTGCACGAGTCAAGGAAAAAGCTCTTGGTGAAGAGGTGGTGGGTAGTTTGTCACCGGGCCAGGCCCTTGTCGGCGTTGTGCACCGGGAGCTAACCTCTCTGATGGGAGGCGACTTAGGCGCCGATGCGAGTGAGTTATCCCTCGCGATGCAGCCACCTGCGATTATTTTGATGGCGGGTCTGCAGGGTGCGGGTAAAACTACTACGACCGGCAAGCTGGCACGGTGGTTGTCTGAAGGCAACCATGTACAAAACGGACGCAAGACGGGCAAAAAGAAGGTAGCCGTGGTCAGTGCCGACGTGTATCGCCCTGCAGCGATTGAGCAGCTCAAGACCGTCGCTGGGCAGGTGGGTGTCGAATGGATTGCCTCAGACGTTACGCAAAAACCAGAGGACATCGCCCGCAATGCTGTCGATTACGCCCGCCGTCACCATTTCGATGTACTGATTGTCGATACAGCCGGACGCTTGGGGATCGACGAGGCCATGATGCTCGAGATTCGTGCCTTGCATGATTTCCTCAACCCCATCGAAACCCTATTTGTGGTCGATGCGATGCAGGGTCAAGATGCGATCAACACTGCGCGCGCGTTTGGCGAAGCTTTGCCTCTGACGGGTGTGGTCTTGACCAAGCTCGATGGTGATGCACGTGGCGGTGCCGCGCTGTCTGTCCGTCATGTCACAGGTAAGCCACTCAAGTTTGTGGGTGTTTCTGAAAAGTTAGATGGTCTCGAGCCTTTCCACCCGGAGCGGATGGCTCAGCGTGTCTTAGGCATGGGCGATATCGTGTCGCTGGTCGAGCAGGCTCAGAAAAATATCGATGTTGGCGAGGCGCAAAAGCTTGCCGCTAAGATGAAGTCCGGTGATAAGTTTGATCTTAATGACTTTCGCGATCAACTCGCACAGGTCAAAAAGATGGGCGACATGGGATCCTTGCTTGAAAAACTCCCTGCGCAATTTTCACAAGCAGCGGGACAGTTACAAGGTGGCCAGGCTGAAAAGCAATTACGACGTACCGAGGGCATTCTGAACTCGATGACACCGCTCGAGCGCGCCAAGCCTGATTTGCTCAAAGCCTCACGTAAGCGTCGCATCGCAGCGGGTGCGGGTGTGCCTGTTCAAGAAGTCAACCGCATGCTTAATCAGTTTGAGCAGATGCAGGGCATGATGAAGCAAATGAAAAAAGGTGGCATGGCCAAGATGATGCGTGCCATGGGTGGCATGAAAAATCTTGGCAAGCTCGGTGGATTTGGACGCTAGGGGTGTCTGATGTCCGCAGTTGGGCAATTACCCATTCTTTTTAAAGATAAGATCCCACACACCATGACCGAGGCGTAAGCCTCGGTTTTCAAATTTCGTCAATGGACGATAGCCCGGTCTAGGCGCAAAACCTTCGCACGTGTTTGAAAGCGCTTTCTCCCCTGATAGGACTTCTAGCATCTGGTGTGCGTAATGCTCCCAGTCCGTTGCGCAGTGGATATAAGCGCCAGGCGCCATCCGACTGGCCAGTAATTCGATCAGAGGTGGTTGAAGCAAACGACGCTTATGGTGACGTTTTTTTGGCCAAGGATCTGGAAAATAAATATGTACGCCCGCTAGCGTTTCAGGAGCGATCATATCTCTGAGCACCTCGACCGCATCGTGCTGAATCAGTCGAACATTGCTAAGCCCCGAGGCCTCAATGCGTTTGAGCATTGCACCGACACCCGCGTTGAAAACCTCGACACCTAGAAAATGATCTTGAGGCCTAGCGAGTGCGATTTGTTCAGTGGTCTCACCCATGCCAAATCCGATCTCAAGGATCGTTGGAGCAGGCGCGCCAAAAGCTTCAGTCAAATCCAGCGGGCTTGTGCGATAGGCGATTGACCATTTACTTAGAAACGCATCTAGCGCTTCTTGTTGGCCTTTTGTCATGTGGCTGCGTCTATTGACGAAACTGCGAATGTGGAGAGGGTGCATGTTTAACCGCCTCCTACGGCAACGACAATTTCAAGGCGATCGCCAGATGCGAGCTCGGTGCTTGCGTAGGTGCTTTTTGGTACGATTTCGCCGTTGCGTTCGACCGCGATACGCTTGCCCGTATAGCCTAGGGCGTCGATGAGTGCAGAGACAGAAGTAGGACCCGACAGGGTCTTGGATTGGCCATTGAGAACGATATTCATGACAATATTGTAGTGGGTATAATTCTAAAACGATGACCCAGATTACCAATATCGCTGCTTATAAATTCGTTTCTCTCGATAATCTCGAAGAGCGACGATCAGCACTGCTGGCGCAAGCCCAACTTAATGCGCTGATGGGTACCGTGCTACTGACGCCTGAGGGCATCAATTTGTTTTTGGCTGGGACGCAAGAAAACATTGATTCTTTTCTAGGCTGGTTGCGTGAGGATCCTGCATTTGTCGATCTCGAGGCAAAGCTCAGTGTGTCGCAAGTCGTGCCATTTAAAAAGATGTTGGTCAAAATCAAGCGTGAGATTATCCGCATGAACCATCCAACGATACGTCCAGAGGCTGGGCGAGCGCCCGCGGTCGATGCGCTGACGGCGGCACGCTGGATCACAAGTGGCCATGACGATCACGGACGCCCCGTTGTGCTTCTTGATACACGAAACGATTTTGAAGTCGAAGCCGGAACGTTTGTTGGCGCGATGAATTGGAACCTTACCAAGTTCACCGAGTTTCCTCAGGCCGTGCTCGATCACAAAGACGCGTTAACTGGCAAGACGGTCATCAGCTTTTGCACAGGTGGAATTCGCTGTGAAAAAGCCACTATTTTTATGGAAGAAGTGGGTATTGAAAATGTTTATCAACTCGACGGGGGCATCCTCAAGTATTTCGAGAAAACCGGTGGTATCGGTTACCAAGGCAATTGCTTTGTCTTTGATGAGCGACGGACCTTAGATCCGACGCTCAAGCCACAGCCGTTGGCTTAGCGAATCCGCATACCGGGTTGTGCACCACTCTCTGGATCTAAAACATAAATCCCTGGCTGAGCTTTAGGGTCAAAGTGGCTCGCTGAGAGGACCATGCCCTCAGACACCCCAAATTTCATTTTTCTAGGCGCGAGGTTGGCAACTACAACAGTCAGCCGACCCTTGAGTTGTTCGGGCTGATACGCAGATTGAATACCTGAAAAAATATTACGGTGGCGTCCTTCACCGAGGTCCAGTGTGAGCTGGAGTAGCTTGGTTGAACCTTCGACGCGCGCGCAATCAACAATACGCGCTACACGCATGTCGACCTTGACGAAGTCATCAATCGTAATGGTGTTTGCGATGGGTTCGCCGCCAGGGATGAGGCCGCCAGAGGTTTCAGCCTTAGTACCCGCTTGAGTCTCAGCGGGGAGCTCAAACAAAGCATCTAGCATCGTAGGCTCAACACGTTGCATCAGGTGTTTAAAAGGATTGATGTGAGTGGGCAGCTCGCCAGCATCGGCCCAGACAAAGCTGCGCGACAAACTAAAAAGTTCTTGCGCGACACGTTGCGCCAACACAGGCAAAATCGGCGTGAGCATGACCGTCAACGCTTTAAAACCAGCGAGTGCGGTCGAGCAGATGTGCTGAAGGGCGGCACGTTGTGCGGGAGCTGCATCGGCTAAACCTTTGGCGATTAGCCAGGGTTGAGCCGCGTCAAAAGCTTGGTTGATCTGATCGGCATGTGCCATGATTTCACGAATGGCACGACCGTATTCGCGTGTTTCCAAATCATTGCGAATGACTTCAGCGGCCTGCGTCCAATGCGCAGCCAAGCTCGAGGCGTCGCCAGGAAAGCCGAGTTGACCATCAAAATACTTACTGATGAAATTGGCGGCACGGCTGGCGATATTGATGTATTTTCCCACCAGGTCGCTGTTGACGCGTGCGACAAAATCATCGGGATTAAAGTCGATGTCTTCGACGCGGGCATTGAGCTTGGCTGCGATGTAGTAGCGCATCCATTCGGCATTCATGCCCAATTGCAGATAACGTAACGGTGAAATTCCCGTGCCACGGCTCTTGGACATTTTTTCGCCACTGACGGTGATAAAGCCATGTACGTTGAGTTGATCGGGTGTCTTGCGACCTGCGAACTTCAGCATGGCAGGCCAGAACAGAGCGTGAAAATAGACGATGTCTTTGCCGATGAAGTGCACTTGTTCAGTGGTACTGCTTGGTGACAGCAGTGCATCGAAATCGATGCCAAGTTTGGCGCAGTAAGCCTTGAGCGAGGCGAGATAACCCACTGGCGCATCCAGCCAGACATAAAAATACTTGCCAGGGGCATCCGGAATTTCAATACCAAAATAGGGCGCGTCGCGCGAGATGTCCCAGTCGCCGAGGTTGACTTGATCATCACCTTCACCGTGCCCGAGCCATTCGCGGGTTTTGGCAAGCACTTCGGATTGGAGACGCTTGTGACCTTGTGTATTTTTCCCTGTGGTCCAGTCTTGCAAAAACTCTACGCAGCGTGGGTCTGAAAGCTTAAAGAAGAAGTGTTCCGAGGACTTGAGGATCGGGCGCGCTTGTGTCAGGGTTGAGTAGGGGTCAATCAGGTCTGTGGGGGCATAGACTGCACCACAGGCCTCGCACGAATCGCCGTATTGATCTTTGGCGTGACATTTCGGACACTCGCCTTTGATATACCGGTCGGGCAGAAACATGCCTTTGACCGGATCAAAAAACTGTTCAATCTCGCGCGTTTCGATCAGCCCGGCCTCGCGCAGCTTGCGGTAGATCCCTTGCGAAAGCTCAACGTTTTCAGGCGAATCCGTGGAGTGCCAGTGATCAAACTCGATATGAAAACCTTGCAGATACTGGGGGCGCTCAGCGGCGATCCGGGCAACCAACTGTTGCGGTGAAATACCCTCTGACTCGGCCTTAAGCATGATGGGGGCGCCATGCGTATCGTCGGCGCCAACAAAATGCACCGTATGTCCAGTCATACGCATCGAGCGCACCCAGATATCCGCCTGAATGTATTCCATGATGTGGCCGATGTGAAACGAGCCATTGGCGTAGGGCAGTGCAGTCGTGACAAAGATAGTTCGGGACATGATTGATAGAGGCTTAGATGAGCATTAAGATCAAGATAACAATTTTAAAGCAGGGTGTGACTGACTTAGCGAATATCCCGTGACTCAACGTCTGTGACGTCTTTTGAGCTCAAAGAACCCTGTGTTGAAGTGGACTTGCGGCCAGATCTGCGCGCCGTCCAGTATTCTTTGGCTTCGAAAGGTTTGCCACGTAGGCGGGAAATCACTAGCAAAAAGACAATCGCAATGATGGTGGAAAATGTCAGGATGAGTGCCATCACGAGTCCGACAAAGGCCACCACGATGACCACGGCAAAGCGGATAATGCGGCGGAGTAGTTCAATCATAATGACACCGTAGTTCAAATAAAAATCAAAAATAGCAGAGGAATTTAAATGAGTGTAGCGCTACTAGACGTTCGGGCAGTGCTTGAGCAGGTGCTCGACCCAGTGACAGGTGTGTCACTGGCCCGCGCTGTCAAGGACTCACACATCCAGATCTCAGACGGACGCGTCAGCATTCAAGTGGTCTTGGGCTACCCGGCAGCCCGCCGCTTTGAAATGTTGCGTGCGACATTGCTTGAGGCCCTCCACGCGGCGGGTATCCCCCAGGCCGAAGTGACTATCTCGAGCAAAATCGTCGCACATGCTGTTCAGCCTGGTGTAGCGCTCGTGCCAGGTGTTCGCAATATTATTGCGATTGCCTCAGGTAAAGGCGGCGTCGGCAAAAGCACGACAGCCGTTAACCTTGCTCTAGCCTTGCAGGCCGAAGGCGCGCGTGTCGGTCTGTTGGACGCGGACATTTATGGTCCGAGCGTGCCCACGCTCTTGGGGGTTTCTCAGCGCCCCGATAGTGCGGACGGCAAGACGATGAGCCCGGTCGTTGGGCATGGTATTCAAGCCAATTCGATCGGTTTTATGATTAGTGAGGACAATCCCGCGATTTGGCGTGGCCCGATGGTCACACAGGCCCTAGAGCAGCTATTGCGCTCAACCAACTGGGATAATCTGGATTATTTGATTATCGACATGCCACCCGGCACGGGCGACATTGCCCTGACTTTGTCTCAAAAGGTCCCCGTTGTGGGGGCTGTGATTGTGACGACTCCTCAGGATTTGGCCCTACTGGATGCTCGCAAGGGCCTGCGTATGTTTGAAAAGGTCAATGTGCCGGTATTGGGCGTGGTTGAAAACATGGCCATTCATATCTGCAGCCAGTGTGGACATACCGAGCATATTTTTGGTGAGGGCGGTGGCCAACGTATGGCGGACCAATACAAGGTGGCGTGGCTCGGGGCGTTGCCATTGTCGATGGCGATCCGGGTGGGTGCGGATGCTGGTCAGCCAACCGTGCTTTCGGATCCGACCGGTGAAGCTGCTAAGTTGTACGGCGAGATTGCTTCCAGAGTTGCGGCCAAAGTTGCGGCATTGCCCAAGGATTTGAGTGATAAGTTTGGTGTGATTGCGGTCAAACGTAGCTGATTTCGGTGATCTGCTCCCCTGACTGTGCCAGTGAGTCCAGACAGGGGGTAAAATTCGCCCTCTCGACTTTTTATTTGAGGCGCTTGGGCAATGAGCATCAAAAGCGATAACTGGATCCGCCGCGTGGCACAAACCGATGGGATGATCGAACCCTTCGAACCTGGCCAAGTGCGTTCGAACGAATCAGGACGGATTGTGAGCTATGGCACGAGTAGCTACGGCTACGATGTGCGTTGCGCCAACGAATTCAAAATCTTCACCAATATCAATTCGACCATTGTCGACCCCAAGAATTTCGATGAAAAATCTTTCGTCGATTTTAAGGGGGATATTTGCATCATTCCCCCAAACTCCTTCGCACTCGCGCGTACGGTAGAGTATTTCCGGATCCCACGCAGCGTGCTGACGATTTGCCTTGGTAAGAGCACGTATGCGCGCTGCGGCATTATTGTCAATGTGACACCGCTGGAGCCTGAGTGGGAAGGCCATGTCACACTCGAGTTTTCAAACACTACGCCACTGCCCGCCAAAATATATGCAGGTGAGGGGTGCGCCCAGATGTTGTTCTTTGAAAGCGACGAAATTTGCTCGACCTCATACAAGGATCGAGGCGGAAAGTATCAAGGGCAGCTTGGCGTGACTTTGCCGCGCACTTAACGGTTAATTCATTGACGCCGTTTTCTTGACACAATTCAGTATTGCGCGTGTGTTAATTATTCTAAATATTGCAATGCGCCGAGCAGTGCGTTCGGCTTCATCCATTCATCTTTTCTTTGCGGAGTCCTCCGGATGAAATTTCGCTTCCCTATCTTTATTATTGACGAGGACTACCGCTCGGAAAATGCTTCCGGCTTAGGTGTTCGCGCGTTGGCGACGGCAATCGAAGCCGAAGGCATGGAGGTGATCGGGGTCACGAGCTATGGAGATCTCAGCTCCTTCGCTCAACAACAGAGCCGTGCAAGCGCCTTCATTCTCTCGATCGATGACGAAGAATTTGACGTGGATTCGCCTGAGGATGTTGCAAGCGCGATCAAGAATCTCCGAGTATTTATTGGTGAATTACGTTTTCGTAATGCCGACATACCGATTTATCTTTACGGTGAAACACGAACAGCAGAGCATATCCCCAACGATATTTTGCGTGAATTGCATGGCTTCATCCACATGTTTGAAGATACGCCGGAGTTTGTGGCTCGACATATCATCCGTGAGGCGCGTAGCTATGTGGATAGTCTGGCGCCTCCGTTTTTCCGTGAACTGGTTAAGTACGCACAAGATGGTTCATATTCTTGGCACTGTCCAGGGCACTCGGGCGGCGTTGCTTTTCTAAAGAGTCCAGTTGGGCAAATGTTCCACCAGTTTTTTGGTGAAAACATGTTGCGTGCCGATGTCTGTAACGCCGTGGATGAGCTGGGTCAGTTGCTCGATCATACGGGGCCGATCGCCGAGTCTGAGCTCAACGCTGCGCGAATTTTTAATGCCGACCATTGCTATTTTGTGACGAACGGAACCTCGACCTCCAACAAAGTGGTTTGGCACGCCAACGTGGCGGCAGATGACATTGTGGTGGTCGACCGAAACTGTCACAAATCTATTTTGCACGCCATCACGATGACGGGGGCGATTCCTGTTTTTTTGCGTCCAACGCGCAACCATATGGGCATCATCGGACCGATCCCCCTTGCAGAATTTGAACCTGAAAGCATCCAGAAAAAAATCGATGCAAATCCTTTTGCGCGGAATGTTAAAAACAAAAATCCTCGTATCTTGACCCTGACGCAAAGCACGTATGACGGCGTGATTTATAACGTCGAAATGATTAAGGAAAAGCTCGGGAACTTGGTGGATACGCTGCATTTTGACGAGGCCTGGTTGCCACATGCCGCATTCCATAATTTTTATCAAAACATGCATGCCATTGGTGCGGGGCGTCCGCGAAGCCCTAAGTCAATGGTGTTTGCGACGCACTCAACACACAAACTATTGGCGGGCATTTCGCAAGCTTCTCAGATCATTGTCCAAGAGTCAGAGAGCCGCAAACTCGATCGTAATATTTTCAATGAAGCTTATCTGATGCATATGTCGACTTCGCCTCAGTACGCGATCATTGCGTCCTGTGACGTGGCGGCTGCCATGATGGAAGCGCCAGGCGGTACGGCCTTGGTCGAAGAAAGCATTCGCGAAGCGCTGGATTTCCGTCGAGCGATGCGCAAGGTCGATCTCGAGTACGGTGATGACGACTGGTGGTTCACGGTATGGGGCCCAGATTATCTGGCAGCGCATGGTGTGGGTGAGCAGTCCGACTGGATTCTCAAGGCCAACGATCATTGGCACGGTTTTGGCGATTTAGCCCAAGACTTCAATATGCTTGACCCGATTAAGGCGACCATTGTCACGCCTGGTCTGGATATGTCTGGCAGCTTTGGTGAAACCGGCGTGCCGGCGGCACTTGTGTCAAAGTATCTGACTGAGCATGGCGTGGTGGTTGAAAAAACGGGCCTCTACTCTTTTTTCATTATGTTCACGATTGGTATTACCAAAGGCCGTTGGAATACATTGCTAACAGCTCTACAGCAGTTTAAGGATGACTACGATCGCAATCAGCCTCTGTGGCGTATCCTGCCCGACTTCTGTAAGGAAAATCGTCGCTATGAACGTATGGGGTTGCGCGATTTATGTCAGCAGATTCATTCCGAATACCGCAAGCATGACGTCGCACGACTCACGACCGAGATGTACTTGAGCGATATGGTCCCGGCTCTAAAGCCCTCTGATGCCTTTGCCAAGATGGCGCACCGTGAGGTCGAGCGCGTATCGATCGATCAGCTCGAAGGTCGCGTCACGGGTGTGCTGTTGACGCCATACCCTCCCGGCATTCCTTTGTTGATCCCGGGCGAGCGGTTTAATAAAACAATCGTGCAATACCTGCAGTTTGCCCGCGAGTTCAACCAAATGTTTCCGGCGTTTGAAACCTATATTCACGGCTTAGGTGAGGATGTATTACCCAATGGTGAAAAGCGTTATTACGTTGACTGTCTGATCGAAGAGCAGTGCTAACGTTTCGAGAGCAATGCTGACCGTTATTCGTACAACACTGCATGATCTGAGGGGCACGCATGGAGAGGTTTGATGTGGCGGTCATCGGTGCAGGCGCCGCCGGCATGATGTGCGCCGCGGTGGCTGCTCAGCGTGGGCGTACCGTCGTGCTGCTTGATCACGCGAGTCTGCTGGCAGAAAAAATTAGGATCTCTGGCGGTGGCCGTTGTAATTTCACCAACAAACAAGTAAACCCCGAGAACTTTATCTCAGCCAATCCTCACTTTTGTAAGTCAGCATTGGCTGGGTATACCCCGCAAGATTTCCTGGATCTTATGCGTCGCCACGGCATTGCCTGGCACGAGAAACACAAGGGCCAGCTTTTTTGCGACAACAGTAGCGAGGACATCATTGAGATGCTGCGCGCTGAGTGTAATCAAGGGGGCGTTCAGTGGCGGATGCCTTGCGAGGTGAAAGAAGTCCTGCGGGCCGACAATGCAGAGATGCCCCTTTTCTCTATTCAGACTTCTGTCGGGACCATTCAGGCTACCAATCTAGTGATCGCGACGGGCGGGCTCGCTATCCCACAGCTTGGTGCAACAGATTTTGGTTTAAAAATCGCTCGGCAATTCGGGCTCAAGGTCATCGAGCCTCGTCCTGCGCTTGTCCCACTGACCTTCGATGTGGAGGCCTGGACACCTTTCGGTACGCTGGCGGGGGTCGCTTTGCAGGCAACAGTGAGTGCGGGGCCTGGCAAGCGTGCGCAGCAGTTTCTCGAGGATGTATTGTTTACGCACCGAGGCTTGTCTGGTCCTGGTATTTTGCAAATATCGAGTTATTGGCAGCCCGGCGAGGCCATTGTGTTGGATTTGGCGCCTGGGCAAGACTTATCGACAAAGTTGGTTGAGGCCAAGGCTGGTGGCAAACAACAACTCGGGACCTTGTTGTCATCTGTCTGGCCTAAGCGCTTGGCCGAGCAGTGGCTGGGGGATCAGTCGACCATCCGCTTAGCAGACGCCCCAGATCGTGTGCTAAAGGATCTGGCGCAACGGATTCAGGCCTGGTCATTGGTTCCAAGCGGGACAGCAGGCTACAAAAAGGCCGAAGTCATGCGAGGTGGTGTGGATACCCGAGGACTAGATCAGCGCAGTATGCAAGCCAGAAACGTGCCTGGCCTGCACTTTATCGGTGAAGCGGTCGACGTGACAGGCTGGCTTGGGGGCTACAACTTCCAATGGGCCTGGGCGTCTGCAGTTGCCTGCGGCCGAAGCCTCTAAATCTTCGAGTATTTATCCTGAATCTAGTCAGGGTTGGGCTTGTCGTAGGCTCGGTTTTCGAGTTATGCTCATGATGCTGTGAACGCATATTGCGGGAGAGCGCATAGGATTTCTTGATTGAGGTCTTTTTGCCGCCGAAGGCGCAATTCGCCCAGAATCGCTCAGGCCCCCCATACCGCAACATGAATTGAAAGTTTTCTATTTATTGAGAGCTTTCAGCACAACACTCTGGAGAGACCCGTGACCTGATGGTCAACACGGGCGCCGAAGGTGCACACCCGCGATATTGCGGGGCAACTCTCAGGCAAAAGGACAGAGGGGCGGATTGCCAGTCAATTTCGTGCGCTATGCGCATGCGATTCTGGCGCCGTACCTTTCTTCTGTCTTATTTCTTTGCCGGAGTATCTCTATGTCTGCTGAATTAAAGCGCACCCCTCTTGCCAATGTGCATGTTGCCGCAGGCGCGCGCATGGTTGATTTCGGCGGCTGGGAGATGCCGGTCAATTACGGCTCGCAGATCGAAGAGCATCACGCTGTTCGTCGTGATGCGGGGATGTTCGATGTGTCGCACATGCTCAATGTGGATGTGACGGGCGCAGATGCAACGGCGTTTTTACGCAAGCTGATCGCTAACGACGTGGCAAGACTGACTCAGTCTGGCAAAGCGCTTTATTCCTGTATGTTGAATCCACAAGGTGGGGTGATCGACGATCTGATCGTTTACTTTTTTACACCGACCCAATGGCGCTTGGTGGTCAATGCCGGTACGGCGGATAAAGACATTGCCTGGATGCAGCGTGTTGCTGTGGCTGGAGGTTTTCACGTCACGGTGACGCCAAGGCGCGATCTCGCGATGATCGCCGTTCAGGGACCCAATGCACGTGCCAAAGTCTGGGCCACGCGCCCTGCATGGCGCCAAGCCACTGAAAACCTCAATGTCTTTGCGGGCGTGCAATTTCCTGGCGACACGATGGTCGCCCGCACTGGCTATACAGGTGAAGACGGTTTTGAAATCGTTGTGCCCGCGAGCGAGGTTGAAACGCTTTGGACAGATTTGACTGCGCAAGGTGTCGCTCCGTGTGGTTTGGGTGCGCGCGATACGCTACGTCTCGAAGCAGGTATGAATTTATATGGTCAGGATATGGATGAGTTGATTCATCCTAACCAAGCAGGTTTGACCTGGACGGTATCGCTCAAAGATCCCGAGCGTCGTTTCATCGGCCGAGAAGCGATTGAGCAGTTTGCAGACCCTCGCACATTTATCGGTCTCAAGCTTTTGGACCGTGGTGTCATGCGTGCGCACATGGTCGTGCGGACAGCAAAAGGCCTGGGTGAGGTGACCAGCGGCACGATGTCCCCATCCATGGGTGTGTCAGTAGGTTTTGGCCGACTCCCTCAGGGTGTTGCTGCGGGCGATCAGGTCGAGATTGATATCCGCGGCAAATGGGTGCCTGCCGAGGTGTGCAAGCTGCCGTTTGTACGCAATGGACAAGTGGTGACGCAGGTTTAAACAGATTTTTTTAATAAATTTTTGGAGACTTTCATGAGCATTCCTAGCGATCGTAAATACGCAAAAACGCACGAATGGATCAAAGCCGAAGGCGATGTGATGATCGTCGGCATTACAGGTCCAGCCCAAGATCAGCTCGGCGATCTGGTGTTTGTCGGTGATGTCAAAGTGGGTGCCAAACTCGCAGCCGGTGCAACCGCAGGTGTTGTGGAGTCTGTGAAGGCCGCTTCAGATATCTACGCACCAGTCGCAGGCGAAATCGTTGGTTTTAATGAGGCGCTCAACGACGCGCCTGAAAGTATCAATGCTAGCCCCTACGGCACCTGGATCTTTAAGATCAAGGCAAATAACCCCGCAGATGTTGATGGTTTGCTCGATGCAGCAGGCTATCAGGCTGTCGCAGACGCAAGTTAAGGTAAAAATCATGCCCCAAGTCTTGGATACCTCGAACGAATTCATTCCTCGCCACATCGGTCCCAGCGAGCAAGATCAGCAAAAAATGCTCGCAGCGATTGGTGCGGCGGATCTCGCTACGCTGATGCGAGAAGTCGTCCCCGCGAACATTCATATGTCTCGCGAACTTGACCTGCCTGGTGCCCGCTCCGAGGCCGATGTATTGGCTGAGATGCGTAAGATCGCTGCCGAAAATAAAGTGTTTCGCAACTATATCGGGCAAGGCTACTACGGCACACACACGCCCAATGTCGTATTGCGTAACATCCTTGAGAATCCAGCTTGGTACACAGCCTATACGCCTTATCAGCCTGAGATCTCACAGGGCCGACTCGAGGCGATTCTGAATTATCAGACCATGGTCGCCGATCTGACCGGACTTGATATTGCAAATGCTTCTTTGTTGGATGAGAGCACTGCAGCCGCCGAAGCCATGACGCTTGCTCTGCGTGCTTCACAAGCCCAAAGTAAAGTGTTTTTTGTTTCGCAGCACTGTCATCCACAGACCATCGAAGTGATTCGCACCCGTGCGGATGGTTTGGATATTGAGGTTGTGGTGGGTGACGAGTCCAGTGGAGTCCCTACTTGCTTTGGCTTACTCGTGCAATATCCGCACTCTTTAGGTGCAGTCGCTGATTACCGCTCTCTCGCCGAACAGGTGCATGCTCAGGGCGGGATTGTGGCCTGTGCAACGGATTTGTTGGCCTTGGCATTGCTT
The DNA here is from genome assembly GCA_963926265.1 of uncultured Burkholderiaceae bacterium. Lineage (GTDB taxonomy): Bacteria > Pseudomonadota > Gammaproteobacteria > Burkholderiales > Burkholderiaceae_B > Zwartia. Next base: position 21,894 of record CAWUWN010000094.1, read on the forward strand.
GAGCCCCCCGGTCACTGGGGCGCTGATATCGCAATCGGTTCTGCCCAGCGCTTTGGCGTGCCGTTTGGTTTTGGAGGTCCTCATGCGGGCTTCATGGCTTGTAAAGATGCGTTCAAACGCAACTTGCCAGGCCGCCTAGTGGGTATTTCTAAAGACGCTCAAGGCAATCAGGCCTTGCGCTTGGCGCTTCAGACCCGCGAGCAGCATATCCGTCGCGAAAAGGCGACTTCTAATATTTGTACTGCACAGGTTTTGTTGGCAGTCATGTCCAGTATGTATGCCTTATGGCATGGTCCTGCGGGCATCAAGTCGATTGCGATGCGCGTGCATCATTTGACTGCGATGCTCAAGCAGTCATTGACGACCCTCGACATCAAGGTGACGAACGAGACCTTCTTTGATACGCTGTTGCTTGACACTGGAGCGCAAACTGATGCCGTGCTGAAAGCCGCTCGTGCGGCGCGCCTCAATCTGCGTAGCGTGAGTGCCACACAGCTCAGTATTTCTCTTGATGAAACCGTCACGGTGCAGGATCTCGAGCAGTTGCTTGGCGTGTTTGCCAGCGTGACCGGCAAGACAGCGCCCGTACGCTCGACCGAGGTCCATGGTTTGCCAGGAATCCCTGTGAGCGTTCAACGTCAGCAAGCTATTCTCAGTCATCCTGTTTTTTCAAGTATTCAGTCAGAAACAGATATGCTGCGCTATATACGTAAGTTGTCTGATAAAGATCTGGCGCTTGATCGCACCATGATCCCGCTGGGTTCTTGCACAATGAAGCTCAACGCGACCGTAGAGATGATTCCAGTGACATGGCCAGAGTTCGCTGCGATCCATCCGTTTGCGCCGGCAGATCAAACGCGCGGATATCAGATGATGATTGAGCGCTTGTCTAAAGACCTCTGCGAAATTACTGGCTACGATGCAATCAGCTTGCAGCCTAATTCGGGTGCGCAGGGAGAGTATGCGGGTCTACTCGCGATTCGCGCCTATCACCGCGCGAACGGTCAGCATCAGCGCGATGTTTGCTTGATTCCTTCATCGGCACACGGGACCAACCCAGCTTCTGCCAACATGGTCGGCATGGATGTGATTGTTATTGGTTCCGATGCGCATGGCAACGTGGATCTCGAGGATCTCAAAGCCAAAATCGCCAAGGTGGGTGATCGCTTAGCCGCTTTGATGGTCACTTACCCATCGACGCATGGCGTATTCGAAGAGTCGATTACGACCATATGTGATCTGATTCATGACGCTGGCGGCCAGGTGTACATGGACGGTGCCAATATGAATGCGATGGTGGGCGTAGCGCAACCTGGCAAGTTTGGCTCGGACGTGTCTCACCTGAACTTGCACAAAACATTTTGCATCCCTCACGGCGGCGGCGGTCCGGGTGTCGGTCCTGTAGGCGTGCGCGCGCACCTTGCGCCATTCTTGCCTGGTGTGGTGAATGAGAAGGGTGTGATGGCCAAGGGTATGCCTGTGGGGCCAGTTTCAGCAGCGCCCTTTGGCTCTGCCAGTATTTTGCCTATTCCTTTTGTTTACATCTCATTGATGGGTGCTCAAGGCTTGCGTCGTGCTACCGAGGTGGCGATTTTGAGCACTAACTATATCGCTCGTCGTTTGGCAGATCATTATCCTGTGCTCTACACCGGCCGTAATGATCGTGTCGCACATGAGTGCATCTTGGATATGAATCCGATCAAGGAAGCTTCTGGCATTTCTGCAGAAGATATCGCCAAACGCTTGATGGATTATGGTTTTCATGCGCCAACCATGAGTTTCCCTGTTGCAGGAACCCTGATGGTTGAGCCGACGGAGTCGGAAGGCTTGGCTGAGTTAGATCGTTTCATTGAGGCTATGATTTCGATTCGTAAAGAAATCGCTCAAGTTGAAAGTGGAGAGCGTGATAAAAGCGATAACCTTCTAAAAAATGCACCTCACACTGCCAAGATGCTCTTGGCTGAAGAGTGGCATCACGACTACCCACGCCAACAAGCTGCGTACCCGGTTCAAAGTTTACGTGATAGCAAGTACTGGCCACCTGTTGGACGCGTTGACAACGCTTGGGGTGATCGTAACTTGGTGTGTTCTTGTTTGCCGATAGAGGCTTACGCCGAACAGGTCTAGTTCAATGAGAGGCGATCTCCTTTTGGGGATCGCCCACTCAGTAGGCTAGCGACTGGTATCCGGCAGGGCTGTAGGCGCTTGAGAAGCAGGAGTCGGTTCTACTCCAGCTTTTTCGGTCGTCTCAGTTGCAGCTTTTTCTGCAGCTTTCAATTCCACTGAAAACTCTCTGACGAGTTTAAAGAAGGTGCTCATCAAGCCTTCGATTGCATCCTGTCCGATGCCGCCATAGGCACTGATATCCATCTCTAAAACCGGTGTGCTTGACTCATTAATGAAGACGCGGGCCCATCGATTACGTAAGTTCCAGTCATTGACGAATTTGAGCGGAGCCGTGTGATTCGCAGGGTATGTTGCGCGGAGTAAAACATCCTCGCAAGTCGGATCTTTACGACAACCGCTAAAAATAATCTCAATGAGACTGGCTCCCGATTCACCGGGCGCAACATTCAGAACCAAGTCACCATCGGAATTTCTTGATTCTTTATAGTCAAAGTCCGAGTCGCTCAAAATAGCAGCAAGTACCTCTGGATCTAAATGCTGAAGAGAAGAAGCTTCGTCAGGACCGACTTGTCCGACAGAAGATTGATTCGCGAGCCAAGCAGATGGAACGAAGGTGCTGAGAAGTTTGAGAATGGGTTCAGGGGGTGTACGTTGCCCATTGATCCTGAGTTCGTCGTTTTGAACGTTGAAGTGGGTGACAAGTAGTCCGTTTTGAACACGACCAAGTTTGAGTTGTCCAGCGAGGTCCACCAGTCTTCTTGATTCACGCTCCGCAAGACTCTTGGTTTTAGCTGGACTCGCACCAGGCGTTTGCATAGCTTGCAAAACGAGGGCGTTTACCATCGGCTGTGAAATCGTGAGCGTCGCGTCAAGCGTATTGATGGGGGATTCGCGCAATCCAATGCCGCCGTTGGCAAGTTCAGCAGGATTGAGCGAAGCGTTGAGTGTCAGTTGACTCTTGCCTGCCGGAGTTTCCCAGGTCAGTGGATCGATGCGAATGGATGGACTATTTTTGAGTAAACCCTGCAGTTGGAACCAGATTTTTTTAATTTCTGCAGGGCTGAGCGATTCTGGATTCAACACATGACTTGCCATACGCGTGAGTGTGCGTTCATAAAGCTCTAGAAATGGATTGAGTGCACGTTCGCTGAGTGGGTCAACGATCAGATCGAGTTTAAAGTTCCCTAATTTTTTTTGCGCAACGCTCAAGGAGCCGATCTCCATGCGTGCCTGACCCGTAACGTCATCGTCATCCAGGATGAGCTTGCTTCGAAATTTGAATTTCTCAAGCTCGATCGTTGGCGCATTGATAGAAGCCCAAGTCAGGCTCCCGACATCACGTTTATAGATCCCGAGTGGTGAGCCCAAGGCGCTACGCTGGCCATCAATTTCTAGTTTGACTGCTTGCAGGTCAAGGGTCGTCTGGCCATCTGTGACGTTCAGCGATTCAAGGTTGAGCTCACCCTTTCGGTTGCGAAAACGAGGGCCGATCTCGGCTTGGACTTGAGCGCCTCCAAACCGCAGACGAACTGAATCTTGGCGAAAATCAAAGGCTTTAGCGGTCCATGTCAGTTTCGCAACACCGTTGGGTTCAACACGCGTGTGTCCAACAACCAATGGACGACTCTGCGTTGCATCGAAAAGCTTTTCGGTCCATGGCGTGGAGGCGCTGACTGTTTCAATGAGCGCGCCCACAGCGGCAAAGTCACCGGCAATCAGATTTTTTAAAGGGAAGGGGCCATGCGAGATGTCGTTGACCAACAGAACTTCATTCTTGTGAGTGGGTGGGGAGCCAGGCTTTGAAACTTGCTCTAACGGGAAACTCAGCAGGTATGATGCCTGACTTACAAAGACGCCACGTTGGTAATCGCGCGTCGACAAACGGATTTGATCTGACCAAGTGCGCGCGAGATGGAGATTGATCGCATCCACTGCGGCATCGGACTGAGCCTGGATTCGAAATCCCGACCACATGCTGGCGCCGCTATAAGTAGCAATGAGCAATACGAGGACTACAGTCGTTGCAAGCAGCTTTTTAATCATCTCTGCTCCATTCTTGCGTCACGCACCTTGACATATTGCACGACATCAAAGGACAAATCATTCTCAGGTGGGTGAGAGACTCTGGAGGTTTCGATCCATTGGGTGTTGTCTAGAGGAGCAAAGAAAGCATCCCCCTCGACTTGCGTCTGCACCTCTGTGGCGATAACAAAATGGGCAAAAGGCAGTGCCTCTTGGTAGATTTGTGCGCCACCAATGACAAAGGCTTTCTCAGCGCTCTGGACGGCTTCGATTGCTTGCGCAAGGCTGTTGACACATTGGGCGCCCGCGGCTTCGTATTGGGAGTTTCTAGTGATGACAATATTATGGCGCCCGGGCAACGGTCTGCCAAGTGACTCCCACGTTTTGCGCCCCATGATGACAGGGTGTCCGAGCGTGGTGCGCTTGAAATGCGCGAGGTCACTAGCTAGTTTCCAGGGCAGGGTGTTGTTTCGCCCAATCACGCGATTCTGTGCGTAGGCGACGATCAATGAGAGCTGCATGTGATTCGGGCCTTTTGAACGAGGGTGCAATGCTGTCGTTAAACCGCAACGGGTGCTTTGATATGCGGGTGATGCGCATAATTTTCGATCACGAAGTCTTCATAGCGATAGTCAAAGAGAGACTCGGGCTTTCGTTGAATGCTGAGGGTCGGGTAGGGGTTGGGCTCACGCGAGAGCTGAAGCTCAACTTGTTCAAAGTGATTGCTGTAGATGTGGCAGTCGCCACCTGTCCAGACAAAGTCCCCCACCTCGAGATTGCATTGCTGCGCAACCATATGAGTGAGCAGGGCATAACTGGCGATGTTGAATGGTACGCCGAGAAAGATATCCGCACTTCGTTGATAAAGCTGGCAGGAAAGCTTGCCATCGGCGACGTAAAACTGGAAAAATGCATGACAAGGCGGCAGTGCCATGTTTTTGATCTCACCGACGTTCCAGGCGGACACAATCAGTCGGCGAGAGTCGGGTGTGTTGCGGATTTGTTCGAGGACTTGCGAGATTTGATCGATGTGGCCACCGTCAGGCGTGGGCCAGGAACGCCATTGCACGCCATAAACCGGCCCAAGGTCGCCATCTTCGCGTGCCCACTCATCCCAAATCGAGCACCCGTTTTCTTGAAGCCACCGTACGTTGGAGTCGCCTCGCAGAAACCAGAGTAGCTCGACAAAAATACTCCGAGTGTGAAGCTTTTTTGTCGTGACCAGCGGAAATCCCTGAGACAGATCAAAACGCATTTGATAGCCAAAGACCGAACGGGTCCCAGTGCCGGTGCGATCGGTTTTATTCACGCCTGTGGTGTAGACGTGTCGCATAAAGGTTTCGTACTGGTTCATCGGGAGAGTGGCTCTTTAAGGAGAGGTCGAGGAGGTAGACGCTGTGTCAATAATCTCTGCAGACCAAGTCATTTCAGTACTATGGGCAAGCATAGCTGATGCAGAGCAGTATTTCTCGTGTGATAGCGCAATCGCCCGCTCGACAGCTGTGCGCGGCAGATTGTTGCCCGTAACGTTAAAGACAAAGTGTATTTTTGTGAAGATTTTCGGATCAGTGTCTGCACGTTCGGCTTGCAGCTTAACGGAACAGCCAGTGATGGCATGGCGGCCACGTTTCAAAATGAGGACCACATCGTAGGCGGTGCAACCACCCGTGCCGAGCAGTAACAGCTCCATTGGACGGGGCGCAAGGTTGTGCCCGCCGCCTTCTGGTGCGCCGTCCATTGCTGCAATGTGGCCCGTACCTGTCTGCCCAACGAAGAGCATGCCATCCGGGCCGCCCCAATCAATTTTCACTTCCATCTTGAATCCCCAGCGTTTAAGCAAGAATGATAAACGCTTGCGGCTTTTTTGTGCGCAATGGAAGGGTAGACACGTAATTTTATCTGTACAGAAGTAGGAGGGGCATGGAGGAAGATTTTGTCCTAGGCGTTAACATATCGGCTATTGCTGTAAGGAATGTATCGTTATGACGGATCACAATCACCCTGCCACCAAAACTACACCCACTAGGCATCACTTGCCGAGTCCGCCACGATTCTTGCGCAGGCATGGATGGCTAGACCCTTTTATTGCAGAGCTAGATGTAGCCTTACGCGTGCTGGGGGGAGGGGTGGCGTCGTCTAGGCCTAATCCAGCGGGTCCTCAGACTGCAGCGAGTGATGTTGAGCTGGATGCAGCCGCCAAGAGCCATGCAGCGGGCTTGATGCGTGTGAACCATGTCGGTGAGGTCTGCGCCCAAGCCTTGTACCGAGGGCAAGCTGCTGCAGCACCCAATCAAGAAAGTGCGGCCTTTTTTTTAGAGGCTGCCGCAGAGGAGGTTGATCATCTGGCTTGGTGCACCCAGCGTCTACGCGAGCTCGACAGCCGCCCAAGCATCCTAAATCCTCTTTGGTACGCTGGTTCCTTCGCTTTGGGTATGCTGGCCAGTCGAGCAGGTTCGGCTCAAAGTTTGGGATTTATGGCTGAGACTGAGCGTCAGGTTGAGGCCCATTTGGAGGGTCATTTGACCCAGCTTCCGGCGGCTGATCAACGTTCAAGGGCGATTGTTGAGAAAATGAAGTTGGACGAGATCAAGCATCGGGTCAGCGCAGAGCATCAAGGTGCCCAAGAATTGCCCGGGCCTATGCGGACCGCTATGCGTTTGATGGCCAAGGTCATGACGGGGACCGCTTACAAAATTTAGTGACAATTTTTCACAAATTTTGTAGGAACGGTATTTATTTCTTTAGCAGATTGCCGTTTTACATCGCCAAAAGCATAAATTCACTTATTTTTTTTCAGGAAAGATAAATATTCTTGCGCCGCAGCAAGTTTTCAGCTATTATTTGTTTATGGAAGTTCAGTCATGAGTGTGTTGAATTAAAGTGCTAGTGTTTACCAGAATGTTTTTTTGAATCGTTCAATAGTGGTAACAAAGCACATTGTTAATTTAGCCACTGAGGCCTCATTAGTTTCAAGCCTCCTGAATTTGCCACGATTGTCTCCTCCACCCTCCTCCTTTGGTGGATTTAGCCCAAGACCGCAAAGTCTTGGGCTTTTTTTTATTTTGAGTTTTTTTATATTGAACCGTTAACCGCTTGCAAGTTTGCGTACCCAATATGCCGTAGAAGGATCGTACGGGCTAACCGCGGGATCGCTGCCTAGCGCATCTAGCCTGCGTTCGATGTCGCCGGCTAACCGTTTACCAAATTCAACCCCCCATTGATCAAAAGGGTTGATGCCCCAAATGACGCCTTCGGTAAAAACCTTGTGTTCGTAGAGTGCGAGCAGCGCCCCGAGTTGTCTGGCTTCGAGCTTCGGCAGCACAATCAATGTGGATGGGCGACCACCGGGATGCACGTGATGTCGCGCGAGTACGACAGCTTTTTCAGGATCTTTTTCAGTTTTGCTGACTTCTTTGAGCGATTGTTCAAAGGATTTTCCTTCGAGTAAGGCGGCACGTTGTGCCAGACAATTCGCAATCAGCAGTCTGTGATGGCGGGTATGACGGTGATCCGGTACAGCACACAGAATAAAGTCGACCGGCGCCCCTTTGCCATCCTGATGCAACCACTGAAAAAAAGTATGCTGACCATCTGTGCCGGGCATGCCCCACACTGCGGGACTGCTTGGAACATCCAAGGCCGATCCGTCTCGTAAGGTCGCTTTGCCAAGCGACTCCATTTCGAGCTGCTGAAGCCAAGGGACTAAATTGCCGAGCCGCGCATCATATGGACAGAGTGCAAAAGAGCCATAGCCCAGCACACTGCAGTTTGCTACGGCACTCAAGGCCATTTGGACGGGGGCGTTTTGTTCGACAGGGGCTGTGAGGAAATGTGCATCCATCGCAGCTGCACCCTCACGCATTTCGTTTAGTGCATCAATGCCTAAGCCGAGTGCAATCGGGAGTCCAATCGAGGACCAAAGTGAGTAGCGTCCCCCCACCCAATCCCAAAACTGAAAAATACGGTCGTCGCTGATGCCAAAGTCTCGTGCCGCTTTGGGGTTGGCCGTGACGGCCGCGAAATGCTCAAGCGGATGCTGCACGCCATTGGCGCGGAGCCAGTCTATTGCACAGGCCGCATTTGCCAGTGACTCAGTCGTGGTGAAAGACTTGGATGAAATAATCACGAGTGTGTCGTGCGCATCGAGCCCTTCGAGCGCGGCTGTGATGGCATGCGCATCCACGTTTGAGGCGAACCTGAGGGTGCGGCGTGTGCCTGCGCCAGCTAAAGATTCAAACGCCAAGCGGGGGCCCCAGTCGCTGCCACCGATGCCTAAGTGCACGACGTTGCGGTATTGGTTGCGTGCATTGACGTCTTCGACAAACCTGGCCAAACGAGAACGCTCAGTGGTAACAGCTTCGTGGACCGCCTTGGGCGGAGTCGATGCACGCAAGGCCGTATGCCAGGCGGCGCGATTTTCAGTCCAGTTGATGGCAGCGCCTTCGAATAAATCGCGGCGATACTGTTCAAAACCTTGCTGCGCCAATAATGCCCGAGCAGCTTCTGTGAGGCTCGCTGAGCTTCGTTGTGTGGTCAGATCGACCTCAAGATCTGCCGCTGAAATCACGCGAAGCGCGTCAGGCTTGAGCGGACTGCTCAGCACGGCTTGAGAAAATTGTTTCCAGGCAGAGCTATTAGACAGTGATGACATGAGGTTCAGTGAAAAAATTAAAACACGAGGTTAGAACGGTAGTTGAGCATTGGGGGCGAGCGCTAAAAGTTGTTCGCGAAATACGGTCTGGATGCGCTCAAGCGCCTCGGGCGTATCTCCCTCGAAGCGCAAGACCACAACAGGAGTGGTGTTGGAGGCGCGGGCTAAGCCGAAACCATCCGAATAGTCTGCTCGCAAACCGTCAATTTTGAAGATCTCAGAAGCCCCCTTAAAAACGCCCTCGTCTTGTAGGCGCTTAATGAGTGCGTGGGGCTCGCCTTCGCGCATTTCAAGTTTGAGCTCAGGCGTGGATACACCTTGTGGGAGGGCTTCGAGTACAGCCGAAGGATCTGCGTCCCTGGAGAGAATCTCGAGTAGGCGTGCGCCGGTGTACAGACCATCATCAAAACCGAACCACCGCTCTTTAAAAAAGACGTGGCCGCTCATTTCGCCCGCTAAGGGCGCACCCGTTTCTGCCAGTTTCGCTTTGATCAAAGAGTGGCCTGTTTGCCACATCAGTGGTTTGCCACCTGCGGCGCGCACTTGTTCGGCGACATGTCGGCTGCACTTAACGTCATAAATGATCGTCTCGCCTGGACAACGCTGCAACACATCACGTGCGTACAAAATTAACTGACGGTCGGGCCAGATGATTTGGCCTGACTTTGTGACAACACCCAGCCGATCGCCGTCGCCGTCAAAGGCCAAACCAATTTCGCAATCAGTCGTTTGGACGCAACGGATCAAGTCTTCGAGGTTGTGTGGGTCGGCCGGGTCAGGATGGTGGTTGGGAAAAGTACCATCAACCGTACAGAATAACTCGGTCACTTCGCAGCCTAGCCCCCGAAACAATGCAGGGGCCACCGCTGCGGCGACACCATTGCCACAGTCGATCGCAATTTTCATTGGGCGACTGAGCTTGATATCACCGATCACACGCGCCAAGTAAGGTGTCAAAATATCAACAAAGGATGCCGTGCCAGGCACGGGTGCCTGAGTAGGACCTGCGGCAACCTCGTCGCGCAAACCGAGAATGGCATCCCCGTGTAGTGTCTGCCCCCCCATCATCATTTTGAATCCGTTGTATTCGGGCGGGTTGTGACTGCCGGTGACAGCAACACCAGAGCCTGTCTTCAGGGTATAAGCAGCAAAATAAACAAGAGGTGTCGGGACCTCACCGACATCGATGGTATCGATGCCGCCCTCGCGCATGCCTTGTTGCAGGGCGCCTGCCAGTTCGGGGCTACTCAATCTGCCATCACGTCCGACCACCAAAGTGGTCACGCCACAAGCGTGTGCCCGCACGGCCAGACCTAGGCCAAGTTGTCGGGCAAACTCAGCATTAAGTGCGGTAGGGACGACACCACGGATGTCGTAGGCCTTAAAAGCGGCATGCGGAAAGGTCGATGGGGAAGACACGTGAGGAGCTCCAGGATCAAAAACGGCTTAAACCGTATTATCGCCGATCTGACAGGAATGTTTTCCATCACAATGGGGTGTGATTAACCTTTAAAAACGGGGAAGTCACCTACAATTTGGAAGTTAACAGTCAGTAAGACCCACCCATCCACCAAGAGAACCAAATGAGCGCGTTGAAACAACTAGAACAAATTGTGGGAGAGACCCAAGTATTGACCGGTGAAGCCATGACGCCTTATCTGATAGATTGGCGTGGGCGTTACCGGGGTGAAGCCTTGGCGGTTGTCCGGCCGAGTAGTACTGAAGAAGTTGCTGCCGTGGTGCGTGTGTGCGTGGCGCACAAGATTCCTATGGTGCCCTCTGGTGGCAATACGGGTATGTGTGGGGGCGCTACGCCGGATGAGTCGGGTCGAGCTTTAGTCGTCTGCCTGGCGCGTCTGAATCGTGTGCGAGAGATTGATACGGATAACGACACCATTACCGTCGAAGCAGGATGTATCCTCCAAGCCGTTCAAGAGGCTGCGCGCGTCGCTGACAGATTGTTCCCTTTAAGTCTGGCCGCAGAGGGGAGTTGCACGATCGGTGGCAACCTGTCTACCAATGCGGGTGGCACGCAGGTGTTGCGCTATGGCAATACGCGCGAACTCGCACTTGGCCTCGAAGTAGTGACACCTCAAGGCGAAATCTGGCATGGCTTGCGCGGTCTGCGCAAAGACAATACAGGTTACGACTTGCGTGACCTGTACATCGGCAGCGAAGGGACGCTCGGTATTATTACCGCCGCAACATTGAAGCTCTATCCCGTGCCTGTTGCTCAGCGGATTGCAATGTTGGCACTGAATTCTCTTGAAGATGCAATCGCGATGTTGTCGCGCGCACGCGCTGGTTTTGGTGCCTCGCTGACGGGTTTTGAGGTCATGATGGGCCCTGTGCTCAAAGCCGTTGTGAGGCTTTACCCGCAGCAGCGTCTGCCCTTTGAAGGACCCTCCGCTGACTCTCCCTGGTTTGCCATTCTTGAACTGTCCGATAGCGAAAGCGCCGAGCATGCCCAAGCGCGTTTTGAGTCTGTATTGGGCGCAGCCATCGAGGATGGCTTAGTGGTCGACGCAGCCATTGCAGAAAATATTGCTCAGAGCAAGGCGATCTGGCATTTGCGCGAAAGCATTCCACTCGCTGAGGCTGAGCTTGGCAAGAGCATCAAGCACGATGTATCGATTCCAATTTCCCTGATCGGTCAATTTGTTGAAAAGACAAACGCCGCGCTACAAGCTAAGTTCCCCGGTATTCAGCACATCGTCTTCGGACATTTGGGCGACGGCAACTTGCATTACAACGTCGCGCGTGCGCCGAATCAAACCGAGCACGAACTCCTCGCCACGCAGTACGACGTGTATCAACTGGTTCACGATA
>CAWUWN010000095.1:0-39259 GCA_963926265.1 uncultured Burkholderiaceae bacterium
CACTATTTGCGCACTTTACAAACAGCGCTGGCAAGTCGAATTGTTCTTCAAATGGATCAAACAGCACCTTCGAATCAAAGCCTTTTATGGCAACACGGAAAATGCCGTGAAGACGCAAATATGGATCGCGATTGCGACCTACGTCTCGATTGCAATTATGAAGAAGCGATTGAATTTGAAACATTCGCTTTACGAAATCCTAAGAGTATTGGACTTAAACATGTTTGAAATGACGCCCATCGAAGCTTTACTCGGCAAGCCTGTTGAGCCTACCGAGTTATCGGATTATCCTGTTCAACAAGATCTGTTCCGAACGTTGGGACACTAGTGGGATGTCATATAAAAACTTAAGATGGGCCGAGTTAATTTTCCTTACAACTTGGTTATTAGTGCTAAAGGCTCAGATAATTCTGAGCGTTAAAGACTTCTTTCAAATCCGTGGATTTTTGGAGATTAGCTAGATAAGACTGAAGGTGCTGACAAGAGTTTAGTATTTTAAGATTAACGATGTATCTCGGTATTGATTGATCATTGGCGCTTTAAAAATCGGGCATCTATAACGGGACATGGGACACACCTAAAGGTGTGTGTCCCGTAATGTCCCGTTTATATGGGTGATGGTTGCAATCAGAAGGCGTTAGACCCCCATGGATTCAGCGAGATATGTTCTCGTTACTATGTCATTGGTGATGCTAATAAAACCAGCATTTTCAAGATCACGTCTTGCACGCTGAAAATTTTTTTTCTTAGCGTCAGGGCTTTTCCCAGTCTGATTTTCGTAAAAACTATTACGCCAGTCTGTCAATTTACAACCGCCATTAGTCGTGGATGTATCCAAACAACTTAACGCTTGATCTGCGTTATCACTCAGGCGCTCTAAGCAATCAGGCTCATCACAGGCTCCTTCAGCATCCTCAGTCACAACGGTACTTGTTACAGGATCACCATCACTATCAATTCCTAGCTCTACAGAATGTAATTTGAAGTGATACGCTTGGCCGTCAATTCCGTCTTTGACTTTCTCGATATGCCAACTTCTTTTGGCGCCTTTTCGTTTTACCTCCATCGCAGCATCAAGACCAGCAAACAATGAAGAGTGTCCTCTTAACCCAGCGTCCGAGTTTTTCCCTGTATGAGCAACCAATACGACTAGACTTTGAGATAATTGCTGAAGTATGCTTACATTCTGAATGACTTTACCCATTTCTTTTGATGAGTTTTCATCAATGCCTGGGGTTGCTCGGCTTAGCGTATCTATGACGATTACCGTTTCTGGTGTGACAACTTTCATCAACTCGGTCATATCTGTATTCAAATCGAACGGTTGCATTATGAACATCACACCCTCTGGAATAGGTCGGTCGTGATATTTCTCCCAGGCTTGAATTCTTTGGCGCAAACCGGACTGTCCTTCGAGCGTTACATAAACTACTTTTCTCTTCGCAGTCTTCCGTCCAAACCATTCTCGACCCTCTGCTATTGAGAAACTTGCATCAAGAATAAGAAAGCTTTTTCCTGACCTTGATGGGCCATAGACTGCAGCAAGGCCTCGCTCAGGAAATACGCCTTTAATGAGCCATTTCATGGCAGGAATTTTCTTAATATCGCTGGCTGAAAGCAGCTTAAAGTGAGATACCTTGTTGACATGTATGGAGTTGGTCATGTTTTGCTGATTATTCATGGCAAGCCTCCTGCGAGTCCGAGCAAATTGATTTGTATAAGTTGACAATATCGCTTTCGGCCCAGACAGTTGTTCTTACTCCAAGCTTGTGTGGCGCTGGAAACCGCCCAGATCGAACTCCAGCCCACCAAGTGGATTTACAAACGGGAATAATCGCAGGGATGTTGTTTTTGGAATCACCAAGAATTTGCTTTAAACGAAGAAACCGAACAGGTGTTTGTTGATCAATCATTTGTTGGCCCCTTCGCTTCAGTGGGCTTTGTGTCGCGAGTGCACTTGATCGTTGAAGACTTAAGATTGCGCCAAAGTTTTATGCTCCAAACCCTTAAATCTCTTTCAGCTTTGCATATCCAAATGCTTAGGAGAATTATATAAAGTGAAACAGATCGATCTAAAGATTGAATGGAGCGAGCGAGGTCGCTGATAGATAAATTAAATTTAGGTTTGCGCATAGCAAATACCTCAAAAAATATTGATTGAGGCTGCCAGCTGAGCGACGTGGGACACCGTAATGATACGGCTCTCAGTATTGGTGCACGGTAGTTTCTTGTGTAAGGGATTGTTATCTGGTGTTCGACAAGCGTCCCACATGCTTGTGTCTTGACGAGTCAAATAGCAATATTCCTGATTTACCGATACTTTATTGTAACAAATCGTGATGGACGTCTTTGGATTAAGTTTTTGACATTAATCTTGATCAGATAAATGTTGTTGTAAACTATTGATTAATAACAATAAATTTTCGGAGACAGACATGGCTGCTGGTAAAAAAACAGGCGGACGCAAGGCTGGTACACCCAACAAAAAGACCCAAGAATTGCAGATGCGCCTACTAAATGTAGGGTGTGATCCAATTGAAGGCATGGCAATGTTAGCGATGGATACAAACAATAGTCCCGAGCTTCGTGGCCGAATGTATGCAGAACTGGCGCAATATATCGCGCCAAAGCGTAAGGCTGTTGAGCATTCGCGGGGTGAAGAGCAGAGCATCACGTTTAATCTGAATCTCAAGCCAGAGGCGATCTAACGTAGATCAAAATAAACCGCCATGGCTCACCTGTATTGATTAGGCTGTAAAGCGGCTAGGTTCAATGTTGAGTTTGTGAACTGACTCCGTTGGTTTGTTCGCCTTAGTCACAGAGTGAAGCGAAGTTATATTTGTGGGTAGAAGCGATTGCAGTTCACGTCCAAGTTGATTCCATGCCTCAGATTTTTTGTCCCAAAAATCATGGTGCAAATAATGGCGATCTATGCTGCTGCCTACTAGGTGATTTTGACAGAGATTAATGATCTCTCTCGATATACCGAGTTTTGCCATTGTGGTGCTTCCGGTACGACGTAGATCGTGCAAAGTCCATTTTTCTGAACCGACTCCAAGAAGGTCTGATTGAGCTCTGTTGCGCTTGCCTTTGCTTTTGCTAAAGCATTTCTGTCGGTCACCGATCTGTTTAGCAAACGTTCCAGGTGAGATTGGATACCCTAGTTTTTCGGATGGAAAGAGCCAGGGCGTGTTACCAGTCATAACCTTTAATGCGCGGAGCTGCTTCACTGCGAAGCTAGATAGATGCACGATATGAGTGCGACCTTGGCCTCGATGCGCTTTTACGTTCTTAGCAGGAATAGTCCATGTTCGATTCTCCAAGTCAACATCCTTCCATTCCGCCTTTGAAAGCTCACCAATGCGACACAACGTTGAGAGGCAAATCCAAACGGCTATCTCAGTTGTTTTGATCAGCGGCCGTTGGGCATTTCGCTTGTTTCCAGATGATTGGTAAGCTTGCTCTACGAAACGAAATCTTTTGTGAATCTCTTTGATTTCATCCGTGGATAGGATACGACTTCTGGTGCCTGAATAATCGTGAGGGATGAACTGTTGTGGGTCGATTAAATTTGCTGGATTCCCCTCGATTAGCAGCTGGCGCCACGGGTTTCTGCGTTCAGCCCATGTCAACATTTGCTTAATTAGTCTGATGATAATCGTCAGCGTGCGAGTATGGCCGCTTGCTTCGATCGCTCTATAAAGGTCTTGGAGGGAGTTTTCTGACACTTCAGAAAGCTTAACTTTCCCAATCGTTGGTAAGACGTACTTCGTAAGTTGTCTTGACACCTCTTTGTTGCCGTCCTTGTGCGCAATACCCAATACAATCCAAACTTTAAAAAGATCGGCTACGGTCAATTCAGCTGCCTGTTGTTTTTTTTGTTGCTCAATCGCTTGAGTAATTCGCTGTTCATACTGAATTTGCTCAGCTCGTTTACTTTCATTCGGTTCTTGTTTGTTTCGGACTAAGGCTTTAGCTGCGTCTCTCCTTTCCCTGATTGCAGATAAGCTTGTTTCAGGCCACGCTCCGCATTGATACCAGCGGCGCTCAGTGCCCCAGCGGTAACCATATCGAAAGGAAATGGAGATCCCCTTAGCGGACGCCCAAACTCTGCCTGATAGACCGCTTCCGTCAGAGATTTCTTGTTTGTGTGAGGATGGGTCGATTCCCTTGAGTTCTTGTACAGTCCATTTTCCTGCACCACTGGGGGGTTTCAGTGAGGCCATTTGACACCTATCAAGTTAAATCATTATCGATGCGATATGCAGCAGAGAATATCCACACGTACACAATACGTACACAAATTTATTGATTCGATATGATAGTTGTTTGTTGCTTTACTTGCAATTAAATTGTTTTATATCAATAGCTTATGTTATTTTATGTTGCTTTGATATGCATTAGTGATGTTATGTGTAGCGCAGCGCATCTGCTTTGGGAGCAGAGGGTCGTAGGTTCGAATCCTACCGTCCCGACCAGTAAAATCAACGGGTTACAGATCACAAGTCTGTAACCCGTTTTGTTTTTACAGATACTGGCTTGGTCAAGCTTCCGTGCAAATTCTTATCTTGGTTTTAGAAATCTCGTTTATGAAATTTTTCGTAAAGAAAAAACAGTCCGTATTTTAAGAATGTGGACACATTACGCATAACGCATGATCTTATTTTAAGTTTTTCATAATAATGAATTCAATTCGACAAGATTGGTTTTCCAATATTCGTAATGACTTGCTTGCGGGCCTAGTGGTCGCTTTGGCGCTGATTCCCGAGGCTATCGCCTTTTCCATCATTGCCGGTGTTGATCCAAAAGTGGGTCTCTACGCGTCCTTTTCGATGGCGGTGGTGATCGCCTTTGCGGGTGGACGTCCAGGCATGATTTCTGCGGCTACGGGTGCGATGGCCTTACTGATGGTCACGCTCGTCAAGGAGCATGGTCTGCAGTACCTATTCGCTGCGACAGTCTTAACGGGCATTTTGCAAATCATCGCGGGCTATATCAAGCTAGGCGTATTGATGCGTTTTGTGTCGCGCTCGGTGGTGACGGGCTTTGTGAATGCACTCGCAATTTTGATTTTTGCAGCGCAACTACCTGAACTGACGGATGTCTCTTGGCATGTCTATGCGATGACGGCCGCGGGTCTAGCCATTATCTACGGCTTTCCCTACCTTACCAAAGCAATTCCTTCGCCGCTCGTGACCATCTTAGTTTTGACGGCAGTCTCGCTCCTCATTGATCTTGATATCAGGACCGTGGGAGACATGGGTGAGTTGCCCGCTAGCCTCCCGGTATTTCTGATTCCGGACATTCCTTTAAATTTTCAAACGCTTGCGATTATCTTTCCCTATTCGCTCACCATGATGGTGGTCGGCCTGCTCGAGTCTCTCATGACTGCGACGATTGTGGATGAGATGACCGACACCAAAAGCGACAAAAACCGTGAGTGTGTGGGCCAAGGTGTGGCCAATATTGCGACCGGCTTCATCGGTGGCATGGCAGGTTGCGCCATGATTGGTCAATCGGTCATCAACATCAAATCGGGTGGTCGTGGCAGATTGTCCACGTTTGTAGCGGGTGTCTTTTTGTTGTTGATGGTAGTGTTTTTGTCTGATTGGGTGAGCCGGATTCCGATGGCGGCACTAGTAGCGGTCATGATCATGGTATCGATCGGAACCTTTAACTGGAGCTCGATCACAAATCTTCGTGAAAATCCCAAGAGCTCAAGCATCGTGATGATCGCAACGGTGTTAATGACAGTTGCCACTCATGACTTAGCCAAGGGTGTGCTGACGGGTGTCCTATTGTCCGGATTCTTTTTTGCCCACAAGGTCGAACGCATTATGCGAATCACCTCGCTGTTGGAGGACGATGGTCGCGTGCGGATCTATCAGGTATTCGGTCAGGTATTTTTTGCGAGTGCAGATCGGTTTGCAAATGCCTTTGAATACAAAGAGGCGATTGAAAAAGTCCGTATTGACCTAAGTCACGCACATTTCTGGGATATCACGGCTGTGAGTGCTCTAGATAAAGTGGTGCTGAAGTTCCGTCGTGAGGGTGCCGAGGTCGAAGTGATCGGTCTAAATGAAGCGAGTGCCACGATGGTGGATAAATTTGCTACCCATGACAAAAATAGCGCTGATGAGATTGTGGTTAGGCACTAATCGCTATGCTAGTACTTGGCGCGGGTGAGCCGCTTCGATATAGCCAAAAATATACTTGTTTGGATGACCTATGCAGTCGGCTCAGCCATTTTCGAAGCAAGGACCTTATCGATTGTCTTACGATCCATGTCCATGATTTCAAATTGCCAGCCTTCCCAGGTGACCTTGTCGCCTTCGATCGGGAGCTTGCCACCCAGCAGCATAAACATCCCGCTCAGCGTGTGGTAGCGACCCCTTTCCTCTTCAGGCACCACTTGTAATGCTAGGCAGTCTTTCAGCTCTGGGATTGGGATGTGGCCATCCAAAAGCCAAGTACCGTCATCGCGTCGGACTGCCCAGGATTTCGACGGGTCACGGGGGGTGAACTCTCCCGTAATCGCTTCAATTAAATCTTGCAGTGTGACGAGGCCTAGTACTTCGCCGTATTCGTCCACGACAAAGGCCATTTGTCGATCAGAGGAACGGAAGTTGGCTAGCAGTTCCATTCCAGTGATAGTTTCAGGCACATAGAGAGCCTCTTCGACCCCTTGCGCTAACTCATACTTTTCGCCCTTGACGATCTTTGACAGCAATTTTCTCGCATTCACAATGCCAAGCACTTGATTGAGCTCACCATTGACCAGCGGGAATCGCGCATGATCTGTGAGCTCAATGGTTTCAATATTTTTTTCGATGGAGTATTGAATATCGAGATAAATAATATCTGCGCGGGGCACCATCAGTGAAGCGATTTGACGATCATCGAGTCGGAACACATTTTTAACCATCGTGTGCTCATGCGACTCGATCAGTCCGGCCTCTGTGCCTTCTTCGAGGACTGCCTGAATTTCTTCTTGCGTGACTTCAGATTGATTTCTTTCTTTGATACGTAGGATGCGAAGGACAAATTGAGTGGAGCCCGATAACAGCTTTACGAAAGGTCGCGCCGTCAGGGCAAGAATTGCGATGGGTCTGGCCATCAATCTAGCGATGGCCTCTGGATTAGATTGGCCTAAGCGCTTGGGTACGAGTTCACCGATCACAATTGAAAAGTAGGTAATTAACAGCACTACAACGCCAGTGCCGAGATAACTTGAGTAGACGACGTCGATGCCGAGGCCTTGAAACCAGAGCGACAAGGGTTTTGCAAGTGCGGCCTCACCAACGATACCGCTCATCACGCCGATGGACGTAATGCCCACCTGAACAGTGGAGAGGAATTGGTTGGGATCTGCCGCCAGCTTCAGTGCAGCTTTGGCAGACGCGTCGCCTGCATCGGCTGCTTTTTGAAGTTTTGATCGTTTTGAGGTGATGAGAGCGATTTCTGACATCGCAAACAATCCGTTTAGCAGAATCAGTGCGACAAGTATAAAAATGTCCATATGAGGGCACGTATTCGGTGCCACGAGAATTGAGAAGAATTCATTCTAATTTAAAAAACACTTTCTACCCAATATGACAGCGTTGAAGCTATTGACGTTCGTTCTGGGTTTCCTGCTGATAGGTTTTTCGAATCAGATAGGTTGGCCGACGTTTTGCCTCCATATAGGTCCGTCCGATATATTCGCCCAGCACACCGATACCGATGAGTTGCACGCTCCCTAAAAATAAAATTGCGACAAGCAAAGAGGCATAACCAGGTAAGTCGACACCAAATATTAGAGTACGGATCATAATAAAAAAACCGTACAAAACTGTAATGAGTGCCCCGACCATGCCGAGATACGTCCAGACGCGCAGGGGTAAGGAACTAAAACTTGTGATGCCCTCTAGCGCAAAATTCCAGAGTTTCCAGCCTGAAAATTTGGTGGTGCCTGTTGAGCGCGGTTGACGCACATATTCAATGGTGACGGTCTTAAAGCCGACCCAAGCAAAGAGTCCTTTCATGAATCTTTGCTTTTCAGGAAGTAACTTGAGCGCATCGACGACGATACGGGTCATCAGTCGGCAATCCCCCACATTTTTCGGGATTTTAATATGGGCGAGAAAATTGTAGGTATCGTAAAAAGCCGCTGCGCTCAGTCGTTTGCTGACGCTATCACTTTGGCGATCTACTCTTTTTGCCAGCACCACATCAGCACCGCTGGACTCCCAGGCCCTGATCATTTGACTGATTAAAGAGGGGGGGTCTTGCAAGTCAGAATCGAGTGGAATGATTAAATCGCCTTGCGAACAATCTAATCCAGCAGTTAACGCAGCCTCTTTACCGAAATTACGTGATAACTCTACAACCTGAAAGCGCGAGTCCTGATGGGTGAGTGCAATCAACTGTTCAAGCGTGCTGTCACTGCTTCCATCATCGATGCAGATGACTTCAAAATCGAACGCATCAAGCAGAGCAATTTCCTGAGTGATCATCGCATAAAACTCATTGATGCCCATTTCTTCGTTATGAAATGGGCATACGAGACTCACTAACAGTTTGCTATCCATATACAAGTTCCTAAAGTGGACTTATTGTCCATTGTAATTCGCAGCGATAAAGTTCCCTGGTGGGGTAAAGAACATAAATAGATTGTTTTTTGTTTTGTCAGATGCCTCGGGATTGACAAAGCTAACCTTCCATTCCTTGCCTTTTTTTCCATCCACATAGGTGATGGATTCGTGTTTGATTGAATCCCAGGTTTTATCTAATTTTCCGCTGCTCACAAGCTTTTCTTTACGTTGGTAGGCGCATTTTAGGATTGTAGACTCACCAGCCGACTTGGAGCCGTGAAAGTGACAACTCTCACCAGGGCCTGCATGTGCCTTGAATGGAGCAAGCGCGAGGAAAGGGAAAAGAGAAAAAATGGTTGCGAGAAAAATTTTTTTCATAACATTTCCTTAAAAATTAAAGAGAGTTGCGACTTTTATCAGTCGTATTATCGATGTCAAGGTCTTCGTGAGCATGCTGGTGCTCCTGTGTTGGAAAACGCAAGGACTCGCCAAAGACGTCATGCTGATAGCCATGCAGCTGGGTAAAAAGAAGGTAAATGCCAGCAAGGATGAGCACCAGGTTTGCTGAGTAGCTAAACCTTTCAAAGTGGACGGTTTTGCGCCAAAAAGAAAGTATAGCCACCATCGCAGCCAGAGCCACGATTTGACCCAGCTCAACACCTACGTTAAAGCTTAGGATCCTGAGGACTATATGAACGGGATCTTCGCCAAGCGGTAATTGCTGAAGACGTGTTGAAAGGCCAAAACCATGCAGTAAGCCGAAGGCAAAAACCATTTTAAGCAAGTTGGGTGATGCCATGTTGAAGTGGCGCTGAAAGCCGCCGATGTTGTCAAAGCCTTTATAAATAACGCTTACGGCAATAATTGCATCCACCAGCCAGAAATTCCAGGTGATGTTGAAATAAGTGGCAAAAATTAACGTGAGGCAATGGCCAATTGTAAATACCGTGACGAACTTCACAATATCCTTAAACGTACTCAGTAAAAATACAACGCCGAGTAAGAATAAAAGATGGTCGTAGCCGGTCAGCATGTGGCTAGCACCCAGCCATATATATTGGATATAGCCGCCGTTCAGCATACGTTGCTTGTCTTCATCACTAATACCGTGGGCAAACGCAATCACAGGCAACAGGACAAGCAATAGCACCCCAATGCGATGGGAGAGATATTTCATGTGTATTCCTCAGAATGTCGATCAAGATCCGACAGGCAAAGCCTGTCAGAAAATTCGGTGAGCTCAAACTGAGGCGCGAGGAGGGCGCAGTAAGGTGTCTAAGAAGATGGAAGGTAGTTCTTTGGGATGAGAGGTGATCAAGACCTCAGCCGTGATGGTGCTTAAAAAACAATCAATATGGGGAAGTAAGGCCGAACTTTGAGAATTGTCACTGACGTGCTGGTGAGCGGGGTCTGTCGCCTCATAATCAGCCTGTGCCGCGAAAGCATCGTGATGATGGTGGCCAATGGATTGATCGTGTGAAAAAACTTGATGTACCTCGTTCGCGGCAACACTGAAGCTTTCAACAGCAGCAGTAAAAGTGAGCTGACAGCTTAAAAGCAGGGCAATAACGAAGGAGCTTAAGCTTGTCATTTACTTAGACCGAAACACCTCAACACCGACGCTTTCGCAATCGGGATACACCTCTGGCTTTTCTGTCGAGACCCGTGTGGCGAAGACCAAGGGATGCGCAAGCATACGCTTAGCGATTTCATCGCAAAGGGTTTCTTGCAGCTGAATATGACCCGTTCCAATGATGTCGGCAATCGTTTTGCGCATAAAGTCGTAATCGACAACTTCGCTGAGGTCATCTTTGCTAGGTGTGTTGTTTTGCAGAGGTACATACAAGTCGACATTGATGACGACACGCTGTTCGCCTTTCTTTTCGAACTCATGTACACCGATGTTCATATTGATTTCAAAATCTTTTAAAAATAAGCGACGGCAGTGTGTCAGATCGAGGTTTTGAAGAGGTGTAGGGGTCATTGGTCAGGTGTTCAGTTCAGAAAGTCAAAAATCAGAAAATCAGCAAATCAGGATGTCAAAAACATGACATCACGGTCTGAAGATTTGAGGTGTTGGCCGCCATCCACGTATAGAGTAGTGCCGGTGATGGCATGGGCACAAGCAAGGTAGACAGCAGCGGAGGTAATGTCTTCAGGGGTAGAGGACTTTCCAAGTGGCGTCAGGTGATGAGCCTGTTGAAAACCGACTTCAGTTTGCTCTCCGGAAA
The DNA here is from genome assembly GCA_963926265.1 of uncultured Burkholderiaceae bacterium. GTDB lineage: Bacteria > Pseudomonadota > Gammaproteobacteria > Burkholderiales > Burkholderiaceae_B > Zwartia. Next base: position 10,805 of record CAWUWN010000095.1, read on the forward strand.
CGAGTGTAATGCCTGGTGCTAGACCCACCACGCGCACATGGGGGGCGAGAGCTTGTGCCAGTAAACGTGTGGCCTCAAGCAGTGCAGCTTTTGACAGCGTATAGGATAGAAAATCTGGATTGGGGTTAATCAGCTTTTGATCCAGCAGGTTGATCACAACGGCTGGATGCTGATATGTATGACTACTTTGGGTGCGTGCACGATATAGATCTCGTGCGAGTAATACAGGTGCAGAGACATTGATCTGCATATGCTTGTTGAGGCGCTCATAGCCAAAGCTCTCTGCCTGGTCATAATCGAATATTGAGGCATTGTTGACGACGCAGCTCGGTAGCCCAAGAGTCTCAGTGCAACGTGCAATTAAGGTCGACACTGAGTCTTCGTGTGCGAGATCGGCCTGTAAGGCCAACGCACGACGGCCGAGTGCCTCGATGTCTCGGACAGTTTGTTGAGCGTGGTCGGCCGATGTTCCATAATGAATCACCACATCCCAACCTGCTGCAGCAAGACCTAAAGCAATGCTTCGCCCTAGACGCTTGCCAGCGCCAGTAACCAGAGCAATTTTTTCTGACGAGACTGTAGACACGTTCACTTAACCTGAGCAATTTTTAACGTCACACGGGGACGTCAACATAACCCTCATATTAACTTGCCTAGACCGACTAAAGCTTACACACGCTGAAGTAATGGGCTCAACACGCGTGAATACTGGCTTGCCAAGTCATAAGCATGTCCGAGTTGCAGCACTTCAAAGTCATGTTGCAAAGGGCCGATGACCTGAATTCCTGCCGGCATACCCGTTGTGCTAAAGCCCGCTGGCATGCTGAGTGCTGGCAGTCCAGCCATGGTGGCCGGGATCACGGACTGCATCCAGCGGTGATAGGTGTCCATTTTTTGACCGGCGACCTCTTTGGGCCAGTGCTGTTCGGCGTCAAAGGGGAAAATCTGCGTGGTGGGCATGACCAGAAAGTCATAGGTCTCGAATAGCCTGCGTAGCTCTTGATACCAAGCCGTGCGGACCTTGGCGGCGGCAAAGACCGCTGGCCCGCTTAGGTTGAGACCTTGTTCGATTTCCCAGACAGCTTCAGGCTTGAGCAGTGCGCGACGTTCGGGCGATTCATAGTGCTGAGCATTGCCGCCTGCAAAAGTAAAGCTGCGCAAGGTGAGCCATGCATTCCAAAGCTGTTCAAGATCAAAGTTTGGGTGTGCGTCCTCAACTGAGCAGCCGAGTGTTTTAAAGTGCTCAAGCGCGTGCGTGGTCACTGTAAGTAGCTCTGGGTCCATGGGCAAATGGCCATTCAAATTTCCTAGCCAGCCAATGCGTTTGCCTCGCAGATCTATCTCAAGAGGTTGGTTAAATAAACGTGGGTCGTCTTGACGACGCGTTAAGGGCAGACGAGGATCAAAACCGGCCTGCACGGCCAACAACATCGCCAGATCGGGAACGTTACGCGCCATCGGACCGGTCACGCTGAATTGCTGAAAAAAGACCTCCTCGCCGGGGCCGTGCGGAACGCTACCAGGTGAAGGACGAAAGCCAAACACATTATTAAAGGCAGCGGGCGTCCGCAAAGAACCCATCATGTCCGAACCATCGGCCACGGGTAGCATGCGCAAGGCCAAGGCCACGCCTGCACCACCGCTACTGCCACCCGCAGTCAGCGAGGGATTGAATGCGTTACGAGTCGTGCCATAAACCTTGTTATAGGTATGTGCGCCCAGACCAAACTCAGGCGAGTTGGTACGCCCAACAAAAATCGCACCACCCGCTCGCACGCGACCATTCGCTGCTGAGTCGACTTTGGTGATCTGATCTTTAAAAATGAGCGAGCCGTTGGTCGTGACCATGCCTGCGACCGGAGCGATGTCCTTGGGAGCTTGAGGAAAACCGTGCAAGGGCCCCATGCTTTGATTGCTGGCGAGTTGAACATCCCGCTCTTTAGCTTGCGCAAGAAGGGTGCCGCGCTCAGGCATGGCAACAATCGCATTGACCGTCGGATTATGCGCATCGATCTGGGCCAGAAACGCCTCCATCACCTCAACGCAAGACAATGCGCGCCGATGAATCGCGCGCGATAAACTCGTCGCGTCCATTGAAACAATATCCCAGTGGCTGTTTTTTTTGTTGATGTCGTGAGTTTTGTTAGAGTTAGAAAGTGTGGTCATGGTGTCGGTATGTATCGCATCAAGAGAATCAGACACCATTGTGCAATAAAATCCAGATGAACAAGCCCGCAGACTGAGTCAGGAACGAAATGAGTCTATTTTCTTTGCATGGTAAAACGGCATTAGTGACTGCAAGTGTGCGTGGACTCGGTTTTGAGATTGCGCAGGGCCTTGCCCAACAAGGCGCGCGCGTGCTGCTCAATGGCCGAGACGAGGCGACGCTTGCTTTAGCGCTCGAGCAGATGCGCGCTCAGGGTGCGCAGGCCGAAGCCATGGCATTTGATGTGTCGGATCTGACGCAGCTTCATGCCGCCATGCTAAAGATTGATCAGACTGTTGGTCCCATCGACATTCTGGTCAATAACGCAGGCCTTCGAGACCGACGAGACGTCTTTGCCTTTGAGCTCGACGCAGTTCGGCAGATGTTAGTGGCCAATCTTGTGGCGCCCTTTGAGTTGTCTCGTCTGGTGGCGCAGCGTATGGTGAGTCACAATCGTGCAGGTCGAATCATAAACATCACCTCGATTGCAGGTCCGATTTCTCGCGCCTCAGACGCCGTCTACACAATGGCTAAGGGTGGGCTGGCCGCGATGACGCGCGCTTTGGCGGCTGATTTTGGTCAGTACGGCATTACGGTGAATGGTGTCGCGCCAGGTTTTTTTGCAACCGAGGCTAATGCTGCCCTAGTCGCCGATCCCGCGCTGGCTGTGATGCTTGAGAAGCGAACCTCTCTTGCCCGATGGGGACGCCCCGCAGAGATTGCCGGCGCTGTAGCATTTTTGGCGTCTGATGCTGCCTCCTATGTCACTGGCGAAGTCATTGCCGTCGACGGTGGTTATCTGGCGCATTTCTAAACCAACGGTTTCCTTCTGCTCGCGAGATTTGCGGCCCAAAACAACACCGTTAACAGCACTGCAGCGCCCACCTGAGCCACCAGCACAATATCGTAGGACTGATCAATGGCCCACAGCCAGGCTGCGACCACCGGACCAATGGCTCGTGCGATGATGGTAGGGACGGTGATCAAGCCGTTGAGCGCGCCATAGGCATGCGCACTCAGCATTTCCGGCACGACTTGTGCGCGCACAATCGTAAAGACACCGTTAGCGAGGCCGTATATTCCAAACAGCAGCGCGACTAATTGAAAACTGATCGAATCGAGTAAGAATGTCGCAAATACAAACGGAAAAATACTCAGCATGATGGAGCCGAGCGTGCGCATTGAGACACGGGTGGCAAAGCGACTAATGATGATGCGACCGAGTACTTGAGCGGGGCCGATAATTGAAATGGCCCAAACCACTTCGCTGGTCGGAAGTTGTTTGTCCAAAAGCATCGGGTACATGTGAAACGTAAAGACTGAAAACACCATCGAGTAGGTTGTCAGCGCGATCAACAAAAGCCAGAATACCGAACTGTGAAGCGCCTCATGGATAATGTTTTTGTCACGTGCGATATTGGCGGCTTTGCTTGTGATTTGATTGGTATTGACTGCATCAAGCTCGGGTTTAATCCAGTGCAAATAGCCTCCTGCGCAGACAATATTGACGAGCGCGAGGATCCAAAGTGACGCTCGCCAACCCCAACCATCGATCAAAAACTGCTCGAGAGGGATAAAGACTGTGCTGGCAAAACCTGCCCAGAGCGTAATGGTCGTGATGCCAGCGCGCGAATATTGCGGACCAACGCGGCGTGCGAGTAGTGCAAAGGCAGACTCATACAGAATGGCAGCTTGGAGCGAGCCCATGGCAGCTGCGATCAGGTAAAAAATGAATAAACTTTGCACAAACGACCATGCGATAAAGAGGACTGCTGCAGTCAGTGAACCCCACACCATGACTCGCTTGCCGTGACCACGGTCAATCGCAAGTCCGACGGGATAGGCCAGTGCCGCAGCAATCAGCAACCCTATAGTGAGCGCACCATAAACGTCAGATTTTGACCAGCCGAGCTCGCGCTGCATGGCGACGACAATAAGCGGAAAAGCATAGTAAATCGTGCCGTAGGAGCAAATTTGCGCAATGCCAAGAAAGCGGGCGAATCCGTGAACTTGAGCCGTCGTTGTGACCGCTTCATTAGACATATGTGTTGTCTCTTTATATTTTTTTAAGCTTACACCCGTCTGCCGCACTTACCTAGTCGCACAGTGCGGCTGCATTAACCCAGCCTCACCAGACCATCTACTGCGAGGACTTTATTGGCTTGCACAAAGAGAGGGTTAATTTCGGACTCGATGATGTTCACGCCCGAAACGCTCGCTAATTTTGAAAACGCTACGACGGCCTGCGCCAAGGCTTCACAATCTCCCTTGGGCAAACCACGGAACCCCTTGATGAGTTTGGTGGCACGCACCTCGTCGATCATGGTGTGTGCTTGCTCAAGAGTGACGGGTGCGAGGCGAATTGCAAAATCCGGTGAGAGCTCTGCGGTGATGCCACCCGCACCCAAGATGATCGTTGGACCGACTAATGGATCATTACGATAGCCAAGAATCAGTTCAAGCAGACGCGACTCCATGGCCTGTACCAAAAATCCATCCAGTTTCGCCTCAGGCGCATAGGCGTGGACGCTCTGAGCGATCTCTTTGACCGCCGTTTCAAAGTCAGTCGTATTGTGAATGCCAACCTTGACACCGCCTGCTTCGGTTTTGTGAGGAATGTCGCGTGAGGACACCTTAACCACGACAGGGTAGGGTACTGTGTGTGTGGGATGTGTGCCACTCACCAGTTGAGATTGAGCCGTCTGAACACCGAGTGTTTTGAATACTTGCGCCGCTTCATACTCAGTCAGTAAGCCATGGTTAGGCAGGCCTGCAGGCCAGGTCATTTCGGCGAGCGTAGGTGGGGCACTTTCACGGGCTTGGAAAAAAACTGATAACGCATCAGCACAGGACTCGGGGGTCCGGAAAGCGGGAATCCCCGCTTGTTGTAATAAGTTCAAGGAGGCCATTGCCTCAGGAGCCAAAAAGACTGCGAGGGGCTTAGTGTCTGGCTTGTCAGACTCTACCAGTGGTTTGACTGCAAGTTCAGGATGAAATTGTGCAGAGGAACCCACGACGCTTAGCACGGCATCGCACCAGTCGGTGCGCAACAGCTGCTCGAGCAAGTCTTTGTATTGAGCGCTCGTAGCAGCCAGTGTTAAATCAATGATCGTGGTTTCACGGATTTTCATACCGCGTTGTGCCATCTGAGCGACGAAGGCAGGCGGGGGAGCAACTGCTACCATACCAAGCAGGCCGAGATTGTCGACGACTGTTGCTGCTCCCCCCCCAGTTGTGGTGATGACCGCGACGCGTGCGGGCTGCGGGTGGGGTGCAGTTTTACCCAAATAACGTTGTGCCAGTGGGGCGATCTCAAACAAGGTTTCGAGGTTGCGTACACGCAGGACGCCATGGGCACGCAAAAAGGCATCGACGGCCACGTCGTTACCAGCCAGGGCGCCAGTGTGGGACTGGGCGAGTGCATCGCCTTGCTCGGAGCGGCCAATCTTGTAAGCAATCACGGGCTTGTTGTGTGCACGTGCGCGTTCGAGAGCACGTGCTAAGGTCGGAGAGTCGCGAATGGTTTCGAGAAACAGCAGGATGACTTTGGTTTGTGCGTCATCGACCAACGCATCGATGACTTCACCGACAGTGACATCACTTTCGTTTCCAACGGAAACTGATTTTGCAAAACCAAACCCGCGCGCGTTGGCGCGTGCCATGAGGGAACCCATCATTGAACCGCTTTGTGAGACCAAACTCAACTCACCAGCAATTAATGTCTCTGCTTCGAAGGCAGCATTGACGGACAAAATCATGCCGCTGTGCAAATCGGCCAGCCCGATACTGTTTGGTCCGATAATACGCACGCCGAGTTCTTTGGCTCGAGTAATCAGGGCTTCTTGAGCCACCATTCCCTCGGGTCCAGTCTCACCAAAACCATCTGAATAAATAGTGATGACTTTTGCACCGGCTTTGGCACAGGAGTCAATTAAGGGTAAAACAAGATCGCTGGCGACCATCACGAATGCGTGATCAATCGGGCCAGGCAGGTCGGACAAATCTGCGTAGGCAGCCTCGCCCATGATCTCTGTCTGTGTTCGATTGATTGGGTAGATCTTTCCCTGAAAACCATGCTTGCGCATAAAGCGCATCGGACGCGCCGTATTTTTTTGTAAATTCCCGGAGGCACCGACTAGTGCGATGGCACGCGGAGAAAACAGGGCTTGGGCAAAGTCAACGGCAGAGACGAGGTTATTCATTGGGTTCAGCGGGCTAAGAGCGGGGTTTTAAGAAGGAAAGACCAGATTTCGTTACGATAACTCAAAGAATCACGCTAATTTTTTGACTGACTACCCTACAATCGTCGATAGACAAAAAATCTGCTTACTAACGGAGGGGTTTGGCCCATGACTAAGGAACTTAGCGAAAAACGTGTAAAAACGCCCGAGTCTTTGCGCAGTGCGCGCTGGTTTGCACCGGACGATTTACGTTCCTTTGGTCATCGCTCGCGTGCCATGCAAATGGGTTACGGCCCCGAAGACTGGGTTGGCAAACCTGTGATCGGAATTGTGAACACTTGGTCTGATATCAATCCTTGCCACAGCCACTTCAAGCATCGTGTCGAGGACGTCAAGCGTGGTGTACTCCAGGCAGGTGGTTTTCCGATCGAGTTGCCTGCGCAGTCACTGGCTGAACAGTACGTCAAGCCCACCACCATGCTTTACCGCAATTTGCTCGCCATGGATGTCGAGGAATTGTTGCGTTGCCATCCAATCGATGGCGTGGTCCTGATGGGTGGCTGCGACAAGACGACGCCCGCGTTGTTGATGGGCGCGACGAGTGCTGGCTTACCATCTATCTATGTACCTGCCGGCCCGATGTTGCGTGGCAACTGGCACGGAAAGGTCTTGGGGTCTGGTTCGGACGCTTGGAAGTATTGGGACGATCGAAGAGCAGGCTTGATTAACCAAAAAGAGTGGATCGAAATCGAGGGTGGCATCGCGCGCAGCCACGGCACCTGTATGACGATGGGTACGGCGAGCACGATGACCGCGATTGCCGAGGCCCTTGGTATGACCTTGCCTGGCGCTTCGTCGATTCCTGCACCCGACTCAAACCATTTACGCATGAGCGCCGAGTCCGGAAGACGAATCGTTGATATGGTTTGGGAAGACTTGACGCCTAACAAAATTCAGACATACGCAGCATTTGAAAACGCGATTGTTGTGGCGATGGCGATGGGGTGCTCGACCAATGCCATCATTCACGTGATTGCACAAGCTAAGCGAGCAGGCTGCGATATCGGGCTAGAAGACTTTGACCGTTTTAGTCGTGTGGTGCCGGTGATCGCTAATGTGCGTCCGAGCGGCGATGCGTATTTGATGGAAGACTTCTTTTATGCGGGTGGGCTGCCTGGCCTGATGTCTCGCATCAAGCAGCATTTGCATCTAGACTCCCTCACGGTGACAGGCAAAACCCTTGGTGAAAACATCGAAGGCGCAGCTGTCTATAACGATGACGTGATTCGTCCGATCGACAATCCTATTTATGCAGAGGGTGCGCTCGCTGTGCTAAAGGGTAATCTGGCACCGGATGGATGTGTGATCAAGCCGAGCGCCTGCCCACCGCATTTGCATCGTCATACCGGTCCTGCGCTCGTATTTGATGACTATCCCTCAATGAAGGCCGTGATCGACAGCGATGATCTCGACGTCACGGCTGATCACGTGTTGATTTTGCGCAATGCAGGTCCGCAAGGTGGTCCCGGTATGCCAGAGTGGGGCATGTTGCCCATGCCTAAAAAGCTGCTCAAACAAGGCGTGCGAGATATGTTGCGTATGTCTGATTCACGTATGAGTGGGACGAGCTATGGCGCATGCGTCCTGCATATTTCTCCTGAGTCCTTTGTCGGTGGTCCTTTGGCCTTGGTGAAAACAGGCGACATGATTTCAGTGGACGTGCCTGCACGCACCATCAATCTCGATATCTCCGAAGAGGAGTTTACACGTCGCAAAGCGGCCTGGAAGGCGCCTGAGCCCAAGTACGAACGCGGCTATGGCTGGATGTTCTCCAAACATATCCAACAAGCCAACGAAGGTTGTGACTTTGACTTTTTGCGCACAGACTTTGGTAAAGCCGTTCCCGAACCCGACATCTACTAAAAGACTAAAAAGAGACTGAATAATGAGCAAGTTATCTGCCTCAACACGCGAAAAACTCATGGCGGTGAGCACCGCAACGCTAGCGACCTGCCTGTACAAGCGCGGCTTGCGGTCACAATTTATCCAAAATGTTCAAAAGCTCTCACTTGCCAAGCAAAACATGGTGGGTGAGGCTTATACCCTGCGCTACATTCCTGCGCGTGAAGATTTGAACGGTATTGAGGTGTTCAGAGATCGTACGCATCCTCAGCGTAAGGCCGTAGATGAGTGCCCCGCCGGTGCGGTGATGGTAATTGACAGTCGCAAGGACGCCAGAGCGGCATCTGCCGGAGGTATCTTGGTCGGACGTCTGATGGCCCGTGGCGCTGCAGGTGTGGTGACCGATGGTGGCTTTCGGGACTCCGCAGAGATTGCTGAGCTTGGGATTGGCGCCTATCACCAGAGACCTTCGGCTCCAACCAATCTCACCCACCATCAGGCCATCGATATCAATGTGCCGATTGCCTGCGGTGATGCGCCCGTATTTCCTGGCGATGTGATCGTCGGTGATGCGGATGGTGTGCTGGTGTTGCCAGCGCATTTAGCCGATGAACTGGCCAATGAGGCGACTGAAATGACGGTTTTTGAGGATTTTGTGACTGAGACGGTCAAGACAGGGCGTTCGATTTTGGGCTTGTATCCCAATACAGATCCCCAAACGACCACTGATTTTCAAGCTTGGCGCCAAAAAGTTGGTCGATGAGCTACCGAAATCTAAGTGGGGTGAACGACGGGGCTCGAACCCGCGACAACCAGAATCACAATCTGGGACTCTACCAACTGAGCTACGTCCACCACAGAAGCAAAATTCTATCATGTTTGTGCATTTGTCGTGATCCCCAAACACCATCGAACTGAATGACTAGGTAGCATCTCATGGCTCGGCTAGAAGAAATTTTGATTGGATATTGGCCTCACATCTTGCTGGTGTTGTCGGTCGTGGCCAGTGCAGTGGCTGCTACACATGCTGCCATGACCAAAGAAGATGTGCGTGCAGCCATCGCTTGGGTTGGAGTCATCCTGTTTTCTCCCTTTTTCGGCGCTTTTTTGTACTTGATCGCGGGCATTAATCGCATTCGCAAAGTACGCGTCTTTGCCCGACGTGCTCATACGCTCTACGATCAGGAAATCATTGACAAAGTCTTAGTACACGATGTGACGGTAGTCTCGGGGCCACAATTTGCGTCATTAAAGACGCTTGGAGATCAGGTTAGCGATTTTAAGGTGCTTGGTGCTAACCAGATCAAGATGTTGAATGGCGGGGATGAAACCTACCCCGCGATGCTTGAGGCGATTCGTCAAGCTCAGCGTTCAATCGTGCTGCAGAGCTATATCTTTGATCACGACACCGTCGGTAAAGAGTTGGCACAAGCGTTAATCGAGGCTCACAACCGCGGGGTGCAGGTCAGAGTGCTGATTGATGCAGTCGGATCCAAATACTCTCGCCCCCCGATTACTGCGCTGCTCAGAAGTGCAGGTGTCCCGACGGCGTTGTTCATGCGTCCTGTCATCGGCATCCGTCTTGTTTATGCCAATTTGCGAAGTCACAGAAAGCTCCTTGTGATCGACGGCCTACACGGCTTTACAGGCGGTATGAATATTCGCCAGGGTTTTGTCACGGCGATTGCTAAAGGGGCTGTGACACATGACACGCACTTTCAAGTGAACGGTCCGATTGTGTATCAGCTCATGACCAACTTCGTACACGACTGGCATTTCACGACGAACGAAACGCTTGCTGGTGATGCGTGGTTTGCCCCAGCTGCGACGGAAATCAGAGCTTCCGGCGTCGCTTTGCGCTGCGTTCCTTCGGGACCAGATGCGACCCTTGGCAGTACGCACAACATGCTGCTTGGCGCCTTGGCTGTAGCGCAAAAGCATGTGCGGATTCAATCTCCCTATTTGTTGCCCGATATGGCGTTGATTGCTGCGTTGGCAACGACGGCGCGTAGGGGAGTGATTGTGGATGTAGTGGTGCCTGGCGCCAACAACCTCAAGCTCGTGAATGCGGCAATGATGGCGCAGATTGATCAACTCATCTTGACTGGGTGCAGGGTCTGGAGAGCCTCGGGTACGTTTGATCACTCTAAACTTTTCACAGTCGATGGTGGGTGGTCCTACATTGGCTCATCTAATATTGACCCGCGAAGCCTGCGTTTGAATTTCGAGCTCGACCTTGAGGTCTATGACCATAGCATCGCGCAAGAGATTGAAGCCAAAGTGGACAAGATCATTGCGCAAGCCGAGCGCATTACGCTGCGGATGGTGCGAAGAGATCCTTTCTTGATCCGGCTTCGTAACAAAATTGTTTGGTTGGCTTCGCCGTATTTATAAATGATCCAGTGGATCTTGTTGAGGATCCGCAGCATGGCCCACCCCTGCGCCCTGAATGCCGTGTCGCGTCATGGATTCCATTACCATGCCTGTGGCTTTCATTTCCTCGACGAAGGTGCGCAGAAAGGTCGCAGCAGCTTGGCCTTTTGATTTGGGGACACCCATGGCCTGGTTGATCACCATAAAACGCTCGCCTAAGATTCGCACGCCAGCCATGCCCTGTGTATCGGCCTCTAATTGTTGTTTGACACCAGCAGCGACTTCAAGTTGTTGCGCTAAAAAGTCCTGTACGACAGTCTGTGAGGATGAGGCACGCACGATAGGGGATTGTTTGAGATGACGCGTCAGAAATAAGTCATAAGCACTCCCTTTGCCAACGACTACTCGATTGCCAGGCATATCAACTTGCGCATTCAGCGTGATTGGTGAGTCGGTACGTACTAGGTAATAACCTTCAATCAAGACATAAGCCGCCGTAAAAGCGATCTCTTTGCCTCGCTCTGGATCCACCGCAAAAAAACCAATGTCGGCACGCCCCGCCTCGACGGTTGCGACGGATTTACCTGCTGTTTCATTGACAATGAGTTCGACCGGTAGGCCGAGCTTTTTGCCAAGTGACTCTGCCAAATCAATTGAAATCCCGAAGGGTTTGCCATTGGCATCCAAATTGGCCAGAACGGGATTGCCAATATTGAGTGAGGCGCGTAAAACGCCTGTGGGGGCAAAAGCCTGGATCAAGTCGGAATGAACGGCATTCATGGGTATTTTTCCTGTGTAGATGCGCAAGTTGGGGGCACAATTTTCCGTCAACATAACAGAAATAGAAGCCACTGGGCTTGAGAAGAAGGCGACAAATACCCCGTGCTTATAATGAGCACTTAGATTTATAAATATTATTTAGTTTTTGGGGTGATCTACATCATGAGTTTCCCATTCTTAAAGTCTTCTGTCGTTTGTGCCGTTTTTTTGTTGATCAGTGGCTTGAGTCATGCTCAACCAAAAGCAAGCCCTCCTGCGAGTGCCTCTTTGGCAACAGTCAATGGAGTTGTGATTCCTACGACTTTGCTTGAACAAAACGTACAAGCGAACGTTGCTCGGGGACAACGCGATACGCCAGAGCTGCGCCAGTTGCTCAAAGACGAGCTGATCAATCGCGAGATTTTGGCTCAAGAGGCCGCCAAACTCGGACTGGATAAAACTGCCGAGGCCAAAATCCAGCTTGCCCAGATGCGTCAAACACTGATGGTGGAGCTTTTACTCAATGATTTGCTTAAAAAGAACCCGATTACAGACATCAAAATCAAGGCTGAATACGATCGTCGTGTAGGCATCTTAAAAAGCGAGCAAGAGTACAAGATCGGTTTGATCGTGCTGCCAACCGAAGAAGAGGCCAAGGCGATTCTGGTGCGTTTAAACAAGGGCGAGTCGTTTGAGAAAATCGCAACTGAAAAGTCTATTGATCCAAGTAAGGCTAAGGGTGGAGAGGTCGGCTGGGTATTACCTATGCAGATTTTGCCCGCGATTTCAAACGTGATGGTCAATCTAAAAAAAGGGACTCTTGCCGTTGCCCCTATCCGAACCCAGGCAGGCTGGAATATCATCAAGGTCGAAGATCAGCGGGTCTATCAGGCGCCTGGCTTGAACGAGGCTAAAAATGAGATCCGGCAGTCTTTAGAGCAGCAGCAGCGTGCTGATTTTGTCAAACGTTTGCGCAATGGCGCAAAAGTACAGTAATTTTTGGTGCCCCCGGCGAGAATCGAACTCACAACCACCCGCTTAGAAGGCGGGTGCTCTATCCAATTGAGCTACGGGGACAGTGCGCCGCTATTCTAACCCCTTCTATTCTGGTCTGCCTTCCGATGTCACAACTGTTTGTCGTTCATCCTGAAAATCCTCAACCACGACTGCTCAAGCAGGCAGCACAGCTTTTGCAAAATGGTGGGTTGGTGGCTGTCCCGACCGACTCTAGCTATGCGGTGGTCGCTCGCTTAGATGATCGCGCTGCAGCCGATGCGTTGCGCAAGTTGCGCGGTTTGGATGACCGCCATCATTTAACGGTACTATGCCGTGATATGGCGGCGATTAGTCAGTTTGCACGCGTTGACAATGCTCAGTTTCGGTTGTTAAAGCAAGCGACTCCCGGCCCTTGGACTTTTATTTTGGAGGCCTCCCGAGAGGTGCCTCGCCGGGTGTCTCACCCTTCGCGGAAAACAATCGGAATTCGGGTGCCGGAGCATCCAGTGACACTGGCCTTTCTAGAAATGGTTGATTCACCGCTGTTATCAACAACCTTGATCCCGGATGGTGAAGAGCTGCCCCTCAATGATCCAGAAGAGATCAGGGAACGCTATCAGCATGCCTTAGCTGCGGTCATCGATGCAGGCGCATGCCCCTTCGAACCGACTACTGTGATCGATTTGTCTGGCCCAGCGCCTGAGCTCATCCGCCGTGGTCGTGGAGATCCTGCAATTCTCGGCATTGCTTAGCCTGATTGGCTCGATAAACCTCTACAATCAGGCTTATGAACGAAATTATTCAAACCCTGAGTCTGTATGCTCTGCCGGTGTTGTTTGCGATCACCCTGCATGAGGCTGCGCATGGGTATGTCGCGAGATTGTTTGGTGATCCGACCGCAACGCAATTAGGGCGTGTGACGCTCAATCCGATCAAACACATCGACCCAGTCGGTACCATCGCCGTACCACTAGGTATTTTACTGGTCTCCAAACTTTTCGGTGGCCCGTTCCTGCTATTTGGCTGGGCCAAGCCTGTGCCGGTAGATTTTGGACGTTTACGTCGCCCCAAGCGCGACATGCTCTGGGTGGCTTTGGCCGGTCCTGCCGCCAATTTGTTCATGGCGATTCTTTGGGGTGTTTCACTCAGACTACTTTTCGAATCAGGTGATCGGACAAGTTTTTGGTTTCAGATGGCACAGATTGGTATCCAGATCAATCTCACATTGATGGCTCTCAATCTCTTACCAATTCTCCCTCTCGATGGTGGGCGCGTGTTATTTAGCCTGTTACCGCAGCAGTTAGCCTGGCAATACGGCCGCATGGAGCCTTTTGGACTTTTTATTGTGATCGCATTGCTCGCGACGGGCGCGCTCGGCGCCTTGATTGCTCCGATGATGTCACTTGGGGAGTGGGTTGTTCGATTGGTGTTCTGATCAGGCCACTATTCCGGTACACTTTTACTTAATTTATTCTCGGCGCGAATGCGTCACGAACAGCGTTTTGGATCCTATTTATGGCTGCGAACTCTTCTTCAAACGGACCCTTGTTTCAAGGCAGTATTCCTGCCTTGGTTACACCGATGCATCCCGACGGTAGTTTGGATTATCAAAGCTTCCGTGCTTTGGTGGACTGGCACGCCCAAGAGGGTACGGATGCTTTGGTGATTGTCGGGACTTCCGGCGAATCTCCCACAGTCAATGTGGATGAGCACGCAGAACTCATCCGTGTAGCGGTCGAGCACTCGGCCGGTCGTTTGCCTATCATTGCTGGCGTAGGTGCCAACTCCACTCGCGAAGCCATCCACTTAGCGGAGCACGCGCGCAAGGTTGGCGCAAACGCAGGTCTGTCTGTGGTTCCTTATTACAACAAGCCTTCTCAAGAAGGGATGTATCAACACTTCAAGGCTGTGCAAGAGGCCGTGGATCTGCCGACATTGCTCTACAACGTTCCTGGGCGCACGGTCGCCGACATGTCTCATGAAACGGTTCTGCGCCTTGCTCAGATTCCAGGCATCATTGGTCTCAAGGATGCTACAGGTGACATCGGTCGTGGTGCGTTGTTGATTCGCGATGTGCCTGCAGATTTTCAAATTCTAAGTGGTGATGATGCTACGGCAGCTGCCCTCATTTTGTTAGGCGGGCGTGGCAATATTTCTGTCACAGCCAATATCGCGCCGCGCCAGATGAGCGAGCTATGCAAAGCGGCACTTGCCGGTAATGTCCAAAAAGTCAGGCAATTCAATAATTTGCTGGGTCCTTTGAATAAACTCTTGTTTGTCGAAGGTAACCCGATTCCAGTGAAGTGGGCGTTGGCACAGATGGGGCGTATTTCCTCTGGTATTCGCTTGCCGCTCGTGGAGTTGGGTGCTCAGTTTCATGCTCCTTTGCGAGCTGCGATGGTTCAGGCGGGGTTGGTCTAAATGAAAAGATTGTTGAGTCACAAGGATGTGCTGATAGTTTCGGCGATGGCTGCCATCTTGATCCTAAGCGGTTGTTCCTCAATTCGCAATATGTTGAGCAATGAAGATTCGGTCGACTACAAAAGCGTCGTGCGTACAGATCCACTGAGTATTCCGCCTGATATGACCCAGGCGGCCAGTGATCCACGTTTTCGCGCGCCTGATTCCGGGACAACCACATTCAACCAGTTTCAAAAGTCCGGTCAAGCCAGCCCAGCAGCTCAGGCATCATCTGCAAAGTCTGCAGTGCTTCCTACCCGGAGCGATATGCGGGTGATGCGTGATGGTGACTTGCGATGGTTATCAATTGATATGCCTGCGGATCGTGTGTTTTCCACAGCAGCAGACTTCTGGACAGAAACAGGTTTCACCCTTGATGTCACAGATCCCAAAGCTGGCTTACTGGTGACCAACTGGGCCGAAAACCGTGCCAATATTCCTGATAGTTGGATACGTCAGGCACTTGGCTCTGTTATGCCAGGCGCGTGGGATAGCGGTACGCGTGACAAGTTCCGTACCCGTATTGAGCGCAATGGCAATCGTACTGAGGTTTATGTCACCCATCAACATATGGTCGAAGAAGCGATCGGTCAGACAACAGGTAGTACAACAGCCGATATTCGCTGGACCATTGGCAAAGAAGACCCAGGCCTTAATGCTGCGATGTTGGCGCGCATGATGGTTTTCTTTGGTGAAGATGTTGATGGTGCCCGCAAGAAAATGGTGCAACCCAAGTCGGATCCACAGGCGCCTAAGGTCGTTGCACCTGCTGGCGACAAGACCAAACTGATGATTGGTGAAACGTTTGACCGCGCCTGGCGTCGTGTTGGTGTAGCGCTTGATTCAGGTGGATTTGCCGTAGATGATCGTGACC
Source organism: uncultured Burkholderiaceae bacterium (assembly GCA_963926265.1). GTDB lineage: Bacteria > Pseudomonadota > Gammaproteobacteria > Burkholderiales > Burkholderiaceae_B > Zwartia. The sequence continues at coordinate 26,556 of CAWUWN010000095.1, forward strand.
GCTCAACGGGTGATTATTTCGTACGTTATGTCGATACCGACACAGGCATGAAGCGCGATGAGCCTCACTTCTTTGCTCGTTTGTTTGGTGCTAAAGACGCACCTAAAGCGCCTAAATACCGAATTCATCTGACCGCTTTGGGTACGCAGACCGAGGTCACGATTTTTGATGATAAGGGTGTTCGTGATACGAGTGTGACAGCCCAGCGTTTGCTAGGTGTATTGGCAGATAAAATCTAAAACGCCACCTTTCAACGTGCTAGGATCTCTCAAACAGGCCCCTTTAAAGGGGCCTGTTTTTATTGCCCAATTATCGTGCGCCTAACAGGATGCATCAAAAAGAAGCATATATGCTTCGCTTCGGTGCATATATGCTGAGCGTGCCATAGAGAATCCTATGTTTAATCAGGCATCAAAATTGCTTATAGTTAAGATATGAACTTCATAGAGTCTATGACTCCCCCAGGTTGGCTGGCTCGCCTCGAGCTGGACTTTAATGTTGCTTCTTTGCAAGGCAACAGCTCGCCTGTTGGTGCTGGTTTGCGTACGCGGCTCAAACATCAGCATCTTGGACCGCTAAGGATACAAAAGGCGCTTTACCCCGAGGACTCTGCGCAGTGCCACGCCATTATTGTGCATCCACCCGGGGGGATTGCTGGAGGGGATCGCCTTGAAGTAAAACTTAATAGCCGAGCGCACAGCCAAAGCTTGGTGACGACACCCTCGGCGGCCAAGTGGTATGGGACAGATTTGTCCATTTCTGCCACTCAAAAAATTGACATCGCGCTTGAGGGCCAGCTTGAATGGTTGCCGCAGGAGACGATTGTCTTTGATCGCGCGCAAGTAGAGTCAGATATTTCAATTGATGCGGCCGGAACCGGTGCGATGTTGGGTTGGGACCATTTGATTTTTGGTAGATGGGCATCAGGTGAGTCTTTTAAAGAGGGGCGCTTTGCGCAGTCTCTGCGTGTGACGATCGCGGACGAATTGGTATGGCACGACCGATTAGTGCTGGGAGGTAACGACCCCTTATTTAATTCTCCACTTGGCTTAAGAGGGCATCATGCCTTTGCCATTTTTTGGGCGATTTTGGCTGAGCCCCAAATCTGGACAGAGCCTTTGCTAGAGACTGTTCGTTCGCAGAGCCCACAGGTCGCCTGGACAGTCTTGCATTCCAGACTCTTGGTGGGACGCTTGTTGGCTGAGCCACTAAAAATCAAGGGTTTACTTGAGCAGGCTTGGTCTACATTGCGGCCTATTGTTTTAAATCGCCCAGCACTTCCTCCCAGACTCTGGGCTACTTGAACTTAGGAGTTTGTATGGATCTCACACCACGAGAAAAAGATAAGTTGTTGATCTTTACCGCTGCTTTGCTCGCTGAAAGACGGTTAGCAAGAGGCCTCAAGCTAAACGTACCCGAAGCGATCGCCTTGATTACTGCTGCGATCATGGAAGGCGCGCGTGACGGTAAAACGGTCGCGACCTTGATGGCAGAGGGGCGCAATGTGCTGACGCGGGAAGATGTGATGGAGGGTATCCCTGAGATGATCCCGGATATTCAAGTTGAAGCAACGTTTCCCGATGGCACCAAGCTTGTCACGGTTCATCAACCTATTCAATAAGGAGTGGTGATGCAAACAACCCAAATGATTCCTGGGCAAATGCTTGTCCAAGAGGGCGATGATATCGAGATCAATGTCGGTCGAGACTTGCTCAGCCTTACTGTTGGCAATACAGGCGACCGACCCGTGCAGATCGGCTCTCACTTCCATTTTGCTGAAACGAATGCAGCCTTGCATTTTGATCGTGTTGCGGCGCGTGGTTTTCGCTTGAATATTCCCGCTGGTACGGCGATTCGTTTTGAACCCGGGCAGGAGCGTACCGTTGAGTTGGTGGCGCTGAGTGGAGATCGTATTGTTTATGGCTTTTCTGGTGCGGTCATGGGGAGTCTAGATCAATGAAAATTTCAAGACAGGCTTACGCCGAAATGTTTGGTCCGACCACAGGAGATCGGATTCGTCTCGCAGATACCGCACTGTTTGCTCGCGTCGAAAAAGACTTCACGATCTATGGTGAGGAGGTCAAATTCGGTGGTGGCAAGGTAATCCGTGACGGCATGGGTCAGTCGCAGCGGATGAGTGCGGACTGCGTTGACACCGTATTGACCAATGCACTGATTATCGATTACTGGGGCATCGTCAAAGCCGACATCGGTATCAAAAACGGCCGTATCTCTGGCATCGGTAAAGCCGGCAATCCAGATATTCAACCCGGTGTGACGATCGTGATTGGGCCCGCTACTGAGGTGATCGCGGCTGAAGGCATGATCGTGACGGCCGGCGGGGTAGACAGCCATATTCACTTTATTTGTCCGCAACAAATCGAGGAAGCCTTGTGTTCGGGTGTAACCACCATGATCGGTGGCGGTACGGGTCCTGCGACGGGTACGTTTGCGACCACCGTCACGCCAGGTCCTTGGCACTTGGCGCGCATGTTGCAGTCGCTCGAATCCTATCCGATCAATATCGGTTTGCTGGGAAAGGGCAATGTGTCTCTGCCTGGTCCACTGCACGAGCAAATCGAAGCGGGGGCGGTGGGCTTAAAACTACATGAGGACTGGGGCAGCACACCCGCAGCAATCGACAACTGCCTGACAGTTGCAGATCAGACCGACACGCAAGTGGCAATTCATACCGATACACTCAACGAATCGGGCTTTGTCGAGGCGACCTTAAAAGCCATTGATGGCCGAGTGATTCATACGTATCACACTGAGGGTGCAGGCGGTGGTCATGCGCCCGATATTATTCGCGTGTGCGGTGAGCAAAACGTCCTGCCTTCATCGACCAATCCGACTCGGCCTTACACCATTAACACGCTGGATGAACATCTAGATATGTTGATGGTGTGTCACCACTTGGATGCCTCAATTGCTGAGGATATCGCCTTTGCGGAAAGCCGCATCCGTCGTGAAACGATTGCTGCTGAAGACATCCTGCATGACATTGGCGCTTTTTCAATGATTTCCTCGGATAGCCAGGCGATGGGGCGCGTCGGTGAGGTCATTATGCGGACGTGGCAGACGGCCCATAAAATGCGCGAGCAGCGGGGTTCGCTTAGCGAGGAGGGTTTTTCTGATCCCACGAGCAGTGATAATGCACGCATCAAACGCTATATCGCCAAATACACCATCAATCCCGCACTCACCCATGGTATGGCGCATGAGATTGGTTCAGTTGAGGTGGGTAAGTGGGCTGATCTGGTGTTGTGGCGCCCTGCATTTTTTGGCGTCAAACCCTCGACAGTCATTAAGGGCGGACAGATTGCGATGGCTGCGATGGGCGACCCCAATGCATCGATTCCGACGCCACAGCCTGTGCATTTCCGACCACAGTTCGGTGCATCTGCACGCGGCATCGAAACGAGTTGTATCACCTTCATGTCTGGCATCTCGGTGCAGCGTGGTTTGCATCAAGAGCTTGGTTTGCGACGTCAAATCGCGACAGTGCACGGCACGCGTACCGTTACCAAGGCAGATATGAAACTCAATAGCGCCACACCACATATCAGCGTTAGTCCGGAAAACTACAAGGTCTATGCAGACGGTGTCTTGCTTGACTGTCCGCCTGCTCAGGTACTGCCGATGGCGCAGCGTTACTTTCTATTTTAGGAACGACGATGGCGATTATGTTGACCAAGCGGATCCCTGCACAAGTGCCAGTGAATGTGCCGGAACAAGCGAAAAATCAGGCTGAATCCTTGCCTGTGTTGGAGCTCACGCTCGAGGATCGACAGCGCTCACGCCTTGCCGCCATGCTTCCCAACGGCCGAGCGGTTGCGGTTATTTTGCCTCGAGGCGAATCGATGCAACATGGTGATGTGCTCACTGGTGAGAGCGGTGAGTGCGTTTTCGTGCAAGCCGCCGCCGAGGAGCTGATGCTGATTCGTGCAGCCAGTCCTTTTGAGCTGATGCGCATCGTCTATCACCTCGCTAACCGTCATGTGCGTGCCATGTTGTTGCCTGACACCGCGTTGATCGAGCCAGATCAAGTCTTGGCGGATCTTGTGAGACGGTTGGGTGGAACGGTTGAAATGACGCGTCAGCCCTTCATTCCAGAAGGGGGCGCGTATTCTGGTGATGCCAGCGCACATGCGCATGCACACCACCATCATCAACACCCGAGTGAATGTGGGGTCGAGTTGCAGGATGAGGCGATGGGTCAGATCGGTGAACAACTTTCTATTGCAGCCCATGCGCGATCCAAAACTTAACTCTCTGTTGTCGGCACTGCACTTGGCGAGCCCAGCTTTGCCGGTTGGAGGTTTTGCCTATTCGCAGGGACTTGAGCAAGCCATCGAGGATCGTTGGGTCGCCAATATGGAGCAAGCCTATATCTGGATTCGTGATGGTCTCGTGCTCAATTTAGCGCGTCAAGAGTTGCCATGGTGGTTGCATTGTTATGAAGCTGCATCACACCAACATTGGGCGGCATTGATCAATGGCAATCGGCAGCTTAGCGCTTTACGCGAAACTGCGGAATTGCGACTGGAGTCCCTGCAGATGGGGTATTCGATGGCTAAGTTATTTGCACAATGGCCTGAGGCAGACGTACTCGCTGAGCTTAACGAGACTGCGTGGTCCTATCCGGCCGCTTATGCTGCTTTGGCGGCGAGCACGGGCGTTGAAAAAGAAACTGCACTTGCGGCTTATCTTTGGAGTTGGGTGGAAAACCAAGTCTTAGCTGCAATCAAAACGATTCCCTTGGGACAAATCGAGGGTCAACAACTACTTCATCGGCTCAAAGAAGATATCGTGAACGCTTGCCTGATTGCACAGTCAACCAGCATCGCTGAGGCAGGTTCTGCTGCGTTTGGTCTGGCGCTGGCGAGCGCTAGACACGAGACACAGTACAGCCGCTTGTTTAGAAGCTAACAATCACCTCACTCAAGGAATACATTCATGACACAACAATCCAATCCCTTGCGCGTAGGTATCGGCGGACCAGTGGGGTCGGGCAAGACCACCTTGGTAGAAGTCCTCTGCAAAAGAATGCGCGATCAGTACAAGCTGGCGGTCGTGACCAACGATATCTACACCAAAGAAGACGAACGTCTGCTGGTTGCAGCAGAGGCCTTGTCAGCGGATCGCATCATGGGTGTGGAAACAGGGGGGTGTCCACACACGGCGATCCGTGAAGACGCTTCGATCAATCTCGAAGCGATCGATCGTATGCAAAAGCGATTTCCCGACCTAGAGTTGATCTTTATTGAGTCCGGTGGCGACAACTTGGCCGCTACTTTTAGTCCTGATTTATCAGACCTGACGATTTACGTGATCGATGTGGCAGGTGGCGAAAAAATCCCGCGTAAAGGCGGACCCGGTATCACGCGCAGTGACTTGTTGGTGATCAACAAGATAGACCTTGCACCCTATGTCGGTGCCAACTTGGATGTGATGCGACACGACACGGCACGCATGCGCGTGGATCGCCCTTGGGTGATGACAAACCTAAAAACTGGCGAAGGCCTGGACGAAGTCATCCGCTTTATTGAAAAAGCGGGATGTTTGACTCAGACATAAGGACCTCGTTCTGCTGCACGAGACCTCTTTAGGCGCATGTTGATTGCGTCTTAATGTGGTTTTACTTGCGCACGAGATGGACCCAGCCATCGTCAATCCAGTCGGCCAGCGCATCGAGTGCTTCTTCGGACAGTCGTTTGGCAGTTGGGTCGGTGCCGGCTAATTCACGATCATCGGCTAGCCGCTTGAGACCCGCTTCGGCTTTGACTGTGGCAGGCTCACCATTAATAAAAAGCTGTTGATCACGGTAGAGCATACGGGTGCGTCGATCCAATGCCCAATGCGTGTATGCGGACGTTTCTTGAGCTGAATCTATGTCTTCATCCATTTCTGTAGCAAGCGGGCTATCAAATACAGCAGCTTGATTTGGTTCGGTGAGCCAGCAGCCTAGAAAGCGGGTTGCCAAAGCACGGTCAAAGCGAATTTTGTTGGCGGCATCCATTGCAGCTTCGGTCAGTCGATCAGGTAGCTCCGCAGGATGTGCGACTGCTGGCTGTCCCGGATCACGGTAAAACTTATTCAGTGCGGGGCCCGGAAGGGAAGGCTCGCCATATGGACCGCTCGCGACCCCTGCGCGCGCCAAAATTTGATCAGCTGCAGCCTCGAGCATGCCGCGCGCAAGTGCTGCTTCATCGGGTGCACGAAAGCCAATTGAAATCGTCATGCAATCATCGAGGGCGATGCCATCGTGCGCAGCTTGAGGGGGGAGGTAAAGCATGTCTCCTGGTTCGAGTACAAACTCTTGCTCAGGCTCAAAATTTTGCAAAATCTTGAGCGGCAAACCCGTTACTAAGGATAAGTCTTTTTGCTGCCCGAACTTCCAGAGTCGACGTCCCTCGGCCTGCAAAAGAAACACGTCATAGCTGTCGTAATGGGGACCGACACCGCCACCTGTAGTGGCTATGCTGATCATTAAATCATCGAGCCGTGCATCCGGCACAAAGCGAAACTGGTTCATCAAGGCACAGGCTGCGTCATCATGGATATCCACGCTTTGCACAAGTAGGGTCCAGTGCGTCTCAGACAGTTTTGGCAGACGACTAAATGGACCAGTTTCCATATTCCACTCGTCTTTATCACGCCAAATGAGTTTAGATTCAACCTCATCACGCTTGCTCATTTTTTTCAGCGTCGCGACTGAAACGGGTGGCTTAAAGTTTTTAAAAGCCTGACGTACGAGCAAGGGCTTGCGCTGCCAGTAGGTCTTCATAAATTGTGAAGGGGTGAGTCCGCCCAATAAGGCGAGAGCTTGATCCGTGTGCATAGAAAGCCTAGGGCAGTAAATTTTTAAGTTGATAAAGCGCATCGAGCGCTTCACGTGGACTGAGCGTGTCAGGATCAAGTTCGTGAACCGCTTGTTGCAGAGCTGCTTGTGCGTCCGCGAGATCGCTGGCGATATGGGTCATGCTTTCTGGGGGGCTGACTTCGCCAAATAAACCAAGCTGTGGTGTCGGAGCCCCCTGAGACTCGAGTCGCTCAAGCTCTCGAGTGGCGTGCCTGATCACGGCAGCGGGCACGCCGGCACGTTGTGCGACCTGGATACCATAGCTGCGACTCGCTGGGCCGTCTTTGACCTCATGCAAAAATACGATGCCTGCAGGAGACTCTGCAGCGGCCAAGTGAACGTTGGCCGTGTTTGACTGTTCGTTGGGCATGCGAGTGATTTCAAAATAGTGCGTTGCGAACAGCGTCAACGCGCGATTGTGCGTTACGAGACGTTGCGCGATGGACCAGGCGAGTGCCAACCCGTCATAGGTTGAAGTGCCGCGTCCGATTTCATCCATCAGTACCAAACTATGCGCCGAGCTAGAGGCCAGGATCGCAGCGGCCTCAGTCATTTCCATCATAAACGTTGATCGCCCGCCCGCAAGATCATCCGCTGCACCGATACGCGTAAAAATACGATCGAGTGGGCCGATAGATGCCGCACGTGCCGGAACAAAACTACCGATCCTTGCGAGTAAAGCAATCAAGGCAACTTGACGCATATAGGTGGATTTGCCACCCATGTTAGGGCCTGTGATGACAAGCAGCGCACGCTGAGGGTTGAGGCTACAGCTGTTAGGGGTAAAGCGTTCGATTGAGCGCTCTACAACCGGATGACGTCCCGCAGTGATTGCAATGGCGGGTTGATCGAGCAAGTCTGGAGCCACCCAGTCGTGATGTTGGGCATGATGTGCGAGCGCTACCAATACATCGAGCTCTGCGCAAGCGCTCGCGCAGTGAGATAAGGCCTGCGCCATCGGCATCAGTTCCTGCAACACTTGTTCGTAAAGCCATTTTTCACGTGCGAGCGAGCGATCTTGTGCAGAAAGGACTTTATCTTCCCACGACTTGAGTTCAGGAGTGATGTAGCGCTCGGCGTTTTTGAGTGTCTGACGACGGCGATAGTCCTCGGGTACTTTATCGGCTTGCGCACGACTCACTTCGATAAAAAAACCATGAACACGATTGAACTCTACCCTTAGGGTTGAGATTCCAGTGCGAGCCCGTTCGCGCGCTTCGAGCTCTAACAAGTAGGTGCCGTTATCCGTGGAAATCCCGCGCAGCTCGTCAAGCTCGGCGTCATAGCCATTTGCAATCACACCACCATCGCGAATCTGGACAGCGGGTTCGCTATCAATCGCCGCACACAACAAGCGCTCCATTCCAACCGGTGGCAGCAGGTGTTGAGAAAGCTCTTGTAGCCGCGAAAATTTTAGAGAGTCTGGTGGCTGTGTTGTTGCAAGAAGAACCTGTAACTGAGGCAGTGCACCTAAAGCATCGCGCAAGCTCGCAAGTTCGCGGGGCCTGACCGATAGGAGCGCGATGCGGGTGGCGATGCGCTCAAGATCAGGCAATACGTTTAAAGCTTCGCGCAGCGATTCCAACACTGACGTGGCATGCAGCAGTTCGCTTCGCGAATCGTTAGCTTGCATCAGTGCTGCGATTGCTTGTTGTCGCCCCAGTACAGGCGCATTATCCCGCAAGGGATGATGGAGCCAGCGTCTCAACAGACGCGCGCCCATCGGCGTGCGACAACTATCTAGAATCGAAAAAAGTGTGGGAGCCTCTTCGCCTGACAATGTTCGCGTGAGTTCTAGATTGCGGCGCGTTGCCGGATCCATCAGCACATATTGGCTCGCACGGTCTGCGCTGAGTGACTGGATATGCGCTAGACCTTGCGCTTGTGTACGGCTGGCATAACGCAACAGCGCACCCGCTGCGCATATCGCAGTCGGGAGGTCGTCAACATCAAAGCCAGAGAGTGATTGTGTTTTGAAATGAGCCAGTAGTTGGGCTTGCGCTTGTTCGGCCTCAAAGTGCCACGGAGGTACGCGTGCAGTGGCGCAAGTCAAACTCAGGCCGAGCTCCACGTCATCAGCATAAATCAGCTCAGCTGGTTCAATGCGGTGGAGTTCGGAGTCCAATGCCTCTGGCGCACATTCTGTGACTTTAAACTCACCGCTGGCAAGGTTGAGCCAAGCTAATCCTGCGCGTGGCGTTTTGCCTTTGCGAGACACAAAGGCCGCTGCGACACAGCGGTCAGATTTGGCGGGTAAGAGTGCTTCGTCGGTGAGTGTTCCTGGTGTAACAATGCGAACGATCTTGCGCTCAACAGGGCCTTTGCTTGTGGCTGGGTCACCGATTTGTTCACATATCGCAACAGACACCCCTGCCGCGACGAGTTTGGCCAGATATTGTTCGGCCGCGTGATAGGGTACACCTGCCATTGGGATGGGGGCACCATTGGAGGTGCCGCGACGTGTCAATGTGAGATTTAGTAATCGAGCGCCGCGTTCTGCATCCTCGTAAAACATCTCATAGAAGTCACCCATACGATAGAGCAACAACAAAGGGCCCGCCTCAGCCTTGAGACGCAGATATTGCTGCATCATTGGTGTGTGCTTTTCGGACTCCGTGCTATTCAAGCAAATCTCCATTCGTCATGAGTTAATCCTGCATTTTATTTGCGTTCTACTAAGGCCAGAATTTTTAGCTTTTGTGTCGCTCGTGAAGTTGCATGATATCCTGAGCTAGCAAGCTGAGCTACATACCCTCTAAAGCCATTGTTCTAATGGCGAAGGTCTAGGCGCATTATCTGATGGCCGAGTACATACCTTCACATTCTGGCATCACGACAAATTCTTGCCAACGTTGCCTCTTGCACGACAAACTCCACAGGAGAAACTCATGAAAATCCAACTGAACACCGACGTCAATATCGACGGCACCGAAGGGCTGGCTGCGAAAGTGTCAACTGTCCTCGAGCAGGCTTTAGCGCGTTTCAGTGAACATATCACAAGGGTGGAAGTGCATCTGAGCGATGAGAACGCCGACAAAAGTGGGCCGCAAGATCACCGCTGCATGCTAGAGGCCCGTCTGAAAGGTCGGCAGCCGATAGCAGTTAAGGCTTCAGACGCGACCTTAGAGCAAGCGCTGCATGGCGCGGCCCAGAAGCTAGTGCATCTGCTGGACACTACGCTCGGGCGACTGCATGACCATCGCGAAAAGACGTCCGGTCTGCCCTTATCTGGTACAGAGCCTAAAAATTGGAGTGATAGCCCTGTGAAGTGAGCGCTTTGATCGCCGACGCTTGCGTCAACCTTGTCAGACACGGAGAGAACAGACTTCTCTATAATTAATCAAATAAATTTGATTGCTGACAAGGTATAAAAACATGATCTCTAAAATCGTGCCCGATTTACAGGCAGCCATGGCAGGCATTCAGGACGGTTCAACTGTTCTGATTGGCGGCTTTGGCGGCGCTGGGCAGCCACATGAATTGATTGACGGTTTGATCGAGCAGGGTGCGCGTGAATTGACGATCGTCTGTAACAATGCGGGCTCGGGCGATACTGGGATCGCAGCGTTACTTGCCTCAGGTCAAGTGCGCAAGATTATTTGTTCCTTCCCGCGTCAGGCAGACTCCTATGTCTTTGACGGTCTCTATCGCGCCGGTAAGCTCGAGCTTGAGCTTGTGCCACAAGGTACGCTTGCTGAGCGTATTCGCGCCGGTGGTGCGGGGATTGGCGGTTTCTTTACGCGTACCGCAGTGGGAACGCAGTTGGCCGAAGGCAAAGAAGTTCGTCACATTGACGGACAAGACTATATATTGGAAGGCCCTATCAAGGCAGATGTCGCGGTGATACGCGCGCATCGTGCTGATCGTTGGGGCAACCTCGTTTATCGTAAGACAGCACGCAACTTTTGTCCGGTGATGGCTACTGCTGCCAAACTCACCATCGCCCAAGCCAGTGAAATTGTCGAGCTCGGCGAGCTAGACCCCGAAGCGATTGTGACGCCTGGCGTCTATGTCAAACGCGTTGTGTGCATTCCAGCTCAAGCAGCCAAAGGTTAATCAATGAAACGTATCTCCAGAGATGAGATCGCCGCACGCGTAGCGCGCGATATTCCAGAAGGCGCAATCGTCAATCTTGGTATCGGTTTGCCGACCAAGGTCGCTAACTATTTGCCTCAAGACAAAGACATTTTTCTGCAAAGTGAAAATGGTGTGTTGGGCATGGGACCTGCTCCCGCAGCGGGCGAAGAAGATTGGGACTTGATCAATGCTGGCAAGCAACCTGTGACCTTGTTGCCCGGTGGGAGTTATTTCCATCATGCTGATTCATTTGCCATGATGCGCGGTGGTCACTTGGATATTTGCGTGCTTGGTGCTTTCCAAGTCGCAGTCAATGGTGACCTCGCAAACTGGTCTACCGGTGAACCTGATGCCATACCTGCTGTTGGCGGAGCCATGGATTTGGCTGCCGGTGCGCGTGATGTGTTTGTCATGATGGAGCTGCTCACCAAGGATGGTCAGAGCAAGCTCGTCAAACATTGCACCTACCCCTTGACTGGCTTGGGTTGCGTGTCACGCGTCTATACCGATATCGCAGTCTTTCAGATCGAGCCCGATGGAGTGGTGCGCGTGGTCGACGACGTGTCAGGCGCAGGTAAGGACGAACTGTGTCGCTTGACTGGACTAGATCTGTTGTTTTAATCGACTGTATGGTTCGATAAACCCATGAGACTGAATTTGGCCCAAATCGCGATGATATGAGACACGACTTTTAACGTGTTTGGAGATCATGCGCGCGTTATTTTATTTGGATCAAGGGTTAATGATGCTGCCAAAGGTGGAGATGTCGATTTGATGATCGAAGTGCCTGGTTTTGTTTCAGATCCCGCCCTTTTAAGCGCCCGCGTCGCAAGCCGTATCTCACGAGAGATGAATGGGCGTAAAGTCGATGTCGTCCTGAAAGCGCCCAATCTGATGATTCAACCTGTTCATGAAATTGCGGTCCGCACAGGGGTTGCTCTGTGAAGCTCGAAGAAGGTCTTCGGCTTCGTTTGGAGTTCCTTTGCCGTGTCGTTCATAAGGAAGCGCATTACTTGCAGGAGACCGATGCGCGTCTCTTTGCCTACGCTTTTAGATGCACTGGCTGAGCCAAAAGCTGCTGCAATTGATAACCTTGATCGTTTCGAAAAGATTAAGCACTTTTAAATATCAATTACTCATCCACAATCTTAGTGAGTTTCTGAGAGTCCAGAGGAGGTGAGGCATCCTGAGTTTTAGAGCCCATCGCCTCAAGCGACTGACATAGGCTCGAGATGCGGGCATCTTGACGCGCCACATGTGTAATGAGCTCGTTCAACACCTTGTTCAATGGGTCTGCCGCACTTGGATCGACTGCGTAAGCGGCATTCAACACTGCGGGAACTGAAGACTCTGCTTGATCCTCACTCTCTTTTTCTATGACACGCGCAGGATTGCCCACTGCGGTTGCATGCGCTGGAACGGGTTTAGTCACCACAGCGTTAGAGCCAATGCGCGCGCCATCACCTACCAAAAACCCACCCAGCACTTGGGCGCCTGCACCCACGACAACACCTTGGCCTAGTGTGGGGTGCCGCTTGGCGCCCTTATAGAGGCGCGTACCGCCTAATGTGACGCCTTGATAGATGGTGCAGTCATCGCCGATTTCTGCCGTTTCGCCGATCACGACACCAAAGCCGTGATCGATAAAAACGCGTTGACCGATTTTTGCGCCAGGATGGATTTCAATACCCGTCAATATGCGGCTCAGATGTGCGATGAAGCGTCCCAGCCAATAAAAATGCGCAGTCCACAAGCGATGGGC
>CAWUWN010000096.1:0-2829 GCA_963926265.1 uncultured Burkholderiaceae bacterium
TTTTTACCATATCCGCAAGCGTGCACATTAGCGGCTTGGCTTGCTACACAACTTGGCTGCGCTGTATAAAGTGATGGCGCCCCAATCCAGCCGGTCTTCGACACCCTGTGTCGGTTGCATCGCAGGTGCGGGTTCCAACCATCGACCAAGCAAACTGAGACCCGCCAAGTGATTGGTTTTGCTGTGTACAGAGCGCACCAGCTGGGCACAGTGCCTGAGGTGGCGGCGCTGTTCAGCATGACCGGGCTAAGCTGCATACCGTGTGACTGGGCGCACTGGCCTGCAGCCGTCAAAACGGCACAACATCAGTCGCTTAAGACGCACTTTTAACCGTCGTGGCTCAAAACAACACAGCACCGATGACTTGCAACCTGCAACCTAGCAAAGTCAAATCTGGTGAGCGCATGTGTATTGTTGTGTGCCAAGAAAAATCGCTGGAAGGTCGTAGCGGCTCAGCCAATGCAAGCTGTCCCTTATCCGTTAAAACGCATAAATTTACATCCATTGCCTCGCGACGTGGGATAGCAGTGCTGCTTTGTAACTGGGTAATGTGTATTGGGCTGCTTGGCTGTACAGTTTGGCCAGAGTGGTTTTGACAGTGCCGCCGTCAATACATATATGTTCGCTAGAAAGATGTCCCCTCAACGCGTGTCAGTCAGGTGTGTTCATGAGCTGGGATTGGTGGTGTAGTTGTCGAGGGAAGTGTTCAGCATCACCCAATGTGAATTGTTGGACTTTCACCATCTTCTCCATAGTTTGTCCAGCTTTTTATTTGGGCAACACACGCTTTGTAAGCAACCAGCACACGACCCTTTAACGCACGCTCCGCGTCGTTTTTAGGATGACCAATCTTGCCGCCCCAGCGTGCACTTTCAAGCCAGCGTGCGAGAAATATAGATTGCATATCGTTCATGTCAACCACTACATGGGTTGGCGTAGCCCCCTGTCCAGGCTGTATGACGCCTGCACAAGCCAAACACTCTTTAAGCATCTCACTGCCTGCTTCTCTATCAATCATCTCTCGAAGAAGATCATGGTCACGGATGCTTAGCTTGAGCCCGTAGTTATAAGGTGTCATCGAATTTCTCCTGTTACTGGGCTATGTGCTGCAGCTTAAAGCGCAGGACTGAAGCAGGTTTCTTTCTACTGGATCTTAGGCTTAGCCTGACTTGAGCACAACCTTGGGTACTGCATCGCCCTGTGTAGTGTGGAGGCCCCAACCTTTGAGAAGATGGGGCCATGAAGAAATCAAACAAGTTGCTCCCCGAGCTGCGCGAACGCGCTGTCCGTATGGTGCAGGAGCACCGCGGGATCTTGCCACCTTGTATTTGGGTGGCTACTAGAACGCTTGTTCAGCGTGTCGGCAAACACGTCCAGATCGAGCCACCTTGTGTCAGGGTGGCTATCTGCCCAAAGCCATACAGGTTGGCGTTGATACGGTGGTGAACAAGTTCATGTGCCCGATATTGACAAGCGCGTGCGGGTCACTGATTCGGGCACAACAAATCATTTTCAGGCGAAAACCGCGTACTGCTGGCGGTACAGCGCAGGTATGAGGTTGCAAAACAAGAAAGGCTTAGCAGTTAATTGCCTGCCAACCCTTGAATCTAATGGTGCCGGAGAGAGGAGGTGCACGGCTTGGATGGGGAACTGTCAAGCAAGAGGCAGAGCAGACCGATACGTTGAGGCGACGCGTCGAAACGTAGATGGCGAGACTCCCACATGCTCTTTGAAGAAACGCGAGAAATTTCCAGGGGAAGAAAACCCCAACTCCAATGCTACCGAAGTTAACGGTTCGTCTCGGCACTTCAGACGACGAACCACTTCTTCGACTCGCACACCGCTCCAGAAAACTTGCGGGGTGGTATGTAACTGGTCGCGAAACATAGCGAAGAGGTGGGCGCGCGACAAACCGACACGCCCGGCCATATCTTTTATTGAGATAGGTTCGGCCACGTGGGCACGCATATAGGCTATGGCTGCGCGCAAGCGGTGGTCAATCACTGGAACGTGCGACAAAGGGCGTAAATTGCTGGTGGGTGTCAGCCCGGACTCCATCGCAAAGTCAAGCAAAGACTCAACTTGAATTTCGAGCTGATCGGGCGTCCCTATATGTGGCGATATAACTGTGTCAAGAAGGCGTCAGCATGCTTGGCGTAGGCTTGGACTCAGAAAAATTTCCGGTTTTGCAAAGAAAAAAGATTGTCCACGGTTGGAACGGCGCTCCTCCCACCAAATAGTTTCGATGTACAGCACCAAAAAAACTGCAGGGTGCCCTTTGTCCAGTAAGCGCGCGTCATGCGACTCATACGCATTGGTGACTAGCGCAACATGCTCGCCGTATTTAACAAGAACGTTTGCCAAATGGGCTTCGCAGCGACCACCCCCAAGCCAAAAAGAGAACTGGATTTCCGGATGCGAATGGGTTACCAAATCGTCTGCCAGCTCTTGCACCACAACGTGGCCGAACGCCCCCTGTCGTAATGCATAAGTCTGAGCCAATATTTTTCTCATATTGAGACTATGCTCGCCCGACAGGCACTTCACACAAGTATTGACCCTACATAGGGAAATTACCGATTACTTGATCAGACGTTGTGATAAGTCAACGGACTCAGCGACAAGCGGTGGTGCGCAAAATTTCCTAGGATGCTTTGATGAATGTCTCATTTTAGGAAAGTGAGCCTAGGTAGATTCTTAGTGTTTCCTTGGCAAGTTGAAACTTGGAGTGAGAATTGACATGACAATCGCAATCGTATTGGTGTTGTTGGTACTTGGATCACTGGTCTTCCATTACCTTAGTCCTTGGTATTTCACACCCATCGCTTC
>CAWUWN010000097.1:0-36357 GCA_963926265.1 uncultured Burkholderiaceae bacterium
AGCGGGTGCTGCAACGGTAGAAAGACCGGCTGCGCCGGCAATACCTGCTTTAGTAATAAATGACCTACGGTTCATCATGGCGGTGTCTCCATCGTCCAGAAATTGAAAAAATAAAAATCTAACTTGTTGATTATATTGCGCTATCCAAACCAAATTCTAGGAAAACCCTAGGTTTTAGGCAAAAAATGTCTTTTAGAGCTCGGCCTTAACAATTTTTGTTTCGGAAGCACCCTGGAGTCGCAAATCAATCAAGAACTAGTCAGGACTGCTTAACCATCCAACAGATCAAGATCGCGCGTAAACCACGCCTGCGCCACCTCTAGGATCCGCCCCCCCTCGCATGCGACCGCCAATCGTTGAAATGACATGCGCCCTCGACATGCTAGGTTCAAAGCTATGTGCGCTCTGATGTACGACATGACCAAGCGCGCGCAACTCCTTGATGACTGAGCGCGGCACTGTCGCCTCAGTGTGAATGCCCAAGCCCTCACAATGAATGCGAGGCACGGTGACAGCCTCGACAGGAGACATCCCAAAATCCACGATATTTAAAATCGATTGCAAGGTTGCGCTGATAATTACACTACCGCCTGGAGCTCCCGCCAACAAGACAGGCTTGCCATCTTTGAGCAACATTGTAGGCACCATCCCAGTGGTGCGTGCTTTGCCAGGCGCCATCGAATTCTTTTTGCCTGGCACAGGATCAAATAACTTCATAGAGTTGTTGTAATTGAAACCCAACCCGGGCGTCACAACACCAGCAGCCGTTCCGAGCGTGTGCGTCATTGACACCGCATTGCCTGCAGCATCCATCACACAGACATGTGTCGTGCAGCCTGGAGGTGCTTCCTCTTGGCCCCCTGCGTAATGACCGCTCTTGATGCGGTCTGCCCAGTATGCTGCGCGCTTTTTGGAGATCAGCATATCGGTGGGAACATCAGCAAAGTGTGGGTCGCCAAGATAGGCGTTGCGATCGACATGCGCCGCGGCCATGGCGCGCGCAACTAAATCGATATGTCGCGTTGATCCATGCTCAAGCGAACTCAAATCAAAATGCTCCAGAATCTGTAACATCTCAATCAAGGTTGCACCACTACCAGGTGGTGGATTAGACCTCACCTCGTAGCCACGATAATGACCAACGAGAGGCGCACTCTCTTCAGGCTGATAGTCCGCTAAATCTTGCCGCGTCACAAAAGCGCCATTTAATTCCAAGTCCCGAGCGATTTCATCACCAAGCGCACCTTGATGGAACTCGCGCCAACCACCTTTCGCAAGACGTTCAAGCGTCCGCGCGTAGTCGGGGAGTCTCAGCACGTCACCAACCTTATAGAGTCGTCCCTCGGGGTGTAAATACACGCGCGCGCACTCTGCTGTCTTACGAATGCGTGTGAGCCCATCAGGAATACCTGGCTGGGCATAACCGCTCCACACGCTGGCACCATTTGGTGTCACGACGATGCCCTCATACGCCTGGTCAATCGCAGGCGCAATTAAATCGGCCCAAGGCATTGAGCCAAGCTTTTCATGAAACAAACCCAGACCCGCAGGTGTGCCGGGCGTCATGATGGCGGTATAGCCGATTTCACTTCGAAAGTCGTCAAACAAGCTATAGCCTGAAATAGGCGTGCGACCTTTGCAATCCTTTTCCCACATCTCGGGACGCACCTTCGATCCCGCTCGATTGTAGAAGTCGATCATGCCACTCGTGCCTGTGTCGGCAGCGTAATAGTGCAAGGTCCCCATACCGCCCAAGCCACACATAAAGGGGTCATTGACCATTTGAGAAAATGCTGTTGCGAGCGCGGCATCGAACGCATTGCCACCTTTCTCAAGTATTTCAGCACCTACCTCGGCAGCACGCGGCTGCGGACACACGATGACCCCTTTCATCTCATCTCCTATTTTGTTCTTTTCGTTTCATGAAAAATTAACATGATTTACATAGCGTTCACTCAGACAAAATTCTCGCTATGTTTATTCGAAGTTTTGTCACGATCCATCGTGAACCAAAAGACCAAAACTGACTTCGAAGCGCTCCGTATTAGACGTTGTTAAACTATACTGATAATTTTAATTTTGACAACTTTTATAGGCAAGGTCTACAGATCTTTTTCACATACGTTATTCTAAGGCTGTAATGCGCAATCATATTGCGTTGCAGCAATCGCTGACCTTTTGTTCTTAGCCCATTATTAACACCATCTTGTGAATCACATTCTGCTTGCTCTCGGAGCAATGTTCTTGCAACAAACCTTCGCGGCTATCGGTCGCGCCTTGCCAGCTGTGATTGCACCCGCCATCATTGCAGATCTCATGATCGATTCGGCTTGGATTGGTGTTTATTTTTCAATTGCAGCAGGCGCAGCACTTTCCACCCAGCTTGGCTGTGGCAGCTTCATCGTTCGATTTGGAGCGATGCGCATGAGTCAATTGGCGCTTGTGCTGCTCGGATTGGGTATGGCGTTGGCCACGATCGGACATCCTGTTGCACTCGTGCTATCAGCGATGTTAAGCGGTGGCGGCGCAGCTGTTTCAACACCCTCGAGCTCACATTTACTAGGGCGTTGCTCACCCCCTCGTTATTTACCTTTAATTTTTTCAATTAAACAAACTGCTGTGCCTGCAGGTTTACTTCTAGCAGGAATCTTGGGGCCACAGCTAACAGAATGGTCAAATTGGCGTTACACCATGCTCCTGAGTGCTCTGGCGTGCATCGTGTTCACGCTCATGCTGCAGCCCTTGCGCAAAAAATTTGATGATGATCGAGATCCCAACCGCAAATTTCATTTATCTGATTTTGGAAATACGCTTCGTTCCGTTTTGGGAACAAGAGAATTACGAAATCTATCTTTCGCCTGCTTTGCTTTCAATGCCGCACAAACAATTTTTACCGTCTATTTTGTTGTCTATCTTACGACGATGGGTTACAGCCTTGTTGCTGCGGGATTTATCTTTTCGACAGCGGTTGCAGTTGCCGTCCCGGGTCGTATCATTTGGGGGTTGCTCGGAAGCTCCTATGTACCTCCGCGCATCATGATGGCAGCACTCGCGATAGGCATGGCAATTAGCATGGCGCTCCTAAGTATTTGTGCCGAGGGCTGGCCTACAATCATCGTGGGTATCGTGGCGACGCTCATCAGCGCGACAGCGCTGTCATGGCATGGCGTGTTGTTAGCCGAAACAGCACGAGCCGCGCCAGAGGGCGCACGCGGTGCAGTAACTGGAGGTGTCTTATCGTTTGGACAAGTCGGTGCCTTGACTGCACCTTCAATTTTTTCTCTTTTACTGGGTCTGACTAACAATTATGGAATCGGCTTTATCGTTTGTTCATTACCTGCATTATTTGTGGGCATCGCGTTAATTCGTCAGAAACAACGGTAATACGGTGATGGGAAAGAACGATTCGATCACGTTTAACCAAGCTTGGCTTTGCGAAGTCATCCATTTGAGAGAGAGCCAATGGGGTCCCCAAGATGACAGCAAGGCAAGGCTTCTAGCCCAAAATGAACCTTCGTCAACTGCAAAAATTATTCGTCGTGCCAAAGAGCTCAACCAGTCAAGCAGCCTGACGACTTCCATTGCAAAACTCAGTTCCGCAGGTTGGCTAGCCTTCTTAGTCATATTGAGCTTGGCGATTATCGCCGGTGCAAGCAGTGCTTTCGCCACCCTTGGAAACGGTACTCAACCCGTTAACATCGTGTGGGCCCTACTTTCACTATTAGGTCTAAATTTTCTTTCTCTCGTGATTTGGTGTGTCACGCTTTTTTCACCCACAGCGTCTGGTGGGAGACTGGCGCAACTTTGGCCTTGGTTGACTCGTAAATTAGCGCGTGGCCCTGATATAGGCTTAGCCGTACAGGCGTGGTGGAGCTTATGGCACCAAGCTCGCGCCACCCGATGGCTCTTAAGTGCCGGCACACATTTGATTTGGACAATTCTCTTACTTGCAGCGTCCGCAGCAACACTCTTTGCACTTTCAACACGTCAGTATGATTTTGTGTGGGAAACAACCGTCTTGTCATCAGAGGTGTTTGTGAAGTGGGTTGGACGATTGGCTGTGATTCCACAATGGTTAGGCTTTCCTGTGCCAGATCCTGAGCTTGTTCGTACCAGCGGCTCAGTCTCGCAAAACAGTGCTGATGTCACACGAAGGCTATGGTCTGGATGGCTCTTAGGTTGCCTCATCATCTATGGCGTTCTACCCAGATTGATCTTGTCGCTGATGTCTACTTTGATTGTCGTCAACCGTCGCGCTCATATCAAACCAGACCTCACATTGCCCTATTATGTGGCTGTCTTACACCGAATGAACTCAACCAAACTTCATTCCGCTGACACCCCACCACCTGCATCTGTTTTTAAAATTGGCATAAAGCCAAATCTGCACTCAAACGATACCTTCAATACTGAAAATATTTTGATCGCGATCGAACCCGATCCAAAAGATATCTGGCCTCCTGAAGGAATCGGCACAATCGTCACTTGTGTCGGCCCCATCGATTCTCGTGAGTCACGTCAACGAGTCTTAGGAACCATGGCGCAAGCGCGCCCTAAAAATCTCGTACTGCTCTGCGATGCTCGACACTCACCAGACCGCGGCACCCTTCGCCTCATCACCGATCTTTACGAGTGTGCCAACAAAACCTTGATATGGCTACGTCACAGCCAAGCATCACACGCCCACACGGAGGCGTGGCTATCTCTACTACGCAACCACCCAGCGCTCGAACTTAAGATCCGAGACGATGCTGCAAGCGTGATGCAATGGTTAGAACGTCATCATGACTGAACAGTCCACACTGCAAATAGCTGTTGTTGGTCACACCAACGTTGGTAAAACGTCCTTGCTTCGCACACTGATACGTGACGTCAACTTCGGAGAAGTTGACGATATGCCCGGCTCGACCCGACAAGTGCAAGGCACCCGCATCATGCTCGGCACACAAACAGCGCTCATGCTTTTTGATACGCCTGGAATAGAAGACAGTATCGGGCTTCTCGATTACCTAGAACAACTATCGGATCAGTCACAGCGCCTAGATGGTCCCGATCGCATTCGACTATTTTTAGGCAGTCCAGAAGCATCGGCTCTGTATGAACAAGAGGCACGTGTTCTTCACAAGTTATTAAGCTGCCATGCAGGTCTTTATGTCGTTGACGTGCGAGAACCTGTTCTTGCTAAACATCGCGATGAACTCGCAATTCTGTCGAGCTGTGCGAGACCCTTACTACCAGTGTTGAATTTTGTGGCAAGTGATACAGCACGTACTCAAGAATGGCGTGACGCACTCGCACGTGTTGGTTTGCACTCGGCACTATCGTTCGATAGCATGAGCCCTCCAATTGATGGTGAAGAAAAGCTTTACCATGCCTTATCGCTTTTTCTTTCGTCTTATCAGCAGACATTAATTGCGCTGCAAGAGCAAGCGTCCAGGCAGCGTGCGGCTAGACACGCCTCCTCGATCAATCTGATTGCCAGTATGCTCATTGACGTGGCCTCGCTCAGGATCCGAACCTCCGTTGAGGCGGAAACGCTTGCAAACAAAATCACACTTCAA
Source organism: uncultured Burkholderiaceae bacterium (assembly GCA_963926265.1). Lineage (GTDB taxonomy): Bacteria > Pseudomonadota > Gammaproteobacteria > Burkholderiales > Burkholderiaceae_B > Zwartia. The sequence continues at coordinate 5,562 of CAWUWN010000097.1, forward strand.
CAAAGTCGTATTCGTGAACGCGAACAAGCTTGTGTCAATGCTTTGCTGAGTTTGTTTCAATTTCGTCCAGATGACTATTTATCTAGCCCACTGCCCCTCACCGAAGGACGCTGGGAACTTGATCTGTTTAGCCCTCAAGCTCTCCAGCACTTTGGCGTGCACGTCAGCATGGGCATTGCGGCAGGCGCTGCCGCTGGGGCCACCGTAGACGTACTCAGCGCGGGGCTTAGTCTCGGCACAGGAATGGCGATCGGCGCAATTGCCGGTGGCACTTGGAAAGCCATCGACCGCTGGGGAAACAGGGTACTGGGACAAATGCGAGGATTTCGCGAACTCACTGTCGACCAGTCAATTTTGCAACTTCTTGCCCTCAGGCAAATGCAACTACTCAATGGACTTGAACGTCGGGGACACGCCACACTTAATCCTCTGCGTCTTGAACAAGCCCCTCAACTATCACTTGAAAATCCAACGTTGACAAAGACCATCGCTCTTGCTCGCGCACATCCCGATTGGTCTTCAATCAGCGATGATTTCAATGACAGTCCGGCACGTCAGCGTGCCATTGAGACGCTTGCGCAAGGTCTGTCTTAATCAGACTTTCCCTTCCAACACTCTACTGATCACAGGGTGATACAGCTCGCCATCACCGCGCGCGACCGCAAGCTCAAAGAGTCGACGCACATTGCGTGCACCTGCTGCATCAACCTCAGTCTGCTCTGCGAGATCCAACGCATATCGTAAATCTTTCGCTGCATACTCGACCGAAAAGGCGCGCTCGGGGAATTCACCTGGAATGATGGCCTTGAGCCCATGATTTCTGAGTGCAAAACTATCTGCAGAGCCCAACGCCAAGGTTTCAAATAGCTTTTTAGGATCAACTCCAGCCTTCTGCGCGATCGCATGTGCTTCGGACAAGGCCGCGACTGTCTCGAATAACACCATATTGTTTAAAATCTTAACGACCTGACCGCTACCCACGGGGCCACAAAGTGTTATTTCACTAGCAAAAGTGGCAAGGTAGGGTTTGATCTGTGCAAACTCTCCCTCTTGTGCTCCCACCATAATCGATAGCGTTCCAGCTACTGCGGCGGCTCGCGTGCGTGCAACCGGTGCATCAATAAACAAAACGCCTTTAGCGTTGAATTTTTCAAATAATTGACGGGTGAGCTCGACGGGTGATGTACTGAGATCAACAATAATCTGACCAGCGCGACAATTTTCTAACAGCCCATCTGCTTGCTCGCAAATCTTAGCAACCACTTCACCCGAAGGCAATGATAAAAATACTAGATCAGCTTCGCGTATGACTTGTCCAACCGCGCTCGCTACCTGAATCGCTTGACCCAATCTTTCCAGTGGTCCCTGCTGCGTATCGTATGCCAGAACGGGAACTGCCTGCTTGGCTGCAAGGTTTCGGCACATTGGCTCACCCATCACACCCAAACCAATGAAGCCTATTTTTTTAATTTCATTCATATTTGTCTCAAATAAATCTTGGTTATCTATATTTTTAGCACTATAAAGTACTTGAAATACATTACCTGTATCTTTTAACCCCGTTCATTTTAAGTACCTACCCTCTCATGTCATCATTTTCCTCACCCCCTACCGACTTTAAAAAACTCGGACTCGTTGGCATCTGCGATTGCCACACACACATCTTTCCTCCTGCAGAGCAGTTTCCATTCAATGCAAAGCGTAATTACACACCTGCTATTGCAACGCTTGAGGCACTCGATGCCTTGCATGCTGCGATGGGTGTGGATCGTGTCGTTCTCGCTCATCCGAGCCCCTACGGAACAGATAACTCCAGCATGCTTTACGCACTTGAGTCTTGGGGACCTGCACGGGGTCGTGGCGTTGCGGTAATTGATGAAAGTTTTACTCAAGATACATTGAAAAGGTTTCATGCAGCGGGTGTGCGCGGCGTTCGCGTCAACCTTGAAACACATGGCCATCAAGATCCAGCGTCTGCTGCACAACAACTCAGAGCAGCGGCCGAACAGGTCGCCCCACTCGGTTGGCATGTGCAGGTCTATACCAATCTGGATGTGATCGCAGGCATGCAAGACACCATTCGCAATCTCCCCACGCCCTTAGTGGTTGATCACTTTGGCAAACTCGATGCCAGCAAACCACTGACACAGCAAGGCTTTGATGTACTGTGTGCACTCGTTCAATCCGGTAAGGTCTACGTCAAGCTATCCGCGCCTTACCGAATTTCTGAGCGTGCGGGCTATCCAGATGGTGAACAGTTTGCACGCGCACTGATTAATGCCAATTCAGATCGCATGGTGTGGGGAACTGACTGGCCACACCCTATGCCTCCAAAGGGTGTAAAACGTGATCCGAATGTCATCGAACATGCCAGACCCGAAGATGACTTTGCCGCATTGACTCGCATTGCCAAATGGGCGGGTGATCCCGTCACCATTAAAAAAGTCCTGGTTGATAACGCCGCTCGCCTTTACGACTTTTAAGGACTCTTCGAGTTTTAGAAACCTTTTTATTTAGTAAGTCGTCATTCATTAGGAGACAATTATGAAAACAAAAATTAAACTTTCCATTCGTCCTTTTTTACAACACACACTTAAGCAATCATTCAAGCACATGCTTTGCGGTGCCGCAATCGTGACTGCAGGTATATTGCCCGCCCACGCTCAGAGCGCATCCAACTTTCCAACAAAACCAATTCGTCTCATCGTGCCTGTAGCAGCTGGGGGCAACGTGGACCTCGTCGCTCGTGCTGTCGCAGAACCTCTTTCAAAAGCGCTCGGCCAGCAAGTCATTGTTGAAAATCGCCCAGGCGCCAGTAGCCTTGTCGGCACGATGATGGTGGCTAATTCTCCGGCCGATGGCTATACGCTTCTTGCGCACTCAACCACCTTTGTGACCGCGCCTTTACTTTTGGCGAACGCTGGCTACGATCCACTCAAAAACTTCGTACCGATCACACTGACCTGTGAAATACCGATGGTCATGGTCATCAACCAGACGGCTCTACCCGCTAAAAATATGGCCGATGTCGTCAAGCTCGCTAAAGCCAACCCAAAGAAATACGCTTATGCCTCGTCTGGCAATGGCTCAACAGGCCATATCGCCGCAGAACTATTTAGTAACGCAGCGGGCGTATCCTTTTTGCATGTTCCGTATAAGGGCAATGCACAGTCGGTGATTGATGTGATCGCCGGTCAAGTGCCCATTATGTTCGACCAAGTCAGCACTGCATCGAAGCATATTGAGGCGGGAAAGCTCTACCCCATTGCCGTCACAAGTATGACGCGCTCATCGATCTTGCCCAACGTGCCGACATTTAACGAAGCGGGCTTAAAAGGCTTCAACGATTCGACCTTTAACGGGATTTTCGCGCCGATCGGAACTCCACCTGCAATCGTCAACAAGCTCCATGCAGAAATCTCGAAAATCCTGAAAACACCTTCAGTCATTGAAATTTTCAAAGCAAAAGGCGTTGAATTGATTGCGAGCCCTTCTCCTGCTGCTTTCAGCGACTATATTCGCAATCAGAGCAAGGTATACCAACAGTTAGTCAAAAACGCGGGTATTAAGGCCAATTAAATATCCGTTTTTTGTGGAGGCATCCCACAGGGTAAACTCCAAATGCTAAACACACTGGAAATGGTTAGCATGGTCAACTTGTCTATGAGCGAACTGACTATGCTTCCCCGCTCTGGTTTACTTAACTGCTGGAGATCACTATGAAATTTCTACCCTTAGCAAGTGCTGTTGCAGCGACATTTGTATTGACCGCAGGTGCTGCCCACGCACAAGCCTACCCCAACAAGACCGTTACGCTCGTGGTCGGCTATGCTGCTGGTGGTGCCACAGATCGCGTGGCACGCTTGGTTGCAAAAGCTCTCTCCGAGCAAACCAAACAGAGCTTTGTTGTTGAAAACCGCGCTGGCGCAAATAGTAATATCGCTGCCGATGCCGCTACCAAAGCCAAGCCAGACGGTTACACAATTTTTGTCGGCTCCGTTGCCAATACTGTCAACTATTCGCTGTATAAAAATCTAAACTTCAACTTTCTAAAAGATTTTGCTCCAATAGTAACTTTGACGACGATTTCAAACATCTTGGTAGTCAACCCCAAGCTGCCAGTCAAAAACGTTAAAGAATTCATCGCCTACGCAAAAGCGAATCCAGGTAAAGCAACATGTGCCTCCTCTGGTGCGGGCTCTTCGATTCACCTGTCATGCGAGCTCTTTAAAATACAAGCTGGCATTGACCTCCTGCACGTTCCTTACAAGGGTAGCGGTCCAGCTGTGATCGATCTCATTGGTGGCCAGGTAGATTCGATGTTTGACAACTTGCCCTCAGCAATTGGTCAAGTTCGAGGCGGCAAGCTTCGCGCTTTAGCCGTCACTTCGCCCACACCCTCACCGTTTGCTCCAGGCGTGCCAACAGTGAGCGAATCTGGCGTACCTGGATTTGATGTATCTGCTTGGTTCGCGCTGTATGCACCAAAAGGTACCCCGCAGGCAATCATCGACACACTGAACAAGGAAGTCAATAAAGCCTTGGCATCAGACGAACTGAAGAAAGCCTACGAAGGTGCTGGTTTTTCAATGCCTGCTGCACCTAACACACCAGCGCAACTTGCAAAAATGAATGAAAACGAAGTCAACAAATGGGCCGCGGTCATTAAAAAGACAGGCCTGTCTGCTAACTAACTCTCTGATTAAACGGTGCGAAACTCCTTAAACGGGGGTCGCACCGATAGAGAGACCACCACAGACATATAAAACCTGACCCGTCACAAAGCTTGCATCGTCGGACAGGAAATATGTAATCGCGCCCGCGATTTCCTCTGGAGTCCCTACGCGCTTAAGTGGGATACGCGAAGCAAAAGCATCGCGCGCCTCTGGCGACATTGGATTATTTTTCAAATACAACTCAGTCGCTACAGGTCCTGGTGCTACCGCATTGACGGTGATGCCCTGCGCACCTAACTCAAGCGCCCATGTGCGCGTCATACCAATCAATCCACTCTTGGCCCCTGCGTAGGCCGTTCTTTTTACCATTCCCAACGCGGCACGGCTCGAAATATTAACCACGCGGCCTCTGCCTTTGCGGACCATCGCGGGCAGACAGGCTTGTAAACACTGCATCGGCGCTCGCATATTGATTTGCAAAATCTCTTCGAACTCTTTGGATGACGTTTGCGTCAACAAACTCGAGGTCGTCTTGCCCGCGTTATTGACCAAGTGATCAATCTCAAACTGCTCAGTGATCTGCGCTAACACTTTCGCAGTCTCTAACTCCGAAATCAGGTCAGCAGTAAAAAATGGTCCTGGAAAATTCACATCCACCGCAGAGCGAGCGATGCCAATCACGGTCCCACCCTCTTTAGCGATGCGCTGAGCCGTCGCAAGCCCGATACCTTTACTGGCGCCCGTGATCAACGTCACTGTCCCTGCAAAGCGCTCGCCACTCATGTCGGGCTCACGCCTTGAATGGTGATACGGTGCATCTCACGACGCTGACCAGGATAGTCGTTGATGGCATAGTGCATGGTGCAGCGGTTATCCCAAAACGCCATTGAGCCTGTCTGCCAACGGAATCGACATGTCAGCTCAGGCTTGCTGCTAACCTGATAAAGATATTGCAGCAAGGGCAAACTCTCGTCACGTGTCATTCCTTCAAAACAAAACGTAAAAGGCTGATTCACAAACAAGCTCTTGCGTCCTGTTTCCTCATGCGTTCGCACGACAGGATGTCGGCTATCGATACGACCTACGTCTTCGCGCAATTTGGTTGAACGCGTGCTGTTGCGCAGACGTGCATTCGCATTCAGAAAATCATTTGAGTGGATTGCATGCAAGCCCTCAAGCTGTTTTTTCATAGCATCGGATAAGCGCTCGTAAGCCAAGTACTGATTAGCCCATAGCGTATCGCCACCCACCCTAGGAATTTCGCGTGCATACAGCACTGAGCCCATCGGCGGCTGCGGGTGATACGTCTCATCTGTATGCCAAGTGTCTCCAATCACGTCCTTATCTGTCACTTCTTTAACGACAGGCATGATTTGAGGATAAGTGGGGTGTGTCTGATAGACAGGTGTTGTACTGATTGGACCGAATTTTTCCACAAAGGCAATCTGCTGCTCAGGGGTGATAGTCTGATCACGGAAAAAGATCACGTGATTATCCAGCAAGGCCTGACGGATATCCTTGATCGTCGGGGCAGACAGATCTTTTGACAAATCAACGCCCAAGAGCTCTGCGCCGATCGTTCCGGTTAATTTCTTGACTTCCATGTTGTGCTCCTCACACTGAATAAACAAAGTTTACCTAGCCCTATTAGGCACGTCCAATATATTATTCATACATTATTTATTTGAAGATCAGAATAATGATCGATATTAAGAAACTCCGCTATTTCGTTGCCGTCGCCGAAGAAGGACATTTCGGTCGGGCAGCGGCACGTCTGGGGATTAGCCAACCACCTTTGAGCGAGCATATCCAGCAACTTGAACGGCTGTTGCAGACCGAGTTGCTACAACGGACCACCAGGCGCGTCAATCTCACGCCTGAAGGCATAGCACTTCTTCAGCACGCACGAAAAATACTGAGTGATGTAGATCAATGTGCTCAAGTAGTACAACACGCGCAGGTCCATCAAAAACAAATACTGCGTCTTGGCATTCTGCATGCCCATACCTATACTTTTTTACCGAACTTACTCAGACACTACCTAAAAGCAGAACCTGATACAAGGATTGAACTATTTGAATACACCACACGCGAACAAATCGATACGCTTTTAGGTGACCAAGTGGATGTAGGATTGATTCGAGAGCCAGTAAGCCACCCCTCTCTCAGAACGGTCAGACTTTTTGCGGAGCCCTACGCTCTTGCTGCCCCGGCAGAATGGCGTCTCTCACGCACAACCCATATCATGGTGAACGCCGTGCATGACAAAACACTCATTGGCTACCCGAGCCATGACGATAAACGGAGTACGCGCAGTTTGTTTCGTGATTATCTGCAGCGGTACAAAGTTAAACCCTCTAGCTTTATTGAAGTCAGAACCATGCACGCCGCCTTGGCACTTGTTGCTGCAGGACTCGGTTGCGCTCCCGTTCCAGAGTCACAAACTGCGATGCAGTTTCCAGGCCTTAAATATCATCGTTTTAAAGAAACTCCGCCACGCTTGACCGTTGGACTTGCGTGGCGAGAAGATCGCGCTACCAAGTTAGTGACCGACTTTAAGCGGGCTGCATTGGAGTTTTTTAGTCTTCCTTAAAGCTCCGCACTCACATACCGCAGTTGTTTTAATGTCGCGTACTTAAATACACCCTTATGCGTTACGATCTAACCAATTTCCACGCCTAATCGATACAAATGAACACCTCTACACCGAAACCAGAAGATGAATTCCCTGAGAGTAATACTCGCGGACTGCCCCAACTTCTGCTCGTTTCAGCTTTTGCTGGTGCATTGGTTGGCTTAGTTGGCGGGAGCTTCCACTGGTTACTTGTCCATGGCAGCCATGGTTTCGCGGCCGTGCTCTCCCAATGGAAGACAGGGGGGGTTCTAGGTCTCCCCGGTTGGTTGGTTGCTATGGTGGTGGTCGGACTCTGCGTCGGCTTGGCACGCTGGCTCGTCACCTTTGCACCGAGTGCTGCAGGCAGTGGTGTTCAGCACGTTGAGGCGGTGATGCGAGAAGAAGCGACCCCAGCATCTTTTCGAGTACTACCCATCAAGTTTATTGGCGGTCTATTGGCGATGGTGCCGGGCCTGGCGCTGGGTCGCGAAGGTCCCACCATACAAATGGCTGCTGTCATCGGTACTCAATGTGGCAAATTGTTTGGATTCAAAAGTGAAGACCGTTCCTTACTATACACAGCCATAGCAGGCTCAGGGCTCTCTGTCGCCTTTAATGCACCCTTAGCAGGTGTTGCCTTTGTCATCGAAGAAGTCGCCCGCCACACCACGATGAGGCGACTACTGGCCACACTGATCGCGGTCGCGACAGCAATCACGATTTATCGTGCCTACTTCGGTAATCTCGTTGAGTTCAATGTCACGGCCCTTTTGCCAGGCAGTATTGGAGAGCTTGTTGCCTTTGGTCTATTAGGCGCGTGGATAGGTGCCCTTGGAGTGCTTTACAACAAAAGTGTCTTGTTAGGACTCAACGTATTTAACAATACTGCCCCCAAGGTCTCGCCCATCATCAAAGCAGCCATTTTGGGTGCGTTCATTGGTCTGTTTGCCTATTGGCAGCCTCAGTGGATGGGCGGTGGTGAGACACAAGTCAATGCCGTACTGGCAGGTCAGCTCAGTCTAAACGCACTCATCATACTGTTTCTAGTGCGTTGGGTATTGGGCCCGATCTCTTACTCGATGAGCGCACCCGGAGGCCTGTTTGCTCCCCTGCTTTTAGTCGGTGCGATCTCCGGTGCACTATTCGCGTCAAGCCTAAATTTTTTAGTCACGGCTCCCTTTGTGTTAGATCCAATCACCTTTGCTCTTGTAGGGATGGGTGCATTTTTTACTGCCGTCGTTCGGGCACCTTTTACCGGGGTCTTGCTGATTTGTGAAATGAGCGGCAGTGTGACGTTGATCGCCCCGCTGATTGTCGCGAGCGTTGCCGCATGCCTAATCGCCAATCTTATGCGTGGCGAGCCTATTTATGACTCGCTGAGAGGGAGGATGAACTTGCCGCATGGCGGGCGTTAAATTCACAACAGAGAAAACAAATATAAATTTACGTTTCTATCACGATGCAGCAAGTGACACACTTGCCCTTAATTCATCCCACGGAGCTGCCAACTTACGCCCTTCACGCAAAAGCAAACCAGCAGACTCTAAAACCATCACATCATGGTGGACGTTTTTGTAGTCACGGCCGAGTGAAAGTGACAATTTTTTAATATTGTCTGCGCCATGTTGACGGACGAACTTAAGTAGCTCTAAACGTTTCGGCGAAAGGGTTTCTAGCATCGTCTGAACGTCAAGAAAAGTAACGTGCGTTTCATTGACTTTCTTGCCTTCTGATGCACGATTCCATGCACCGATAAAACGCTTGCCCATATCAGCGATACTGCCAACATGTACTTGTACTTTATTTATTTTCTGCATGTCGAGCCCTCTCTATATCGGCCAAGAAATCTACAATTAATTTCTCAACGTTCGTAAACCGATAACGCTTTTCAACGCCAAATATATGCTTGTGATCACCTTTTCCGCGCTCATTGTCGTAGCATACGATGCGTACATCATTACGACCATAAAACAATTTGTACTTCAATCCATGCGGACGATCTGTACTAGGCTTAGGCAGCCGCCAAATAGTCATTTCTACAATACTGCCATCTGGCAATAGTGCTTTATCATAAAAAATACGTTCAACCTTCATATGGCATACTACACCATAATAATGTTAAATTCTTTATTGATAACCTTATGCGTGGCGAGCCTATTTATGACTCGCTGAGAGGGAGGATGACTCAAAAACATTAGCGCTTTTCACCAGGGTACGGATGTGTATTCAACCAGTGATGGGCAATGTCAATTCTGCGTGTTACCCAGACATCCTTTTTCGACATAATGTAGTCAAGTAGTCGACGCAAACCTACGGCACGCGCAGGGTGGCCGATTAGGCGCATATGCAGACCGACTGACATCATCTTCGGTTGTGTTTTGCCCTCTTCATACAACATGTCAAAGGCATCCTTCACAAAACTAAACCACTCCTCTGAAGTCCCAACTGTACCGGCGTACTTGCCGTCGTTATTCGTCAGTGAATAGGGTACGACCAAATGCGGCTTGCCCTCGACGGCCTGCCAAAATGGCAACTCATCCGCGTACGAATCAGAGTCGTACAAAAATCCACCCTCTTCGACAATGAGTCTGCGTGTATTGACGCTCGGACCATAACGGCAATACCAGCCGAGCGGTCGTTCGCCAACTGTCTTCTTGAGCGACTCAATCGCAAGGCGGATGTGCTCACGCTCCTGCTCCTCAGTGAGCTCAAAATGCTTGATCCATCGCCAGCCATGACAGCAGACGTCGTAATCCATTTGTCGAATCTTTTCCGCAGCAAGCGGATTTCGCTCCAACGCAAGCGCGCAGCCAAAAATTGTCAGCGGTAGTTTACGTTCTTCGAAAAGTTTGACGAGCCGCCAAAAACCTACACGGCTGCCATACTCGAACATTCCTTCTGCAGCTAAATCGCGTCCAACTTTGACTTGGTTCGCCCCATGCGCTTCTGTCAGACCCGTTTCGGATGTTGCTTCACCATCTGGTATCGAGGGCTCAGAGCCTTCCTCAAAATTAATGACAAAATTCACCGCCAAGCGTGCTCCGTTCGGCCACTGCGGGTCAGGTGGTGTATTTGCATAGCCAACAAAATCTCGCTCAGGTTGCCATTTCATTTTCTCTCCTGAAGGGTGCTCTTTCATTACACAACAACTAACCCTGTGACTCCGACTGCAGCACCATAAATGGCGTGACTGAAACAAACTCCTCATCACCTGAAGTGTTATCGCGCCACATGAAAATGTTAAATCTTGCAGGCTCATCAAATACAGTTAAACCATGATGCCAAACATTGGGTTTGTAGGTAATCCCCTGACTACTATCAGCAAGAAACGCTTGTACACGAGCCAAATCAGGCTTTGCATCCGCGGTGTGAGGCGCGACAACAATCAGCCATGTACCCACATGCGCTGGAAGAAATGACTGAGACGAAAACTCGTGGCGCTCCAATAAGGAAATTTCAATCGGAAAATCACGATTGGGTTCTTTAAGCGTGGTCGACAATGAGGCGCTGGCATGCGCCCTCAGATTACCAAGAGAGTCTTGAAAATATATCCGGCCCGGCTTGTTTGGCATTTCAATCACATCACCAAAAGGAGCGAAATCTTTGGCATTCAGGGGCTTAACGGTGACTGATTTCATGACAGCATCCAAAATTGTGGAAAAGAAAAACCTCGGGCAAACCCTCGGAGCCTTGCAAACATTCACGCATATGTTTACCGAGCAATATTAATAACATTAAACTCAAGAATAAAACATACAAACGACTCGCGTATTTCACTTGAGGAGACAGCAAATGATTCTGGACACTGTTGACGCACTAGACATCCATATTCTTGTCGATAACACGACAGATATGCTGTCGACCACGCCTGCTGGCGTGACCAGCGAAGCGATGGGATTATTTAGCCGCGGCGGTCAAATGATGGCGGGCCTCTGTTTGTGTTGCGCTGCACACGGACTCTCGTGCCTAATCACTGCTCGCAAAGGCGATCAAGAGCGCACCGTCTTATTCGACACTGGGCCAGAAGACTACGCCTTTGAGCGTAACGTCAGTCGACTAGGCGTTGACCTTGGCAAAGTCCAATCAGTCGTGCTGTCACATGGCCACTGGGATCACGCAGGTGCGCTGTTGCTTGCCTTCAACACCATCCGACAGCGAAATGGCGGCAAGTCCATTCCGTTTTATGGGCACCCTGACATGTTTTACAAGCGTGCTGCAACGCTGCCTAACGGTAAGTATCGTGAAATGATTGATGTCCCAAGCGTCGAGCAACTTACCGCTGCAGGAGCGCAGGTTTCCTTACACCGAGACACCGTTTCACTTCTAGACAATATGTTTGCAGTAAGCGGAGAGATTCCAAGACGCACACCCTATGAGCGCGGCCTCCCGGGCCAAGTCCGTAAAAATGCGCAAGATCAGTGGGAGAAAGACGAGCTGCTGCTTGACGAGCGTTGGTTAGGTGTGAACGTCAAAGACAAAGGACTTGTAATTTTCACAGCTTGCTCACACGCTGGTGTGATCAATGTACTCTTGGATGCGCAAGAACGTTTTCCCGATTCACCGATTCACGCAGTATTTGGTGGATTCCATCTATCGGGTGCTAACGAAGCCATCATCCCCGAAACAGTTGAAGGGCTGAAGCAATTTGGACTCAAGCTCATCGGCGCAGGCCATTGCACGGGTTGGCGTGCAATCGCCGCGATGTCAAATGCTTTTGGAGATCAAGTTTTAGCGCCTACTGCAGTTGGTAAAAAGTATGTTTTTTAGAATGAAGCGCCTGGTCTAGCGGCTCAATTCAACCCAAAGCTCGCCTTGATCGCAATCACCATTCCGGATACCGCGATACTGCAAATCATCAATCCAAATACGCGGGTAATGACTTGAATGCCGATCATGCCAATGTAGCGAATAATGAGCCCGCCTGCCATGAAGGTCACAAGGTGTATCGACAAACACAGCAGCACAACAAAGGTTGTTTGCAGTTGCTCCGTCATCACTCGGGCGTTGTTATCACTGAGCATCACCACAGTCAAAATAGCACCCGCACCAGCGATCGAAGGCATCGCCAACGGATAGATTGAGCGCTCTAGAATTGATGCGTTAGGCGACATTTTTGCGATCTCTTCATGCATTTTCCCCGTCACCATACTCAATCCCAAAGTAAATAAAATAAAGGAACCCGCAAGTTGAAATGATGGGGTAGGAATATCTAAAAACTTTAGAAACTCTAAACCTAGAAATATAAATATTGTGAGAATGCAGAATGAAACCGTGAGCGCAGCCACGGCGACCTTGAGTGCATCACGCCATTTCATTCCGTACGTCACCGCCAAAAATACAGGTACCGTCGCGACCGGATCAAGGATCACAAGAAGAGTGAAAAACTCGTAGGTAAAGTCTGAAGGAAACATTTGGGTTACAACCTATTTTTATTACGTACTAATCGCATATTAGTCCACAAGCATTAGGGCAGAATCTATTAATGACTCAGTTAACATTTGTTTCATTTCGATACAGTTTATCGAGACAAGTGTGACTCATGACGGCATATGTAAGCCTGCTTAGTTCTGCTATGACAACCGCTTTCTCAATGGTGTCCATACAAATGCCATGACGAAGGTTTACAATCATCAAAATTTAATTTTAAAAACTCTATGAATCAGCAGTCTTCCAAGTGGGTCGTCCCAATCACACCCACACACAGCGGCCCACACAAGCTATTCTGCTTTCCTTATGCTGGGGCTGGTGCCTCGGTCTATCGCAGCTGGGCACAATTACTGCAGAAAAACATACAAGGTTTTGCTATACAACCTCCAGGAAGGGAAACGCGTTTTTCCGAAAAATTACTGACAAGTATGGATGACTATGCACATCAAGCTCACAAAGCCATCCAAGCTTATTGTTCATCTAATGAAAAACTGATTCTCTTTGGACACAGCCTAGGTGCTTTAGCCGCTTATGAAACTGCCAAACGATTGCAAAGCACGGGAAGTCACGTTGATTTATTAATTGTGTCAGGACGTCAAGACCCCACAAGAGCGAGTATCCGCCCTCCCATTTCTCACTTGGATAATGTCGAGTTTATTCAGCAAATGGCAACCTATAACGGAACCCCATCAGTTATTCTTCAAAACGAAGAATTACTTGAGATTCTGTTGCCGATGATTAAAGCTGATTTCTCAATGGCCGAGCACTACGCCAGAGCCCCCATCACCACTCAACTTGAATGTCCAGTTATTGCACTTGCATCCAAACAAGATGAGTGGTTAAGCGAGATCGCTATTGATGGCTGGAAAAATATTTCGCGTGGGTCTTTTGAAACGCATTGGTTTGAGGGTGACCATTTTTACCTCAATCAATACACAGCAGAATTGGTAGGATTCCTATCAAACAATATAAACAAGCTGAGTCATTAACTATTCATGAATCACTGCGAGGTGGCGACTTTCGGCTGATAGGTCGCTCTGCGGTCTAGCGCTCCCTATGTTTAAATTAGTTTAATTCGCAATTTCTAAAATAACCTTGGAAAAAGTCATTCTCATCCAGCTAGTTGCCTCTGGCTAGCATGGTACGATCTAAAACATCCTTTCTTTCAATCTGGCAAATAATGTCATCGGAAAAAAATCAAAATCCAATCATTGTTCAGCTAGTTGACTCTCATCAGATTGTTTTATTTGGTATTACTCAATTACTAAAGGACGATCCAAGATTCATCCTAAGTACAACTTCAACTAACGGCCAGCACGCAATCGAATCAGCTATTGAGAATCGCCCAGATATCATTGTTCTGGAGCCAGAGTTGCCAGGCGAGGATGGACTTGAACTGATCAATCATTTACTAACAAAAACAAATGCCAAAATATTAGTCTATAGCGGGAGTGATCATGCCGCGCTATTAGACCAGGTTGTTGTAAGAGGTGTTCGGGGAGTAATTAGTAAAACTGACTCTACCCATAATTTATTAAAAGCGATTGAAAAAGTACACGAAGGTGAGCTTTGGCTAAACCGCAACGCGACTTCAAGAATCTTAAAACAAGTCTCAGAAATATTTACGCCAAAAGACTTAGATGAAGCTCAACTCAAATTAGACACACTGACGCCGAAAGAACAGAAAGTCACCTGGGCGATTCAGCTGCATACGAATCTCACGCTAAAAGAAATTGCAGCAACCCTTCATATCAGCGAGCACACTCTGCGCAATCACCTAGTTTCGATCTATGCAAAAATTGGCGTGCGCAATCGTATGGAGTTGTATTTATTCTGTGGCAAGCACCAAAAAACTACGGATCCACTGAATCATCCAAAGCGTCGCGCGAACGACCGCTAGTTTGCACGATCCGTCAAAACAAGACTATTGCGTTAACAGTCTTTTTTCCAGCGCTTCTTTACCTCGCAGCGCATCGATATAGTTTGGTCTAAGTTCAACTGCAGATTGGTAATCTTTTAAAGCTTCTTGCAGTCGATCTAAGTGAGTAAGGATAGCAGCCCGATTATTAAGAGCCTCAGCATAGCGTGGATCTATTTTTAGGGCTTGATCAGCTAATTTTAAAGCTTGGTCGAACTGTTTAAGAGATCCATAAATAGCTGCTAAGTTGTTGAATAAAACAGGGCTCTTGGGCTTTAACTCCAGTGCCAAATTATATTCTTCAATCGCCTCATCGACCTGACCCATCGCTACATAAATATTACCTTTATGCAGGCGAGCCTCCCAATTCTTTGGGTACAAACTTAATACTTGAGAAAAATCAGCCAACGCTAGCGCGTATTGCTTTAGGCTGGAATGCACTAACCCTCTATTTTTAATCGCATCCACATAACTCTGATCTAGATCAAGCGCTTTGTCATAGTTTTTTAAGGCAGTAACTCTATCCCCTAACTCAACGCATACATTTGCAAGGTTGTTATAGGCACGAGGGTTACTAGGATCAATCCGAATCGCATCATTGAAAAAAGTGACCGCCCTCTGAAAGCTTTCCTTCTGTGCGGCGATCAGTCCCATGCCATGCGCTGCAAAATAATTGTTTGGCTCACTCTTTAAAATAACTTCATAAGCATCCCAAGCCTCTTGCAGCTTTCCTTCATGGTGGAGTTTTTCTGCAATAGCAGCTGCTGAGACTAGCTCTGTCGAAGTTGGCTGGCTGACAGAACTCACCTGCTGAATAATGTCTTTACTCGCATCTTTAGCAGGCTTTTTGTTAGTGACTTTATGTGGCTTAGTCTTTGAGCTATTAACAATTTTTTTAGGAGTCATTTTTCTGTTCAAGCATTACGTTTGCATACATCAATTAGCAGAACTTTTTTATAGGCATGCTAGTTGGCGTCTCTTGATGGCTATTTTTACCGTGGCAGTACAGCGTGCTTAATTCCAATTAATCTTGTCAATATGATCGTTATCACTTGCAGATGGAGGGCTAGAAGTAATCCCCGCAGAATTATCATCACTATTGCTAGTGAGGCTATCAACTTGTTTATTCGCTTCATTGATTGCCGTAGTGTCAGAATCAATCTGTACAGTCCAATCGCCAGTCTCTTTAGCATGATCAATCGTTGAGATCGAAGCTGGTGCGCCGCCAGGCGAAGCAACGTCGACAATATCAGTCCAGTTCGCACTTGGCAAGGCATCGACTAAAGGCATCATGGCAGTGTGACTACTCGCCACATCATCAGGAGCTCCTAACTCTTTTCCGTAAGCTGAAGCGACCTCATACTCAACGCCACCGATATTTATAATAAAGGTTGATTGCGATTCAGAATTGTCATTTTGTTCAGCAGGTATCGCTGAGGGGACATCGACGGATGGATTCAAAATGCCTGAAAGATCTATCCGATCGGAGTCAACGAGACTCAGGTCACTGAGTTCTGTGACGCCAGTTTCGGCGGCTGAAATGGCTTGAATATCTTGGACGCCGTTACCATCATTAGCAAGAGCCTCGCCAGTAACAAACGCCACATCTTCCGCGATACGAGTACTGCCATCCGCCATTGTGTAAGTTGTACGACCGAAGATCGTTACATCACCATCCGCAGCAGCATGCACTATTCCATCAGAGGTGAGGGATAGACTCACAATCCCTAACTCTGTGAGGTATTTGAATTCTCCTTCTTGAGTAGCACCATCACTATTTACATCCTGCCAGACACCAAAGCGGTCAAATCCCGCATCCTGTGCATTGAATATATTGTCACGATTGGCGTCATACGTCTTGGCCAGCCCTTGAAGATCGGTTTCGCCATCTTGTGTCGCAAAACTAATGCCGAGACTACCGTTTGCTTGCTTCACTGCAAGCAAACCGTCGCTCGATGCAACCCACGCTGTAGGTGAAACAGAACCATTACCACCGTAGTCGTAGGCAATGCCGGCCGCTAAGCTTTGATATTGGACACCATCACCATTGAGATCGAATGTGATTGGTTTTACTCTGTCGCCAATTAAAGTAGTGAGATTCGTCAATGTGACACCCTCTAGATCTACCAATAATGAGTTAGCACTGTCATTACCCGCGGCTGAAGACGATATCTGCTCGTAGATATAAGTGTGGTTAACAGAATCGATTTTGGCAGTAAAGGCTAATACACTTCTAGCACTTCCGATGTCATTTATCTGCAAATAATCTACTGCAGCTGCTACATCGGATAGAGAGTTAAGCGCTTGAGCAGAGTTGTAACTACCTTCTTTATCAAAGGAGATGATTCCGTTTGAAATAAAATGCGATTTTATTTGACCAATGGACATTCGCAGACTTGAAGGATTTTGGGACATTGCTGTTGATGCTGAAACATCACCTACTAAATCAAGAGTATCAACACCTATATCAAAATCTTTAATTACATCGTATCCGGTTATTCTTCCATTCTTTCCAGAACCGCTTACCAAACCAAACGATTCACCTTCATTAATTACAAAAGTATCAGCCCCTGAGGTTGCATTAAAAGTATTTGTGCCTTCGCCACCCGTAAAGACTGAAGAATCATTTGTACCTGCGATGGTAACCATAATGATCTGGGTTGTGCCGTCTGCAGCTGCCACAGTAACGCTATCGGTGTAATCGATGCCGGACTGAAATTGATCCTGAGCGTTATTCATGGTGTAGGTCCAGGCGCCACCTGTCGTCATACTGAACTTACCATAACCGTTATTACCTGCTGTACTAGCTAAGGCTGTAAATAGATTATTAGTGCCATCTACATCAATAGAGGTAAGTGAGCCAGTTACAGTTTGTGCCGCATTGGTCTCCGTAAGGCTCGCAGTACTCACACCACCGATGACTGCCGCATCATTCGTGCCAGCGATATTGATCGTCACAACTTGAGCAGTGCCATCGATGGTTGTGACAGTAAAGGTATCCGTTAAGCTGTTTCCAGTATTTAAAGCTTGTACTGCACTATTGGCATTATTTAAGGTGTAAGTCCAATCACCAGTGGTAGTCAGAGCGTAGGTACCATAACCACTAGCCGTATCAGTCGTTGCGACTGCCATAAAGGTAGCGGCGCTATCGACATCGGTGGCAAATAAAGTACCAGTTGCAGTGGGGGTACCAACAGTTGCGTTCTGCTCGCCTCCTGCTTCGATCGCATTGCCGGTATTAGTACCGGTAATTACCGCCGCATCATTGGTCGCATTAATACTGATAGTGCTAATAGTGAGGTTACTCGTCATACCACCGTCGTTCACCACAATCTCAATGATGCGGTCACTTGTATCAGGTGTGTCAGAGGTATTGCTATAGCGTATTGCTTGAAGGGCAGTTTGATAATTCGATAGGCTTGCCTCACCAGTCAGGATAAGGACACCGCTGACGGGATCATAGGTAGAGACACTGATTCCAGTAGGTAAGCTACCCACCAATACAAGTTTTTCAGCAGCCCCATTCGGATGATTGGTTAAGGTGATCTGCGCGCTTTGTAAGGTTGTGCTATCCGCATCAGCAATACTGAGATTAGAATTCACTATGGCAACTGTATTTGTACCAGTATCTGTACCTGCTAGTTCAGTAAAGGTAGCAGCGTAACCGGTCGGTGCATTAGCAGCAATTTCTAAAGTCTCTATTTGTAGATTGCCTTGGGTGCTTTGTGAAGTGCCGGGGGTGGCAATACTAACTGAGCCAATATTTCCTGGACTGCTAGCCCCAGAGCTAGCGCTAATGACAGCCTGGGCTGGCATCGTAATAGTAAAAATATGATTATTGGAGTCATATTCGGCGTCGATACCAGCGGCTTTGATAGCAGTTAATACATTAACTGCGGCAGCATCAAATCTACCGTTACTATTACTTCCTGAACCTGTATTAGTTTCCCGATAAGTGTTGCCATCAATCACGATAGTAATTGATTCATTATCACGAAATCCACTGATACTACTACCAAAATTAACGCTATAAACCCAAGGCGTAGCAGCTACTTCAGTTACTGTAGAAGACACGGTAAATGCATTATCAGTACCAGGATCGGTGGTTAAGATAATGGCATTGTTAGTCAGGCTGGTATCCCATCTTGAGATCCCCTTACTTGCTAGACTACTGTCTAATCGCACGCCATCTACTGTGACTGCTCTTAAGTCGTCATACACGTTTTCAGCACTAGTGCGGCCAGACACTACAGTACGACTATAGGTATTGCCATCGATAGTCAGAGAGACTATATCGCCTACATCATAGGAAGAGGCAAAGGTGATTTTGGTTGATTGGGCCAGTGCACTATCGGAAGTACTCAGATCTAATTGCGGAGCTTGGTCACTGGCGCCAGTAATATTGACAGTAATGACTTGGCTAGTACCATCTGCGGTCTGCACCGTTAAGGTATCTTGCTCTACCTGATTAAGGGTCAAGCTTTGTACGGCAGCACTACTGTTGTCTAAGGTGTAGGTCCACTGCCCGGTGGCCTCAGCAAAGGAAAAGCTACCGTAAATGCCTTGCAAGGCTGATGCATTAGGAGCAACAAATGTTTCTGCACTATCGCTATCTGTTGCACTTAAAGTCCCAGACAGTGATTGGCTTGGGCCATCTTCCCGTAAGGATCCAATAGTCGTACCAGTAATGATGGCGGCATCATTACTACCTGCAATGGTGACAGTAATAGTTTTCTCTGTGCCATCTGCTGCTGTCACAGTCACGCTATCGGTGTAATTGATGTCCTGCTGAAATTCATTATGGGCATTGTCCATGATGTAAGTCCAGGCACCACCTGTCGTCATACTGAACTTACCATAACCGTTAGTGCCTGCTTTACTAGCTAGCGCTGTAAATAGATTATTAGTACCATCTACATCACTAGAGGTCAGTGTGCCAGTTGCTGTGAGCGCTTCATTGGTCTCCGTCAGGCTCGCAGTACTGACACCACCGATGACTGCCGCATCATTCGTACCAGCGATGTTGATCGTCACAACTTGAGCAGTGCCATCGATGGTTGTGACAGTAAAGGTATCCGTTAAGCTGTTTCCAATATTTAACGCTTGTACTACGTTATTGGCATTATTTAAGGTGTAAGTCCAAACACCAGCGGTAGTCATGGCATACGTACCGTAGCCATTGGTACTGGTAGCGCTTGCTACTGCTGTAAAGGTCGTAGCACTATCGACATCCGTAGCACTTAAAGTTCCTGTTGCTGTGGGGGTACCAACAGTTGCATTGAGTACGCCACCTGCTTCGATCACATTACCGACAATTGTGTCGGTAATGACTGCCGCATCATTCGTACCAGCGATGTTGATGGTCACCGTGCTCGTCGTACCATCGGCTGCGCGTACCGTAAAGATATCTTGGTAATTAGAACCTGCTACAAACTCATCATGCGCACTACTTGCCGCATAGGTCCACGCACCGCTCTGAGACATCGTCAGGCTACCGTAAGTCCCATTAATCGTTTGCGCAACATAGGTAGCAGTGCTATCCACATCGCTAATCGTTAACGTGCCAGAGCTTGTTAATACCGCATCGGTTTCAGTTAAGTTCTTGGTATCACTCGAGAGTACTGCGGCATCATTCGTGCCAGCGATGTTGATCGTCACAACTTGAGCAGTGCCATCGATGGTTGTGACAGTAAAGGTATCCGTTAAGCTATTGCCAGTATTTAACGCTTGTACTGCACTATTGGCATTATTTAAGGTGTAAGTCCAAACACCAGCGGTAGTCATGGCATACGTACCGTAGCCATTGGCACTGATAGCGCTTGCTACTGCGGTAAAGGTCGTAGCACTATCGACATCTGCAGCACTTAAAGTGCCTGTTGCAGTAGGAGTGCCAGTAGTTGCATTGAGTGCGCCTCCCGCTTCGATCACATTACCTATATTGGTACCGCTAATTACCGCGGCATCATTAGTTCCGTTGATGGTGACCGTGATGATCTGCGCAGTACCATCTGCTGCTGTCACAGTCACGCTATCGGTGTAATTGATGCCGGCCTTAAATTGATCCTGAGCGTTGTTCAGGGTGTAAGTCCAGGCACCGCCCGTCGTCATGCTGAACTGGCCATAACCGTTATTGCCTGCTGTACTAGCTAGCGCTGTAAATAGATTATTAGTGCCATCTACATCACTAGAGGTCAGTGTGCCCGTTGCTGTTTGTACCGCATTCGTCTCGGTCAGGCTAGCCGTACTCGCACCACTAATGATGGCCGCATCATTGGTACCGTCAATATTGATGGTAACTACTTTAGTAGTGCCATCGGCAGTGGTGACCGTAAAGCTATCGCTTAAGCTAGTGTTGGCATTTAAAGCTTGTACTGCGCTATTAGTATTAATTAAGGTGTAAGTCCAGATGCCATCGGTAGTCATGGCATATGTACCGTAGCCATTGGCACTGGTAGCGCTTGCTACTGCGGTAAAGGTCGTAGCACTATCGACATCAGCAGCACTTAAAGTGCCTGTTGCCGTAGGAGTGCCAGTAGTTGCGTTGAGTGCGCCTCCCGCTTCGATCACATTACCTGTATTGGTACCGCTAATTACCGCGGCATCATTAGTACCGTTTATGGTGACCGTGATGATCTGCGGAGTGCCATCAGCGGCTGTCACAGTCACGCTATCGGTGTAATTGATGCCCTGCTCAAATTCATTATGGGCATTGTCCATGATGTAAGTCCAGGCACCACCTGACGTCATACTGAACTTGCCATAACCGTTAGTGCCTGCTGTACTAGCTAGCGCTGTAAATAAATTATTAGTGCCATCTACATCAGTAGAGGTCAGTGTGCCCGTTGCTGTGAGCGCTTCATTGGTCTCGGTCAGGCTCGCAGTACTCGCACCACTAATGACCGCGGCATCATTGCTACCAGTAATGGTGACCGTGATGATCTGCGCGGTACCATCTGCTGCTGTCACAGTCACGCTATCGGTGTAATTGATGCCGGCCTTAAATTGATCCTGGGCGTTATCCATGATGTAAGTCCAGGCACCGCCCGTCGTCATGCTGAACTTGCCATAACCGTTAGTGCCTGCTGTACTAGCTAGCGCTGTAAATAGATTATTAGTGCCATCTACATCACTAGAGGTCAGTGTGCCAGTTACTGTTTGCGCATCATTGGTCTCAGTTAGGCTTGCAGTACTGACACCACCGATGACCGCAGCATCATTGCTACCAGTAATGGTGACCGTGATGATCTGCGCAGTACCATCTGCTGCTGTCACAGTCACGCTATCGGTGTAATTGATGCCGGCCTTAAATTGATCCTGGGCGTTGTCCATGATGTAAGTCCAGGCACCGCCCGTCGTCATGCTGAACTTGCCATAACCGTTAGTGCCTGCTGTACTAGCTAGCGCTGTAAATAGATTATTAGTGCCATCTACATCAGTAGAGGTCAGTGTGCCAGTTACTGTTTGCGCATCATTGGTCTCAGTTAGGCTTGCAGTACTGACACCACCGATGACCGCAGCATCATTGCTACCAGTAATGGTGATGGTGATGATCTGCGCGGTGCCATCTGCTGCTGTCACAGTCACGCTATCGGTGTAATTGGTGCCGGCCTTAAATTGATCCTGGGCATTGTCCATGATGTAAGTCCAGGCACCACCCGTCGTCATGCTGAACTTGCCATAACCGTTATTGCCTGCTGTACTAGCTAGAGCTGTAAATAGATTATTAGTACCATCTACATCAGTAGAGGTCAGTGTGCCAGTTGCTGTTTGCGCATCATTGGTCTCAGTTAGGCTCGCAGTACTCGCACCACCGATGACAGATGCATCATTGGTTGCATTAATACTGATAGTGCTAATAGTGAGGTTACTCGTCACACCACCATCGCTCACCACAATCTCAATGATGCGGTCACTTGTATTAGGTGTGTCAGAGGTATTGCTATAGCCTATCGCCTGGAGTGCGATTCGATAATCTTCTAGGCTTGCCTCACCAGTCAGCCTAAGCACACCACTAACGGAGTCATAGGCAGAGACACTGAGTCCAGTAGGTAAGCTACCCACCAACACAAGTTTTTCAGCAGCCCCATTCGGATGATTGGTTAAGGTGATCTGCGCGCTTTGTAAGGTTGTGCTATCTGCATCAGCAATACTGAGATTGGCATTCACTATGGCAACTGTATTTGTGCCAGTATCTGTACCTGCTAGTTCAGTAAAGGTAGCGGCGTAACCGGTCGGTGCATTAGCAGCAATTTCTAAAGTCTCTATTTGTAGATTGCCTTGGGTGATAGATGAAGTACCTTCCTGAATAATCACTGCGGCTTTAGGTCCCGCATCACTACTAGTAGAGCTACCGCTAATTGTGCTGCTTGCATTCGTGGATATGGTGAAAGTATTGCTAACAGCGTCATACTCAGCTGTCGCACCATAATCACCTGCATTGATCTTGTCAGCTAAGAATGTAGCCGTTCGATCGAAATTATTCTCTGCATTCCACCAAGATGTTGCAGCAGATTCAATATTTGTAGCACCAATATTGGTGTCATTAAGCGCAATCGTGATGGAATCATTACCGCTATTAAAACTGAACCAACTTAAACCCTCAACAAAATCAACACTGTAAATCCAAGGCCTCGTTGCCGTATTGATAATTACTGAGTCCACTTCAAAAGTAGCACCCACATTGCCAGTCAGTGTCACCGTGTTACTGCTAGTCAGATCAGGTTCCCAGGCAACGCCCTTACTGCTTAAGCTATCAACCAATTTAGTACTACCACCGCCAACTGGGGTTTTGTCTCTCAAAGCGTCATACACGCTTTCAGCCGTGGTAGCCCCCGTTGCTACAGTATGACTATAGGTATTGCCATCGATAGTCAGCGAGATTTGATCGCCTACATCATATGCGGAGGCAAAGGTGATTTTGGTTGATTGGGCCAGTGCACTATCTACAGTACTCAGATCTAATTGCGGAGCTAATTCACCCGCGCCAGTAATACTGACCGTAATCGCTTTACTTGTACCATCTGCAGTCTGCACCGTTAAGGTATCTTGCTCTATCTGATTAAGGGTCAAGCTTTGTACGGCAGCACTACTGTTGTCTAAGGTGTAGGTCCACTGCCCAGTAGCCTCAGCAAAGGTAAAGCTACCGTAAATGCCTTGTAAGGCTGATGCATTAGGAGCTACGAAGGTCGCTGCGCTATCGCTATCTGTCGCACTTAAAGTCCCAGACAGTGATTGGCTTGGACCATCTTCCCGTAAGGATCCAGTAGTCGTACCAGTAATGACTGCCGCATCATTGGTTCCAGTGATGCGCACAGTAATCGTGCCACTGCCGCTACCATCTTGGCTGCGGACTGTCAGTTGTTGCGTGACGACTTGACCTGTGGTCAGTTCATTATGCGCACCATTACCCGTAAAGGTCCAAGCACCATCAGTTGCTACATCAAAGGTGCCGTAGGTACCAGAGACATTCGTTTGGGCGATGGCATAGGCTTCACCTGTATCAGGATCAGCGATGGTGAGCTTGCCACTGGTATTTAAGTCAGCCTTATCATTACCCTCAGTGACATTAACAGTCTCTGAGCTCACCGCGGCAAGATCGTTCGTGCCGAGGATGTTGATGGTTACTGTGCTGGTGGTGTTATCAGCAGAGCGCACCGTAAAGATGTCTTGATAGCTGATGTCTTTGACAAACTCATTATGAGCGTTACTTGCGGTATAGCTCCAAGCACCACTCTCGGTCATTGTCAGGCTGCCGTAGCTACCACTAATGATTTGAGCTTGATAGGTAGTAGCGCTATCCACATCACTAATCGTTAAGATGCCAGAGATCATTAAGACCTCATTACTTTCAACTAAGTTCTTAGTATCACTTGAGAGCACTGCTGCATCGTTGACTGCTGCAATATTGATAATTGCCGTATCAATGACAGCATCATTAAAACCGTCATTAACACTCAGTGTTAATGTGGTGTTAGCACTAGGGGTATCCGTATTGTCGTTATAGAGGATCGTACCTGTGCCTATTCCTTCGAGTAAATTATTAATCTGGGATACGGTTCCACTAATCGTTACCCACGAAGAGCCAGAGTCACTAATCGTTACACCACTATTACCCGCTGTCAGAGTCAGCATTCCCTCGCCAACAGACAAAATAACAGTCAGGCTCTCGCTATCTACATCACCTACAGAAAGTGTGCCATGCAGAGCAAGATCAGTTTGTTCAATGGCCGCGTATGAAGCAGCTGTAATAACTGAGGTGGGTGCTTCATTCAGATTATTAATACTCAGAGACAGGTCCTGACTTGAAAAATTCCCCGCCACATCTGTCGCTACAACAGAGAAGTTATAACTCGCTTGGGTTTCATAATCAGGATTAGCGATTAATCTGACAACACCAGTATTTGAATCGATAGAAAATTTAGCAGCATCTGTACCGCCCAGACTATAGGTAGTTTCTGAGCCTATATAAGAAGCATCTGTTGAGCTTGCCTGATAAATAATCTGTGATGAACCACTGTTTTCATCAATAGCGTTTGAAATGACTCCAGACTGGATGACCGGAGAAGTTGTATCGACAATATAAGAACGGGTAGAACTAGCGCCTGGATTTCCGGCGGCATCTTCTACTCTAGCGATGATCGAGCCGGTATTTTCTAAAGTAACGCCACCTAAAGTGAAATTCTTCTGCCCACTAGCTGCAGTAGCAGTCTGCCAAACGGCCCCACCGTCTAGAGAAATCTTGACTACCTCACCAGATGCAAGATTAGAGCTAACAGATCCGCTAATTGTTTGGGCAGAGGTTTTAGTAATAAAGTCAGAAGTAGATAAGCCTGTATCAGGTGTCAGGTTAATCACACTAATCGTATTGCTTGGTGCCAATGTATCAATCGTGTAATTAGGACTATTGGCACTAGAACCCGCATTTCCGACAACATCGGTATAACTTGTTTTCAAAGTAATTAAATTGCTGCTATCTTCCACAGCGCTATCTGGAGTAAATAATCCCGTCCAACTCACTCCATTATCAGACGAGCTCATCTCGCCCACACTGCCATTGGCAACAGTCAAATCACTACGATCAAAACCAGTAACAGGCTCAGTAAACGTCACAGTGACGATCGAGGTATCACCAATCTTTATGGCTAAATCACTCAGCGTGATGACTGCAGTAGGCGCTATTAGATCAATTAGATAGTTATCGCTTATTGCTGAAGTTCCAGCATTTCCAGCGAGATCGGTATAACTTGTTTTCAAAGCAATGACATTCGTGACATCGTTTACACCTACATTTGGTGTAAACGTTCCAGTCCATGTGATCTTATCGCTCGAAGTTAATGTTGTTAATATTCCATTTTCAACAGTGACATCGCTATTAGAAAATCCAGTGACAGCCTCATTAAACGTGATGGTGACTGTAGTCGACTCGCCAGCTTTAAGGACTGTGTCATCCATCTGAATAGTTGCAGTTGGTGCGGCAGTATCCACCTGAATATCAAATCCAGAGGAAGGATTGCTCACATTGCCAGCAGCATCCGTGCCAGTAGTGGTATAGCGATATGTTTGATCTGCCAGCGAAGAAATATCAAATGACCATTTGCCATCACTACCACTTGTGACAAGACCAATGAGCACACCATCTTGATAAATATTAACTAAGGTTCCGGCCTCAGCAGAACCTTGCAGCGTAGGGGTATTGTCGCTAGTAATCTTGTCCGAGCCACTGCCAGTGTTATCAACAAAGCCGGTAATGCTGACATTAGGCGTAACAGTATCAACAATCACCTGATATGCAGCAGAACTACTTGCATTGCCAACAAGGTCAGTTGCTACAGCAGTAAATTGATGTGTAGCGTGATTGAGACCGACAACCTCCACCTCCCAATTACCATCCTCATCTACTGTGGTGGCTGCTACAACAGTTGCACCATCCAGGATAGAAATGTTCGCATTTGCTTCGCTGGTGCCCGAGAGCGTAAGCGACGTGGCATTTGTAATACCGTCATTTGCTTTACCAGTATCTGGCAGATAGCCGTCAATAGTGACAACAGGTGGCGTCAGGTCAATGATAAAAGTTTTACTACCCAGATCTATTTCTTCGACAAAGAATAAGTCTGCATCTAATACAGTAGCGGTAGCTGTAATAATTTGGGGGCCGACACCTAAAATGGCAACATCAGCTGGCGTTAAGGTATAACTCCATGATCCGCTTGCATCAGCTTCGACAGGTATATTTTCTTTGCTGCCGATATTCAGAGTGATTAAAGCATTTGCAGGAGAAAATCCAGTAACAATGACCCCTTCTAGCGCAGATGCCTCGAAAGCATTAATGGCATTATCTGTCGCGACCGCAGCAAAATATCCAGGCTTTTGAGTTGAAAGCGTCGCATCAGCTAGGGCTTGATCAATATCCGAGACCGAAGGAAGACTTGCTCCAGATAAGACGGCATTCGTAATCTGTGTCGTCAAGCTACCCTGAACTGCACTACCCACCTCAATAATCGAATTTAAGATATCGGGAACACTTAATCCGCTAGCGCCAGAAGCACGAGCTTCAATAATGGCATTAGTTTGAACAATAATATCGGCAGCACTGTTGATGACAGAATTGATTGACTCGGAAGCAAGCGTGCCTGCAGTGACGATCTTGGTGTTTAAGTGTTCAGTATTGATACTGCTGATCGCATTTACTATCAGCGCTTTAATATCGGCTGCTGTATCTAAAACGGATTCAGGGGAGGTATTCGCAAAGATCTTGTCTGCCAAAGTGCTAAATAAAGCTTCGGTAGCATCTTTCATCGTGGAGCCAGTCAGATTCTTCACGACTGCAGCCATCAAAACAATCGAATTCTGAATTTCAACGCCAGCTGCAAAGATCTTGGTCGCGTTTGTATCACCCGCTAATGCTGACTGGACGGGATCGTACATTGATAAATCAATACCAGGAGCTAAATCAAATTCAATTGCTACTTTTGCAATCACCTCTTCTAAAGCAAGCTCAGTACTATTAAACATATGATAGGCTAAGGTCGTCACGGGGCTAATCACAGATGAACCCCCAACAGCACTCATGACCACTGTATTGGCTAAGCCAGTCGTCACATCTGTACCGCCAATCATGACCAACTTACCGGCGCCACCGACCAATGTGAATGCCCCATAGGCATCTGTAGTGGTGAATGCTTCGCCAGCATCTAGAATTAAATTATCATTGTCGTCAGCGAAAACAGTTGCTTGAGAAATATAACCATCCAAGCCTCTACCAGAAGAGTGATGGGCATCAGCTCCTCGACCCTCTACTTCAGTGGCATATTCTGTAGAGCGATTGCCCTTGATCTCAAATTCAAGAATTTGTATTTCGGTTCTACCATTTGAGTCTTTATAAGTAACCTCGAAGGATTCTGTTTTAGTATCAAAACTACCTAATTTAGAAATGGTTTTTTCACTAACGTTGTACTCGTATTTGCCATCTGAATCGATACTCAACTTACCGTAATTACTAGTACTGTCGGTGTCCTTAATTTGAATATTGCTGACTTTTCCTTTTCCTGCAGTCAGTTTTCCTTCTACCTCAAGCTCATCAGCCTTAGAGTATTTACCCTTAACTACCTTACCCCCTTTGGAGCCAACAATATTGATGGTTTGTGTTTGATGAACAGAGGCACCAGCGCTATCAACCACATCATATTCAACAAGGATTTGAATATTTTTACCAGGAGATATGGAAAACTTACTTGGATCTATAGTAAGTGTGTCAGAGCTTTCTGAGAAAGTTAAACCACTAAGATCTTTGGTCGGATCTGATGAATCCACTTTATAGCTAATATTTTCAACATCTAATTGATCGTTGAGATCGCTATCAAAAGCGTTCTCTAACAAATCAATTGTTTCTTTCTCATCTCTAGTCTGGAAGTTCAGTACTGGATTAGGCTTTACCCATGGAACGTCATTACTTCCTACAACAATAATATTTATTTTTGCCGTCGTGCCATCTACTGATTTCACGGTGAAGGTTTCTGTCTTTTCTTCACCCTTGTCTAAATATCTAAACTGTTTTACGGAAGCCGTGTAGGTATAGCTACCATCTTCTTCAATCTCTAATCGACCATATGTTCCATGTGAACTCACCTCAGTTAGAAATCTTTGCGGACTATCAATATCCGTTACGTCAAGCTTACCTGTAGCAGTAAATTTAGATTGATTACCTGTGGGCGTAACGTCTTGTTCAGTATCACCAGTGATGACCGCAGCGTCGTTAGTGCCTGTAATGGTCACGGTGACACTAGTGGTGGCGCCATCGGTAGCAGCAACCTCAAAGATATCCTTGACGCTATCGCCAGTGTTTAAATTGTTAAACGCGCTATTTGCGGTATAGGTCCACACACCAGCAATGTCGATACTAAAAATACCATTCTTGCCAGTGACGTTCGTTTGGGCTACATAGGTTTCTAGACTGTCAACATCATCAATGCTTAACTTGCCGCTCGTTGTTAAGGGAAGATCGGTTTCAACAAGAACGCTCACTGCACTGCTTAATTGAGCTATATCGTTCGTGCCTGTGATGGTCACGGTGATAGTTTCTAATGCTGTGCCATCTATAGAGCGCACTATGACAGAGTCAGTATATTTTTTACCAGCTACAAACTCATTATGGGCGCTAGCAGCGTAAGACCATGCGCCTGCAGCATTAATCGTAAATGCGCCATAGCCATTATCGCCATCGACATTGGTTTGTGATGCAAAGATACTTTCACCGGTATCGGGATCGCTCACGGTTAATGTGCCAGAAGCACTTAGCGCGCTATTAGTTTCGGTAATAGCAGCTGTAGCATCGCCAGTAATGCTGGCCGGATCGTTACTACCAATGATGGTGACGGTAGTAACTGCCGTATTACTATCATTGCCACCATCATTAACAGTGATCTCAATCGATCTGGGGGTGGTGTTGGGATTATCTGAACTGTTGTTATAGCGGACTAATTTAAGAGCATCTTGGTAGTCTTTTGCGCTCGCTGTACCGATCAGGGTTAAGGTACCATTTTCGACATCATAATCAGAAGCAGTGATACCAGCAGGTAGCGCACCTTTATTAATTAGTAATTTTTCCGCATCGCCATCTTGTAAATTGGTAATGGTGATCACAGCACGGTATAAGGTAGTGCTATCTGGATCAATAATGCTGATATCCGCGCTAACGATTGCTACAGCTTTGGCTTCAGTATCTGTTCCCACCATCTCGGTAAAGGTGGTTTGATAGCCGGTGGAGCTAATATCGATAGAACTCGTCTGGATTGCAGGTGGCTCCTGGTTTGAGCCAGATAAATCAATTGCCTTTGTAGTCTTAACGATTGGTTTGTCTTGAGATGATATGCCTCCTCGAGAATCCCCTAAGTACCCTGATTCATCATCACTAGTAGACTTTCCTCTAATTTCTTTGCTTGTATCTGAAGTAATCGTAAAGGTATTATTTTCATCGTCATATTTGGCTGTGATGCCAGATAATTGATTAATTTTCTCTACAAGATCATCGGCAACTTGGTCAAAACCCTTGTTATCATCGTCATAGGCAGATTTACTATAGGCTGTGTAATCTTCACCATCAATAGCTAGCCTGATGTATTCATCATTATCATTGTCAAATCTGTTGATATCGTTAGAAAAATCAACGGTATAGATATAAGGCTTTGCTGCTGTATTGGTAATTGCTGATTCCACTGTAAAGGTACTGAACCCACTACCGGTCAGTGTGACGGTATTGTCTGATGCGTTACTAGTCCAAGTAATATCTTTACTAATTAAGCTATTCGCTAAGGTAGTGCCTTCTGCGTTGACGAGTTTTAAAGGATCGTAGACATCCTCAGAACTGGTTGCACCAGATACTACGGTATGGGTATACGTGACTTCATCAACGCCTTTACCAACGATTAACGAGATTTGATCGCCAACATCATAGGAAGAGGCAAAGGTGATGGTGGTCGATTGGGGTGAGCTACTACCTGTTTGAACAAGCTCGGCAGCATTCGGGCCTCGATCATTACTAGTGGACTCTCCACTAATTGTCTTACTCGTACTAGATGTAATCGTAAATGTATGAGTTAATTCGTTAAAGGTAGCCGTTACGCCATAATCACCGTTTGTGATTTTTGTAGCTAAGAAGGTTGCAGT
>CAWUWN010000098.1:0-3722 GCA_963926265.1 uncultured Burkholderiaceae bacterium
TCATTGATGATGCAAGTTCCAGTTCCGCAGCATCTTGGGTCTTCTGTCATTTGTATCTCCAAAGTACGTTGAGTCAACAATTAGCGCGTCGGTGATCAGCCACCAACCGGTCTTCAAATTTCATCTCAGGGCTTCTCAAAGCGCGATGTTTAGTAACCCGCCCTTTCATGCGCATACGCCACAGCCGATATGAATTTGGATTGATCTCTTGGCGCATCAGCCGAATGACATCGGACTCTGACAATCCGACACGCTCCTTAATCGTCTCGAAGGATGTTCTATCCTCCCAAGCCATCTGAATCACTGCCGAAATGTCTCCAGCAGAAAGCGTTGCAAGGCGTTGCGAGAATGTGACTGGCATAGCTGTTCTCAAAGGTGTGTTGACTTGTTAGCTGGAATTAAGTTCATATGAATCAAGCGATTGGGCATTCTCACCCTGCTGTAAACAATTTCAGACTTACAGCCGAACGAAATTCCAGCGTTCTTCAGGGTCTTAATTTCTGTGTGATTGAGGTCAAGATTAAGCCAATCTAGACGATCAACCGAAACACGCAAATCAATCCAATCAAGAATTGGCTCTAAGTGTTCAAAGCTTTCTAGCTCATGATCCACTGCTACGCCTGTCCGCGTGGAACGCGACAGCCGCGACCGTCTTTGTTGTGAATCATGTATGGGAATTGCATGGCACGTTTAAATAGACATGCCCAACTGGAACACTGAATTGGGCGCCTTTGGCATGAAAGGCGACGGCAATGGCTTGAACTTGAAGCGACCATTTGCATCTGCGTAAGAATTGAGCTCTGAAGCGAAATGTGCAAAGTCAGAAAGAGTGAAACTCTTGAGTGTCTTAATCGCAACCTGTTCGAGTTCCAGCTCATAACATTCATGCGCGTTAGCTTCACTATCACTTTCAGCATCAACCAAGGTTTCTTCGAAAACTGATGCCACATCCCAGATGGATATGAGTGAGATGTCACCTCTGATCATGTAACCACCGCCTGGTCCCATCATGGATAGAACAATGCCGTTGGCTTTCAAGGGTTTGAGGATGTTTTCCAAGCACGAGATAGACAAATCTAGCTTCGGTGACAGGTCTGTGGTGGTCATATACCCCTCACCTCTTTGTCCGGCGAGTAATACGCACAGCTCAATTGCGTTGATTGTTTTCTTTGAAATCATGAATCAAACTCCTGTTGAGTAGGATTCTGAGACATTTATCTACGCAAATTAGATTAATTAGCATTTTTATGTGTTTATCGTCATATAATCTACTCAACTCCTACTCAAAGTGCGGTTTTTCCAATGAAAACTTCAACAAGTCTGCTTTTTCGAATCGGTGCCGTATCAAAAACAACCGGCATTCCAGTCTCCACGCTAAGAATTTGGGAGACCCGTTACGCCGCCTTCAGCCCAGTCAAGACAGAAGGTAATCAGCGCTTGTTTGAAGAGGGCGACATATCCAAAGCCATTTTGCTTAAACAGCTCTCGCATGAGGGGCACGCAATAAGCGCAATTGCTGGTCTAAATTTGGATCAGCTACGGAAAATGAGTAACTTGCAAAACAGCGCACAAAGCAAATTTGGCGCTGAAGCTAAACCGGTGACATTGGCGGTTGTGGGCTTAAGCCTAGCCAACCGCATAGAGTCTAAGAAGTTTACAACTGGGTTAAAGCAAAACAAAATCAAAGTGACTGATGTCTTGGTGGACTTAGACACTGCATTTCAATCTGAGTTTTCTGAAAAGCCTCAAGTGCTACTAATTAAAGTCAACACACTTCAAACAGGTGTGCACTCTTCCATTCAGACGCTCATTCAAAAGCATAAATTCGCTCAGACCATCGTTATCTATAACTTCGCAACTGATGCCGTTGTGCAAGCCATGAAATTTTCTGGCCTCATCGTGAGGCGTGGGCCCATCTCTGACATTGAACTCGCTGAACTCTTGCAGTCTGTGGTGTTTGTGGACCAAGCTCGCGCACAAGAGTTTGGGACAAGCGGCACAGTGATTGCTAGTCGCAAATATTCTGATGAAACCTTAGCGCGTGTTGCTGGCATCTCGACAAATGTTCTATGCGAGTGCC
Organism: uncultured Burkholderiaceae bacterium; assembly: GCA_963926265.1. Lineage (GTDB taxonomy): Bacteria > Pseudomonadota > Gammaproteobacteria > Burkholderiales > Burkholderiaceae_B > Zwartia. The sequence goes on from CAWUWN010000098.1 coordinate 2,081, forward strand.
CTCGCCACGTTGCCGAACTGATTTCACAACTAGCTAGCTTTGAAGAATACAGCCAAGAGTGCCTAAACAATAACGCAGAGGATGCTCACTTGCATGCCTATTTGCGCTCCATTTCGGGGTCTGCCAGATCGTTGTTTGAAAACGCACTTGAAAAAATTGCCCAACACGAAGATATTGACTTGCATGAGGGTAAAAGATGAAGAATCCCGAGTTCAAGATTGTGTTCGTCTGCATGGGAAACATCTGCCGCACGTCAGATAGGTGTCGCTAGCGCGCGAGCAGTCGGGTCACGGTATCCTCACCTACATCTTCTTGAAAAAATGTCTTGTATGTGGTGACTTCTCCAAGGCTTGAAGCCTCTGTAGCGCTCGGGGTGATTCAATATGGAGAACTCCCCTCAGCGCAACCTAGAGTTACCGGACAGTCACTGAGTGTCCCCCAGGCCCATAAGGAAATCAGTCGGCACATCATAATAAAGTTGCCACATTTTTGGCGTTTCAGGTAATCCTGATTTTTGAGAACTAGTTATGAAAAAGACATTAATCGCTACAGTTTTGGCCCTTAGCGCAGCTTTCTCCGTACAAGCAAAAGACATCGTTGACACAGCAGTCGGCGCAGGCAACTTCAAAACTCTGGCAACAGCACTCACGGCAGCCGGCTTGATTGACACCCTCAAAGGTAAGGGGCCGTTCACGGTGTTTGCCCCCACAGATGCAGCTTTTGCAAAAATTCCTAAAGCCGATCTAGATGCATTGCTTAAAGATAAGGCCAAGCTCACCGCCGTACTGACTTACCATGTGGTCGCCGGTAAAGTTATGGCAGCAGACGTGAAAGCGGGCAAGGTAAAAACCGTGCAAGGCTCTGCGCTCACGATCTCGACCGCTGGCGGTGTCATGGTTGATAAAGCAAAAGTTATCACTACTGATATCGTGGCCGATAACGGTGTTATCCATGTCATTGACAGCGTGATCATGCCTAAATAAGACGGCCATCAATCCGGTGACTGTTTTTTAGGAGTCTTTGATGTTCACGCGCTGCATTGAACATCGAAGAAGGCACTTGCGGAGGCAAAAAATTGATCTGCAGCTGATTGATGAATCCAGCACCGGGAAATACCCTAAACCAGTGAGTCGCCAAGGAGCCCTTGGCGACTCAACTTGAACACCATAGGCTAAGTACGGATTTCACAGCAACCAAGCTGGTCCAAGTCAGGTCAATACTCGCTTGGCAACATGATCATCCAGTTATCTCGATCCCAGCAGGCATACAAAGTTATGCCGCGCATGCTCTAAGCCGTTGCCATCTTCATAAATCATCAGCGCCCTGCCCTCTGTAACTGAAACGCGGACCAGTACGCACCAGGCGGGTGTCAAAAAAGCCCTACAGCGCGTTTTAAGTGCGCAACACTTCAAGCGCGGTGATTACGCCGGCAATGTTGTCGGCCAGTAAAGCCAGAGGACTATGTGTTCATGACGCAAGCTAAGTCGCGGGACAACGCACTCAAATCTCTTGCCCGCCAATTTGGCATCGTGCTCGATATCACGGGCTTGAAAATCAGCAACGCTGGGGAGCCCAGAAGCTTGTACAGCCTGCGCCACAGCAGCATCATGTTTCGCCTGATGTTTGGGCGCACGGTGGATAC
>CAWUWN010000099.1:0-16641 GCA_963926265.1 uncultured Burkholderiaceae bacterium
TGCGGTCATATCTTGTTCGTAGCGATACCCATCCCGCAAACTCATGTCTTCAATTGCGTTGAGTGTTTGTTTCGCCAAGCCGATCGAGAGCGGGCTCTTGTTGGCGATCGTTTGTGCTAGCTCAAGCGCCGCGGGCATCAAGCCTTCAGGTGTCGTGACTTGCAGCACCACGCCCAAGCGGTAAAGCTCGTCTGCAGGGACTCGGTATCCGGTGAACATCATTTTGCGCAGCATGGTGTGAGGAAATAATCGGGCTGCATGACTACCGCCACCAAGTAGTCCGACGTCGATCTCAGGGAGTGCCAAACTACCTTTTTCTGAGGTGATGATCAGGTCGGCTGAGGCAGCAATCGCCAGACCTGCGCCGAGTGCAGGTCCATTGATAGCGACGATAACTGGCTTGGTGCACTCGCGTATGGCATGAAAACACTCTCTCGTCCGGCGGGAGTGAGCGGGTAAGTCGCCTGGCCCTTTGATGACGTCGGCACGTCCTTTGAGATCGGCCCCCGCACAAAATACCTTGCCTTCGCCTGTGAGCACGACAGCACGCACTTCAGGTGTTTCGGAGATGATGTCCAAGGCTGCGGTGAGCTCATCGCTCAGTGTCTTTGACAAGGCATTGACGGGGGCGTTATTGAGGCTGAGTACAGCAACATGTCCAACTAGAGTGCAGCTGAGCTGAGTCATTTGGGGCAGGAAGGTATCGGACATGTTTTTTTAAGTCTCCGTTTTATTGGACGATTGGTCTGGATTATCTAGCATAACAACATCGCGCACTCATTTTTTAGTTTTATTGAATGATGCATAATTGCTGGATGAAAACAAAAATCCTTTTAATTGGTGGCAACGGTCAGGTTGGCCACGCGCTTAAATCCTCTCTCCAGACGTTGGGCGAGGTCGTCGTATGTACGCGTGCGGAGTTAGATTTGAGCTTTGCTGCTGTTGGAAGTGCAGCAGCAGATTGCCCAATTGCAGCGCTCGTATCAAGCATCAAGCCTAGTATTGTCGTCAATGCAACAGCCTACACCGCCGTTGATCGCGCCGAAACAGAGACTGAGCTTGCGCACACGATTAATGCGGTTGCGCCGGGCTTGCTCGCCCAGGCTGCGCACGCTACGGGCGCATGTATCGTGCATTACTCCACAGATTATGTATACGCCGGGACTAAGCAGACGCCTTATGTGGAGACAGACGAGACGCAGCCCTTGTCGGCCTACGGCCGCAGCAAATTGGAGGGTGAGCGTGCTGTTGCCCAAGCGTGTCCAAGACATTTGATATTTCGGACAAGCTGGGTCGTGGGCGCGCACGGCGGAAATTTTTTGAAAACCATGCTCAAGCTTGCGCAGGAGCGTGATGCACTGAGAGTGGTCGCCGATCAAGTCGGGTCGCCAACTTCGGCAGCTTTGATTGCTGAAACAACAGCGCAGATTTTGGGTGTGATGGCGGGACAAGCTGCAGACGACCCACGATGGGGGATGTATCACCTCACTGCAGATAGTGTTACAAACTGGCATGCGTACGCGCGTTACGTGATTGCTCAAGCTCGCGCAGCGGGTTGGCCGATCAAGGTTGCGGACGATGCGATTGCGGCAATACGCACAGAAGACTACCCCGTGGCTGCGACGCGACCGATGAATTCTTGTTTAGATACGGGCAAGGTGCGTGCGACTTTTGGTGTGAGTTTGCCAGACTGGCGCGTGGGGGTGGATGAGGTGTTGGAAATGCTAAATCAATCTGGTTAATTTCCATGACTACTAAAATCCTAATCGTCCGCACGTCCTCGCTTGGTGACTTGATCCATATGTTGCCTGCAATCTCTGATATCGCGCGTTATGTGCCAGATGCTCAGATCGATTGGTTGGTTGAGGACAGTTTTGCCCAAATCCCTGCATGGCACCCTGCCGTCAATGAGGTGATTCGCGTTGCACACCGTCGTTGGCGCAAAGCTTGGTGGTCAGCTGAGGTACGTGCAGCAAGACGTGTGCTGGAGCTCGATCTTCGAGCACGTCGTTACGATATCGTGTTGGATATGCAGGCGCTGTTGAAATCCGTCTGGCTCACGCGCATGGCGCCTGGTATTAAGCACGGTCTTGGATTTACTTCCGCGCGGGAGCCTTTGGCATCGTTTTTTTATGATGTGCGGCATCGTGTGAAATTTTGGCAACCTGCAGTGACGCGTCAGCGCGAGCTCGCGGCAGCGACCTTTGGTTACACCTACGAGGGTGCGCCTGATTTTGGTTTGCAGGCTTTCGAAGAGGGTGCGCGTGTGTTGCGCACACATGAGGATCCCTACGCGGTGATCATGCCCTCGGCGAGTCGTGACGACAAGCTCTGGGCTGTTGAGGATTGGCAGGCGGTATTTGATCGTTTAACCGAGCAGGGCCTACAGCTTAAGATTCTGTCAGGTAATGAAACTGAATTGCACCGAGCCCAAGAGTTGGTCGCAGGACGGTCAAATGCGTTGGTGTTGCCGCGTATGGATTTGACCGAAGCTGCTCGCTGTTTGGCTGGGTCGAGGTTGATGGTGGGCCTAGACAGTGGATTAACGCATCTATCGGCAGCCCTAGGTCGCCCAACGATTGGTATTTACAAAGCATCAACGCCAGTGAGGACCCCTTTGGTAGGTTCTGCCTTGACTGCAAGCTTAGGTGATCGAGGCAAATCTCCCTCCCGGGAGGCAGTTTTAGGTGCATTGAACGACGCTCTGCGCTAGTATCACGGCATGGCACATCAGGCATATACCTTCCTCTTGAGATTGCTGTCCCCCCTGATTTGGGGGTGGATGTATTGGCGTGCGCGGCGCGCGGGCGGTGTTTGGCAAATTTTCTCGGCTGATCGCTTTGGTTCGTACGCGCTCCCTTGGGATGGCGAAGCCCCAGTCTGGGTGCATGCGGTGAGTCTCGGTGAGACGCGTGCGGCACAGTCTTTGATTGTGTCTTTGCTGTCACGTGGTGATCGAGTGTTGTTAACACATACGACGCCTACAGGCCGTGCCGAAGGCGCAAAGCTCTTTGCAGCCGAGATCGCGACAGGTCAGCTGCGTCAGCAATGGTTGCCCTATGATTTTCCTGGTGCAACGCGTCGTTTTTTTAAGCACTATCGTCCTAGACTCGGTATTTTGATTGAGCGTGAGGTGTGGCCTAACCTGCTTGATCAAGCGCAGGTCGTGGATGTGCCGATTATTTTGGCGAGTGCGCGTTTTTCTGAGCGTGCACAGGGTCACGTACGCCGCATTGATCAGCTTTTCTTGAGTCTCATGCGCAATACGTATGCCAGTATTGACCTGGTTCTCGCGCAAACTGAAGATGATGCACGCAGATTGTTTGAGGTAGGTGCTTCCAATGTGCAGATTGTTGGCAATTTAAAGTTTGATGCGGCGCTGCCGATTGTGGCGGTCGATGCAGGTCATTCTTGGCGCCAGCGTTTGACCCGCCCGGTGATTTCGATTTCGAGCACACGTGAGGGTGAGGATGCGATGTTTGTTTCAGCGATTGAGCATCAGCTGAAACATCCCGAAGTGCTGCCCGAGGATTACTCTGTGCACGATGTGCACTTTGATCCGATTTTGACGCCAATGCCAGTCACGACAGATATTAAGAGCAAGCCTCAAGCAGCGGTTGAAGCAGTCGAGGAAGCTACTGCGACTGCACCTTTACCTTTGTTTTTCTTGATCCCGCGACATCCTCAGCGTTTTGACGAGGCGGCAGCCCTTTTAGAGCAATCTGGCCTAAGGTTTGTACGCTGGTCAGATATCCGTCATCACTCCCATGCTGACCATGAGTTGGCTGATGTGCGGGTGGTGTTGGGAGATACCTTGGGTGAGATGCCGTTCTTTTACGCGGCGAGTGATGTTGCGATTGTGGCGGGTAGTTTCGCCCCACATGGCGGACAAAATCTGATCGAGGCTTGCGCGATGGGAACGCCCGTCATTGTGGGACCGTTTACGCGTAATTTTGCGGATGCAGTGAATGGTGCCGTCGCGGCCGGTGCGGCGATCCAGATTCAAAGTTCAGCACTGGTTGATCCTGCTCTGCGTGCCGTTGCAACGGCACTCAATTGGCTCAAAGAGCCTGAGGCGCTCAGCGAACGTGGTCGTTTAGGTCGGGAGTGGGTGGGGCTGCATACCGGTGCGACGACTCGCATCTTGCAGCATATCAGCGACTTTGAAGCTGCGCGGGACCAAGCTTTGCAGCGTCAGCATTAAGCGGCATGGGCAGTTTACTGGCGGCTGTGCGACCAGCCTCCGCGCGGGGCATGCCGAACCAACCTTGACCCACACCAAACACGGCAAGGTTGATCAACATCAAAATAATAAAAATTGCTCTCATGGGCGCACTGTAATTTGCTACGGTAATTGAGTCAAACGCTTTGCAAAACACGCACCAAACCATCCAGCACGGGATGGGCGATGAATTTTATATCGAGTGGAGCCAGCATCCGTCTAACCTCTTGTTCGACTTCGGGCCAACCGCCGCCACTGACACATAGAATGGGTGCCACCCCAAAGCGCTGACGGGTGATTTCGCATTGGCGCCAGACGGCGCCCGTCTGGGCAGCCACTACGCCAGTGGAGATGGCTTGTAAGGTATGAGAGGGGTAGTCCGAGCCCGACCCGCTGGCCAGCGGCAAATTTGCTGTGCCTTGGGCAAGTGATTGTCTCATCAACGCAGGGCCGGGCAGAATCAGACCACCTTCAAAAGTCTTTTCTGGGCTGAGGGTGTCGATAGTTGTTGCCGTCCCAAAGGTTGCTAACACCAGAGGTGGGTGCGCGTTGGGAAAGTGTCCAGCGAGACCAAGAAGTGCGGCCCAACGATCGGCACCGAGCTGCTCTGGCTTGTCATAGCCATTTTGTACATCTAGCTGACAGGTCGTGGGAGCGTTCCAGCTGAGTTGACAGCTAGCTTCTTGAAACACGCTCTCCAACATCTCGGCCACCACGCTGCCTGCGACATTGACACCCATCGCTGCGCGCGGTTGCATCGGCAAGCTTGCCATCCACTTGCGTAGGCGCACAGGAAGTTGCGTCAAGGGACTGAGCGTGATCGCATGGACCGCAGCTTCACGTCCTAGGCTTGGGTGAAACCAGCCAAGTTTGATGCGACTGTTGCCAACATCTAGCAAGACGATCATGGTGTCCCTTTGAATGGGTGTGTGGGGCGAATAGAGACATCACCTACCAATACGGGTACTAAGCCAGTGTCTGTCATCACACGCAGGCGACCGAGCTGATCAGTCCCTTGTGCGGTGCCTTGGTGGAGGACTTTGCCCTGATCCACCACTTGCACGGATTGGCCCGCCAGCGCATCGACTATATCAAATGAATGTGTAAATGCGGTGTAACTGTTTTCGGCATAGTCGCTCAGCGCATGCTGCCAAGCTTGTGCGAGGTGAGCGACCAGATGTGCAGGGTGGAGGGTAAGGTTGAGCTGTTGTTCTATCTGACCTAGATCGGCAATGTCGCGACCGAGTTGTGCGCTGAGTGTGGTGGCGCCTCGGAGGTTGAGTCCCATGCCGACTACCACTATCGCCGAGGGGGCGGTTTCAATCAACAAGCCAGCGAGTTTGGCGCCATGCCATTGCAGGTCATTGGGCCATTTGAGTTTAAGAGGCTCAAGTTCTGCGACCGAGCGCTGAGCGCTGAGTAAAGACCTGAGAGCGAGGCAGGTCGAGACACCGAGCGCAGGCGCAATACCTGGCAGTTTCGCTAAGGGAATGTTTGGCTCAAAGGCGCAAGAAAACATCAGTGTTGCACCCGTTTCGTTTGCCCAGGGACGACCGGCACGGCCTTTGCCGGCGGTTTGTAGGTGTGCGCCTAGGAGCCAAGGGCGTGACGGTGCTTGTTGTTGCAACTTTGCACGCTGAATGAGATCCGTATTGGTCGAGCCTGTGCTGTTGACCCAATCGATCACACCAAAGCCAGGTAGGGCCTCGGTCAGTGTTCCGATAAAGTCATCGCGACTTGGAAAGGCTTGACTTGAATGGTCTTTGGCATCAATGCGCATCACCTAATTTTACGGGGTGAATTATGATGAAGGGAATCAGTCTAAATAAAAGTCGTATTTTTTGACGGATTACAGTCCCATATGGCGTTAGCTTCCCCACCCGAAACACCCGATACAAAAGATACTGCCGGCGCACGAGCAGGTAGTGGAGCGACCAACGATACTCGCCCGCATACCGCAGTCAATGCCTCACTTGTGACGATCGAAAATGGGCGTTGTGTGTTAACAGGGGACTGGAATGTGCAGGCCTTGGCCGTCAAAGGGGAGGTTCGCAGACGTCGTAAGGCCTTGTCCGCAGTCAAAGCCTCGAGTGCTTGGGATCTTTCTGGCATTGATTTGCTCGACGCAGTGGGCGCACAATTTCTTTGGCAGTACTGGGACCAAAAGATTCCGGCAGGTACTCAACTCACCTCGGGTCAGCAAGCGCTATTTGAGATTTTGGCAGATCATCCGATCAAAGCAGAGCAGCTTAAGGGATCGACAGATTGGTTGGCTTGGGTTCGCGCAATCGGGATGGGATTATTTGTCGGGGCGGAGCATGCTCAAAAGTTCTTGCTGCTGCTTGGTGGCTTTCTGGTGGATTTCGCAACATTTGTCCTTTATCCGTTGCGTGGTCCTTGGCGCGAAATTTCCGCCCAGGTTTATCGAGTCGGGGCACAGGCTTTGGGGATCACTGCATTAGTAGGATTTTTGATTGGCGTCGTGTTGTCCTACCTGTCAGCGCAACAGCTCTCGTTGTTTGGCGCGGGTCAGTTTATCGTCAAGCTCCTAGGGATCGCGACAGTACGCGAGTTAGGTCCGGTGCTCGCTGCGATTTTGGTGGCGGGACGTTCGGGATCCTCAATTACTGCGCAGATTGGCGTGATGCGTGTGACGCAAGAGTTGGATGCAATGCAGGTGATGGGAATTTCGCTTGGTCAGCGACTGATTTTGCCACGTGTCATTGCCTTGGCAATTGCGATGCCCTTGCTAGTGTTATGGACAGATGCGCTTGCGTTGTTTGGTGGCATGATCGCAGCCAAATTGGAGCTCGGACTCTCAATACCTTGGTTTTTTAATGAGCTGCCGGATGCCGTGGGCATTACCAATTACAAGATTAGTTTGATCAAAGGCGTGACCTTTGGTATCTGGATTGCTTTGATTGCCTGTCATTTTGGTTTACGTATTGAGCCCAATACAGAAAGTCTAGGTCGCGGCACGACAGCCTCAGTGGTGATGGCGATTACGGGGGTGATGTTGATCGACGCCTTGTATGCAATCCTATTTAATGAAATGGGGATCTGATGGAAAACCCAATCATTGATGTGGAAAATCTGACCACGGCTTTCGGGACGCATGTGGTGCATCAGAATTTGAATTTAAAAATCTATCCAAAGGAAATCCTCGCCTTGGTCGGTGGCTCGGGTTCGGGCAAGACGACCTTGTTACGACAAATTTTAGGGTTGGATCGACCACAGGAGGGCGTGGTGAGTGTGTTTGGGCGGCCAGTTCATGATTATGTTGGTGCTGATCGGATCGCCTTGACTCGCCGTTGGGGAATGTTGTTTCAAGCCGGAGCGTTATTTTCCGCATTGCCGGTGTTTGACAATATCGCGCTACCTTTACGCGAGATGCATCATTTGCCTGAGGATTTAATCCGGGAGGTTGTGTTGATGCGTTTGAGTTGGATGGGGATGACGGCAAACGATGCGGTGTTGATGCCCTCGGATCTCTCGGGTGGCATGATCAAACGTGTGGCCTTGGCGCGGGCGTTAGCGCTAGATCCTGAGCTACTTTTTCTGGATGAGCCGACGGCGGGTCTGGATCCACAGCGCGCTGATGAGTTTGTAGACTTGATTCATGTGCTGCATCGTGAACTTGGTTTTACAGTCGTCATGGTGACACACGATCTTGACACGATTGCAGCGTTGTCTACGCGTGTAGCGGTGTTGGCTGAAAAGAAAGTGTTAGTAGAAGGCTCGCTTAAAGAAGTGATGCAGGTCAAGCATCCTTTTCTCGATGCGTTCTTTCATGGCGAACGTGCAGTACGTGCGTTTGGCATGAATAATCCTAAGGAACCGAATCATGGAAAACCGTAGTCATGCCCTGCTGGCGGGACTATTTACGCTGCTGTTACTGATCGCGGCAGCTGTAACGGCAATTTGGGTGAGCAAACAAAATTTGCCACGCGTGCCCTATGAGTTGATTGCGAGCTCACCGGTCACAGGTTTGTCGGTTCAGTCCGAGGTGCGCTATCAAGGTGTGCCGGTGGGTAATGTTGAGTCTCTGCGTTTTGTCTCCGATAAGCCTGGCAAGGTGTTGATTTTGATTGGCATTGATCCAAGAACACCGATTACCGCTGCAACTTGGGCGGAGATAGTGATCGCGGGTGTGACGGGAATTTCCAATGTGGAGTTGCGTGACGATGGCACCTCGACGACGCGACTCGTGTCGAGTGCGACCGAAATTCAGCAAATTCCAATTCGACCTAATTTTCTGGATCGTTTGATCGCACAGGCCTCATCGATGGCGCCTGCAGTTGAGGGCTTGTTGGTGCACATTCAAAAAATTGCCAGTGATGAAAATATCGAAGCCTTGAATTCGACCTTGCGCAACATGGCGTCGTTATCCGATCAGCTCAGACGCTCAGTGGTGTTGCTCGAGCCAGGTATTGCAAAAGTACCGGCGCTCATTGACGGACTCGCGGTGACCGGAAAGCGTGTCGACGCGGCGATGATCGATATTCGCAAGCTCACGCTTTCCGCACAAAAAACGCTTGATGGGTTAAATGCTCCGGGTGGCACGATGGTACAGGTCACGCAGAGTCTCAAGGATATACGCGAGGCGGTTTCTCAATTGCGGCTGTCGACCTTGCCAGATGTTTCGATGTTGACCCGAAGCGCAACAGATGCGTCGCAAGCCTTCACGCAGACCGCGCGTCAATTAGGACAATCACCTCAGTCTCTGATTTTTGGTCTGCCGCGTGCGATGCCGGGGCCAGGCGAAGCTGGGTTTACAGGTTTTAGTGCTCCGGGGCGCTGAGGATAAATAGATGAACACTATAAATTTTTTGATTGCAATTCGATTGGGCGTATTGCTCGGAATGGTGAGCGTGTTATCGGCATGTGCCTTGGGTGACGGTGCAGCGGCGCCGAAACAGCTTGATTTGGGGGCCGGAGTAGTCGCTTCAAAGTCGACATTGTCGGAGTTGCCCCCGATAGCAGTTCCTGCTGCAAACGCTGCCTCATTGTTGACCGAGACGATGGTGGTCTGGCGTGTCGGCGATCAAGGGCAGCCTCAGGGCTATACAACTTATCGTTGGGTTGCGCCGCCTGCACGACTCGTAACGCAACGCATTGTGGATCGCCTGTCCTTGCAAGGCGCGGTCCTACAACAAAACCTTGGTGGAGACCTACCTCAGTTACGTTTAAATCTGCAACGTTTCGAACAAACGTTTTCCTCAGATGGCACTTCGAGTCAGGCACAACTCAGCTTACAGGCGGTGCTGATGCGTGGTTCGACTGTAGTGGGTCAGCGACTCATTCACATCCGCGTACCTGCGGCAACTCAAGATGCTCCAGGTGGCGCGTCGGCTTTACGGGCTGCGACCGATCAAGCAGCAGAACAAGTGGCCCAATGGTTGACAAGCTTGCTTACCCCCATAAAACGCTAAACTTCAACGTACCCAATGACTCATTTAATTTTTGAATATTGATTGATGACTGCTCACACTGAAAATACGAATTTTGATGGCTTGGCTGGCATCATTGATTGTGCGATTGATTGGCCAGAAGGCGCACCCATTGGCTGGGCGTTGATTTTGCACCCGAATCCTTCCCAAGGTGGCACGCGTGACAACAAGGTCGTGACGACGTTGTCACGGGCGTGTGTTCAGCATGGTTTGGTAGCTTTACGGCCCAATTTCCGAGGCATAGGCACCTCGGGTGGTAGTTTTGATCATGGCAAAGGCGAGTTGCTGGATATGGCGGCCCTGGTGGAGCAGTTTCGGGTGCGCTTCCCGGAGATTGCCGCCAAGCCTTGGGTGCTGGGTGGGTTTTCTTTCGGTACCTCAATCGGCGTACAGCTTTATGCTCAATGGGAAAAAAACGGTAAAAATTTGCCAAATATTGTCATATTGACAGGCTCGGCAGCTTTACGCTTTCGTCATAATGATGCCAAGGCGCCTGAGGATACCTTGGTGATCCATGGTGAGCTTGATGAGGTAGTGCCTTTGTCCGAGGTCATGGAGTGGGCCCGTCCAATTGGCATGCCTGTCGTTGTCATTCCCGAAGCGGGACATTTCTTTCATGGCAAATTGCTCGTGTTACGCCAGCTTGTTCAAACGCGACTGAAAGCCTTGACCTAAGGTTTTATGCCTGTGCATTGTAAATTTCGTTTCAATCGCAGTTCGGGTGTGATGGTCATGCCTATAATAGGTTGTTTATGACTGTGAGTACCTCTTATGCTTAACCACCATCTTTGCTCCGTCCGACGCAGTATCACCTCGGTCGTGATTGCATCAGTGGTGACTCTTGTCGGGGCGACCTTGACCGGGCTGGCACCTGTTTGGGCACAAAAACCACCCACAACTCAATCACAGGCCGTCGACCCAAAGGCGACGCCTTCTAATGCAGCCGTGACGGCGACGATGCCCTCGCCATTAGAGCCCGTTCAGGTTGGCGATTTGTCAGCGGTTCCGGTTCCTGCGATCGCAGCCAAGGCTTGGATCACTGTTGACGTCACCAGCGGTCAAGTCGTTGCCTCGTCTAATCCCGACATGAAAATCGAGCCTGCCTCGTTGACAAAAATCATGACAGCTTACGTGGCGTTTAACGCGCTCAAGGAAAAACGTATTTCGCTGGATCAGCAGGCCAATGTGTCTCAGGTGGCATGGAAAACGCGCGGTTCGCGTATGTTCATCGAGCCACGCAAACCCGTGACGATCGACGAGCTGATCAAGGGTGTGATTATTCAGTCGGGTAACGACGCTTCTGTTGCTCTGTCCGAAGCGGTCTCTGGCAGCGAGTCCGCATTTGTGTCGACGATGAACGAAGAAGCGCGTCGCATGGGTATGACCAATACAGTCTTTATCAATACGACCGGCCTGCCTGATCCTCAACACCTCACGACTGTGCGTGATCTAGCCACGATCGCTCGTCGGATGATTACGGATCACCCCGATTATTTTCCGTACTATGCGATGCGTGAGTTCACCTACAACAAGATCAAGCAATCCAACCGTAATCGCCTACTGTGGGCGGATCCTTCGGTCGATGGCATGAAGACTGGACACACTGACGCCGCAGGCTACTGCCTTGTTGCGACCGCCAAGCGCGGCGATCGACGTGTCATCACAGTGCTGGTAGGCTCTGACAGTATGGCGACGCGTGCCGAAGAAAGTTTGAAGCTGCTGAACTGGACTTTCCAGAATTTTGAGACGGTCAAACTGTTTGATCGGGCCCATGCAGTTATTGAGGCGCAGGTCTGGCAGGGCAAGGTCGACCTCACCAAGCTCGGCGTCTCCGAGCCTCTGTGGGTGACAGTGCCACGTGGCAAGGTTGCTGAGGTTAAGCCGATCGCTAAGCGACCAGATCCTTTGTTTGCGCCGCTGGCCAAGGACGAGCGTGTGGGTACGCTGACCTTGATGCTGAATGACAAGATGCTGTTGACCCGCCCTCTACTCGTGCTTGATCCTGTCGAGCGTGCTGGGTTCGTGGGGCGTACGGTTGATTCGGTCAGATTGTGGTTCCGCAAAAAACCTGAGTGAAAGCCTGAGTGATTCTTTTAAAGAGAGCATAGATAAAAATGGTTCAGAACATGTTGATTCAAGGTGTGTCGGGTGATCCGATTGTGTATTTGAATGGTGTTTTCGGACCCTTGTCCGAAGCCAAAATCTCGGTACTCGATCGTGGTTTTATTTTTGGCGATGGCATCTATGAGGTTGTGCCAATCTATCACCGCAAACCTTTTCGTATGGAACAGCACTTGGCGCGTCTTGAGCGCAGTTTGGCCAAGATCCACATCCAGCAGCCGATGACTAAGGCGCAGTGGGAAGGTCTGGTGGCGGATCTCGTGGCTAAGACAACCGAAGATACCTGCATGATCTATATCCAGATCACTCGAGGTGTGGCTAAGCGTGATCATGCATACCCAGTTCCGACGGTAACGCCGACCGTGTTTGCCATGGTCGCACCAATGTCACCACCGAGTGCCGCTCTTCGCGAAAAGGGTGTGCGTCTAGTGAGCATCCCTGATGAACGTTGGTTGAAATGCGATATCAAATCAGTTTCGTTGCTGGGTAACGTCTTGGCCAAGCAAGCTGCGGTCAACGCTGGTGTGGATGAGGTAGTCCAGTTCCGTGATGGCAATCTGACCGAAGGTGCATCCTGCAACATTTGGGTTGTGAAAAATAATACGGTGATTGCACCGTTGAAAAACAACTTGGTGCTCGAAGGTATCCGTTACGGATTATTTGAAGAGCTGTGCAAAGAGGTTGGTATTCCTTTTGAGTTGCGTGTGGTGTCCGAGGCAGAAACGCGTGCTGCGGATGAAATGATGATGTCGTCGGCGACTCGCGAGGTCTTGCCTGTGGTCGAACTTGATGGCAAACCAGTCGGCTCGGGCAAGCCTGGCCCGATTTTTCAAAAATTGCGTGCAGCGTACGACGCGCGCATCGCCGCATTAGCCTAGGCGCTTGTGTTGAGCGCCAACGTTGTATGGGCATGTATACATAGGTGACAGCCAAAGTGACTATTCCTGAAAGCGAATCGCTGATCAAATATCCATGCGAATTTCCCATCAAGGTGATGGGAAAGCAACACCCAGAGCTCGCTCAGGTTTTGACGGCTCTTGTGCTTGAATACGACCCAGTTTTTGATGCGGCGACCGTTGAGATGCGTCCGAGCAAGGGCGGCAACTATATGGGGCTGACCTTCACTATTAACGCGATTTCACGCGAGCAGCTCGACGGACTATATGGCGCCCTGCATGGACACCCTATGGTGTCTTTGGTGCTGTAGTGGGTCTGCTTGTAGTGGGTCAGTTTTGAGCCCGACTTGGCCGCGCCCGACGCCCTACGAACCGGTCTGGCGAGCGATGCAGGCCTTTACCGAAGCTCGCACGGCAGATACCCTGGATGAAATCTGGCTCGTTGAGCATGAGCCTGTCTACACGCTGGGTCAGGCCAGCAAGCCTGAGCATCTACTCAACCTTGGCAACATCCCTGTCATGCAAACTGATCGAGGCGGTCAGGTGACTTATCATGGTCCCGGTCAGGTGATGGCCTATATTCTCGCGGACCTTAGACGTTCTGGACGTTTTATTAAGGCGATGGTCCATCAGATCGAAGAGGCAACGATTGAGACGCTGAGGATCTATGGCATCGAGGACGCCTGCCGTAAAGAGGGCGCGCCAGGTGTGTATGTGCCCATAGACGATGAGCTTGCCAAAATTGCTGCTTTGGGCATTAAAGTTCGCAACGGCTGCACCTATCATGGCATGGCGCTCAATGTGGACATGGACCTATCGCCGTTCAGAGGCATTAACCCCTGTGGCTATGCAGGCTTGCAGACGGTTTGCATGGCTCAGCTTGGCGTCAAGGCGAGCTGGGATGAGGTCGCTCAGACATTGTCCCAACAAATTGTAAGGTTCTGTGGTTTATCGGTGGTTTGTGACTAGTCAGCGGGTAAAATAAACATTCACTTTTATTGAACGGCTGGGCGCACAAACGTCCACGTACATCATGTCCACACAACCTGAACAAACCTCGGTAGCTGCGACCCCACCAGCCACTCCTTACGACGCGACCCAAAAGCAGAAATCGCAGGCCAAGACCTCGCGCATTCCGATCAAGGTCGTCGCGGCCGAGCGCCTGAAAAAACCGGACTGGATCCGCGTCAAGGCAGCGCCCGCAGGCTCCAGGTTTTACGACATCAAGCGTATCTTGCGCGAGCACAATCTGCATACCGTATGCGAAGAAGCCTCTTGCCCTAATATCGGCGAGTGCTTCGGCAAGGGCACAGCGACCTTTATGATCATGGGTGACAAGTGCACCCGTCGTTGTCCTTTTTGTGATGTAGGCCATGGCCGCCCCGATCCGCTGGACGTCGATGAGCCCGTTAATCTTGCGCGGACGATTGCCGCGCTCAAGCTGACCTATGTGGTGATCACTTCCGTGGATCGTGACGATCTGCGTGATGGTGGCGCGGGTCATTTTGTTGAGTGCATTCAAAAAGTGCGCGAGCTGTCTCCCGAAACGCGTATTGAGGTGTTGGTGCCTGACTTTCGTGGTCGCCTAGATCGTGCGCTTGAGATTCTGGATGGTGGCCCTCCCGATGTGATGAACCACAACCTCGAGACTGTGCCGCGCTTGTATAAACAAGCCCGACCAGGTTCGGACTATATGCACTCGCTCAAGCTGCTCCAGGAGTTTAAAAAGCGCCACCCCAAAACTCCGACCAAGTCCGGTCTGATGTTGGGCCTGGGCGAGACCGATGAGGAAATCCTTCAGGTGATGCGAGACATGCGTGCCCATGATGTCGAGATGTTGACTATCGGTCAGTACCTGCAGCCTTCGGAGCATCATTTGCCGGTGTTGCGTTATGTGCATCCTGATACCTTCAAGATGTTCGAACGTGAGGCCTATGCGATGGGCTTTCATCATGCGGCGGTGGGGGCGATGGTGCGCTCTTCGTATCACGCGGACGAGCAGGCGCATGCGGCGAGCTTGAGCGCTGCTGGGTAGACTTCTCAACGAACAATTGCTTCTTTTTTGCTACAATTGTAGTAGTCCATTGTAGATTTAGGAGAGGATTTCATGGGAATGCCAGTACGCATTGATGATTACCTTTATGAGCAAGCGAAAGCTCACGCTCATGCTGAGCGCCGCACTATTGCGGGCCAAGTCGAATTTTGGGCACTAGTGGGGAAAGCTGCTTTAGATAACCCAGATTTGCCAATTGATTTTGTTCGAGATTTACTGATAGCAAGGGCCGAGGGAAGATCTCTCGCAACACCTTTCACTCCGAAAGGAAATGACTGATGCCGGGTTGGACTGTAGAAGTATTTCAATCCGCAATGTTTGCTAGAAGTTATAAAAGACTCCATAAAAATCAGAAGATTGATGTTGATGCCGGGATTGAAAAGATAATCAAAGACCCACAATTAGGTACTCAAAAACGTGGTGATTTAACTGGTGTCTACGTATACAAATTCAAAAGTCAAAATCAAGAGATGCTTTTGGCGTATGAGTTTGATCCAAAGACAAGATACCTACTTTTGTTAGGTACTCATGAAAATTTTTATCGAGATCTAAAGCGTTAATGCTTTAAACGTTGACAAAGGCGTCACGCACACCATGCAGCTTCAAGGTATCCGAGTCGTAGACCTGACGCGAATTTTGTCTGGTCCGTTTTGTACGATGTTCCTTGCCGACATGGGTGCGGAGGTCATCAAGATCGAGGACCCAAAGGGGGGTGATCCTGTGCGCCAGCAGGGCGAAGCGCCTAATGGCTACTCCTACTATTTTGCTTCGTTTAACCGTAACAAGCGTTCAATCACGCTTGATTTGCGCGCGCCTGAAGGCAAGGACATTTTGCGTGAATTGCTCAAGACCGCGGATGTAGTAGTCAACAATTATCGTCCAGGCATTATGGACAAGATGGGTTTCGGGCGTGAGGCGCTCTCTCAGATTAAGCCCGATCTTGTGAGTTGCAATGTCACAGGCTTTGGTCTGGATGGTCCGTATGCAGATCGACCTTCTTTTGATTTTGTCGCACAAGCCATGAGTGGCTTTATGAGCGTAAACGGTGCGGCCAACGAGCCGCCGATGCGCGCAGCCCCTCCAATTTCGGATTTGATCGCGGGTTCCTACGCGGCGATGGGTATTTTGGCGGCCTTGGTCAGGCGTGCGCGCACGGGTCAGGGTGAGGAGGTCACGACCTCGCTGACCGATGGTTTGACGAGTATGTTGGCGTTTTTGGCGACCAATTATTTTGCAACTGGGAAATTGCCTCTGCGCACAGGTAATGATCATGCGCTCGCCTCACCCTATGGCTTGTTTAACGCCTCGGACGGACAGGTTGCGATCGCACCCAGTAACGATACGTTTTATTTCAAACTCTTAACCGCGCTCGATCTTGAGCATTTGCGCGAGCGCCCTGAGTTTGCCAACAATGCCTTACGCTTTGCCAATCGTGAGGCGATCAATGCGGCGTTGAACGAAAAGGTCAGACAAAAACCGATCGCGCACTGGATTGAAAAGCTCAATGAAGCAGGTGTCCCGTGCGGGCGTGTGCTCAATATCGGCGAGGTGTTTGACGATCCACAGACGCAACACCAGCAAATGCGCTTGACGATTGAGCATCCGCAACATGGTCGGCTAGATGTGCTGGGATTTCCGATCAAGTTTTCTGATGAGCCCTGCCAGATCCATCGTCCACCTCCGGATTTGGGCGTGGATAACGAAGCCGTTCTCGGTCAGCTCGGGTTTAATTTAGAGGCGATTGCCTCTCTTAAAAGCCGCGGGATTATTTAGTACAGTCGAACCTTGACGCCTATCTCGCGGTTGTGGCTGCACAGAGGTATCAGTTGAGCCTGCCATTGTGTAATATTTAGCTCAGTAGTTATTCACCAACGCATTCGACTTTTTTACGAGACTCAT
>CAWUWN010000100.1:0-5370 GCA_963926265.1 uncultured Burkholderiaceae bacterium
TGGGCAAGCGCATGATATTGCTCGGCTTTAGGCAAATGAGCGAGGGAGAGGGCATCAAACATAATCGTTTCGCTAAAAGAAAAGAGTTGGATGATTTTAGCCAACCTGAATCTGTAGACAGCCGCTAAACCTCACGCCATAATGTGGAACATTTGGTCATATATTGAACTGCGAGCACGCTCCCCCCATGACAACCGCAACGCCAGCGATCAAATCAGGCACCCAAGTCGTTCAACGTGTCGCCGCACTCTTGCGCGGCGTCTCTGCACGCAACCGTGTCGGCGCCCGACTCATCGACCTCTGCACTGAAATCCACATCGAGCGCCCAACTGCCCACCGAATTTTGCAGGGATTGGTGTCCGAGGGCCTGATTCGTCAAGACGAGTCAACCAAGCGGTACTTTCTGGGTAACGTCGTCTACGAGATGGGCTTGGCTGCCAGCCCTCGCACCAACATGCGCGATCTCTGCCATTCACATCTGCAACAAATCGCCCAAGGCACGGGTGACACCGTCTTTTTAACGATCCGCACGGGCTTTGATGGCGTGTGCATCGATCGTGCAGAGGGTGCGTTTCCAATCAAGGTCTTTGTACTGGAGGTCGGTCGCCGTCGCCCCCTCAACATCGGCGGTGGCGCACTCGCCATCCTGAGTTTTCTCGACGACAATGAAATCGAGCGCATTCTCAAAATCAACAAAGAACGTTGCCTGGAAAAGTTTCCCAACTATTCCGAAGCCGAAGTCCGCAAAAACATCGCACGCGCTCGCGGCCGAGGCTACGTCGTCAGCGACGTAGTCGAACTACCCGGCGTACGTACCATCGCGGTTCCGATCTTTGACAAAAACAAGCATCCCGTCGCCGCCATCAGCGTCGCCACCTTGAGTACCCGCCTGGACAAAGACCGTACAGAGCTCGTGCTGGACTGCATCAACAAAGCGATCGCACAGATTCAACCGAATTTGTTAAATATTGAAACAGAGAATTAATTGGGATAACTGGAGCGCTTTGCTTAACCTAAAATGCAGAGCTGAAAACGATTTTCTATAGGCCGCAAACAATGCCAATACCTCTTGATTTGTCTGCCTTAACAAATGCTGTTGGTAGACTCGATGCGGGCTTAACCCGTCATTTTTCCGAGCCACTTGACTCGCAATTACGAGATGGCCTCGTTCAGCGTTTTGAGTTCACCTACGAAATCAGTCACAAAATGCTTAAGCGCTACCTGGAGATGAGTTCAGCTGATCCAAGCCAGTTCGACGGTATGCAATTTGCGGATTTAATTCGCACATCAAATGAACAGGGACTCCTCAAAGGTGATTGGAATGATTGGCGTGTTTATAGAGAAATGCGCAGCAAAACAAGCCATACCTATGACGAAGCGATCGCTGTTCAAGTGGTAAAGAGTATCCCCGCCTTTTTAGATGAAGCAAAAGCCCTACTGCAATCACTTCAGGAGCGTATTGCGTGATTCCCAATACAGCCCTTGCAATGACCGCAGAGGAGCTGGGCACACTCCAAAGCATTATGAAGCGTTATGTACCCGACTATAAAGTGTGGGCATTTGGCTCCAGAGTAACGGGCGCATACAAACCATACTCGGATCTTGATTTAGCTTTGGTGGGCGATGAGCCGATTTCCATCAAAACGCGTGCGGCGCTTAGTGATGCTCTTTCTGAGTCGGCACTCCCTTACAAGGTTGATATCGTTGACTGGGCATCAACCTCAAAAGAGTTTCAAGACATTATTGAAAAACAAAAGCTTGTTATTCAACTTTAAATCCGTTGAATTTTAAGAACGCTCGGCCAACCAACTCAACACCCCTCTAGCCGTCGCCTGTCCCGACGCCATTACGCCGTTCAACAAGTAACCACCTGTCGGCGCCTCCCAATCCAGCATCTCGCCGGCGCAGAACACGCCAGGCAAGTTTTTCAACATGCTGTGCGCAGTCATTCCCTCAAACTGAACACCACCCGCTGTACTAATCGCCTCGTCAATTGGACGACACGCACTCAACACGATCGGCAGATTTTTAATTCCAAACGCAAGCTTGTGTGGGTCGTTGAAGACCTCGACCGAAAGACGCTCGCGTAACAGCGCAGCGCGCACGCCCTGCAAGCCAAGACGCGTGCGCAAATGCGAAGACATTGAGCGTGTCCCGCGTGCGCGCGACACTTCGTCTAACACCCGCTGTGGGCTATGGTCTGGCAACAAATCCAACAACAGGGTCGCCTTGCCGCGCGTCAAAATTCGATCGCGCAATGCTGCGGACAACGCATAAATCGCCCCGCCCTCGAGCCCGTGCTGTGTCACCATGCACTCACCACGCAAAGGCGCAGCCTTACTACCCTCGATCCGAAACTGTGCTGGCTTAATCGGCTCTCCGGCACACTTTTCCAGAAAATGTGCGGACCACGCTGTCTCAAAACCACCGTTGCTTGGCAGCAAGGGACTCAGCGGCACGCCTTGCTCTTGGAGCCAGGGCCACCAAGCGCCATCCGAACCAAGCTTGGCCCAGCTACCGCCCCCAAGGGCCAAGATCGTGGCCTCAGGCGCGGTGGTGATCTCACCCTTGGGCGTATCAAATCGCAACTGATGCGCGTCATCCCAGCCCAACCAACGATGTCGCATCAAAAACTGCACGCCCTCGACACGTAAGCGATGCATCCATGCACGCAACAAAGGCGCGGCTTTCATCTCATCGGGAAACACGCGCCCCGACGAACCAACAAACGTCTCAATGCCAAGCGCCTGCACCCAGGCGCGTAAGGCCTCTGCATCAAACTGCTCAAGCATGCGCCCCATTTCCGGGGCCCGAGCACCGTAACGCATGACAAATTTATCAGAGGGTTCGGAATGGGTGATATTGAGCCCACCCCGACCCGCCATCAGAAACTTGCGGCCAACAGAAGGCTTTGCCTCATAGACCTGTACCGCCACGCCCTGACGAATCAGGGTTTCCGCAGCCATCAAGCCTGCGGGACCCGCTCCAATGACGGCAACGGCAAAGCGCTTTTCTGACATTACTTTTTAGCCGCTGTCACGATGACTTCTACCAACAAGTCGGATGCAGCCAGTTTGACCTCTCCAGTCGCACGGGTTGGCAGCGCATTTTTAGGTGCCCACTCCGCCCAGACTGAGTTCATACCCTCAAAATCCTTGCTGATGTCTTTTAACCAGATCTGCACAGTCAACAGATTGTGTTTGTCTGTTCCTGCGCTGGCCAGGTGGCCGTCAATCTTGGCAAACACATCGCGCGTCTGGGCCACGATATCACCCTTGACGCTAGAGGTGATGCCTGCGACATACACGGTTTCACCATGCACCACCACGCGGCTCAAACGTTCGTTGGAATCAATGCGGGTAATTGCACCCATCGTTATTCTCCTGATTGAATAAAAAAAATAAAAACAAAAAGCTAAAAGTCAGTGTAGCTGTAATATTTACGTAAATATAAAACTGAGACAACAATGCGCCCTAACGACCCTGCCCGTATCGCCAAACTCCTCAACCCACAATCCGTTGCCGTGATTGGTGCCTCTGATGATCCTTCCCGGATCGGTGGGCGACCCATTGCCTACATGCGCGGCCAAGGCTATCAGGGCAAAATTTTTCCCGTCAATCCAAACCGTACGACAGTGCAAGGCCTGACCGCCTATCCCAATGTTGCAGCACTTCCCGAAACACCCGACGTCGCAATCGTGATCGTGCCGGCTTCCGCAGCACTCGAGTCGGTGACGGCACTCGCCGAGCGGGGCTGTGCCGCGGCGATTTTGTTTACTGCAGGTTTTGCTGAAACAGGTCCAGAGGGTGCACTCGCGCAACAAAAACTTGTTGATGCTGCACACAAGTATGGCATGCGTTTAATCGGTCCCAATTCGCTTGGTCTGATCAACCCCTGCAACCATTTTTATGGCACGTTTGCGACTGGCTGTGAGTTGGCTTTTCCCAAGGCGGGCGGCGTCGCGATTATTAGTCAGTCAGGTGCGTATGGCGCGCACTTGATGGCCGTATCCACTGCGAACGATATCGGACTGTCAGCCGTCATTTTGACCGGCAACGAAGCCGATCTGACGGTCGGTGACATGTTGCAAATGGTGGTTCAGGATCCTGCAACAAAAGTCATCATGATGTACTCAGAGGGTATCAAGGAATCAGCGGGCCTAATCGCCGGTCTCGAGGCGGCCCGCAGGGCACGCAAGCCCGTCCTGATGATGAAAGTCGGTCGCAGTGCTGTTGGAAGTGCCGCTGCCCAATCTCACACTGCCTCCATCGCTGGCGACGATCGTGTCACCGATGCGGTATTGAAAGAGCTCGGCGTTGTGCGCGTACAAACTACTGAGCAAATGCTCGATATCGCTCGTCTTGCGGTCCGAGGCATCTATCCCGCAAACAATACACTTGGCGTAATCACCGTGAGCGGTGGAGCAGGCGTGATCATTTCAGATGCAGCGGATGCGATCGGCCTACCCATGCCCGAAATGCCTCAGACCTCACAAGAGCGTTTACTAAAGCTCCTGCCTTTTGCAGCACCGCGCAACCCTGTCGATGTCACAGCACAATACCTCAACGAAATGTCCTTGATCAGCACCTTTACCGATGCGCTGATCGCCGAAGGCAAGTACACCTCTATCCTAGGTTTCTTTACCTATACAGGCGGCGTGGCAAGCGTCGCTCCTCGTTTGCGCGAACAACTTAAGATTGCGCGCAGTAAACATCCCGACTGTATCTTTGTGTTGTCACTCATGGCCTCACGTGAACAAATTCGCGAATACGAAAGCGACGGGTTTATTGTTTTTGAGGATCCCTCACGCGCCGTAGTCGCAATCGAAGCCATGGGGCAGTTTGGTCGCGCTTTTGCCAAGCCTCCTGGTCTGCCTGCACCCACGCTTGCGCAGATCGCTTTGCCTTCTCACAATCCCTCCGAGGCGCAAGCCAAACAGCTGCTCGCACAGGCCGGCATCGCCTCCGCCCCCGAAGAGGTATGCGTTGAAATCGAAGCGGCAGTCATTGCCGCAAAAAAGATCGGCTTTCCTGTGGTCATGAAAATCGTCTCGCCCGACATCCTGCATAAATCTGAAATCGGCGGTGTGCTACTCGATATCCATGATGAAGCAGGTGTGCGCGAAGGCTTTGCGCTGTTGATGCAGCGTGGCAAAACCGCTGCACCCAACGCACGTCTGGACGGCGTGCTCGTCGCCAAACAACTCAAAGGCGGCGTCGAGTGCATCTTGGGGATTCATCAGGACCCCGTGTTCGGTCCGGTCGCAATGTTTGGACTCGGCGGAATTTTTGTAGAAATTCTGCAAGACGTGGTGCTGCATCGCTGTCCGTTCGGACCTGATGTCGCCGAGGAAATGATTCGTTCAATCAA
>CAWUWN010000101.1:0-14561 GCA_963926265.1 uncultured Burkholderiaceae bacterium
CATTGGTGAGGCCAGAGCGTTCAGTGCCCACTACGAGCGCGACACGGCCCTCTGGGTGCTCGCTGAGGTGTGCCTGAGCCATCTGCGCAGCTTCGCGGATGTCGCAGGCAGGCGGACCGATTTCGCGTTCCCGAGCCGTGAGAGCAAAAGCCAGGGTAACGGGGGCTAAGGCATCTTGGAGGCTGTCAAAGGTCTGAGCTCGGGCCAAGACGTCTCCCGCACCGCTCGCTAAGGCGATCGCCTCAGGTTGAATGCAGATTTCAGGGGTTTTCGGGGCGACGAGGACGAGGTCTTCGAAGCCCATTGTCTTGATGGCGCGAGATGCCGAACCGACGTTTCCGGGGTGGCTTGGCTCGGTCATAATGAAGCGAACACGGGAAAAGTCGGAAGTCATTTAAAATTCTGCTTTGTTTAATAGAAAAAACTACGCTCATGCACCCGATGCTTAATACCGCCATCAAGGCGGCCCGGCGAGCCGGAACCATTATCAACCGCGCGAGTATCGATTTAGATCGATTACAAATTTCCCGCAAAGGTCCTAGAGATTATGTCACGGAAGTTGATCGTGCCGCCGAGGAAGCCATCATTGAAATGCTTCGTACGGCATACCCTGATCATGCCTTCTTAGGAGAGGAGTCTGGCTATCAACCGGGCGACACTCCTGAGGGTGAGTTGCCAGCCAATGAATGGGTCATTGACCCGCTCGATGGCACGACCAACTTCATTCATGGTTTCCCAACTTATGCTGTGTCTATCGCACTGCGTCAGTTCGGTCAGATCACCCAAGCCGTCATTTATGACCCAGCACGCAATGAGTTGTTTTCTGCGAGCCGAGGCGGTGGTGCTTTTTTAAATGATCGTCGCATGCGCGTATCTTCACAACTCAAATATCACGACGCATTGTTGGGTGCGCGGTGGCCCGGCTCGATCGGACCCGATGATGCTTCTCAGCCCCGTTTTATGGAAATGGCACGTGGTTGCGCAGGAGTGCGTCGTACGGGTTCAGCGGTACTGGATCTTGCGTATGTCGCAGCAGGTCGGTTAGACGGCTTTTGTGGCCTGGGCCTCAAACAATGGGATATGGCTGCAGCGAGCTTGATGGTGCTTGAGGCCGGCGGCTTGGTCGGCGACCTCGAGGGTGAACAGACCTGGATGGAAACGGGTAATGTCATTGCAGCTAATCCAAAAATATTTACGCAAATACTGACCCATCTGCGCGGGTAAAGTGTTGAGGTTTGATACACATGCGATCCTTAAGTAAGTTTTATTTAGTTTTTTAAAGAGATGCCCTCGAGTTGATCAGTTAATATGCAAAGCTGATTAACTCTTGGAGCCCTCAATGGAGTGGCTGCTCGATCCAACGATATGGGTCGGACTTTTAACGCTCGTGGTGCTTGAGATCGTTCTCGGCATCGACAATCTAATCTTCATTGCCATTCTTGCGGATAAGCTGCCTCCTGCTCAGCGAGAGCGGGCCCGCGTGATTGGACTCTCCCTAGCGCTTCTGATGCGACTCGGTCTACTGGCCGGTATGTCTTGGCTTGTGAAACTGACGGCGCCATTGCTGTCTTTTTGGGACTTCCAGCTGTCCGGACGGGACCTGATCCTGATTGTGGGTGGTTTTTTCTTGCTGTTCAAGGGTACGCTCGAGTTGCACGAGCGCCTCGAAGGCAAGCGCCTTGAGGTCACCAATGCTCGTGTCTACGCAAGCTTCTGGGTCATTGTGACGCAGATTGTGGTGTTAGATGCGGTGTTTTCTATTGATGCGGTGATTACTGCTGTGGGGATGGTTGATCACCTGTCTGTCATGATGACAGCGGTTGTGATCGCGATGGTCATTATGCTGATCGCCTCCAAGCCTTTGACCCGCTTTGTCAATGCTCACCCTACCGTGGTGGTCTTGTGTTTGGGCTTTTTGCTGATGATTGGCTTTTCGCTTGTGGGTGAGGGCTTTGGTTTTCAGATTCCCAAGGGATATCTCTACGCGGCCATCGGCTTTTCCGTGTTGATCGAGATGCTGAACCAATTGGCGCGGCACAAGGGAATTAAGCTTGAATCAAAACGTCCCATGCGCGAACGAACAGCTGAAACGGTTTTGCGAATGCTTGGTAAGCGTCTACCAGATGAAATTGTCGAGACTCTGCCGACCCCCCTGGGGCAGCCTGAGCCCATCGCTTTTGGCATCGAGGAACGCAACATGGTCAGTGGTGTGTTGACCTTGGCGGAGCGGTCGATTCATTCTGTCATGACCCCGCGTACGGAGATTTCCTGGATCAACCTTGATGATGATCCCCAGGAAATTCAAAAACAGATCGCAATGGTGCCGCATAGTTTTTTCCCAGTGTGTCGCGGCTCAGTGGATGATGTTGTGGGGATTGGTCGCGCCAAAGAAATGATCTCTGAATTGTTGACGCACGGCAATATTCGCCGCAGCGGTCTGCGTGAGCCGATCATTGTCCACGATACGATCAGCATCATTCGTCTGATGGACACCCTTAAACGCTCGCGTGGACAACTTGTGCTTGTCGCGGATGAGTTTGGTGCAATTCAGGGATTGGTCACACCGATTGATGTGTTTGAAGCCATTGCCGGCGAGTTTCCGGATGAGGACGAAACGCCTGATATCGTGTCTGATGGTAAGGGTCAGTGGTTGGTGGACGGCGCGGCTGACCTGCATCATCTCGAACAAGTACTCGAGACCGAAGGCCTGGTGGATGACGATGAGGAATACACCACCTTGGCTGGATATTTGCTGGTCAGATTTGGTCAGCTACCGGCACGTGGGGATCAATGCGAGTTTAAGAGTCAGCACGCCAACTTCAAGTTTGAAGTCATGCAGATTGATGGTCGTCGAATTGCTCAGGTCAAGGTCCAACGCCTACACGAAGAGACCGAAGACGAGACAGGGTGAACGTAAGATCAGGCGAGCCTTAAGCCTGATCCAAGTCGAACAATGCTGGACCTTCTTCGTCGATCACCATCCAACCACCGCGCAGCTTGCCTGTGGGTGAAGTCGGTTCACAATCCCAGTCGGGTAGTACCCATCTCTCACAGATACGACCATCCACATTCAGAACATTGCGGCCTGGACGATGGGTATGCCCGTGCACGACAAGAGATACGTCCGTGCTACGAATCGCTGATGCGACGGCATCTGCATTGACGTCCATGATTTCCATCGACTTGGTCTGATTCGCGCTCATGCTTTCGCCGCGTGCTTGAGCAGCAAGGTTTAGACGCTCCGGAATGCTTTTTGATAAAAAGCCAGATTGCCAAGCTGGGTTGCGAACCATGGCCCTGAATTGTTGATAAGCCACGTCGTCGGTGCAGTACTCGTCGCCATGACTCAGCAGCATAGTACGACCAGCGATCGTCACGAGGACTTGTTCGGGGAGTAGTTGCGCTCCGATGCCTGCTGCGAGCGCGCCACCCATCAGGAAGTCACGGTTACCACGTCCAAGCCACACAGGGATCTGCGCAGCACATGCTTTGAGGGCCATGAGGTCTTGAGCGAGCCAGGGTGGGGCGACAACTGCGACATCGTCGCCAATCCATGCGTCAAAAATATCGCCAGGTAACAGCAAGGCCGAAGCCTCGCTGGCGGCAAGTTTTAGAAAGTCGCGGAAAGCTTCTGCGGTACCGGTCGTGTGCTGCCCCAGATGGACATCTGAAGCTAGCCACACAGGTCCGTCAAGTTCAATTTTATTCAAGGACAACTGCCTTTGTGATCACAACATCAGTGGTGGGGACGTTTTGATGAAAGCCGCTGTTAGCGGTTGGCACACCTTTCATCTTGTCAATGACGTCCTGGCCTTCGACGACTTCACCAAATACGGCATAACCCCAACCTTGGGCAGTCGGTGCAGTGTGATTCAGGAAGTCGTTGTTGGCGACGTTGATGAAAAACTGCGCGGTCGCTGAGTGGGGGTCGCTGGTGCGGGCCATGGCGAGGGTGTACTTATTGTTTTTCAAGCCATTATTAGCTTCGTTTTCAACCTGTGCCTTGGTGGGCTTTTGCTTCAAGCCGGGCTCGAAGCCGCCACCCTGAATCATGAAGCCATCGATGACGCGGTGGAAAATCGTACCGTCAAAAAAACCGTCTTTGACGTATTCGAGGAAGTTAGCCACAGTCTTAGGTGCTTTTTCAGCATTCAGAGAAATAATGAAGTCGCCCTGGTTGGTGGACATTTTGACGCGGGGTGATGTGCTCATGGAAGAAACGCCTTGTTTTTGAGTCGAGTTGGAAGAAGAGGCCGCTTGGGCCGATAAAGACACCAGCGGAATCATACCGACCAGTGCGAGGCTACGCAAAAAACGCAACCCGTAAGAAGTAAATGTCATTTTGTAGGGCCCTCAAGTAATGCTTTGATGCGATTTATTTTTGGTGCTAAGCCAGGTACCCCAGCTTGCGCAGCATTTTGATATGCCCGCAGCGCAAGATTCATCTGCACATCACCGAGATTGGCTTGCGCGATTGAGTATTTTGGATTGATCATGATCGCCATTTCGAGGGCGCGTCTGGCTTGATCCAGTTCGTTACGTTTGACGTAGAGGGCCGCGAGGTTGTTCCAGGGCTCTGGCAGTTCAGGAAAACGCGTGGTCATCTGGAGGTAAACGGCCTCAGCTTCAACAGGGCGTTGCATGGCCGCTAAAATACGGGCATGTAAAAACATGAGCTGTACATCGGTGCCAGGGGTGTGGCGCAGAGCTTCGACAGCCTGACGGGCCTCTAAAGTTTGGAGCGCCTCTTTCAACCGTCCGGCGCCAATCAAACCATCGATTCTGTTAGAGATTTCAGTAGGTGTGAGCGGAATGCGAGTATCCACGGAGGGCGCGAGCGCTTCGAGGAGCTTGGCTAGTCCGTCCCAGCCGCCCTCAGGGACCTTGTCGCCCAGAACTGTGTTGCCCGCATTTGGCATAGCGGAGGGTAAGTTGTTACGAAGCGTCTGGTTGCCGCCAGTATCCGTTGGGTCGCTCCCCAAAGGGTTTAGGGTATTGGGAATACTGCCACCCATGTTGGGTTGGGCGAGCGCAGGCTGGTGCAGCAGCACCAACAGGCTCAGTCCGATAGCCGAAGCTAGAGAGCACGCCTGGGTTGTCATTGAATGCATTTTTTTCACCAGCTTCAAGTCGTAGAATCCTCAATTGCTATACTTGTTGAACTGCATTTTAGCCCTGCTTTTGACTGACCACACGCATGCTACAGATCTACGACTCATTGTCCCGCTCCAAACGCCCCTTTCGCCCGGTACAGCCAGGCCAAGTAGGGTTATATGTGTGTGGAATGACGGTCTACGACTATTGCCACCTGGGTCACGCCCGGATGTTGGTCAGTTTTGATGTGGTCCAGCGCTGGCTGCGCGCCTCGGGCTATCAGGTGCAATACGTGCGCAACATCACCGATATTGATGACAAAATTATCCGCCGTGCAGTGGAAACGAACCGCCGCTTGGGCGAGGTCACCTCCTATTACATCGATGCAATGCATGCCGATGAGCGTGCGTTGTTCGTCCAGTCGCCCGATCTACAGCCCTGCGCGACCGAGTATGTGGGCGATATGCTGGACATTATTGGCAAGCTCGAGCAAAAAGGTTTGGCTTATCACGCTGTCGATGGGGATGTGAACTTTGCCGTGCGCGAGTTTCCGGAATACGGCAAGCTGTCGGGCAAGTCGCTAGACGATTTACGTGCGGGGGAGAGGGTAGCGGTGGCTTCGTCCAAGCGCGACCCACTAGATTTTGTCTTGTGGAAATCCGCCAAGGAGCATGAGCCAGCCGACACCCGCTGGGACTCTCCTTATGGTTGGGGGCGGCCGGGTTGGCACATTGAGTGCTCAGCAATGAGTAAAGCTTTACTGGGCCTACCTCTTGACATCCATGGAGGTGGTCCAGATCTGAAGTTTCCTCATCACGAAAACGAGATTGCTCAGACCGAAGGTGCTTTTGGTGGCACCTTGGCTAACAACTGGATGCATTGTGGTCCCCTGATGGTCGATGCAGAAAAAATGTCCAAGTCCTTGGGTAACTTCCGCACGATTCGTCAGACCATAGGTGTGCTGAATGCTGCGCTCAAGGACGGATCGCCTGCGTCAGGCGAGAGCGCCGAATACGAGGTCAACCCCCGCGAAGCCGAAATGTTGCGTTTCTTTATTGTGCGCAATCATTACCGTAGCGCTCAAAACTACGCACCTGACAATCTTATTGATGCGCAACTGTCTCTGGACCGTTTCTATCAGACGCTACAAAATTGCCCCCCTGGTTCTGTTGTCGTCATTGACTGGCAGGCACCCCAGGCGATTGCTTTTCGCGAGGCAATGAATGATGACTTCAACAGTGCAGGTGCCATTGCGGCCTTGTTTGAGCTGGCAAGCGAAGTCAATCGCAGCAAAAATGCAGCTTTATCTGCGCAGCTTAAGGCACTGGCCGAGCTTCTGGGACTGTTGCAACAAGATCCGGTCGCTTATTTTCAAAGCCCAACCCGCTATACGCGACGCGCAATTGCAGAGGGTCCTGCGAGCGAAGCGGATACGCCTATGGTCACGCTATCTGAAACTGAGATTGAGGTCATGATTGCAGCACGTGGCGCAGCAAAGGCAGCAAAAAACTTTGCCGAGGCAGACCAGATTCGTGCGAAACTGAAAAGCGGAGGTATTGAGCTTGATGACAAGCCCGGTGGCCTCACTCAGTGGCGTCGCGCCTAAGGTTTCTCAAATATGCCTCTTTCTGATACCGCTCTGGTTAAGCCCGATTACTGGGATTTGGCGACTGCACAATTGGTGCGGCGTGATCGCATTTTAAAGAAAGTCATCCCCAAGTTCCCAGACATTTTTCTGACCACGCGCGGCAATCCTTTTGTGACGCTCGCACGTTCCATCATCGGTCAGCAAATTTCCGTCAAAGCTGCTGAGTCAGTCTGGCAGAAGTTTTTACTCGAATGCGGCAAGCGTCCTACGCCCGTGAGCGTTCAAGCTGCTGGGACAGAGCGACTCCGTGCCGCAGGACTTTCCGGTCGAAAGTGCGAGTATGTCCTTGATTTATCAAAGCATTTTATTGATAAGCTGGTCCACCCACAAAACTGGGCCAGCATGGAGGACGAAGCAGTCATCACCGAATTGACCGGTATCCGCGGCATTGGTCGCTGGACGGCCGAAATGTTTTTGATTTTTAATCTTCAACGGCCTAATATTTTGCCGCTTGATGATGCCGGACTATTAAAGGCAATCTCGTTACACTATTTCAGCGGTGAGCCAGTCTCCCGCTTTGAAGCCCGAGAAGTGGCCCAAGGATGGCAGCCGTGGTGCACGGTCGCGACTTGGTATTTATGGCGCTGCTTAGATCCCACCCCGGTGGAATACTAAGTACACCTCAGATTGAATGAGTAGACACAGATATGCGCAATACTTTTCTTGAATTTGAACAACCCCTTGGCGAGCTCGAGGGCAAGATCGAACAACTGCGCTATGTGCAGGCGGATTCGGCCGTGGATATCTCGGACGAAATCAGCCGGCTGCAACAAAAAAGCCAGAATCTGGCTAAAGACATTTATGCCAAGTTGACGCCTTGGCAGACCTCGATGGTGGCGCGTCATCCGCAACGTCCCTACACGTTGGACTACGTGCGTGAGATCTTTACCGATTTTCATGAGTTACACGGCGATCGTATGTATGCCGACGATTTGTCTATTGTGGGTGGGATGGCGCGTTTTAATGGCACGCCTTGCATGGTGATCGGTCATCAAAAGGGTCGCGATACCAAAGAACGTGCTGCGCGCAACTTTGGCATGCCGCGTCCCGAGGGCTATCGTAAGGCTATGCGCCTGATGCGTCTCGCTGAAAAATTTAATTTGCCTGTGTTTACCTTTGTCGACACGCCAGGAGCCTATCCAGGTGTTGGCGCTGAGGAGCGCGGCCAGTCCGAAGCCATTGGGCACAATCTCTATGCGATGGCTGAGCTCAAGGTGCCGATCATTTCCACCATCATCGGTGAGGGTGGTTCGGGAGGTGCCTTGGCGATCGCAGTAGGCAACGTTGTCTTGATGTTGCAGTATTCGACCTATTCTGTGATTTCACCTGAGGGTTGCGCGTCGATTTTGTGGCGCAGTGCGGATAAGGCGTCCGAGGCTGCGGCCGCTCTGGCGATTACTGCGGATCGCTTGAAAGATTTTGGGTTGATCGACAAGGTTGTGAACGAACCCGTCGGGGGAGCGCATCGTGATCCTCGCGTCATGGCGCGCTTGTTGCGTCGTTCACTTGCGGATGCCTTGCGTTCGTTGTCGGGGATGACGCCCCAGCAACTGATTGATCACAGGCTTGAGCGTTTGTTGTCCTACGGTAGTTTTCAAGAGGTGCGCGCCTAAGGGCGGTGGCGCCTATGCACAGCGCCTGGCCTGAAGCTCCTCTGCGTGCACTCCAGCAGGCGTTGGCAAATCTAGCCTCTGACCAAGCTGTCGCTGTCGCGCTGAGTGGCGGCACAGACTCTGCGGCACTCGCCTTGATGGCAGCGCAGGTTTGTAAACAACGTGCTCAGCCGCTTTATTTTTTTCACATTCATCATGGCTTAATGTCCGAGGCAGATGCCTGGGCCGAGCACTTGGCCGAGTTGGCGCGCACGCTCGAGGTGTCTTTGTTCGTGCGTCATGTGCAAGTTGATCTAGGCCAGGGACTCGGAACAGAAGCCTCGGCGCGCCAAGCACGGTATCACGCACTGGCTGAGCTCGCTGGTGAGCATCAGGTTGCCGCGATCTTGCTTGCTCACCACCAACAAGATCAGGCTGAAACGGTGCTGCTGCGTTTGCTGCGTGGGGCAGGCGTGCTGGGCCTAAGCGCAATGCAAGACGATGTTCAACGACAAGGCATGCGATTGTTGCGCCCCTGGCTTGAGATTGAACGCGTAGACCTGGTCGCGATCGTCCGTGCTTTCACAGAACACACTGGCTGGCAAGCGGTCGAGGATCCCAGCAACGCGGATCCGCAATACAAGCGGGGGGCGTTCAGAACGGATCTCGTCCCTGTTTTAGAAAGACATTGGCCTGCTTGGCGGCAGACCTTGGTGCGTCATGCCAAACAAGCCGTCGAAGCGACTCAAGTATTGAATGAGGTTGCTGCTTCGGACTGGTTGACCTTGGACTCTGATGCGCTTGGTCGGAGTTTTAGCCTAAAAGCTTGGCGTCTACTAAGCCCTGCTCGACAGGCCTTGGTGCTGCGCTATTGGTTCGCTCAGCAGCAGCTTGCGATGCCCGGGGAGCGTCGATTAGCAGATTTAATGCGCCAATTGAGGCAGTTACATGCGCTCGGACATGACCGGGAGTTGTTGTGGCAACACGGTTCTCATGCTGTGCGCTGCCTGCGCGGGCGAGTCTTGCTCGCTTCGGGCTAAAATAGACAACTTTGCATTAGCCTATCCGTTTTCATCCTAAATCATGTCACTCATCGTTCATAAATACGGCGGGACCTCGATGGGCTCCGTCGAGCGCATTAAAAATGTCGCGCGCCGCGTCGCCAAATGGCATGCGGCTGGTCACCAGGTTGTGGTGGTTCCCTCAGCCATGTCTGGCGAAACCAATCGCTTGCTGGGCCTTGCCCGCGAGTTATCTGACTCGGCCGATGGCCGCGAGCTCGACATGATTGCCGCCACAGGCGAGCAAGCCTCGAGTGGCCTGTTGGCGATCGCGCTCCAAGCCGCAGGACTTGAGGCCCGCAGCTATGCTGGCTGGCAGGTTCCGATTCGCACTGACTCCGCCTTTACCAAGGCACGCATCACTGGCATTGATGACAAGCGCATTCGTGCTGATCTCGATGCAGGTCGCGTAGTAGTGGTCACCGGCTTTCAGGGCGTGGATGATGCGGGCAACATCACTACCCTCGGGCGCGGTGGTTCAGACACCTCCGCTGTAGCTGTCGCTGCAGCGCTTAAAGCAGACGAGTGTTTGATCTATACCGACGTGGATGGTGTCTACACCACCGACCCACGCGTTGAGCCCGATGCCCGGCGCTTGAACGTTATCTCGTTCGAAGAGATGCTCGAGATGGCCTCGCTCGGTTCCAAGGTTTTGCAGATCCGCTCGGTTGAGTTCGCTGGCAAATATCGCGTGCCCACACGCGTGCTGTCATCGCTGACCGACCCCGACATGTCGCTGGACGAAGAAATGCGTTCCGGCACCCTGATTACTTTTGAGGAAGACGAAAAAATGGAAGCAGCTGTTGTTTCGGGCATTGCCTTTAGCCGCGATGAGGCCAAGGTTACTTTGCTGAGCGTGCCCGACAAACCAGGCGTCGCCTACGCAATCTTGGGCAAAGTCGCCGACGCCAATATTGACGTCGATATGATCGTGCAAAACCAGTCTGTAGCCGGTACGACCGACTTTTCCTTTACGGTTCACCGCAATGAGTTCGCGCGGACCTTAGCTTTGCTTACCAGTCAGGTCGGCCCAGATGTTGGTGCTCGTGAGATCGTCTCGGACGACAAGGTCGCCAAGGTCTCGATCGTTGGGATCGGCATGCGCTCGCACGCTGGCGTGGCCAGCTTGATGTTCAAAACGCTCGCTCAGGAAAACATCAACATTCAGATGATTAGTACCAGCGAAATCAAAACATCGGTCTTGATCGAGGACAAGTACATGGAGCTAGCTGTCCGTGCACTGCACAAAGCTTTTGGTTTGGAAACCGCTGCACCCACTAAGATTTAAGGTCTTGGATTGGGACTGAAAAGGCGCTATTCGTCATGCTAGAATAGCGCCTTGGTTTGGAGGCGTGCCCGAGCGGCTGAAGGGGCTCCCCTGCTAAGGGAGTAAGTGCGCTAAAACGTGCTTCCAGGGTTCGAATCCCTGCGCCTCCGCCAAATCTGTTTTTAAACTATTGATTTATAAGCAATTTTTCCTTCAGAAGATTGTCTTCCCACAAAAAATACTACAAAAATAATTGTGGTTTTTATCACGCATATCATTAGAGACGATCCAATAATTATTAGTTTGGCAATAGCTTCCTGATCGCATATAGTTGACTCATCTTGTCTTAGTTCAGATCCTTTCACTCAGTGCTGCAAGCACTGTGCAAGAGCAACAACAACTTCAGCAAAAGGTTTGCCATGAAAAAGATAATTTCGATATTGATGTTAATGCTTTTGACGGGTTGCGTTGCACCTCGCCCTGTTGTTAACCTCTCCTCGCCATTTGATGCTGCACAAGCGCAGGCTATGCTTGTGCAGGGTAAAAACACTATCACTGGTTCAGCACTCATCAAGCGACAGGACGGTATCGCAGTGACTTGTGCAGGCACTCAAGTCAACCTAACACCAGTCACTGCTTATTCAACCGAGCGTATACAAGCCATCTACAAAAGCAACCAGCGTGGATATGGAGTTATCCGTCCCGAGTTCGTACCTGATTTGCCTGAGTACAGGACGCTAGTACGCAACACGACATGCAACGCTCAAGGCTTCTTTGCCTTCAAAGAAGTGGCAGATGGTGACTTTTATGTGACTACTGGTGTTACTTGGAAGGTAGGCGCCAACATCCAAGGAGGTGCTCTCATGCAGCGAGTGAAAGTTATAGGCGGTCAAAGCACAGAGATAGTTCTTGCACCTTGAGCCTAATTCGAGAGTGTGCTGAGCAAAAGGCATGGGGTGGTCAAAAAGTGAGCAAACGACCCCTGCCGAGACCGCGTATCTGCACAGATTTCTGCGCAGGCAAAATTATCGATAGCCATTGAGAATAATTCTTATTAACGTGCTTTATCATCGACCTTGAACTTACATCACAAAATGTCAATCAAAATAATTCTGCTCTACATTGCTATACCCTTGTCATTGGTTGGTTGCTCGTCTTTCACAACTGCAACATATAGCCCTGACTATGTAGCTGTTGATAGCCTGAAGGGAGGAAAACTAAATAAACTTTCAGTTGCAGATGTCCAGCCGTCGTCACCCGCAGCTCCAGTCAACTCCATCACATTAAGAGGTGGGTCACTTATTGTTCAAAATGGGACATTCTCAACATACATTCAGAATGCATTCATATCCGACTTAAAAGAAGCTGGCTTATTTGATGAAAACGCATCAATACGGATTGAACTTAATGTAACCAAAAACGATATTGACATATCAAGCATCACCACTGGCTCAGGTTTGATCGAAGTAGAAATGAGAATACGAGATCGCAATCAAGTTTTACTTGAAAAGACATATACAGTAACAACGACATTTGAGTCTGCTTACATGGGTGCAGTTGCTATTCCACGCGGTCAGAACGAATATCCAAATCTAGTTAGAGCTCTTTTCAGAAAAATCTACTCAGACTCAGAGTTTATAAAGGCCATAAAGAAATGATTAACACCATGTTTTCCATGATCGCAAAATGTAAGGTCTTAGCTGCAGCGTTATTTGTTCTAGTACTGGCGGGCTGTGCGCATCCAATTGTTATTTCCCCAACGCGCTCAGTTAATGTCGAAAATGCGACATTAGTAAAGAAAAATGTCGCTTACGTTATGACTGATGCGGATCGAAATAAACAAGTTGAAACCCCTGGTGGTGGTGGCGATAGGATTTCGTATTTTCCGTATCGCGACTTAGAAAAAGCGATACGAGATGCCCTACGTTCTATATATGCTGATGTATACGTCATCAAGAGCCAGAACGATATTGAGATAATCAAAGATAAAGATATTTCCTACGTCTTTGCACCAGAGATATCTACAACTTCAAGTTCTGAGTCTTTTCTGACTTGGCCACCCACATCTTTCAGTATAGAAATGGCGTGCAATGTGACAGACGCGAGCGGCAATATCATCACTCGACTGAGGGTAATCGGAACCGGTAACGCTGAGTTTTCTGAGTTTAAAAACGATTTCGGTCTAGCGGGTCGCAGAGCGGCAGACATGCTGTCTGAAAGACTGAGTACTGAAGTCAAAAATAACATTAAACTTAAATGACCGATTACATAAAAAGTTACCTGAAGAACATTTGAACAAATGTGTCTGAACGTGATTTTCATGCTATCAAGCTATCTTTAAAACATTAACAATTTTGATGACGAATTTGGATTAATAATCGAGCTTTTTAGCTCCTGCTATACCCCGTTTCAGGCTGCCGCGTCCCTTTCGTAAGCACACCTATCCTGTAGTCAGCAATTTCTTTCACCCTAGAGCTTTTACCAATTAAAAAGTATTTGTTGAGGGTGCTACTTCATATCAATGAGTCTTCATCCTCATCTTCATGTGATGGAAATGTAATCAATCCATTATTAAAAGCTCCAACTGCTTGCTTGTGGTTGGCTCTGCCTTGCTTTAGGTCACGCACTTCGCCTGAGTTAGCACGAGCATTAATTTGCAATGCTCGGCTAATTCGCATCACCCGATTTGTAAGCGTTTCAATAATAGTGATCTTGGGATTTGGCTTGTTGTTTATGACCGATGGCTCAAGCAATAGCTCGCTGTCAAAAATCTCAATATCAGCCATTGCACGAGCCATTCCTGCCGCCAGTATTAAATCCGGCTGCGTCCACTCGTCTGGCGCTTTAGAAGACACAATGCTTGCCCAGTAGGGCATATCAATGTCACGCATACGGCACACGGCTGGTGGTTTAATGATTTCATGAGCTTGTGCGTGGGCTTTGATTGCTGCCGAAATGGTGTCAGATTTAATTTTTTTTACTCTAGGCATGATTGCCTCCTGTGAAAAATTTGAGTTTTAACTGCTTGACCAATAAGAAAGAGTGCAGCGTCAGGTGTACGAGCTAATTCCATTTTGACTTTTAACGTCCCACCACAGGCGGCATACGGGCGGGTGTTGATGTATTCATGTTCGAAAATCCTCATTATTTTGCGTATCGGTTCCCATCGGTTCCCACCGGTTCCTGAGTTGATTTCATTAGTTCTGGAACCGATGGAAACAGGAATCGATGGGACTCAAGAGAGGTTAGAAAAATCTAATTTCTAACCCTCTAAGTCATCGGTTCCCGCAGTTTTTTTCTTAAGGGGAACCGATGACTCGGGAACCGATGAAATTGTTTCTACGAGGTCGCATGATTTGGACTCCTCTTGTTCAAAAGTTAATGATTTTTCGGTCATCGGTTCCCCAATTGCCTCCACTGATTGGGAACCGATGGAAGGCTTGAGCCAGACGCTTGGAATGTCCTTTTCGGTCACAGGTGGATTACCGGTCTCGTGGTACAGGGTTCGCTGGCTCTCATCCAAACGGCAATAAATTGACTTGACCAATGGATGTGGTCGCATGTCTGATGGAATGGGGACTTCAAGCAACCAGCCCTCAATGGTGAGCGTGTCAACCAATTCAATAGCTTCAGCTTTTTTTCCACCGACGCTTTGAAAAATGCCGCTTTTGTTCGGGCGATGCGATGGGATTGGTTTCTTCCACAAGTTTGAGACCGCTTCGAGTAAAAGCGTGCGCTTGGCTTCGATTTGCTCTTTTGCCTCCTGCTCGGCTTTGGCGGAACGTTCATCAGCCAAAGACCTTGAATCGACAAGCTCAGGTAAACCGTAATGCACCCTAATAGGTCGCCATATGCCCAAAACATCTTCGCCCACGGTGTCAATCATCCTTGAGCTGAAT